>NZ_JNWZ01000035.1 GCF_000716545.1 Kitasatospora phosalacinea
CAAGTATTTCGCCGGCGAGACGAACTGGTGAGCCGCTTCCAGTTCGTCCACGACCACCGGGACGCCTACGAGGTGAAGCGGCTGTGCCAGGTCCTGGACGTCAACCGGTCCAGCTACTACAAGTGGCTGGACGGCGCCGACGCCAGAGCCGTCCGCCGACGCGAGGACCAGGTCCTGGCCGAAGAGATCCGCCGCATCCACGCCGACTCCGGTGGCGCCTACGGCTCGCCGAGGGTGACCGCGGAACTACATGAGACCGGAACCCGGGTCAACCACAAGCGGGTCGCCCGGGTCATGCGGACCTATTCCATCGTCGGCATCCGTCTGCGAAGAAGGATCCGCACCACCGTCCCGGACCCGGCCGTGACGGTCGTCCCAGACCTGTTCGAGCGGGACTTCACTGCCCCGGATCCGGGACGCAAGTACATGGGCGACATCACGTATCTGCCTCTGGCGGGCGGGGAGTTCCTCTACCTGGCGACCGTGCTGGACTGCTTCAGCCGTAAGGTCGTGGGCTGGTCCATCGCCGACCACATGCGCACGACCCTGGTCGCTGACGCGCTGCGGATGGCGGCCGCGACCCGCGGCGGCCTGGACGGCGCGGTGTTCCACTCCGACCACGGGGTGCAATGCGCCTCCCGGGCCTTCGCCGGCCTCTGCTCGGACCTGGGTGTCACCCGTTCGATGGGCGCGGTCGGCAGCAGCGCGGACAACGCGGCCTGCGAGAGCTTCCACGCCTCCCTGAAACGCGAGACCCTTCAGGGCGCCCGGGACTATGGCGACCCGGCCACCTGCAGGAGGACCGTCTTCGCCTGGCTGACCCGCTACAACACCCGCCGCCGGCACTCCGCCAACGGCCACCTCAGCCCGAACGAATACGAGCGACGACACCACACAGCTAAACTCACGCTCGCCGCGTGACAACCAACCGCGTGTCCACCTTCAAGGGCGAAGGCCCCCGGGCCCGCATGGCATCGCTGTGCATCCGAGTCTCCGCGAATCGGATGCACAAGAGCATAGACCACGCCATCGGCAAGCCAAGTCCAGCCCCAAAGAACGATGTTCGCGCCATGAGGTGATGGGCCATCAGGACCGAATGCCGACATCGCACTGTGGAAGCCGAACGACTGGGTGCGAAGACGTCAGACGGGCTCGACCGCGATGCGGCGGTGGCACAGGCGGCGTAGATCATCGACATCGCTGGTCACCACGGTCACGTCGCCGTGTTCCGCGTGCGCGGTGGCTGCGAGCATCGCGTCGATGGCGTACTTGTGGCCGTGCAGCCCCTCAGCTGTCAGCAGCTTGCTCGCCGCCCGCGCGATCTCCTCCGTGACGGGCCTCACCTTGGCGAGGGAGACCGCATGGTCGAACGCCGCCTGCGGCACCTTGGGATCGCGCGCCTCCACCAGAGTGGCTGCGCTCGTCACCACCAGAAGATCCAGTGTGCGGGCGACGTCCAACCACACAGTCATGTCGCGGTGCCGCCGGGACAGCTTGGAGAGAGCCTCGCTGTCGAGAACGAGCGTGCCGCTCACGCGGCGTCCGCCGGGGCGGAGTCTGCGCGATGAGCGGCATGGTGCGCACGGATGCGCTCGGCCCTGGCCGTCACCTCCGCCGGGTCCACCGGTCCGTGATCGGCTTCGGCGGCCTCGATGTACTCGTCGATGGCTTCGCGCTGGAGTTGCCGTTGCACGGCCTCCTCGATGTAGGAGGAGATGCCCTGCTTGCCGGCGCGGGCACGAATGGCTTCCAAGGTCTCGGCGCGCAGGGAGACGCTGGTGACTCGTGTCTTGCCGGAGCGCGGTGCAGTCATGGGAAAACTGTAGTACATGGTGTGTGAGGATGTCGGCGGTCAGCCTTGCACGTAGGGTCGCCCGTATGCGACTGAGCACGGTGATCCTCCCCATCCACCGGTGGAGCGAGGGGCAGCAGGTGTGGCGGCGGGCCGAGGAGTTCGGCTTCCACGCCGCCTACACGTACGACCACCTGAGCTGGCGGAGCTTCCGGGACGAGCCCTGGTTCGGGTCGGTCCCGACGCTGACGGCGGCGGCGTGCGCGACGGAGCGGATCAGGCTCGGGACGCTGGTGACCTCGCCGAACTTCCGGCATCCGGTGACGCTGGCGAAGGAGTTGATCACGCTGGACGACGTGTCGGGCGGGCGGCTGACGCTGGGGATCGGGGCCGGCGGGGTCGGGTTCGACGCGACGGCGATGGGGCAGGAGGCGTGGTCGGCGAAGGAGCGGGCGGCCCGGTTCGGGGAGTTCACGGGGCTGCTGGACGAGTTGCTGCGCAACGGCGCCACGACGCGGGAGGGGGAGTACTACTCGGCGGTGGAGGTGCGCAACGTTCCCGGTTGCGTGCAGTCGCCGCGGGTGCCGTTCTACGTGGCGGCGACGGGGCCGCGCGGGCTGCGGCTGGCGGCGGAGTACGGGCAGGGCTGGGTGACGTACGGGGATCCGCGCGGGCCGGCGGACGTGCCGGTGGAGCAGGCTCCCGAGGTGATCGCCCGGCAGATCGGGAAGCTGACGGCGGCCTGCGAGGCGGCCGGGCGGGACGTCGGCGAGCTGGAGAAGGTGCTGCTGCAGGGGTCGACGGCGGAGAAGCCGCTGCGGTCGGTGGACGCGTTCGTCGACTGGGCGGGCCGGTACCGGGAGTTGGGGATCACCGAGCTGGTGGTGCACTGGCCGGTTCCCGACTCGATCTTCGAGAGCGACCTCGCCGTGTTCGAGAAGATCGCCACCGAGGGGTTGGCCCAGCTGGGGTGAGGGACGGGGCGGGGCGGGGCGGGGCGGGGCGGCGGATCGTCCGTCCGCGTTCTCCGGGAGTCCACGGCACCGACTCCGGGTGTTGGCCGGTGACTGGCACGCTCACCGACCAGATCCAGCCGTCCCGCAGGGAGTGCCATGCGTTTCCGAGTCCCGTCCGCCGTCCCGCTGCTGGCGGTCGGCGTGGCCCTGGCCGGCGTCGTCACCACCGCCCCGGCCGCGTTCGCCGCGCCCGGGGCGCCGGGTGAGCGTCCGTCGTTCTGCGGCCACGACAACCGCAAGTCGCCGTTCTCGCAGTACCTGTGCGCCGAGCCGGGCCGGCTGCTGGACGTGCGGATCGGCGACGTGCACCCGACCCAGCCGTCGCTGGGCTACGACGAGGTGTACTACAAACTGGGCCGCTACACGCTGGGCAAGGACGCGGTGAACAAGAAGTTCAGCGACTGGTGCGAGGCGGACGGCCGGGTCGAGGCGGCCACGGTGCGGCCGGACGCGCGGCTGGACGACCCGTCCTCGTTCACCTGCGCGCTGCCGGTGGGCGGCGAGACCGCGGAGAGCACCGCCGCGATGAAGACCGTGGTGATCGGCCCCGGCGGGGAGCCGTTCCTGACCGACGGCCACCACACCCTGACCTCGTTCTACGAGACCCCGGACGGCGGCGCCGACCTGCACGTGCGGCTGCGGGTGCTGGCCAACCTGAGCACCCTGACCCGGAAGGACTTCTGGGCGCAGATGCAGGCCCACAAGTGGGTGTACCTGAGCGACCCCGAGGGCAACCCCGTCAAGATCAACAAGCTGCCGACCTCGGTCGGACTGGCGAACTTCCAGGACGACAGGTACCGCAGCCTGCTCTACTTCGGCCGCGACATCGGCTACACCCAGAACTCGGTGCCGTTCCAGGAGTTCTACTGGGGCAGCTGGATCCGCGACAGCTCCGGCGTCGACCTGTCCGGCTGGGACCGGAACGACCTGACCGGATACCTGGCCGCGGTCAAGTCCACCACCCAGGTGATGACCGCGCTGCCGAAGACCGCCCCGGTCGACAGCGGCTTCACCGCCGGTGACCTGGGCGCGCTGGACCGGTGGAACGCCGGGAAGGCCGCCGACAAGGGCGAGTTCGACAAGCTGAGCAAGCCGTACGCGGACGCCAAGCCGGGCAAGCTGGCGTACGCGCTGGAGTACAAGAAGGTCAACGGCCTTGGCTGACCAGTGAGTTGACGCCCGGTCGGGGACCGGTGCCGGTGGCGGCGCCGGGCCCCGACCGTCCTCCCGCGCCCGACCCGTCGCGACAGGTGTTCGATACGGGGAGGGGGTATGGTGGGCGGGTGACGGAGCGGACGGCGCGGGCCACGGACCCGGCACCGGCCGGGCGGACGGCCGCCCGCTGGGCGGTGCTGTGCGCCCTGCTGCTCGGGCTGTTCCTGATGCACGGCAGCCCGGCGAGCGCCACCGGCTGCCACCCCGCGCGGCCGACGCCGGCCGACACGTCCACGAGCGCGCCCGCGAGCACGCCCGCAGGCACGCCCGCGAGCACGCCGATGACCGCTCCGATGACCGCTCCGACGGCCGGGCGCGGCCACCACGGGGACGACCCCCACGGGGACGGCCGCCCGACCGCCACCGCGCCGGTGCGGCACGGGAGTCCGGCGTCCGCCTGCGTCTCCACCCAGGCCCGCGACCGGCTGCCGCTGCCCGCCCCGGGCGCGGCCCTGCCGGGCGTCCTTCCGCAGCCGCCGCTCGCGGGGCCGCCGTGCACCGGCGCGGAGCGGGGCGGCCGGGCACCGCCGGGCGGCGGGCGGGAACTGCTGATCCGGGTCTGCGTCGCCCGCCGGTGAGGGCGCCACCCGGCCCGGTCCGCACGTCCGCGGCCGGCCGGGCGCCGCGTCCTGTCCGCGACCGCGCATCCGCGCGCGCACCCCGGAGCGAACCCCCGATGACCCGCACCACCACCACCCGCCGCCGCACCCTGCTCGCCGCCGCGGCCGCCGCGCTCTCCCTCGCACTGGCCGCCTGCGGCAGCGACGGCATGGACGGCATGGACCACGCCGCCTCCCCCACCGTCTCCGCCGCCCCCGGCCACGACACGGCCGGGACGAGCCACGACCCGGACGGCATGGACGGCATGGACGGCATGGAAGGCATGAACGGCACGGCCGGCACGGGCGGCAGCGCCGACGGCCTGGCCGCCGAGCGGGGCGGCTACCGGCTGGACGGCACGCTGTCCGGCACCGAGTACCGGTTCACCGTGACCGGCCCGGACGGCGGGGCGCTGACCTCGTACCGGCCCGAGCAGACCGAGGAGATGCACTTCTACGCGATCCGCTCCGACCTGTCCGGCTTCCAGCACCTGCACCCGGTGATGTCCCCGGACGGCACCTGGACGGCCCCGCTGGCGGCCCTGCGGCCCGGCGACTGGCGGATGTACGCCTCCTTCGTCCCGGGCGCGGGCGCCGGCGCGGGCACCGGCCTGGTACTCAGCCGCACCGCGACGGTGCCCGGCCAGGACGCCCCGGTGCCGCTGCCGGCCGCCGCCGCGAGCACCACCGCGGACGGCTACACGGTGACCGTGTCGGGCGCCCCGAAGGCCGGCGCGCCCGGCGGGCTGACCGTCACGGTCGGCAAGGACGGGCAGCCGGTCACCGACCTGGAGCCGTACCTGGGGACGTACGCGCACCTGACCGCCTTCCACGCCGGCGACCAGGCGTTCGCGCACCTGCACCCGGAGGCGGAGGCCGCCGAGAACGCGGGCGGCGGCCCGACCCTGGCCTTCCACGCCGAACTGCCGCAGGCCGGCGACTGGCGGCTGTTCCTGCAGTTCCGGACCGGCGGCGCGCTGCACACCGCGGCGCTCACCCTGAACGTCGCGGCCTGACCGACCGGGCGACCGGACCGTTCCGCACCGGACCGGTCCGGTCGCCCGGCGGGTGCGCGAAGATGGACGGATGACCGCCTCCCCGCGCCCCCGCCTGATCGCCACCGACCTCGACGGCACGCTGCTGTGCTCCGGCGGCACGGTGACCGCCCGGACGGCCGCCGCACTGGCCGCCGCCGAGGCCGCCGGGGTGCAGGTGGTGTTCGTCACCGGGCGGCCGCCGCGCTGGATGCGGCACCTCGGCCCGCACATCGGCGGTCACGGCGTGGCGATCTGCTCCAACGGCGGCGCGGTGGTCGACGTCCGGCGCGGCGAGCTGCTGGAGACCCACCCGATCGACCCGGCCGGGACGCTCACCGTGGTGGACCGGCTGCAGACCGAACTGCCCGGCACCGCCTTCGCGTTCGAGTTCCCCGGCGGCTTCGCCCGGGAGCCGGAGTACAACGTGGTGATGTGGGAGTCCGACCTGGAGCACCCGGTGGGCACCGCCGCCGAGCTGCTCGCCGCCGGGCGGATCGACGGCCTGTTCAAGCTGCTCGGCAAGCACCCCGACCTCTCCCCCGACGAGTTCCTGGGCCGGGCCCGGGCCGCCGTCGGCCCGCTCGCCGAGGTGACCCGCTCCAGCCCGATCCCGCTGGTGGAGATCAGCGCCCCCGGCGTCACCAAGGCCAGCAGCCTGGCCCGCTGGTGCGCCCAGCAGGGCATCGGCGCCGACGAGGTGGTGGCCTTCGGCGACATGCCCAACGACCTGGAGATGCTCGCCTGGGCCGGCCAGTCCTACGCCGTCGCCAACGCCCACCCGCTGGTGCTCGCCGCCGTCGCGCGGCACACCGTCAGCAACGAGCAGGACGGCGTCGCGGCGGTCATCGAGTCCCTGCTCTGACCACGTCCGGGTCGGTCCCCAGCAGGCCGGTCATCGTCTCGGCGGCCCGGACGGCGGCGTCGGCGCAGCAGTTGTTGAAGAGCACGTGCACCTCGCGGGCCCGCTCGGCCATCGCGCGGACGCGCTCCACCCAGGGGGCGAGCTCCTCGGGCGTGTAGTCGTGGCGGAAGCGGTCCTCCTTCGAGCCGGTGCCCCAGGCCGGGTTGCGGCCGTGCAGGCGGACCACCGCGAGGTCCGGGGAGGTGACCGGGGCGACCGGCGGCATGGAGGTGGGCAGGCCCTGGGCGGTGTCCACGGCCACCGCGGCCGCGTCCAGTTCGGCCAGCAGGGCGCGGGTGTCGGCGGCGAGGTCGGGCCGCCACCAGTCGGGGTGGCGGAACTCCACCGCCAGCGGCCACCCGGCGGCGCGCTCCCGGCAGGCGCGCAGCAGCGCCCGGGCCGGGCCGCCCGGGGCCAGCCGCGGCGGGAACTGGAAGAGCAGGGCGCCGAGCCGGTCGGCCGCGCGCAGGGGTTCGAGGGCGCCGCTGAACCGGGCCCACACCTCGTCCAGCAGCCCCGGGTCGTCCCTCCGCGCCGCCCGCAGGTCGGCGGGCAGCGCGGCGGCCCGGGTGGGGTGGCCGGTGAGCAGCGAGAACGCCTTCACGTCGAAGCGGAAGCCGGCGGGCGTGCGCTCGGCCCACAGGGTGCTGTTGCGGGTGCTGGGCAGCCCGTAGTACGTGGCGTCGACCTCGACCAGCGGGAACCTCGACGCGTAGTGGCGCAGCCTGCCCTCGGCGTCCCGGTGGCCCGCCGGGTACCAGCCACTGGCCACGAGCTCCTTGTCCGTCCAGGAGCACGCACCGACCCTGATCTCTCCCATGCGCCGCGCCTTCCCCGTCCCGGCCCGGCGTAACGGCCGGGCCGCCGTCGTCGGAGCCGGCCGGTCAGAGCCGGGCGGTCCAGCGGACCCGGGTGCCCTTGCCGTGCGGGCCGCCCTCGTGCCAGGCGTCGCCGCCCAGGGCCTCGGCGCGGCGGGTCAGGTTGCGCAGGCCGGAGCGGCGGCCGCCGTCGGGGATGCCGACGCCGTCGTCGGTGACGGTGAGCAGCACGCCGGGCGGGCCGGTGCGGCTGGGCGAGGGGGAGAGCGGGCGTCCGTCCTCGCCGAGGTGGACGGTGGCGTCCAGTTCGACGGCGACCCGGGAGGCGCGGGCGTGCCGGGCCGTGTTGGAGAGCATCTCGCGCAGCGCGGCCAGCAGCTGGCGGGAGGTCCTCTCGCCCACCAGGCTCTCCACCGGGCCGGCGAAGGTGATGGTGGGCTTGAAGCCGAGGGCCGCCGCGGCCTGGCTGCCCTCGCGCAGCACCCGGGTGCGCAGGGTGTCCGGCCGGTCGTCGGTGTCGCCGTGCTGGAGCGCGTAGATGGTGGTGCGGACCTCCTGGATGGTGGCGTCCAGCTCGTCCACGGCCTGCCCGATCCGCTCCTGCACCTCGGGGACGACGGCCCGGCGGGCGGCCGACTCCAGCATCATGCCGGTGGCGAACAGCCGCTGGATGACCAGGTCGTGCAGGTCGCGGGCGATCCGGTCGCGGTCCTGGAAGACCGCCAGGCGCTGCTGGTTGCGCTGGTACTCGGCCAGCCGCAGGGCCAGCGCGGCCTGCGAGGCGAAGGTCTGGGAGAGCTGCCGCTCGGTGTCGGTGAACGGCAGCGTGCCGGCCTCGCGCCACACGCACAGCGCGCCCAGCACCCGGCCCGCGGAGACCATCGGCACCGCCATCGCCGGGCCGAACTCCCGTGCCAGCCGGTCGAACTGGGCGTCGGACGAGGTCTCCGCGGCGGTCGCCAGGTCGTCCAGGTAGACCGCCTCGCCGGCCAGCAGCCGGGACGCGAAGCCGTCCTCCGGGAGCAGCTCGCCGGTCAGGTGGTCGGCCCGCTCGCCGGAGGCGTGCGCCACCCGCATCCGGTCCTCGCCGGCCGGCAGCAGGATCATGCCCAGCGCGCCCTCGGCCAGTTCGCGGACCTGCTCGGCGGCGACCGTCAGCGCGATCTGCGCCTCGTCGGTGGACAGCAGCGAGGTGGTGACCGCGGCCGCGCCGGTGATCCAGCGCTCGCGGCGGCGGCCCTGCGCGTACAGCCGCGAGTTCTCGATCGCCACGCCCGCCGCCGCGCCGAGCGCCAGCACCACCTGTTCGTCCTCGGGCGTGAACGCGCCGCCGCCCTTCTTCTCGGTCAGGTACAGGTTGCCGAACACCTCGCCGCGGACCCGGATCGGCACCCCCAGGAAGGAGACCATCGGCGGGTGGTGGGCCGGGAAGCCGACCGAGCGCGGGTCGGTGGACAGGTCGGTCAGCCGCAGCGGGCGCGGGTCGTCGATCAGCGCGCCCAGGATGCCCCGGCCGGTCGGCAGGTGGCCGATCTCGGCCGCCGTCGTGTTGTCGATGCCGATGTGGATGAAGTCCGACAGGCCGCTGCCGTTCGGGTTCACCACGCCCATCGCCGCGTACTTCGCGTCCACCAGTTCGGCCGCGCCCGCCGCGATCCGCTGCAAGGTGGCGTGCGGGTCCAGGCCCGCGCCGACCGACACCACCGCCTCCAGCAGCCGCTGCATCCGGTCGGTCACCGCGGCGGCCGACTGCAGCCGTTCGGAGACCTCGGTGACCAGGGTGTCCAGCCCGAGCGAGGAGATCTCGGGGATGCGCGGCCGGCCGCCCTCGGCGGTCGGCTCCTCCGGCGTCTGCATGCGACCAGTGTGCACGTCTGTCACGGTTTGCCCGGTTCCCCGGGACGGCGACACCCGAGCGCTCAGACCGGCACCCGTGCGCTCAGACCGGCACCCGCTCGCCCGCCCGGCCCTGTTCGCCCGCCCGTTCCTGTTCGACCATCGCCGCCAGCCGGCCGCCCGGCCGGGCCGCCAGCTCCGACCAGCGGCCGCGCTCGACCACCCGGCCGGCGTCCAGCACCAGCACCTCGTCCACGTCGGCGTCGTCCAGGCCGGCCAGCCGGTGGGTGATCAGCAGCGTGGTGCGGCCCGCGGTGGCCGCCAGCAGGTCGGCCGTCAGCGCGTCGGCGGTGGGGACGTCCAGGTGCTCGGCCGGCTCGTCCAGCACCAGCACCGGGAAGTCCGCGAGCAGCGCCCGGGCCAGTGCCAGGCGCTGGCGCTGGCCGCCCGACAGCCGGGCCCCGTGCTCGCCGACCATGGTGTCCAGGCCCTCCGGCAGGCCGTCCACCCACTCCAGCAGCCGGGCCCCGGCCAGCGCCGCCCGCAGCGCGTCCTCGTCGGCGTCCGGACGGGCCAGGCGCAGGTTCTCCCGCACCGAGCTGTCGAAGACGTGCGCGTCCTGCGCGCACAGCCCGACCACCCGGCGGACGTCCTCGCCCGCCAGCTCCCGGGTGTCCGTCCCGTCCGCCAGCCGCACCGCCCCGGCCGACGGCTCGACGAACCGCAGCAGCGCCTGCGCCAGCGTGGTCTTGCCCGAACCGGACGCCCCGACCACCGCGATCCGCCGCCCGGCCGCCAGCTCCAGGCCGACGCCGCACAGCGCGTCCCGCTCGGCGCCCGGCCAGCGCACGGTCAGGCCGTCCACGGTGATCGGCAGCCGGACGGGCGGCAGCGGCTTCGGCGCGTCCGGCTCGCGGACCGGCAGCGGCGCGGCCAGCACCTGCTCCAGCCGCTCCCGGGCGGCCCGGGCCCGCTCCCGGTGGCGCACCGCGAGCGGCATGCCCGCCACCGCCTCGAACGCGGCCAGCGGCGTCAGCACCACCACCGCCAGGCACACCCCCGGCAGCGCGCCCGAGGCCACCGCGCGCACCCCGACCGCCGAGGCCGCGACCACCGTCAGGCCCGACACCAGCGCCACCAGGCCGGCCGAGAGGCCGCCCGCGGCGGCCGAGCGGGCCGCCAGCCGGGTCAGCGCCCCGTCCGCCTCCGCCGCCGCGCCCAGCCGGCGCGGCAGCGCGCCCGCCACGGTCAGTTCGGCGGTGCCGGTCAGGGTGTCGACCACCGCGGTCGCCAGCTCGCCGCGGGCGGGCGCGTGCCGGCGCTCCGTCCGGCCGGAGATCCACCGCTCCAGCGCCGGGACGGCCGCGCCCGCCAGCAGCAGGCCCAGCGCCAGCACTAGGCCGGCCGACGGCAGGAAGAGCGCCAGCAGGGCCGAGGCGCCCAGCGAGACCACGGCGGCGACGGCGGCCGGCAGCCGCCAGCGCAGGTGGAAGTCCTGCACCGCGTCCACGTCCGCGACCAGCCGGGACAGCAGGTCGCCCCGCCGGAACTGCGGCAGCCCGGCCGGGGCCAGCCGCTCCAGCCTCCGGTAGACGGCCGTCCGCACCCCGCCCAGCGCCCTCAGCACCGCGTCGTGCGCCACCAGCCGCTCCGCGTACCGGAACACGCTCCGCCCGATGCCGAACGCCCGCACCGAGGTCACCGCGACCATCAGGTACAGCACCGGCGGCATCTGCGAGGCCCGCGAGATCAGCCAGCCGGACGTGCCCATCAGCGCGACGGCGCAGCCGAGCGCGAGGGCGCCCAGCACCACGGCGAGCCAGAACCGGGGGACGCGCCGCCGGGCGGCCCCTTCGGGCGGCGGGTCGTCGTCGTACCGGGCCCGGGGGGCGTCCCCTTCCGGTTCGCGCGGTTCCCCGTGCCCCGGCCGGGGCGCGGCGGCGGGCCGCGCGACGGGAGCCGCCGCCCCCGGCAGGTGGACGTGGTGGTCGGCGAGGGCGGTGAGGGCCGGGCGGTGGGTGATCAGGAGGACGGTGCGGTCGAGGACGCGCAGGGTGTCGAGGAGCGCGGCCTCCGTCACCGGGTCGAGGTGGGCGGTGGGTTCGTCGAGGATCAGGACGGGGCGGTCGGCGAGCAGGGCGCGGGCCAGGGCGAGGCGCTGGCGCTGGCCGGCCGAGAGGCCGTGGCCGTTCTCGGCGAGGCGGGTGCCGGGGGTGGTGAAGTCGACGTGCGCGGCGGCCAGGGCGTCGGCGAGCTGGGCGTCGGTGGCGTCGGGGCGGGCCAGGCGGACGTTCTCGGCGACCGTCCCGGCGAACAGGTGCGGGTGCTGCGGGACCCAGGCGACCTGCGCGTGCCAGCTCGCCAGGTCGGTCCCGGCGAGGTCCTGCCCGCCGAGCAGGACCCGCCCGCCGTCGGGGCGGACGAAGCCGAGCAGGGCGCCGGCCAGGGTGGTCTTGCCGGCGCCGCTGGGGCCGGTGAGGACGGTGGTGCGCCCGGCCGGGACGACCATCGAGAACCCCGACAGCGTCTCGCCGCCGCGTCCGGGGTGGCGCACCGTCAGGTCCTCGACCCGGAGGTCGGCGCCGGCCGGGGCGGGCCGGGTGCCGTTCGCCGGCAGCGGGGTCTCCAGCACCTCGAAGATCCGCCCGGCGGCGGCCAGTCCCTCCGCGCTGGAGTGGTAGAGCGCGCCGACCTGGCGGATCGGCAGGTACACCTCGGGGGCGAGGACGAGCACCAGCAGGCCGGTCTCCAGGTCGAGGGTGCCGTTCACCAGCCGGAAGCCGATCGAGACGGCGACCAGGGCGACCGAGAGGGTGGAGAGCAGTTCCAGCGCGAAGGAGGAGACGAAGGCCAGGCGCAGGGTGCGCAGGGTGGCGCGCCGGTGGTCCTCGGTGATCCGGCCGATCGCCCGGGCCTGGGCGCGGGCCCGGCCGAAGACCTTCAGGGTGGGCAGTCCGGCGACCACGTCGAGGAAGTGGTGGGAGAGCCGGGCGAGCCCGGCGAACTGGCGGTCGGTGCGGGCCTGGGTGGCGTGGCCGATCAGGATCATGAAGAGCGGGATCAGCGGCAGCGTCACGCAGACGATCGCGGCGGACTCCCAGTCGGCGCCGAGGATCCGGGCCAGCACGACCAGCGGGACGACCACGGCCAGGGCCAGTTGCGGCAGGTAGCGGGCGAAGTAGTCGTCGAGCGCGTCGACGCCGCGGGTGGCGAGGGTGGCGAGGTCGCCGGTGCGGCGGCCGGTGAGGTAGCCCGGGCCGAGCGCGGTGGCGTGGCCGAGCAGCCGGCGGCGCAGCGCGGACTTGACGGCGGCCACCGAGCGGTGCGCGGTGAGTTCGGTGAGCCAGGCGACCAGGGCCCGGCCGAGCGAGACCGCGGCCAGGCCGAGCAGTTGCCCCCACATCCCGGATCGGCCGTGCTGGAAGCCGTCGACCACCAGCGAGGCGATCAGCGCGGCCTGCACCACCAGCAGCACCGCGCCCGCCCCGCCGAGGAGGACGGAGCCGGCGAGGAAGGCGCGGGTGGTGCGGGCGTGCGCCAGCAGCCGGGGGTCGATCGGTCGCATCCGCTGCCGGCCGTCCATCTGTGCTGCTCCTGTCCGTGTCAGTGGTGCGCGGCGGGAATGTGCTGGACGCCGATCCGGCGGCGGAAGACCCAGTACGTCCAGCCCTGGTAGAGCAGCACGAGCGGGGTGAAGACCACCGCGACGACCGTCATCACCTTGAGCGTGTAGGGCGAGGACGAGGCGTTGGTGACGGTCAGCGACCAGTCGGGGTCGAGCGTGGAGGGCATCACGTCGGGGAACAGCGACAGGAAGAGCATGCCGACGGCGGCCGCGACGGTCAGGCCGCTGAGCGCGAACGCCCAGCCCTCGCGGGCCAGCCGGTTGGCGCCGAGCGCGCCGAGCAGGGCGAGGACGGCGACGACCAGCGCGGCCAGGCTCCAGCCGTTGCCGGAGTGCGCCTGCGTCCAGACCAGGAAGACCAGCGCGAGCACGGCGGTGGCCAGGCCGAGCGCGGTGGCCTGGGCGCGGGCCCGGACCCGGATCTCGCCGCTGGTCTTGAGCGAGGCGAACACCGCGCCGTGGAAGGTGAACAGCACCAGGGTGGTGAGCCCGCCGAGCAGCGCGTACGGGTTGAGCAGGTCCCAGAGGGTGCCGACGTAGTTCTTGTCCTGGTCGATGTCGACGCCGCGCACGACGTTGCCGAAGGCGACGCCCCACAGGAAGGCGGGCAGCAGCGAGGTCCAGAAGATCGCCAGCTCCCAGTTGCGCTGCCAGCGCTCGCCGCTGCGCTGGTGCCGGTACTCGAAGGAGACGCCGCGGACGATCAGGCAGACCAGGATCAGCAGCAGCGGGACGAAGAAGCCGCTGAACAGGGTGGCGTACCAGTCGGGGAAGGCGGCGAAGGTGGCGCCGCCGGCGGTGAGCAGCCACACCTCGTTGCCGTCCCAGACCGGGCCGATGGTGTTGATCAGGACGCGCCGCTCGGCGGTGTCCCGGGCCAGCAGCCGGGTGAGGACGCCGATGCCGAAGTCGAAGCCCTCCAGGAAGAAGTAGCCGGTCCACAGGACGGCGATCAGGATGAACCAGAGGTCGTGCAGGTGCATGTGATCCGTCCTCAGTACGCGAAGGCGAGGGGCTGGTCGGCGTCCTCGTCGTCGGAGGGGCCGCGCAGGGTCGGGTCCTTGGCCGGCGGCTGCTCGTCGGTGTCGGGCCCGGCGGCGGCGTACTTGGCGAGCAGCCCGACCTCGATGACGGCGAGGACCGCGTACAGCGCGGTCAGCGTGGCCAGGCCGACCACCTGGGTGCCGACGGTGACGTTGGGGGAGACCGCGTCGCTGGTGCGCATCAGGCCGAACACCACCCAGGGCTGGCGGCCCATCTCGGTGAAGATCCAGCCGAAGCTGTTGGCGAGCAGCGGGAAGCCCATGGTGAGGATGCCGATCCGCCAGCTCCACCGGGTGAAGAAGACGCTCATCTCGCGCTTCCTGGTGAGCATCAGCTTCGGCGGCTCGTCCTCGGCGGTGCGGTGCTCGGGGGCGAGCCAGAACCGGCGGCGGGTGGTCCACAGGCCGATCAGCGCGGCGGCGAAGGACGTCATGCCGAAGCCGATCATCAGCCGGAATCCCCAGTAGGTGACGAAGATGTCGGGGATGTAGTCGTCCGGCTGCCCGCCGTGCTGGGCGGCCTCGGCCGCCGCGGTGTCGTTGATGCCGGGCACCGAGGAGGAGAAGTCGCTGTGGGCGAGGAAGGACAGTATCCCGGGGACCTCCAGCTCGACCGAGTTGCGGCCCTCGGAGACGTCGCCGACGGCGAACACCGAGAACGGGGCGGGCGCCTGGGTGTCCCACAGGGCCTCGGCGGCGGCCATCTTCATCGGCTGCTGCTCGAACATCACCTTGCCGAGGGTGTCGCCGCTGATCGCGACGCCGAGGCCGGCCACCGCGGCGATGGCCAGGCCGACCCGCAGCGAGGTGCGCATCGCGGCGGTCTTGCGCCGGTCGGGCTGCTTGCCCCGCTTGGCCCGCCACAGGTGGTAGCTGGCGATGCCGACCACGAAGGCGCCGCCGGTGAGGAAGGCGGCGGTGAGGGTGTGGAAGACCTGCACCAGGGCGGTGTTCTGGGTCAACACCCGGACGATGTCGGTGAGCTGGGCCTTGCCGGTGGCCGGGTCGATCCGGTAGCCGACCGGGTGCTGCATCCAGGAGTTGGCGGCCAGGATGAAGTACGCGGAGAGCGCGGTGCCGATCGCCACCAGCCAGATGCAGGCCAGGTGGAGCTTCTTCGGGAGCCGGTCCCAGCCGAAGATCCACAGGCCGATGAAGGTGGACTCGAAGAAGAAGGCGATCAGCGCCTCCATCGCCAGCGGGGCGCCGAACACGTCACCGACGAAGCGGGAGTAGTCGGACCAGTTCATGCCGAACTGGAACTCCTGGACGATGCCGGTGACCACGCCCATGGCGATGTTGATCAGGAAGAGCCGGCCCCAGAACTTGGTGGCGTGGAAGTACTTCTCCTTGCCCGTGCGCACCCAGGCGGTCTGCAGACCGGCCACGATCGAGGCCAGGCTGATCGTGAGGGGCACGAAGAGGAAGTGGTAGACGGTGGTGATGCCGAACTGCCATCGCGAGATGGTCTCGTGCGCGACTGCTAGGTCCACTGCGCCCTCTCTCACAGGGGGTTGTGCCACGTGCCGGACAAAGGGGAGATCCAGTACGCAAGCGTGCCGAACCGTCCCAAGCTTGTCCGCTTGTGAACGTGAACACGTTCACAAGGAAAGTATCCATGATGCTTATCGGTGCGGTGGCGCTGGGGTGGGTGTTCTGGAACACGTCGATGATCCGGCGCCCGGCCGGTCGCTCACAAGCGGCACCCGGGCGGCCCGGGTGTACCGAACGGCGCTTGACAGCGACCCGGGTGACGGCCCCTCAGCGCTGGTGCGGCAGCGAGAGCCGGAAGGCCGCGCCGTCGCCCGGCGCGGTGCGCAGGGTCAGCTCGCCGCCGTGCGCCGACACCAGGGCGCTGGCGATGGCCAGGCCCAGGCCCGATCCCCCGCTCTCGCCGGCCCGGCGGCTGCGCGAGGCGTCCGACCGGTAGAAGCGCTCGAACACCAGGGCGGCCTGCTCCTCGGTCAGGCCCGGGCCCCGGTCGGCGACCTCCAGCAGGCAGCCGCCGTCCGCCCGGCCCACGCCGATCCGCACCGCCGTACCGGGCGGGGTGTGCTTGACCGCGTTGCCCACCAGGTTGGTCACCACCTGGCGCAGCCTGGCCTCGTCGCCCAGCACCGGGGCGGGCTGCGGGGACCCCTCGCCGCCCGGGCCGGTCAGCGCGACCGGGCGGCCCGGGTCCAGCGCGGTCAGGTCGTGCAGGGCGTCGGCGGCCAGCGTGCGCAGGTCCATCGGGGCCAGGTTGAGCGGGCGCTCCTCGTCCAGGCGGGCCAGCAGCAGCAGGTCCTCGACCAGCGCGCCGAGGCGCACCGCCTCCGACTCGATCCGGTCCATCGCCCGGTCCACGTCCTGCAGCGCGCCCATCCGGTGCAGCTCGGCGAAGCCCCGGATGCCCGCCAGCGGGGTGCGCAGCTCGTGCGAGGCGTCCGCGACGAAGCGGCGCATCCGCCGCTCGGAGGCGGCCCGGGCGGCGAACGCCGTCTCGATGTGGGTGAGCATCCCGTTCAGCGCCGCGGACAGCCGGCCCGCCTCGGTGCGCACCGGCAGCTCCGGCATCCGGTACGACAGGTCGCCGTCGGCGATCCGCTGGGCGCCCGCCTCCAACTGGCGCAGCGGGCGCAGCCCGGCCCGCACGGCGAGCGCGCCCAGGCCCGCGATGCCGACCAGCACGGCGGCGCCGATGCTCAGGAAGGTGGTGCGCAGGTGCGAGATGGTGGACTGCAGCTCCGCCAGCGGCACCGCGACCTGCACGTACTTGGGCACGGCCGGGTCGCCCGCCGCGCCGCGCTGCAGCGACAGCACCAGCGAGCGCCACTCGGTGCCGCGCGGCCCGGCGGCGGTGAACGGCTCGTCCAGCCGCTCGACCAGCCCCTTGCGGTCCAGCGCGGGCAGCTGCGGGTCCGGGTCGGTCTCGTTCAGCGGCTGCCGGATCACCGACAGCACCGAACCGTCCTCGGCCAGGTAGCGCACCACGTACTCGCTGGGCAGGCCCTGGCCGGAGCGGCGGCCGACGGTCTGGGTGCTGCTGAACACCGAGCTGGTGCTCTGCTTGGACGGCGCGCGGCGCGACAGCGGCTCGGCGAAGCGGTCGAGTTGCTCGTCGGCGCGGTCCACCAACTGCCCGCGGACGGTGCCCAGCACCAGGGTGTCGCTCACCACCAGGCCGGTGGTGACCAGCAGCAGCGCGAGCACCAGCAGGCGCACCCGCAGCGAGAAGCGGGCCACCTCAGCCGTTCGGCGGGCGGCGCAGCGCGTAGCCGATGCCGCGCACCGTGTGGATCAGCTTGGGGCCGTGCGCCGGGCCGGAGTCGAGCTTGCGGCGCAGGTAGGAGATGTACGACTCGACGATGGACAGGTCGCCGCCGAAGTCGTACGCCCACACGTGGTCGAGGATCTGCGCCTTGGAGACCACCCGGCCGACGTTGGCCATCAGGTAGTGCAGCAGCTTGAACTCGGTGGGCGACAGCGAGACCGGGGAGCCGCCGCGGGTGACCTCGTGCGCGGTCGGGTCCAGGGTGAGGTCGGCCACCACCAGGCGGCCGTCGTCGGCGGGGCCGCCGGCCCGGCGCAGGATCGCCCGGATCCGGGCGATCAGCTCCTCCAGGCTGAACGGCTTGGTGACGTAGTCGTCGGCGCCGACCGCCAGGCCCTGCACCTTGTCGCCGGTGCCGTCCTTGGCGGTCAGGAACAGCACCGGGACGTGCTCGGGGCTCTGCGGCCACTGGGTCTGGTCGCGCAGCCGCTGCACCACGGTGAAGCCGTCCAGGTCGGGCAGCATCACGTCCAGCACGACCAGGTCGGGGCGCTCGGCGGCGACCGCGTCCAGGGCCTCCTGGCCGGTGGCGGCGGAGGCCACCCGGAAGCCGGAGAAGCGCAGGCTGGCCGAGAGCAGCTCGCGGATGTTCGGTTCGTCGTCCACGACCAGGAGGAAGGGCTCGCCGCCGACCTGGGTCGCCGCGGCCGGGTTCGACTGCACTGCGCCTGACACGTTTGCTCCGCCTCCCGGCCGGACGAATGGGCCACCCCGGACACCACGGGGTCTGTCCGACGGCGCCCGCCGGGGCGCACCCGACGGAACACTGTCGGACAGACCCTAGCCCGGGCAGGCTACGCAACGGGAATGAAGATTGGATTAGTCATCCGGTCGTGCCCGAACCGGTACCCGCGCCGGCCCCGCTCCCGCCGCTGCCGCCGTTCCCGCCGCTGCGGCCGCCGAAGCCGCCCGGGGCGCCGCCCTCGGTGAGCTGGGTGGCGCTGTAGGAGCCGTCCCCGGCCTTGCTGCCCACCACGGTGACGGTCTGGCCGGGCTGCAGGTCGCCGACCTTGCCCTCCTTGGTGGTGGTGACCTTGGTCGAGTCACCGGTGGTGATCTTGACGGTGGTGCCGTTCGCCTCGGTCAGGTACACGGTGCTGCCGTCCACCGACTTCACGGTGCCGCGGGTGAAGCCGCCCGCCGCACCGCCGGGGGCCTGGCCGCCCCCGGCGCCGCCGGTCTGGCCGCCGTAACCGCCGTAGCCGCCGCGGGTGCCGCCGGGGAACCGCTGGCCCGAGTTCGGGGCGCCGGCCCGGTTGCCGGTGGCACCGGTGCCGTCGTCCTTCTGGTACCAGACGCCGCCCGCGAAGGAGAGCACCGCGATGACGCAGCCGGCCAGCACCAGCGTCGGCCAGGGGAGCTTGCGGCGCGGCGGCGCGGCCAGCTCGGCGGTGATGTCGCGGGCGTCCGGCGCGGTGGCCAGCAGCTCCTGGTCGTCAGACACGGGGGTCTCCTTCTACTCGTGCCGGAGGGCGTCGATCGGGCGCAGCGAGGCGGCCCGGTTGGCGGGGTAGCTGCCGAAGAACAGTCCGATGGCGACGGCGATGCCGAACGCGCCGAGCACCGACTCGGGGATCACCACCGGCTCGATGCCGACCACCGAGAAGTGCGAGCCGACGACGCCCGCGAGCACGCCCAGGCCGGCGCCGATCACCGACAGCAGGGTGGACTCGGCGAGGAACTGGCCGAGGATGACCGCGCGGGGCGCGCCGAGCGCCTTGCGGATGCCGATCTCCTTGGTCCGCTCGGTGACGGTCACCAGCATGATGTTGGTGATGCCGATGCCGCCGACCAGCAGCGAGATCGCGGCGACCGCGCCGAGCAGGACGGTGAAGGTCTTGGTGGTGGACTCGCGGGCGCTCAGCAGCGAGGTCTGGTTGCTGATCCGGAAGTCGGCCTTGGCGGCGTCCTTGACGGCGTGGGTGCCCATCAGGATCCGGGTGATGTCGGACTGCGCCTCGGTGGTGGCGTCGGCCGAGGACGCCTGCACCAGGATCTGGTTGACCGAGCCGAAGCCGGTGAAGGCGTTCTGCACGGTCGGCAGCGGGGCGATCACCACGTCGTCGGGGTCGTTGAAGCCGGTGGAGCCCTTGGTCCGCAGCACGCCGACCACGGTGAACGGGGTGCCGCCGATGGTGATCTTCTTGCCGACCGGGTCCTCGGCGGCGAACAGCTCCCTGGCGGTGGTCGAGCCGAGCACCGCGACCTTGCGGGAGTTCAGCACGTCGTCGGCGGAGAAGTAGTCGCCCCGGTCGACCTTCAGGTTGGAGGTCTCGAAGTAGGCGGGGTAGGTGCCGACGATCTGCCCGGGCTGGTACGAGACGTTCCCGTACAGCGCGGTGCCGCTGGTGGTGACCACCGGGGCGACCGACTTGATGGACGGGGCGTCGGTGGCCGAGGCGAGCGCCTTGGCGTCCTCCACGGTGAGCTTCTTGGCCGCGGTCGCCGAGCCGCGCGAGGCGGCGGAGGAGACGGTCAGCGAGTTGGTGCCGAGCGAGGTGATCGACTCCTTGACCGCCACCGAGGAGCCGTTGCCGACCGCGAGCAGCAGGATCACCGAGGCCACGCCGATCAGCACGCCGAGCATGGTCAGCGCGGAGCGGACCTTGTTGGCGGCCAGGCCGGCCACCGCGAAGCGGAGCATCTGCCAGGCGATCACGCGACCACCCCCGCGGCGGCGGCCGGGGCCGGCGGCGGGCCGTCGACCGGGGCCTGCCGGACGTCCGAGACGATCGCGCCGTCGACCAGCCGGACGACCCGCTTGGCGTGCAGCGCGACCTCGTCCTCGTGGGTGATCACCACCACGGTGCGGCCGCGCGCGTTGAGTCCGTCGATGATGCCCAGCACCTCCCCGGTGGAACGGCTGTCGAGGTTGCCGGTGGGCTCGTCGGCGAGCAGCATCGCGGGCGCGGTGACCAGCGCCCGGGCCACCGCGACGCGCTGCTGCTGGCCGCCGGAGAGCTGGTTGGGCTTGTGCCCGGCCCGGTCGGCCAGGCCGACCAGGCCGAGCGCGGCCATCGCCCGGCGGCGCCGCTCGGCGGCCCGCACGCCCGCGTAGGCCAGCGGCAGTTCGACCTGGGCCAGCGCGGTGGTGCGGGGCACCAGGTTGAAGGACTGGAACACGAAGCCGATCTTGCGGTTGCGGACCAGCGCGAGCTGGCCCTCGTCCAGGTGGCCGACGTCGGTGCCGTCCAGCAGGTAGCGGCCGGAGGTGGGCACGTCCAGGCAGCCCAGGATGTTCATCAGGGTCGACTTGCCGGAGCCGGAGGAGCCCATCACCGCGACGTAGTCGCCCTCCGCGATGTCCAGGTCCACGCCGAGCGGCTCGCCGCCGCCGGTCAGCGGGCCGCGCAGGGCGTGCACGACGGCGTCGCCGTGGCCGTACGACTTGGTGACCCGGCGGATCTGGATCACCGGGGGCTTGGCGGTGCGCATCAGCGGGTGCCTCCGGCGCCGCCGCGGCTGCCTCCGCCGGTGCCGCCGAAGCCGCCCGTGCCGCCGCCGAAGCCGCCCGCGCCGCCGTTCAGGCCGGGGAACTGGCCGGACGGGAAGCCGTTGCCGGTGCCCGCGGTGGTGGAGGCCAGTTCGACCTTCTCGCCCTCGGTCAGGCCCTCGGTGACCTGCACGGTGCTGTCGCCCTCGATGCCGACGGCGACCTGCACCCGCTCGGTGGAGCCGTCGTCGTGCACCACCGTCGCGGTGCGGGTGGCGCCGGTGCCCTGGAGGGCCGCGGTCGGCACCGACAGGGCGTTCTCGGCGGAGCCGGTGGTCACCGAGATGGTGGCGCTCAGGCCGGTGCGCAGGCCGGCGGTGTCGCCGCTGATCTGCAGCGTCGCGCCGTACTGCACGGCCCCGTTGGTGGAGCTGGAGGGCAGCGAGCTGACCGACAGCACGGTGGCGTCCAGCTTGGTGTCGGACTGCGCGTTCAGGGTGACGGTGGCCGGCTGGCCCTTCTTCAGCTTGAGCGAGTCCAGCTCGGAGAAGTTCGCGGTGACCTCCATCCCGGACGGGTTGGTCAGCACGATGAAGCCGGACGGGGTGGTGCTCGAACCGGTGCTGCCGGTACCGGTCTTGGTGCCGGACGAGGAGGAGCCGCCGGACGCGGACGAGCCGGAGGAGCCGGTGCCGGAGACGGTGTCGCCGACCTTGCCGGAGATCGAGGCGACGGTGCCGTCGGTGGTCGCGGTGAGCGTCGTCCCGGCCAGCGCCTCCTTGGCGTTGGCGAGCGTCGTCTCGGCGTTGTCGACCTGCTGCCGGGCGGAGGCGACCTGCGCCTGGTCGACCTTCACGGTGGTCGTGGTGGTCGGCTGCGGGGTGCTCTGGGCGCTCGCGCCGCCGCTGCCGCCGCTCCGCCCGGAGCCCGACGAGCCGCCGGACGAGCCGCCGGAGGTGGCGGGCACCGTGGTGGTCACCGTCTCGCCGGCCTCGGCCTTGGTCAGGTTGGCCTCGGCCGTGTTCAGCGCGGCCTGCGCCTGGTCGACCTGCTGCTGGGCGGCGGTGGTGTCGACGGTGGCCAGCACCTGGCCCTTCTTCACCGCGTCGCCGACCGCGACCTTCACCGAGGTGAGCCTGCCGCCGGTGGTGAAGTCCTGCCCGGCGTCGGACGGCGAGAACAGCGCGCCCGACCCGGACACCGTGGCCTGGACCGTGCCCTTGCCGACCGTGACGGTCCTGACCTTGGAGCTGGTCGCGGCCTTGCTGCTGCCGCTGTCCAGGGTGGTGTACGCCAGCGCGGCCCCGCCGATCAGGGCCACGCCGAGCGCGGAGTTGACGAGGACGGCCCCACGCCGTCGCGGAAGCACCTTCATGGCGCAGAAGCATCGCCCCGCGCTCTTGCGCCGCTCTGTGCGGATCCTGGACGCCGGCTGTGACCGGCGGTCCGGACGAACCCGCCCGTACCGACCGTGCGGGGGGCGACGGCCCACCGGCCGACCACCAGCCCTTGACCCGACTCCCAGAAACCTCCCAGCGAAGTCCCGTCAGTGCTTCACGCGGGCCCCGCCGTCAGTCGGTGAGCCTGCCCGCGAAGTGGTCCAGGTACGCCTGCATGTCGAAGTGCCCGTGCCCGGACAGCGCGAACACGATCGCCTTCGACTCGCCGGACTCCCGGCAGGCCAGCGCCTCGTCGATCGCCGCCCGCACCGCGTGGGCGGACTCCGGCGCGGGCACGATGCCCTCGGCCCGGGCGAACGCCACGCCCGCCTCGAAGCAGGCGGTCTGCGGCACCGCGACGGCCTCGACCAGGCCCAGCTCCTTGAGGTGGCTGACGATCGGCGACATGCCGTGGTAGCGCAGCCCGCCGGCGTGGATCGCGGGCGGCGCGAAGCCGTGCCCCAGGGTGTGCATCCGCATCAGCGGGGTGGTGCCGGCGCTGTCGCCGAAGTCGTACTCGTAGCGGCCCCGGGTCAGCGAGGGGCAGGACGCGGGCTCCACCGCGAGCGCCCGCACCGCCCGGCGGCCCGCCAGCTGCTCGCCCAGGAACGGGAAGGCCAGCCCGCCGAAGTTGGAGCCGCCGCCGGCCGCGCCGATCACCACGTCCGGGTAGTCGTCGATCCGGGCGAACTGGGCCAGCGCCTCCCGCCCGATCACCGTCTGGTGCAGCAGCACGTGGTTCAGCACCGAGCCGAGCGCGTACTTGGCCCGGCCGCCGGCGGCCGCCACCGCCTCGACCGCCTCGGAGATCGCCAGCCCCAGGCTGCCGGCGGCCGCCGGGTCGGCCTCCAGCGCGGCCCGGCCGGCGGCGGTCAGTTCGGAGGGCGAGGCGTGCACCCGGGCGCCGTAGGTCTCCATCAGGGCCCGCCGGTAGGGCTTCTGGTCGTAGGAGACCCGGACCATGAAGACCTCGCAGTCCAGCTCCAGGAAGGAGCAGGCCAGGCCGAGCGCGCTGCCCCACTGCCCGGCGCCGGTCTCGGTGACCAGGCTGGTCACCCCGGCCGCCTTGTTGTAGTACGCCTGCGCCAGCGCGGTGTTGAGCTTGTGCGAACCGGTCGGGTTGCCGCCCTCGTACTTGTAGTAGATCCGGGCGGGGGTGCGCAGCGCGCGCTCCAGGCGCTCGGCGCGCACCAGGGGCGCGGGGCGGAAGCGGCGGTACAGGTCGAGGACCGGGCCGGGGACGTCCACCTCGCGGGGGCCGCCGAGTTCCTGGGCGACGAGCTCGGCGGGGAACAGCGGGGCGAGGTCGTCGGCGGTGACCGGCTGCTTGGTGCCGGGGTGCAGCATCGGCGGGAGGGGCCGCGGCAGGTCCGGCAGGATGTTGTACCAGGCGGTGGGGGTCGGGTCGGCGTCGTGCTGGCTCATCCGGGCTCTCCCTGCGGTGCGTCGTGCGCTTGCCGCAGGGAGTCCTTCCACCCGGCCGGGGCGGGCAACCGCGCTGCCCGCCCCGGCCGGTGACGCGGGCTCAGATCTCCTTGCGGAACGCCTCGGCCGCGGCCAGGAACAGGTCGTTGCCCTCGGTCTCGCCGATCGACACCCGCACGCCCTCGCCGGCGAAGGGGCGCACCACCACGCCGGCCTCGGCGCAGGCGGCGGCGAAGTCGGCGGTGCGCTCGCCCAGCCGCAGCCAGACGAAGTTGGCCTGGGAGTCGACGACCGTCCAGCCCTGGGCGCGCAGCGCGGCGCCGACCCGGGCGCGCTCGGCGACCAGCGCCTCGACCCGCTCCAGCAGGGCCCGTTCGGCGCGCAGCGAGGCGACCGCGGCGTCCTGGGCGAGCTGGCTGACGCCGAACGGGACGGCGGTCTTGCGCAGCGCGTCGGCGACCGGCTCGTGGGCGATCGCGAAGCCGACCCGCAGGCCGGCCAGGCCGTACGCCTTGGAGAAGGTGCGCAGCACGCAGACGTTGGGGCGGTCGCGGTAGAGCTCGACGCCGTCGGGCACCTCGGGGTCGCGGATGAACTCGCGGTAGGCCTCGTCCAGCACCACCAGGACGTGCGCCGGGACGGCGTCCAGGAAGCGGACCAGCTCCTCGCGGTGGATGGCCGCGCCGGTCGGGTTGTTGGGGTTGCAGACGAAGACCAGCCGGGTGCGGTCGTTGATCGCGGCGAGCATCGCGTCGAGGTCGTGGGCCTCGTCGGCGGTGAGCGGGACGGGCACGGGGGTGGCGCCGGCGACCTGGGTGATGATCGGGTACGCCTCGAAGGAACGCCAGGCGAAGACCACCTCGTCGCCGGGGCCGGCCGCGGAGAGCACCAGGGACTGGGCGACGCCGACCGAGCCGGTGCCGGTGGCGACGTGCTCGGCGGGGACGCCGAAGCGCTCGGCGAGCTCGGTGACCAGGCCGCTGACCGCCATGTCGGGGTAGCGGTTGAAGTCGCCGGCGGCGGCGATCGCGGCTTCCAGCACGCCGGGCAGCGGCGGGTAGGGGTTCTCGTTGGAGGACAGCTTGAAGGCGTCGGCTCCGGCCGGCTTGCCGGGCTTGTAGCTGGGGATGCCGTCCAGGCTGGGCCGCAGGCGGGGGCCGTGTTCGCGCTGAACCACGGGGTTCTCCGTTTCTCGTTCCTCGACGGTGGGCCGCGTTCGGCCCCCGGTCGGGTGCTGCGAACGATACCGACCGCCCTCACCCGTGCGGGTGAGATGCTCGTCCGGGTTACGGGTGCAGTTCAGCCATTCTGCCGGGTTCCTTTGGCACATGTCAGAGGTATCCGGGCCGGAAAACCGCTGCTATCGAAGGGCGTCCGGCCAAGGCGTTCATGGAGAAACGTATCTCCGGCCTTCTGTAGCGAACCGGTCACGGACCGCCGTCACGCACCATACGATCGGTCCGCCATGACAGCAGCAGCCAACCAGAACGGTCGACGGGCCACCGCGTCCCGGCGCCTGGAGCGGGCCGGCATCCGGGACGTCGCGGCGGCCGCCGGCGTGTCCATCACCACCGTCTCGGACGCCCTGAACGGCAAGGGACGGCTCCCGGACGAGACCCGCAGCCGGGTCCGCGAGGTCGCCGAGCGCCTCGGGTACCGGCCGTCCGCGGCCGCCCGCACCCTGCGCACCGGGCGGTCGGGGCTGATCGGCCTGACCGTCACCACGTACGGCGAAGAGCCTTTCACCTTCACCGAGTTCGCCTACTTCGCCGAGATGGCCCGGGCCGCCACCAGCGCCGCGCTGGGCCGCGGCTACGCCCTGGTGGTGCTGCCCGCCTCCTCCCGGCACGACGTGTGGAGCAACATCGCGCTGGACGGCACGGTGGTGATCGACCCGCCCGACCAGGACCCGCTGGTCACCGAGCTGTACCGGTCCGGCGTCCCGGTGGTCTCCGACGGCAAGCCGGGCAACTGCCCGGTCACCGCCTGGGTCGACAACGACCACGAGGCCGCCGTGCTGAACATCCTGGAGCACCTCAGCGAGGCCGGCGCCCGCCGGATCGGCCTGCTCACCGGCACCTCCACCGACACCTACACCCGGCTCTCCACCGAGGCGTACCTCGCCTGGTGCGACCGGGTCGGCCAGGAGCCGGTGTACGAGGCGTACCCGGCGCACGACCCGGCCGCCGGGGCGGTGGCCGCCGACCGGCTGCTGGCCCGCCCGGACCGCCCGGACGCGGTGTACGGCCTGTTCGACCCGAACGGCACCGACCTGCTGGCCGCCGCCCGCCGCTACGGGCTGCGCGTCCCGGACGACCTGCTGCTGGTGTGCTGCAGCGAGTCCGACGTGTACGCCAACACCGAACCCCCCATCACCACGCTGTCGCTGAAACCCCGTCGGATCGGCACCACCGTGGTCAACCTGCTGATCGACGCGATCGAAGGAGTCGACGCCGGCACCGGCACCACCGCCGGCCGGCTGTTCCCGCCGCGCTACCGCACCGCCGGCACCGGCCCGCCGCCCGGCACCCTGATGCCCACCGAACTGATCGTCCGGGCCTCCTCGCAGCCCCGCGCCCCGCGCACCACCGTCAGCCCGCCCCGGCCGCCGGGCGAGGCGTAGGGTCCGCCCGGCGGGCCCCGACCACGGCCCCCGCCCCGGCCACTGGTCCAGACCACCGCGAAACGGGGCAGACCGGACGGCCGGACGGCCCCGCGCGGGCCGGTCGGGCGGTTCGACAGAAATCGGATACCGACCAGGTGAGGACGGCGGGAGAGTGCGCTTCCTATGATGGGCGAATGACACCCGAGGACCTCTTCCGCGAACCCGAGCAACCGCACTCGGGCCCCCGCCCCCGCCAGGACCTCGACGTGCTCCCGCAGGGCTCCTACTTCGAGCCGGCCGAACCCGCCGGCTACCCGTACGAGGAGACGTACAGCACCTACGGCGGCGCCCGCTACCTGGAACAGCACTGGGCCCCGGCAAGCCAGTTCGGCGCCGACGCGCCCCCCGTGCCCGGCCACTACGCGCCCACCGGGCAGGCCCCGCACGAGGACCCGCCGACCATCGAGCTCGGCCCGCCGATCGACACCCCGCCCGTCGAGGTGCACTTCCCCTACCCGCAGCCCGAGCCCGGCGAGGGCCCCGGACCGCTGTTCGTCATCGGCGACGTCCACGGCTACCTCGACGAACTGCTCGCCGCCCTCCACCAGCAGGGCCTGATCGACACCGAGGGCCACTGGTCGGCCGGCCGCTCCCGGGTCTGGTTCCTCGGCGACTTCACCGACCGCGGCCCCGACGGCATCGGCGTCATCGACCTGGTCATGCAGCTCGCCGCCGAGGCCGCCGCGGCCGGGGGCTACTGCCGCGCCCTGATGGGCAACCACGAACTGCTCTTCCTCGGCGCCTCCCGCTACGGCGACGAAGCCGTCCAGTCCACCGCCGGCACCGCCTCCTTCCTCGCCGCCTGGCGCCTCAACGGCGGCCAGCAGCACGACCTGGAGCGCCTGCAGCCGCACCACATCAGCTGGCTCTCCCGGCTGCCCGCGATGGCCCTGGAGGACGGCCACCTGCTGCTGCACTCCGACACCACCGCGTACCTGGAGTACGGCGAGACCATCGCCGACGTCAACGACGCCGTGCACGCCCTGCTCGCCGACGAGGGCATCGACGAGTGGTGGGACGCCTTCCGCAAGTTCACCAAGCGCTTCGCCTTCCGCGGCCAGGCCGGCACCATGGCCGCCCAGGAACTGCTCGCCGTGTACGGCGGCTACCGGGTCGTCCACGGCCACAGCCCGATCCCGTACCTCACCGGCGACCAGCCCGAGGACGGCACCCCGCCGCACGTCCCCGGCCCGTACATCTACGCCGACGAGCTGGCCATCGCGATGGACGGCGGCGTGACCATGGACGGCCGCCTGCTGGTCGCCCGGCTGCCACTGAACTGACACCCGCGGGCCCGCCCGCGAACTGGACACCCGAACGACAACCGCACCGACGTGCAAGGGGACCGAGCACACGGAAGTTCCGGAAAGAGGCTGTCGGCCCGCTCCCGCGCGCCCCTACCATCGAGGCCACTGACCTCCGTCGACCTCGCGGAACGGGGTACCCATGAGCAACCCCCCGCGCCTGCTCGCCGAGGACCGCGCCGACTTCGCGCGGCTGCTCGACGAAGCGCTGCGCGACACCGGTGTCCGACAGGCCCTCGCCGAACCGGGCGGGCACCTCACCGCCGAACAGCTGCACACCAAGGCGCTCGCCGACGCCGACACCGTCGCCGCACCCGCCGCCGCCGAGTACGCCCACTACCTGGCGCTGCGCACCGCGCTCGCCGAGCACCCGGGCACCGCGCCGCCCGCCGGCGCCGGGCTGTTCCCCGTCCTCACCGTCCTCACCCCCGTCCTGGCCGGCGCCGCCGGGCTCGTCCTGCTGCTGCTCGGCTGGCTGCTGCGCGCCGCCGCGCCCGCGCTCGTGCTCGGCCGCTCCACCGTCACCGCCGGCGTCGTCGCGCTCGCCATCGCCGCCGGAGCCCTGCTGGTCGGCGGCGCCGGACTCGTCCTCACCGCCCTGCGCGACGCCTCCGCCGCCCCCGGCCACGCCGACCCGCAACAGCACGCAGACCTCGTCGAAGCCCGCGACGCCTGGCGCGAAGCGCTGCGCGAACGCGCCCTGCTGCCCTGGCTGCACGCCAACCTGGCCGCCGCGCCGGTCGCCCCGCTCCCGCCCGCCCGGACCGCCCCGCCCGACCTGCACAGCCCCGGCTACAGCCGCGCCGCCTACTCCTCCCCGGGCTTCACCAGCCCCGGCGTCGAAGGACTCACCGACGACCGGGGCCGCCCGCGCGAGCACTCCGCGGAGTTCACCGGGCCCGGCTACTCCTCCCCCGACTTCACCAGCCCCGGGTCGGAGGGGATCACCGGCGCCCAGGGCCACCCGCGGCTCGACGGACCGGAGTTCACGGGGCCCGGCGAGGTCTGAGGGCGGGCCGTCCGGGGGCCCGGAGAACGGCGGGGCCGGGCTGCCGACGGTTCACCGCCGGAGCGCGCACCGGCTCGCGGTTCCGTGCGGGCACGCGGCGGCACCGGCCTCCGACGGGCTCCGGCCGCCGGCTCCGCACCTCCTGGCGGGCCCGGAACCGGGGAGCTCGCCGCCGGTACGCCGCCCGCCTCGCCATCGCGCCGGACTTCTCCGTCCCGGACGTGGCCCCGCCCGTCCCCGACCGCGTCCCCGACCGCGTCCCCGACCGCGTCCCGACCGCGTCCCGGGCACGGACGGCGCCGGCCTGCGGTGGGCCGTCACCGCCCTCCCCCACCGGACGGGGCGTCAGGCCACCGGGGTGCGCCGCAGCGCCAGCGCGACCGGCACGCCCAGGCCGCACAGCACCGCGCAGCCCGTCCACACCAGGGTGTACGCGCCCTCCGAGGGGACGTCCGCGCGCAGCACCAGGTGGTCCAGCACCGCCGCCGCGACCACGCCCGCCGCCGCGCCCGCCAGGGACTTCAGGGTGTTGTAGACGCCCGTGCCGATGCCGGTCTGCTCGGCCGGGAGCCGCCGCATCAGCAGCGCCGGCAGCAGGCTCAGCCCTAGCCCGGCGCCGTACCCCGCGAACGCGCCGCCCAGCACGAACTGCCAGGCCGCCGCGTGCCCGAGGGCGATCACGCCGTAGCCCGCGGCGCACAGCGCGAAGCCGCCGCCCAGTACGGCCGAGGCGTCGTGACGGAGCGTCAGCCGGTGCGCCGTCACCGCGCCCAGGGTGGCCGCCGCCGTCTGCGGGAGCACCAGCAGGCCCAGCACCAGCGGCACCGCGCCCAGGCCGTAGCCGGTCTCCGCGGGCTTCGCCGCCTCGAAGGCCAGCGTCGGGCCCTGCGCCCCGTACAGCGCGCAGCCCAGCAGGAAGCTCAGCCCGAACACCGGCGCGGTCGCCCGCCGGACCAGCAGCCGCACGTCCACCATCGGGGCGTCGGTGCGCAGTTCCTGCCGGACGAACAGCGCCAGCAGCGCGGCGCCCGCCGCCAGCAGCGGGAGCGTCACCGCGCCGGGCAGCGCCCCGCTCGCGCCCAGGCCGGACAGCAGCACGGTCAGGCCCAGCGAGAGCAGGCCCGCGCCCGCCCAGTCGATCCGGCCCGCCGCCCGGGTCGCCGACTCCGGGACCAGCCGCCACACCACCGGCAGCGCCAGCACCGGCAGCGCCGCCAGCGCCCACAGCAGCGGACGGGTCGCCGCCGGGTCCGCGCCCAGGCCGCCGACCGCGAGCGCGCCCAGCGTCGAGCCGACCGTCAGCGCCCCCACCAGCGGGCCGACCGCCCGGCCGCCGCGCTCCTCGCCGAGCCGGTCGCGCAGGATCGCGAACTCCAGCGGCAGCCAGCAGGCCAGGAACCCGGACAGCGCCCGCCCGGCCAGCAGCACCGGCAGGTCGGGGGCCAGCGCGGTGACCACGAAGCCCAGCAGGGTGAGCAGCACGGTGGCCCGCAGCAGCCGGCGGTGCCCGTACAGGTCGCCGAGCCGCGAGGTCAGCGGCACCGCGACGCCCGACACCAGGAACTCCGCGCCCAGCGCCAGGCTCAGGTCGGAGGCGCGCAGGTCCAGGTGCTCGCCCAGGCGGGGCAGCAGGATCGGGAAGCCGCCCTGCAGCACCCCGCTGGCGAACTCCACCAGCGCCAGCAGCGGGACGGCGGACAGCGCGGGACGGGCGGGAGGAGGGAGGACGGTGGCGGTCATCGGCGGTTCCGTGGGGGTGCGGAGGGTGGTGGGGGTGGCGGCAAGGATGGCTAACCTGGAGGCCACCGCACCGCCCACGCACGAATCCGTTCCTGCGGCCGACCCCGCGCAAGGATCAGCCATGATCGACGAACTCGACCTGGCGCTCGTCGACGCCCTCCGGGTCGACCCGCGCGCCCCCTGGTCCCGGCTGGCCGCCCCGCTCGGCGTCGATCCCGCCACCCTCTCCCGCCGCTGGGCCCGGCTCACCGCGAACGGCGACGCCTGGGTGACCTGCTACCCCTCCGCCGACCGGATCGGCCGCGGCCTCACCGCGCTCGTCCGGGTCGACTGCCCCGCCGACCGGGTCACCGCCGTCGCCGCGGACCTCGCCCGGCACCCGCAGACCGCCAGCATCGAACTGGTCACCGGCGACGCCGACCTGCTGCTCACCGTCGCCGCGTACGACCACGCCTCGCTCACCTCGTACCTGGTCGACCGGCTCGGCACCGTCCCCGGCGTCCTGCGCACCCGCACCACGCTGGTCGAACGCACCCTGGTCGAGGGCAGCCGGTTCTCCAACGGCGCGCTGGACGCCGAGCAGCGCCGCGCCATCGCCGCGCCCCCGCCGGGCGCGGCCCGGCCGGTCGCCGACCGGCGGGTCGAGGAGGACCTGGCCCTGATCCGGGCGCTCGGCGCGGACGGCCGGATGCCCTACGCCGAACTCTCCGCCCGCACCGGGCTGCCCACCACCACCGTCCGCCGCCGCCTGGCCGAACTGCGCGACTCCGGGCGGGCGGTGCTGCGCTGCGACGCCTCGCCCCGGGTCACCGGCCACCCGGTCGGCGCGATGCTCTGGCTCGACGTCCCGCCCGCGGCGCTGCCCGACGCCACCCGGCGCCTCACCGCCCTCCCGCAGACCCGGATGTGCGCGGTCACCGTCGGTCCGGCGAACCTCGCGCTCTACCTGATCGCCCCGCAACTCCCCGACCTGCGCCGGATCGAACAGGACCTGGCGCACCACCACCCGGCGATCCGCGTCCACGACCGCCACGTCACCCTGCGCACCCTCAAACTCGTCGGCCACCTGCTCACCCCGGACGGCCGCCGGACGGGCTACGTCCCGATCGAGCCCTGACGCCGGCAGGGGCTCCCTACCGCAGCTTGCCGAGCGCCAGCGCCGCCAGCAGCGCCGCCGCGTCGCCCAGCACGCCGTCGTCGAAGCGGGCCTGCGCGGAGTGGTTGTACGGCGCGGTGAACGGGTCGGCGTCCGCCGGGCAGGCGCCGAACATGACGTACGCGGCGGGGACGTGTTCGGCCAGGACGCCGAAGTCCTCGGAGCCGGCCACCGGTCGGGGCATCTCGAAGTAGCGCTCGGCGCCCAGCAGTTCGCGGGCGGTGCGTTCGGCGTACGCGGCCTCGGCGGGGTCGTTGACCGTCACCGGGTAGCCGTGCTCGACGACCGCGTCGACCCGGCAGCCGTGCGCCTCGCCGATGCCGCGGACCACCCGGACGGCCTCGGCGAGGACCAGCTCCCGGGCCGCCGGGGAGAAGGAACGGATGGTCGCGCCGAAGGCGGCCTCGTCGGGGATGACGTTCTCCGCGGTGCCCGCGCGGAAGGTGCCGACGGTGAGCACGACAGGGTCGAAGGCGTCGAAGCGGCGGGTGACCATGGTCTGCAGGGCGAGCACCGCCTCGCAGGCGACCGGGACGGGGTCGACGGCCAGGTGCGGGCTGGAGCCGTGGCCGCCGCGGCCGCGGACCACCACCCGCAGCGTGTCGGAGGCGGCCATGATCGGCCCGGGGCGGCCGGCGACGTGGCCGGCCGGGAGCAGGGCGGCGCCGACGTGCAGGGCGTACGCGGCGACGACCCGCTCGCCGGCCGCGTCCAGGACGCCGTCCTCGACCATCAGGGCCGCGCCGCCGTCGCCCTCCTCGCCGGGCTGGAACATGAACACCACGCTGCCGGCCAGTTCCTCGCGGCGGGCGGCGAGCAGCCGGGCCGCGCCGACCAGCGCGGCGGTGTGCAGGTCGTGCCCGCAGGCGTGCATCGCGCCGGGGACCTCGGAGGCGTACGGCAGGCCGGTCTCCTCCCGCACGGGCAGGGCGTCGAGGTCGGCGCGCAGCAGGACGGCGGGGCCGGGGCGGGCGCCGCGCAGGACGGCGGTGACGGAGGAGAGCCGCTCGCCGAGGGTGGTCTCCAGCGGGAGGCCGTCGAGGGCGGCGAGGATCCGGGCCCGGGTGCGGGGGAGGTCGAGTCCGACCTCGGGGTCGCGGTGCAGGGCGCGCCGCAGTTCGACGAGTCCGGGGTGGAGCGCGGCGGCGTCGCGGCGGAGTCCGTCGAGCGGGGGGTGAACGTCGGCCGGCATGGGTGCGCCTCCTGGGTGGACGGGGAACGGACGGTTCCCCGGCATCCTGGCCCCGGTGCGGGCCGGCCGGGCCCGGGCGCACGGATCACCCGCGATCGGCGGGTGCCGCGCACGGATCTTCCAGCGGCGGGCCGGCCTGCGCGGCGGACGCCAGCAGGGCGGCGGCGATCTCCCCGGCCTCGGCGGCGGGGGCGGCGGTGCCCTCGCGCAGGGCGGTGACGATCGCGCCGTCCATCAGCAGCACGAGCCGCCGGGCCAGTTCGGCGGCCGGCCCGGGGGCGTGGCCCTCGGCGGCGAGCAGGGTGGCGACGTACTCGGTGACCTGCCGCTTGTGGGCGGCGGCGACCCGGTGGGCGGGGCTGTCGGGGTCGGCGGTCTCGACCATGGTGTTGATGAAGGCGCAGCCGCGGAAGTCGGCGCGGGCGAAGCGTTCGGCGAGCGCGTCGAACAGGGCGGCCGGGCGGCCGCCGAGGGCGGTGACGCGTTCGGCCAGCCAGTCGCGCCAGGCCCGGTCGCGGCGGGTGAGGACGGCGACGACGAGTTCGTCCTTGCCGGTGAAGTGCCGGTAGAAGGAGGCGCGGCCGACGCCGGACTCGGCGAGGATCCGCTCGACTCCGACCGCGCGGACGCCTTCGGCGTAGAACAGCGCCTCGGCGGTGTCGAGCAGGCGGGCACGTGCGTGGGTGGCCATGTCCCCAAGGCTAGCGGGTGGTTGACGTTTTTCGGTACCGATCGGTACCGTCTCGTCGAGTCAGAACGGAACCGATCGGTACCATCTGGAGGGGACGATGCCACGCCTGCCACTGCTCACCGAGGACCCGGACGGCCTGCTGGAACGCACCAGGGCGCGCCTCGGGCGGCTCCCCAACCTGTACGCCACGCTCGCCAACTCCCCTGCCGCACTGGGCGGTTACCTCGCCCTGCACGAGCACCTCGGCAACGGCGCGCTCACCCCGGCACTGCGCGAACAGCTCGCCCTGCTGACCGCCCAGCACAACGAGTGCACCTACTGCGTCAGCGCCCACACCCTGCGCGGCCGCCGCCTGCTCGGCCTCAGCGACGAACGGCTCGCCCGCGCCCGCGAGGCCGCCGACGACACCGACCCGCACGCCGACGCGGTGCTGCGCCTGGCCGACCGCGTCCTGCACACCCGCGGCCGGGTCGACGACGAGGACCTGGCCGCCGCCCGCGCGGCCGGCGTCACCGACGCCGAACTCGCCGAGATCACCGCCCACGTCGCGCTCAACACGCTGTCCAACTACTTCAACCACCTGGCGCGGCCCGCGCTCGACTTCCCGGAGGTCCCCGCATGACCGGCCCCACCCGCCGCGGCACCGTCGAACTCCGCCCCGGCTACACCGTCCTGGACGCCACCGGCACCCCCGTCGACCGCGCCGAGGACGTCGAGTTCACCCTCGACGGCGGCTTCGCCCACCTGCGGCTGCCCGGCACCACCACCGTCCAGACGGTCTCCGCCCCGGCCCTCCACCGCCTCACCCACCCGGCCTGAGCCACCACCGGGCAACGGCCGACAGCGGCCGACAGCGGCCGGGCCCCGGCCCGCGGCCCCCGCTCGGCGGGGGTGCGGACCGGGGCCCGGGGCCGGCGCTTCAGCGCGACGGCGTCACTGCCCAGGCGTCACCGCCCAGGCGTCACCGCTTCAGGTCCAGGCAGAGGACGAACTTCTCGCTGCCCTTCTGCTGCGCGATGGCCGAGACGCCGTCACCGCACGCGTCGAGGTCGAAGCTGTTCTCGATGACCCGGCTGACCGTGGCGTTGGCACTGGCGTCGTCGCAGCCCACCACCTTGAACTCCGGCTTGCTGTCGGTGCCGGAGACCACGGCGCAGTCGCCGGCCTTGGCGCGGACCGGGTCGTCACCGAAGAACTCGCCGATTCCGAACTTGACCGCCGCGATGACGACGACCACCGCGACGAAACCGATGATCTTCTTGGCCCTGCCCTTCTTCGGGGCCTCGGCGGCGGTCTGCGCGGCGGCGGCGTACTCGAAGGGAGCGGTGGCGGGCGCCCCGGGCGCGACCTGCTGCTCGTGCTGGGGGGTCTGCGGAGTGGACATGGGTTCCTCTTGATCTGGGTCGCCTCGCGACGTGTGCGCGCACACTATCCACGTCCGAACCGGACGTTCCCGGCATTCACCGAGATATCGAGCGGGCGTGACCCAAAAGAAACGCAAAGAATCCCCAAACGGTTTCCCGTCGGGCCCGCTGATTCGCCGTCAGATATCCGTGATTACGCGCCCCGGCTGCGGAGTTCCTCGACCACGCACAGGAAGAGGAAGAAGTTCGGGATCTTGTGGACCGGGGTGTTCGACCAGGGCATCCACTTCCCGGCCTTCCGCAGGGCCACCATGCCGCGCCTGACCTCGACCTGCTCGATCTCGCCCCACGGCACGCCGGCCCGGTTCGCGGTCGCCACCCCGGCGGCGTTCACCACCATGTCGCCGAAGTGGACCGTCCCGCCGCCGTTCAGCAGGGCCAGCGCGCCGGCCAGCTGGGCCCGGGTGATCTCGTGCTGGATCGCCGCGCCCCAGACCTCCGGGTCGGCGTAGAAGCCGGTCAGCCGGCCCTTCGTCCCGTCCGGCCGGAAGAGCCGGTAGTCGTAGTTGGTCCCGACGTAGACGCCGTTCACGTACCGCCGGGTGATCCGCTGCAGCACCGACACCGCGTCCCAGCGGAACGCGACCGGGCCGGACGGCTCGTCCAGCACCAGCCCGTGCTCGAAGCAGTGGATCCGCCGGGCGGCCTGCTTCCGGTTCAGGTTGGGCGTCTGCCACAGCAGCCACAGGAAGTACAGGCCGGGCAGCACGAAGGCCAGCAGGCCGAACAGGCCGAACACGGCCAGGCCCAGCAGCCGCCAGAACCCGGAGCGCTTGGGGAGGAAGACGGCCCGGTGGCCGCCCAGGCCCTCGGCGGCGGCCAGCGCGGCCACCCCGTCGGAGAACGGCCGCTCGACCGGCGGGGTCTGTACGTCGTGCACGGGTACCTCTTCGTCGCGCTTCACCACGGAAAATGCCGCAGGTCGGCGGCCACCGGATGCTACTGGCAACCGGCCGCCCCGGAAAGGCCCCTTTCCCCGGCCGATTCGGTACCGCCCGGTAAATCACGGACCGCCTGCCGGAACGCCCTTTCCGGGCCGCGGCCGCCGGCCCCGAATTACCCCGAAACCCACCGAACCCGGCGGCCGACTGCCAGAATGACCGCCATGGAGCATTCCCGCCGCACCGTCGGCGCCACCGCCCTCCTGCTCGCCTGCGCCCTCGGCGCCACCGCCTGCGACTCCGGCACCGACCCGAGCCCGGCCCCGCCGACCGGGGCGGCCACCACGGCCGGGAACGGGACGACCACCGTCTTCACCACCGACCGGCCGCTGAACGGCGAGGCGCTCACCCGGGCCGCCGAACAGCTGCGCCACCGCGCCGAGTTGCTCGGCCTGCCGCACCCGGAGGTGAAGACGGACGGCGGCACCCTGGCGCTCACCACCGCCGGCCCGGTCGGCGACCGGCTCGCCGCGCTCACCCACCGGCCCGTGCTGGAGATGCGCCCGGTGCTGGCCACCGCGCCGGTCGGCGCCGCCCCCGCCGCCCCCGCCGAGGGGGACGTCCCGGCGCAGTGGAAGGACCGCTTCGAGGCGCTGGACTGCGCCGCCGCGACTTCACCCGGCACCGCTTCGCCCACTGCCACCACCGCGCCCGCCGACCCCGGGGCCGAGACGCTGGCCTGCGGCGGTGCCGAAACCAGCGGCTCCCGCTCGAAGTTCGTCCTCGGCCCGGTCGCGGTCCAGGGCGCCGACATCGCCGACAGCAGCGCCGCACGCGACCAGAACGGCGCCGGCTGGCAGGTCCGGCTGCACTTCACCCCGGCCGGCACGGGCGCCTTCGGCAGCCTCACCGGCCGGATCTCCACCCTCCAGAGCCCCGCCAACCAGCTCGCCGTCCTGGTGGACGGCACCGTCCTGTCCCACCCCTACGTCGCCCAGGCCATCACCGGCGGAGAGGCCGTCATCTCCGGCTCCTTCGACGAGGACGACGCGAAGCAACTCGCCGCCCAGCTCGCCACCCAGTCCCTCCCCGCCGACCTGCACCCCGCCGCCACCGACTCCTGACCCCGCATCACCGGCCGCCCGTCCCCGCTCCGCACCGCGGCGCACCTGGCCGACGACCTCCCCGGCACCGCACGACGAGCGGACGCTAGCGCGGGACGTCGCGGACGTTGCGTTGGAGGACGTCGGTCAGCACCTCGGCGGCGGTGACGTAGCCGTTGTCGTCGTGCAGCACGATCAGCCCGTGGTGCGCCGCGGTGGCGCAGATCATCAGATCGACGGTGGACAGCGCCGGACGGCGCCACCGCTCCGGGCGAGCCGGGACTGGGCCGCCTCGACCCAGCTCCACATGTTCTTCGGCAGGGGGACGTCAGGGTAGAGGTCGGCGAACGTCTCGCCCATCTGCTCGTAGTGCACGAGGTTGCGGGCGGAACGCCGGAACTCGGTGCGTTGAGGACCGCACGACCCGATCACGCGCAGGTCGATCTCCTCCCCCACCCGACATTGAGGTGCTGCTCGCGCAACAACCGCCGCACGGCGGTGGAGTCAGCGAGGTACAGGATCACTCGGCTCCCCGCTTCTCCGCGTCGTGGAGCCGCTGCCACCCTTCGTCGTCCCACTCCCGGGAAGCCGGCACGTGCCGGGCTCGACGGGCTGCGCGCTCGTGCCTCTCGGCGTACTCGCGGAGGGCGGCGTTCACCACCTCCTTCTTGGTCGCGCCCCCGAAGAAGCGCAGGGCCTCGGCCGGCGGGAGGTGGGCCCGGCTGCCCCGGGCGGCGAACTCGGCGGACTCGGCGGCTTCTCCCCCGCCTACAGGCAGATCCAGCAGTAGAGCTTCTCGCCGGCGCCGCGGGCGCGCCTGGCCAGTCGGATCAGCTCTTCGGCCAGCGGCTGCACGTCTTCGACGCCGGCCGGGCGGAGCTCCTCCGTCTGCACCCACCTGGCGACGGCCGCCGGCACGTCCGCGTCGCTCACCTCTGCCAGCGTGTCCCGGACCGAGGCGGCGAGTTCGACCACCCACGGGCCCGTGGCCCAGGGATCGTCCTCGGCCTGCGGGTCGCTCGGTCCGGGCTCCGGGGTGGTCGGCCAGACGGGCCGCTCGGTCACGAGCCCCGCTTCCCAGGGGACCTGACGGATGGCGGCGACCAGTTCCCCCAGCATGAGGTCCGGATCCAGGCGCTTGGCCTCGACCCCGTCGAAGTGGGGGTGCCCACCGCCGACGAGCGGGCGGTCGTCCGGATCCTGCAGCGCCCGTACGACCGAAGCCGCATCGGCGGCACGGAAGTAGTCGGTCAGCACGCCCATGGGTTTCCTTCCCGCGCGGTCATCCGTCAGCCGCCAGTTGACCAGGCCCGACCGACACACCGACCCCGGCCGGAGCACCGCGCCGGGAAGCCCCCTCCTGCCTCCCGGTGCGGTGCCCCCGTGCGGCGTGCCGTCAGTCGGCGAGCGGGAGGTAGACCTTGTTGCCCCGGGCGGCGAACTCGGCGGACTTCTCGGCCATGCCGACCAGCGCGGCGCGTTCGGCCTGTTCAGCCTCGCCGCCGTGTTCGTCGCGGATCCAGCGACTGATCTTCATCGAGCAGAACTTGGCCGAAGGCAGCACTGCAAGGAGTTGAGCCAGTCATGGGTTGATCGATGAAAAGACCTCGACCTCGCACTTTGCCGCACCACTGCGTTTGATCCTCGCATCGCTGGTGATCAGCGGTACGCCCAGGGACTCCGCCAGGGCGACGTACTGGGAGTCGTACGCGCTGAGGTTGGCATGCAGCTTCTTCACCCGGTCCCAGAAGGGGAGCGTCTCCCGTTTGACGATAGGAAGCATCAGGTACGCGGCGATCGCCCTCTCCACTTCCTTCTGGGTCAGCTTGCCGCCACGCTGCATGCCGAGGAGGGCAGACTGGATCTCGTAGTCGAGGAGGGTCGGGGCGTAGACGTCTCCAGCCTCGACCACGCGCCTACGGACGAGTTCGCCGTCGGAGGTACGGGCGGTGAGAACCAGGACGAGAGCGGAGCAGTCGATGACGATCAACGTCCGGCTCGCCCCTCATCGATGGCAGCGAGGACATCGGTCGTGCTGATGTCGGCCGTGGTCTCCCGATTCAGCCGCTCCATCATCTGCGCCATCGTGGGCTTGGACGCCTCCCTGGCGATCAGCTCCTGCATGAACGCCTGGAGCGACTGACCGGCCTGGGCCGCGCGAACCTTCAGGGTCTGGACCTGGTCATCCGGGACATCCCGGATCGTGAGGACTGTCATGACTGCATTATAGCTTCAGTGCCTGCAAAATGCAGATAGCCGAGGGCGGAAAGCGACGCCGCGCCGTCCGGGAGGCGGGAGCTCCCGGACGGCGCCACAAGCTCGTGCGTCAGTCCACCACCGGGAGGTACACCTTGTTACCGCGGGCGGCGAACTCGGCGGACTTCTCGGCCATGCCGACCAGCGCGGCGCGTTCGGCCTGTTCGGCCCCGCCGCCGTGCTCCTCGCGGATCCGGCGGCTGATCTTCATCGAGCAGAACTTCGGGCCGCACATGGAGCAGAAGTGCGCGGTCTTGGCGGGTTCGGCGGGAAGCGTCTCGTCGTGGAAGGCGCGGGCGGTCTCCGGGTCGAGGGCCAGGTTGAACTGGTCCTCCCAGCGGAACTCGAAGCGGGCGTCGGAGAGGGCGTCGTCCCAGGCCCGGGCGCCGGGGTGGCCCTTGGCGAGGTCGGCGGCGTGGGCGGCGATCTTGTAGGTGATGACGCCGGTCTTGACGTCGTCGCGGTCGGGCAGGCCGAGGTGTTCCTTGGGGGTGACGTAGCAGAGCATCGCGGTGCCCCACCAGGCGATCATCGCGGCGCCGATGCCGGAGGTGATGTGGTCGTAGCCGGGCGCGACGTCGGTGGTCAGCGGGCCGAGGGTGTAGAACGGGGCCTCGTCGCAGATCTCCTTCTGGAGGTCCATGTTCTCGCGGATCTTGTGCATCGGGACGTGCCCGGGGCCCTCGATCATCACCTGGACGTCCTTGGCGCGGGCGATCCGGCCGAGCTCGCCCAGGGTGGTGAGTTCGGCGAACTGGGCCTCGTCGTTGGCGTCGGCGATCGAGCCGGGGCGCAGGCCGTCGCCGAGCGAGAAGGTGACGTCGTAGGCGCGCAGCAGGTCGCAGAGTTCCTCGAAGTGCGTGTAGAGGAAGTTCTCCCGGTGGTGCGCCAGGCACCAGGCGGCCATGATGGAGCCGCCGCGCGAGACGATGCCGGTCTTGCGGCGGGCGGTCAGCGGGACGTACCGCAGCAGGACGCCGGCGTGCACGGTCATGTAGTCGACGCCCTGCTCGCACTGCTCGACCACGGTGTCGCGGTAGACCTCCCAGCTGAGCTCCTCGGCCCGGCCGTCGACCTTCTCCAGCGCCTGGTAGAGCGGGACGGTGCCGATCGGGACGGGGGAGTTGCGCAGGATCCACTCGCGGGTGGTGTGGATGTTGCGGCCGGTGGAGAGGTCCATGACGGTGTCGGCGCCCCAGCGGGTGGCCCAGGTCATCTTCTCCACCTCCTCCTCGATGGAGGAGGTGACGGCGGAGTTGCCGATGTTGGCGTTGATCTTCACCAGGAAGTCGGTGCCGATGATCGCCGGTTCGACCTCGGGGTGGTTCACGTTGACCGGGATGACGGCCCGCCCGCTCGCCACCCGCTCGCGCACGAACTCCGGTTCCAGGCCCTCCCGCAGGGCCACGAACTCCATCTCGGGGGTGATCGATCCGCGCTTCGCGTAAGCGAGTTGGGTGACGGCGACGCCGTCGCGGGCGCGCAGCGGGCGGCGCGGGCGGCCGGGGAAGACGGCGTCCAGGTTGCGCAGGTCACCGCCGCGCGGGGCGGTGTGCCTGACGCCGTCGTCCTCGGGCCGGGCCTCGCGGCCCTCGTACTCCTCGACGTCCCCGCGCAGCCGGATCCAGGGGTCGCGCAGCGCGGGCAGCCCGCGCCGGACGTCGGCGGTGTGGGACGGGTCGGTGTACGGGCCCGAGGTGTCGTACAGCGGGACGGTGTGCCCGTCGGTGAGGTGGACCTCGCGGTAGGGGACCCGCAGGTCGGGGCGGCTGCCCTGGCGGTACGCCTTGCGCCAGGCCGGGGTCGGGTACCCGGTGGCGGACGGCTGGTCGGACGGCCGGTCGGACGACGGCTGGTGGGCAGAGGTGTGCTCGGTGGATGCGGTCATGAGACCTTCAACTCCCTACGCCGGCATTACCCGGTCAGGTTCCTGCGGTCGGCGCAGCAGGTGGTACGCGGGCCCGCGTACCGTCAGCGCCCTCTCAGCCCGGTGCTCCGAGCTCCCGTTCCGCGCAGGGGCGTTCGCCGCCTGCGTTCGCCGTTCACGGTAGGGCACCCGGCGCGGCTGGTCCAGCACGCCCCGGGCCGAACGCTGTTCAGGGCGCCCGTGCGCGGGGGAGAATCACCGGGTGATCGGACTGGTGGGACGGGTGACCGGGCGGATCGGCGCGGGCCTGGTCGGCGAGGTGATGGTGCAGGTCCCCGAGCGGCCGGGCAGCGAGGCGTTCCTGGCGTACCGGGCGGTGCCGGGCGAGCCGCTGGAGTCCGGCACCATGGTGGTCGTGGTCGATTACCAGCCACCTCGGACGGTGTACGTCGAACCGTTCTGAGCGCACGTCAGCCGGTCCCGTCCAAACCTCCGCAGCGGTTTCGGGACAGTGAGGGTGACCACGCGCACGATCCCTTCCCCCGCGATCACCACGGGCGGAGAATGCGGCTGCCACCGGGTTCCGCGCCCACAACTGCACCACTCGGCGCAGCCACGGACCGGTGTGCCACGAAGGGGGAGATCGCGGTGCTGATCGGCATCGTCGGAGCAGTCGTCGCAGGCCTGGTCGTCCTGGTCCTGCTGTTCAAACTGATGTGGCGGGTCGCCGAGCCGAACGAGGCGCTCGTCATCTCGGGTTCCAAGCACGGCGAGGGCCTGGGCTTCCGCGTGGTCACCGGACGGGGCACCTTCGTGGTGCCCGGCGTCCAGGTGGTCCGGCGGCTGTCGCTGGACCTCAACGAGGCCGCACTGGACGTCGAGTGCGTGACGTCGCAGGGCATCCCGGTGCACGTCAAGGGCGTGGTCATCTTCAAGGTCGGTGACGACCCGGTGTCCATCGCCAACGCCGCCCGCCGCTTCCTGGACCAGCAGAAGATGATGGGCCAGCGGGTGCACAACGTGTTCGCCGGCCACCTGCGCTCCATCGTCGGCGGGCTGACCGTCGAGGACATGATCCGCGACCGCGAGCGGCTCACCGGTGAGACCCGCTCCGCCTCGGGCATCGAGATGGAGAAGCTCGGCCTGATCATCGACTCGCTGCAGATCCAGGAGATCCTGGACCCGACCGGGTACATCACCAACCTGGCCGCGCCGCACGCCGCCGCCGTCCAGCGCGACGCCCGGATCGCGGCCGCCGAGGCCGACCGCCGGGCCACCGAGGCCGAGCAGGAGGCGTTCGCCCGCAAGGCCGAGGCGACCCGCAACTCGGGGATCCAGCAGGCCGGCTACCAGGCCGAGATGGACACCGCCGCGGCCCGCGCCATGCAGGCCGGTCCGCTCGCCCAGGCCGCCGCCCGGCAGGAGGTCGTGGTCCAGGAGACCAAGGTGGCCGAGCTGGAGGCGCACCGCAAGGAGCAGCAGCTCCAGGCCGACGTCCGCAAGCCGGCCGACGCCCGCGCGTACGAGACCCGCACCAAGGCCGAGGCGGACCGCGACGCCCGGATCTCCGCCGCCGAGGCGCTGTCCCGGGAGACCGACCTGAAGACCGCCGCCGAGGCCAACCGGGTCAAGGTCGCCGCGGCCGCCGAGGCCGAGGCCACCCGGGCCCGCGGCCTGGCCGCCGCCGAGGCCACCCGCGCCACCGGTGAGGCCCAGGCCGCCGCCGAGGCCGCCAAGGGCCTGGCCGAGGCCGAGGCCGCCCGGGCCAAGGGCCTCGCCGAGGCGGAGGCCACCCGGGCCCAGGGCCTGGCCGAGGCCGAGGGCATCAAGGCCCGTGCCGCGGCCCTCGCCGAGAACCAGGAGGCCGTCGTCGCCCAGCAGTTGGCCGAGAACTGGCCCGCCATCGTCCGGGCCGGCGCGGACGCCTTCGGCAACGTCGAGCACATGGTGCTGCTGAACGGCGCCGAGGGCATGTCCGAGATGTTCGCCAAGGCGCTCACCATGGGCGGCACCGGCCTCGGCCTGGCCCGCCAGCTGCTCAACTCGATGAACCCCGCGGCCCCCGCCGAGACCCCGGCCGAACCGGCCGGGTCCCCGGTCACGCAGGTCATTCCGGTGCAGGTCGACACCGGCAACTGACGCTCCGGGGGCTGACGCCCCGCCGCTGAGGCCCGTGCGGCACCACCGCCGTACGGGCCCCGCCGTCTCCGCATCCCCGGACCCGGCTGAGTACCCGTACTCACGCCCCGGCCGCCGCCCGGCCGCGAGCATCGGAACATGGACCCGCTGCCCCGCGTCGGAATCACCGCCGTCGGCTCCCACCTTCCCCGGCAGGCCGTCACCTCACGGCAGTTGCAGGACGAAGTGGCCGCCGGCGCCCGCCTCCCGCTGCCCGACGGCATGTTCGAGAAGGCCACCGGCATCCGCACCCGCCGCTTCGCCGGGCCCGACGAACACCCCTCCACGCTCGCCCTGGCCGCCGCCCGGCAGGCCCTCGACCGCCGCGGCCTGGCACCCGACGACCTCGACCTGCTGCTGTTCGCCTCCGCCTCCCGGGACGTCTGCGAACCCGCCACCGCCCACCTCGTCCAGGCCGGGCTCGGCTCCCGCGCGCACGCGTTGGACGTCGCCAACGCCTGCAACAGCTTCCTCAACGGCATCGACACCGCCCGCGCGATGATCCTGGCCGGCCGCGCCCGCCGCGCCCTGGTCGTCACCGGCGAGACCCCCAGCCGGGCCATGCGCCGCGACCCCTCCGGCCTCGCCGAGTTCCGCGCCGGCTTCGCCGGCTACACCTTCGGCGACGGTGCCGCCGCCGTCCTGCTGGAACGCGTCGACCGCGGCGGCATCCTCGACGTCGAGACCCAGACCGCCTCCGAGCACTGGGAGGTCGGCGGCATACCCGGCGGCGGATCGCGCCACCCGCGCGGCGACGAGTGGAGCTACTTCCGGGGCGGCGGGAAGGAGTTGCGCGGCGTCTTCGAACAGATCGGCGCCGACATCCTCACCCGCGTCGCCGCCCGCACCGGTCTCGGCTGGGACGCCTACGCCCGCGTCCTGGTCCACCAGGTCACCCTGCCGTACCTGGAGCGCTTCGTGGAGCTCACCGGCGTCCCCGCCGACAAGCTGGTCGTCACCGTCCCCGAACTCGGCAACCTGGCCTCCGCCACCATCGGCGTCCAACTCGACCGGATCATGGACGAGTTGGACGGCGGGGACCGCGTCCTGATGGTCGGCCTGGGCGGCGGCGTCAGCCTGATGACGATGGTCTGGGAGAAGTCATGACCGAGCCCCGGGCGACCGAGCCCCCGACGACCGGGCTCCCGACGACCGGGCTCCCGACGACCGAACTCTGGGTGGTCGTCCCCGCCTACCAGGAGGCCGCCCGGATCGACGGCACCCTGCGGGCCCTCGCCGCCCAGCACGACCGCGACTTCACCCTGCTGGTCGTCGACAACGGCTCCACCGACACCACCGGCGACCAGGTCCTCGCCTTCGCCCGCACCGCGCCCTTCCCCGTCCGCCTGATCACCGAACCCGAGAAGGGCGTCGGCTGCGCCGTCGACACCGGCTTCCGCCACGCCATCGGCCACGGCGCGACCCTGCTCGCCCGCACCGACGCCGACTGCCTGCCCGAACCCGGCTGGACCGCCGCCGCCCGCGCCGCGATGCTGGCCTCCGGCGGGCTGGTCTGCGGACGCGTCACCGCCCGCCGCGACGAGCACGGCCCCGTCGGCCGCACCGTCTTCCGCACCCTGGTCGCCCTCGGCGCCCTCTTCGGCCGCCTCCGCCCCGCCCACCACCGCCGCCACGGCTACCTCACCCCCTACCGGATGCACGCCGGCAACAACATGGCCGTCACCGCCGCCCTCTACCTCGCCACCGACGGCATGCCCCGCCGCCCCTCCCCCACCGACCGCGCCTTCATCAACCTCGTCCGCCGCCGCACCACCGCGATCGTCCACCGCCCCGACATGGTCGTCCAGAACTCCACCCGCCGCATCCGCGCCTACGGCCTGCGCGGCACCGCCCGCTGGTACCTCGAACGCGGCCCCGGCCACCACGACGTCGACGTCCGGTAGGCCCGCCAGGACGCCCACCCCAGGGGCTCGGGGAGCGGCCGAGCCCGGGCCTGCCGAAGGTGCGCTGCCGTGGCGCGCACCGGCTTCGAGTTCCGTTTCGAGCACGCGGCAGCCCCGGCCTCCGACGGGCTCCGGCCCCAGCAGCACGGACTCGCCGTTCCCCGAGCCCCTGGTTTCCCACCCGTCAGCCGAAAGGACCCCCGTGCTCGACCGACTCGCCCGCACCCTGCGCGAAGGCGCCTCGCGGCCGGCCCTCCTCGGCGCCACCCGGCACGGCGCCCCCCGCGTCCTCGCCCGCTGCGGCGACCTCGCCGCGCTCGCCGAGCGCTACGCCGCCGCCCTGCACCACTCCCACGGCCTGCGGCCGGGCGACACCCTGGGGGTGGCGGTGCGTCCGGGCCCGCGGGCCCTCGCGGTGCTGCTGGCGGCGCACCGGCTGGGCCTGCGCAGCGCCGTGTTCGATCCGGGGGCCGGGCCGGAGGTGCTGCGGGCGCGGCTGGCGCTGGCCCCGCCCGCGCTGATCCTGGCCGACGCCGCCGCGCAGGCCGTCTCCGGGTGGGCCCGCCCGCTGGCCCGCCGCGCCGGCCTGGAGCTGCCGCCGTTGAAGGCCCTCGCGCCGGTGGCCACCGTCGGCCCCCGCCACCCCTGGTGCGCCCGGCCGCTGAGCGGGCGTCAGACGGGGCCCCCGGCCCCGTACGAGGGCGACGGCGACGCGGTGATCGTGTTCACCTCCGGCACCACCTCCGCGCCGCGCGCGGTGGTGCACTCGCGGGCCTCGCTGGCCGCCGGGATGCGGGCCGTCGACGCGCTGGTGCGCCCCCGGCCGGGCCGGACGGTGCTGGGCGGGACGACGTTCGTGCTGGTCCCGGCGCTGGCCGCGGGTGCGGTCGTCGCGCTGCCGGCCCGCCGAGACGCCGTCCTGCAGCACCAGATCGACCGGCTCGCCCCGGACGAGACGTACCTGACGCCACCTCGGCTGCGACCGCTGACCAGGCTCACCGGCCGGGTCTGGACGGGCTCCGCGCCCGCCGACGCGGCGCTGCTGCGCCGGGCGAAGGAGGCGGGGGCGAGCGAGGCGTGGGGGGTGTACGCGCTGACCGAGCTGTTCCCGGCCGCGGCCGTCGAGGAGCGCGACAAGAGCGCCCACGACGGCCCGGGCGACCTGCTCGGCCACCCGCTGCCCGGCGTCCGCACCCGGCTCGGCCCGGACGGCGAACTGCTGCTCACCGCCCCGGCCGCGCGCGACCGCTACCTCGGCGAGGACCCGGACCCGTGGGTGCGCACCGGCGACCGGGCCCGGCTCGACGCGGACGGGCGGATCGTGCTGGCCGGCCGGCTCAAGGACATGGTGCTGCGCCGCGCCGAGAACATCTACCCGGGCCTGTACGAGCCCTCCCTGCATCTGCCGGACGTCGAACTCGCCGTCCTGGTGGGCGTCCCGGCCCCGGACGGCGACGAGCGGCTGGTCGCCCTGGTGCAGCCCCGCCCCGGCGCCGACCACCACCGCCTGCGCGCCGCCCTGCACGCCCCGCTCGCCCGGATGGGCACCGCCCGCCCCGACGCCCTGTTGCTCGGACCCGTTCCGCTCACCGGCCGCTCCCGCAAACCCGACCGCCCGGCGGCCGCCCGCTACTGCGCCCACCGACTCGCCGAATCCCGCCCCCGGAGCCCGCGTTGACCCAGCCGACCTGCCGAGCCCGCCGAACCCACCGGCCCCGCCGGTCCCGGAGCCTCCGGTGACGCCCGCGCGGCGCGCCGACCGCGCCGTCTACCTGCGCGGCCACCCGCTGCTGTTCGCGCTGCTCGCCGCGACCAGGCACCGGCCGGTGGTCCGGCTCGGCCGCACCATGCTGATCCACCACCCGGACGCCTACCGCGAGGTGCTCACCCGCGTCCCGCTCGACCGGACGGCCGCGCGCACCACCGGCGGCACCGCCGCCCGGCTCACCGGCGGCAGCCTGCTCTTCGACCAGCAGGGCGCCGAACACCGGGGCGCCCGAAGGGAGTTGGCTCCCCTGCTGGGCCCGGCCGGGGTGGCCGCGCTGCGCCCGCTCTGGCAGCGGATCCTCGACCGGCACCTGGGCGGCCTCGACGCGCCCGTCGACCTCGTCCCCGCCGTCCGCGAACTGGCCGGCGCCACCGCCGCCGCGCTCACCGGCAGCGACGCCGACCCCGTCCGCCTGGCCCGCGCCGCCGAACGGGCCGCGGCCGCCACCGCCCGCGCGCACCTCCCCTCCCTGCTGCCCCGCCCGGGCAGCGCCCGCCGCGCCCGCGAAGCCGCCGAGGGGCTGTGCCGACTGCTGCCCGACCCGCGCGACGCGATGCTCGCCGTCGCCGCGGTCAACACCACCCTCGCCGCGCTGCCCCGCGCCGTCGCCTGGTGCGCCCGCGACCGGCTCTGGGACCGCGCCCACCAGGACGCCCCGGCCCTCGCCGCCGAGCTGCTCCGCCGCACCGCCGCCTCCCCGGTCCTGCCGCGCGCGGCGGCCGCCGACGCGACCGTGCTCGGCCACCGGATCCGCCGCGGCGACCGCCTGCTGCTGGTCGCCCGCCACGCCGCGCAGTCGCACCGCGACACCCCCACCCACCCGTACGCCGCCCGGGCCCCGTTCGGCCTCGGCCCCCACAGCTGCCCCGGCGCCGCCCTCGCCCGGGCCCAACTCGCCCTCCTCCTGACCGCCCTGGCCCCGCACCGCCCCCGCGTCCTGCGCACTGCCCCGCACCCCGCGGCCGCCCTCCCCGCCTACCGCACCTGCCTCGTCCAGGCCCCTTAGGCCCGGTCCGGGCGGGCACGTGTCCGCGGCCCCTCGACCGCCCCGTCCACCGAAAGGACCCCCGTGCCCCCGCCGACCACCCTCGCGCTGACCGGCGCCACCGGTTTCTGCGGTTCGCACCTCGCCGCCCTCGCCGTCTCCCGGGGCCACCGGGTCCTCGCCCTCGGCCGCCGCCCGCCCCGGCACGGGACGCACGTGCCGTGGGACGCCGCCGCCGGAGCCGTCCCGCCCGAACTGCGCGCCGCGGACGTGGTGGTGCACTGCGCGGCGGCCGTCGGCGACCACCCGCCGGGCTCGCCCGCCGAGCGCGCGCAGTACGAGGTCAACGTGCGGGCCACCGAACGCCTGCTGGCGGCCGCCGCCGGCACGCCCTTCGTGTTCGTCAGCAGCGCGAGCGTCTACGACCCGCGCCGGGACAGGTCCTCGGTCCCGGAGGAGCACCCCACCGCCGGCGGCCACCTGAACGCGTACGGCCGGACGAAGGCGCTCGCGGACGCGCTCGCGCTGGCCGCGGGCGCCGTCGTGCTGCGCCCGCGCGCCGTGTACGGCCCCGGGGACCCGCACCTGGTGCCGCGGCTGCTGGCCGCCGTGCGGGGCGGGGTGCTGCCGCTGCCGGGCGGGGACGTCGAGTTGAGCCTGACCGCGGTGGAGAACCTGGCCGAGGCCTGCCTGCTGGCGGCGGGCTGGCCGCCGGGCGCGTACAACGTCGCCGACCGCGCCCCGTACGCCCGGGACACCGCGCTGCGCGCGGTCCTCGCGGCGCACCGCCGCCGGGCCCGGCTGCTGCACGTGCCGCCCCGGCTGGCGGCCCTCGCGGCGGGGCGGCGCCCGCACGTCACCGCGTACGCGCTGGACCAGCTCGCGCACCGGGTGGTGCTGGACACGCGGAAGTCCCGGTCCCGGGGCTTCACCCCGGTCCGGGACCTCGACGACTACCTGGCCGGAATCGGCGCCGGCGACCGGGCCTAGTTCTTGGCGGCCTTCTTGATCAGGATCACCACGGCCGCGGCGATGCCGACCAGCACCAGCACGTTGATCGCGAGGCCGACGATGCCGGCGACGACGCCGACGATGGTCCAGAAGACCTTCCAGGCGATCACCAGCAGCAGGATCGGCACGACGATGTTGCGCACCCACGAGGGCAGCGTCTTCCAGAACTCAGCCATGTCCGTACCTTCTCCCCTCGGGGTCGGTGCCGGTGTTTCCGGCTGCGTTCCCGCTCCCTCGATCTCGACACTTCGATCGTAGGCGGGCGCGGGAGCCGAAATCGAGGGGTACCGGCCCGGAGAGAACCCGGAGATCCTTCCCTGAGACTCCGCCCGGGAGACCCTCGGGGAGACCCTCAGACCGGCCAGGTCTCGCCGCGCCAGGCGGCGTCCCAGAACATCCACTCGTAGCGCGAGGTGGTGGTGAAGTGCTCGACCACGCGCCGCCGTTCGGCTGCGGACAGCTCCTCGCCGACCCGGTCGGCGAGGTCCAGGACGCGGCGCACCACGCTCTGGAAGCCCTCGTCGCCGTACGCGGCGATCCACTTGGCGTAGAGCGGCTCGGGGGAGGAGCGGCGGGCCAGTTCCTCCCCGACCCGGGCGTAGATCCAGTAGCAGGGCAGCACGGCGCCGAGCGCCTCGGCGAAGGAGCCGCCGTAGGCGGTGGCCAGCAGGTAGGAGGTGTAGGCGCGGGTGGTGGGCAGCACGGTCGCGTCGCCCTCGGCGGCGCCGCCGAGGGCGGCCATGAACTCGCCGTGCATCTCCTGCTCGGCGGCGATCGCGCCGACCGCGTCGTTGGAGAAGGCCAGCACCTCGTCCTCGCCGGGGGCCTTGGCGGCGCAGACGGCCAGGGCCCGGGCGTAGTCGCGCAGGTAGTGGGAGTCCTGGACGACGAAGTGCCGGAACGCGGCGCGCGGGAGGGTGCCGTCCGCGAGGCCGAGCAGGAAGGGGTGGTCGAGGATCCGGCGGTAGGTCGGCTCGGCGGCCGCCCACAGTTCGTCGGTGAGCTTCACGGGGTGTCTCCTCCTGCCGGAACGGGGCGCGGCACGCGGTCAGTCCTCCGGCGGGGAGAAGACCACGAGCACCCGCAGTTCCTCGGTGATGTGGTGGAAGCGGTGCTCCGTCCCGGCGGGGACGAACACCACGCTGCCGCGCCCGACCGTGGCGGTCTCCCGGCCGACGGTCAGCTCGGCCCGGCCGCTGACCACCAGGTAGATCTCGTCCTGGGCGTGCGGGGTCTGCGGGTCGGTGTCACCGGGGGAGAGCGCGTACAGGCCGGCGGACATCGTCGGCTGCTTCAGGAAGCGCAGGTACGCGCCGTCGCCCGCGGCGCGCTCGGCGTCGAGTTCGTCCAGCCGGAACAGCTTCATCGGGGCTCGGCTCCTCTCCCGGGTCCGGCCCCATTCAACAACACCGTCCCGGAGTGCTTCCGCCCACCCGTCCGGGCCTGCCACCATCCGCAGCATGAAGAATTTCGTGATCAAAACGCTCATCAACGCGGCGGCGATCTGGGTCGCCGCCTGGATCGTCACCGGGATCACGCTCACGGGGGACAACGACGACTGGGGCCACAAGGCGCTCACCGTGATCGGGGTGGCCCTGGTCTTCGGGGTGATCAACTTCCTGATCAAGCCGCTGGTGAAGCTGTTCTCGCTACCGCTGTTCATCCTCACCCTGGGCCTGATCACCTTCGTGATCAACGCCCTGATGCTCTGGCTGACCTCCTGGGCCTCGGACAAGCTGGACCTGGACTTCCACGTGGAGGGCTTCTGGTCGGCGCTGCTCGGCGCGCTGATCATCAGCCTGGTGTCCTGGGGCCTCAACCTGGCGTTCGGCGACGACTGACCGGCCGGCGGACGGCCGCGGCACCCCGCTCCGGGGCGCGCCGTCCGGCGGACGGTCAGCCGCGCGGGCCGACCCCGGAACGCACCCGGGGTCAGCCCGCGTTCTCGTGCCCGGTGGCGGAGAGGATCGAGGCGAGCTCCTCGTCCAGCTCCCCGCCGGCCAGCTCCTGGCCCATCGGCACCAGCCGGTCGGTCCGGGCGAGGAAGGCGAGCAGCGGCGGTGCGGCCGCGCGCATCAGCGCGTCCCCCTCGGGGGAGCGCAGCACGACGCAGACCTCGGCGAGGTCGTCGCCGACGGGGTGGATGTGCACGTCGCCCTCGCCGGTGGGGCGGCTGATCCCGTCGACCAGGAGCTCGCGGGCGAAGACCCAGGTGACCGGTTCGTCACCGGGCAGGTGGAAGGTGAAGCGGACGGCGAACGGGTCGTCGCCGTCGTAGTCCAGGTCGACCGCGATGCGGAAGGACAGCTCGCTCGACACCACGAGGTGCATCGCCATCTGGGCTTGGACCGTGCTGTGCATGCGCCAGTACCTCTCGTTCTGCGCGCCCGGTGCGCCGAGGGTCGAGCGGTGGGCGGGCATGTCGGTTCGATCTTGTTCGCTGTGCTGGAACGGCACCCCGGTGGGGCTGGCCCGTCAGGTCGTGCGGGTACCTGCGGACGGTGGCTGCGTCTGTGGGTCTTTGTCCCCTGATTCCCCGTTCGGACCTCATCGTCCACGTTTGCCAGTGATGCGGACAAGGTTCGCTTTTTCAAATGGTGAACGAACACCACACGGAATCACCGCACGGATCCGGGCCCGGGCACCTCCCCCCACCCCGCGAAGGCCGGGACCGCCGGAGCGGACGGATCGGCCGGGAACACCGGGAACATCGCCCCCACCAGCGCGCGCAGCCGGGCCGCGACGGGGCCGAGCCGCTCGCCCTGCTCCAGCGGGAGCGAGACCGCCACGGTGGCGACCACCGAGCCGACGGTGATCGGCACCGCCGCGCAGACCGTGCCGAGCGCGTACTCCTGCCGCTCCAGCACCGGCGCGGTCGGCCGGACGCGCTCCAGCCGGCGCAGCACCGTCCGGACGCCCTCCGAGGTGGACGGGGTGAGCGCGCACGGGCGGTACCGGGAGAGGTGGTCGAGCCGTTCCTCGGTGCCGAGTTGGGAGAGCAGGCAGAGGCCGATGGCGTGCGCGTGCGCGGTGGCCCGGAAGTCGGCCCACTCCTCCACCGCCGGCTGCCCCGCGCCGGAGGCGACGTGGACCACCCGGACCTCGCCGTCCTCGTAGACCGCGTAGTAGACGGCGGCGCCGAGCTCGTCGCGCAGCTCCTCCATCCGGCCGCGCAGGTCGGTGCGGTCGGACTGCCGCTCGGTGGCGTGGCCGATCCGCTCGGCCGCCTCGCCGTAGTGGAACCGGCCGTCCTCGCGCCGCAGGTAGCCCTCGTGGGTGAGGGTGCGCAGCAGGTGGTAGGTGGTGCCCAGGGGCAGCCCGGCGGAGCGGGCGAGCTGCTTGGCGGTGGCGCCGTGGGCGTGCGAGCCGACCGCTTCCAGCAGGCGCAGGGCGCGCTGCACCGAGGTGATCAGGGTGGGCGCCCGCGGCGCGCGTATGGCGCCGTCCGCCGCCGGGGCCGTCCCCGGCCCTGCCGGTTCCCCGATCCGGTGCATGATCATCCCCATCCCCCGGACGTTGGATGGCGTTCGGAGGAGGCTGCTCCGAATCCGTCCGGCAGGCGGACATTTGAGCACAGGGCGGGCATCCCCGCAATGACAATGATGTACACATCGGTCAATTCACCTTCAATGCGAAGGATCATCACCAATCGGACCGACAGGTTACCAGGCGTCAGCTCGCGCACCGGAGCGAATCGAAGATCCATAACCGATGTGTCCATCGCCACCGCCCGACACCCCCGGGCATGCCGGTCCACCCGGACGGCGGAACAGGTCCCTCCGATTCGTCCCCGCGTGCGAGTTTCGCGCCCGCCGCCGCGCGGCAGACTCCCGCACAACGCTCGCGCCCCGGAGGTGGCAGCCATGTCGGGTCCGGTCCGTCCCGTCGTCAAACGCACCGCCCGCGCGATCCTGCTGGAGTTCGACGCGGACGACCCGCACGCGCCCGCCTCCCTGGTGCTGATCCGCCGGGTCCGCCCCGGCTCCCCCCGCCCGTACTGGATCACCCCCGGCGGCGGCGTCGAGCCCACCGACGAGACGGTGGTCGCCGCCCTGCACCGGGAGGTGGACGAGGAGTTGGGCGGCAAGGTCACCGACGTGGTGCCCGCCTTCGTCGACACCGTGGCGCACTCGCACCACGACGACGGCACCCCGGCGCACCCGCACGGCGTCAAGGTGCAGCACTTCTTCGCCTGCCGACTCGCCGGGATGGACGAGTCCCGCCGGCACGGGCCCGAGGTCGAGCGGCCCAACGGCGAGTACGAGATCGTCCGCGTCCCGTTCACCCGCGAGGGCGTCACCTCGGTCAACGTCGTCCCTCCCAGCCTCCGCGCCTACCTCGCCGCCAACATCGAGGGCGTCCGCGCCCTGCTCGCCCCGGACTTGGGCTGAGCGGCCGTCAGGACCGCCCCCCGTCCTCCCGCGCCGCCAGGTCGTGCCGGACGCTCCCCTCCGGCACCCCGCAGCGCCGCAGCACCGCCGCCCCGGACCGCACCATCGCCTCCGGGCCGCTCAGGTACGCCGCGAAACCGTGCCAGGGCGCGTAGCGGGCCACCGCGTCCGGCAGGTCCCCCGGCAGCGCCCCGGCCGGCGCGCCCGCCGACTCCGACACCACCGGACGCACCGTCAGCCAGGAGTGCCGCGCCGCCAGTTCGCGCAGCTCCTCCAGCCGGTACAGCTCACCGGCCCGCCGCGCCCCGTAGAACACCTCCACCCGGCGCCCGGCCGCGCCCCGCTCGGCGACCTCCTCGACCAGCGCGGCGATCGGCCCGATCCCGGTGCCGCCGCCCAGGAGCAGCAGGTCCTCCCGGGCCGCGTGGTCCACCGTCATCGCGCCCTCCGCGCCGCCCAGGCGCAGCACGTCGCCCGGCCGCGCCCGGTGCACCAGCGCGTTGCTCACCCAGCCCGCCTGCACCGCCTTCACGTGCAGCGTCAGCAGCCCGTCCGGCCGGGGCGCCGAGGCGAACGAGTACGGCCGCCAGACCCGGGGCCACCACGGCGTCTCCACCGCCGCCCACTGCCCGGCCCGGAACGGGTACGCCTGGTCGGGGCGGAGCGTCAGCACCGCGACGTCCCGGGTGGCCTGCCGGTGCTCCACCACCTCGGCCTGCCACCACGGCGGGGCCGAACGGGCCTCCTCCTCCGCGCCCTCGGCCATCAGCCGGGACACCAGCCCCAGCAGCCGCCGCCAGGCCGCCTCGGTCCGCTCGTCCCAGCCGCTGCCGCCGTACCTGGCCAGCGCCGCCACCAGGCAGTCCGCCACCGAGGCGTAGTGCCGGGTCATCGCCCCGTACTTGCGGTGCCGGCGCCCCAGCGGGCCCAGGTACCCGCGCAGCGCCTCCAGGTCGCCCGCCCGGGCCGCGCACAGCCGCAGCGCCCGGAACAGCCGGGTGCGCTGCTCGTCCATCGCGGCCGGGAACATCGCCCGCAGCTCCGGGTGGCGCAGGAACAGCAGCGCGTGGAAGTGCGCCATCGCCCGGTCCGCGTCCGGCGCCACCGCCGCCAGGCAGGCCCGGGCCAGCACCAGGTCCTCGGCGCTCGGCGGCTCGTCGGCGGGCCCGGGCGCGCCCGCCGGCTCCAACGCGGGCGGCGGCTCGGGCACCGTCCGCACCCCCCAGGCCATGGTCCAGCGGTCGTCCGGCCCGACCCAGTTCAGCGCCGGGGCCTGCCGGAACAGCGGCTCGAACGGCACCGGCGCGGGCACGGCGGGCACGGCGGGCACCCCAGGCACGGCGGGCACCCCAGGCACGGCGGGCGCGGGCGCGGGCACCGTCGGCGCCCAGGTCGGCTTCGCCGGGACGGCCGGCACCGGGGTCAGCCCCGGCGGCACCGACGGCGCCCGCGGGGCCGGGGCGGGGGACGGGGCCGGCTCCGACCCGGCGGAGGGACGCTCCACCGGGTCGGACGGCTCCCGCTGCTCCACGGCGGTCGGGGGCTCGTCCGCCGGCTCGGCCGGGGCGGCCGGGGTGGAGGGGGTGGACGGGGCGGGCGCGATGGCGGAGGCGGAGGAAGTGGCGGGAGCGGCTCCGGCACCGGGCAGCGCGGTGACGGCAGCGGCGCCCCGGCCGACCCGGACCCGCAGCGGCCTGCTCTCCCGTTCGAGCTGACGAGTACCCAAGAGAATCGTTTCGCTTCCGGTCGACCTGTCTGCTGACGCCCCAGCACAGTGCCACCGACCGGACGGCCGGTCCGAGGAATCCGGCGAACCCCGGACACCCGGGCCGTCCACCCGCTACCCTCACCCGTCCACGGGCGTCCGGCCCGTTCGCCCGCCTCCTACAGCGCCCGCAGCAGCATCCCCGGCCGCTCCACGCAGTCCGCGACGAACCGCAGGAACCCGCCCGCCGTGCCCCCGTCGCACACCCGGTGGTCGAAGGTGAAGGACAGCTGGGTGACCTGGCGGACCGCCAGCTCCCCCTCGTGCACCCAGGGCTTGGGGACGATCCGCCCCACCCCGAGCATCGCCGCCTCCGGGTGGTTCAGGATCGGCGTCGACCCGTCCACCCCGAACACCCCGTAGTTGTTCAGCGTGAACGTCCCGCCGGTCAGCTCCGCCGGGGCGAGGCTGCCCGCCCGGGCGCCCTCGGTCAGCCGGGCCATCTCCTCGGCCAGCCGCTCGGTGCCCAGCCGTCCGGCGTCCCGGACCACCGGCACCAGCAGCCCGCGCGGGCCCTGCGCGGCGAAGCCCAGGTGCACGGACGGGTGCCGGCGCACCGCCTCGCCCTCGACGCTCGCGTTCAGCTCGGGGAAGCGCTCCAGCCCGGCCAGGCAGATCCGGGCCAGCAGCGCGAGCACGCTCAGCTTCGGGCCCGGCGCCCGGTTCGACTGGGCGCGCAGCGCCATCAGCTCGGTGGCGTCGGCGTCCACCCAGCAGGTCGCGGCGGGGATCTCCCGGTGGCTGCGGGTCAGCTTCTCGGCGACCGCCCGGCGCAGCCCGCGCAGCGGCACGAGCTCGCCCTCCGGTCCGGTTCCACGTGGAACAACGGCCGGTCCGGGGGCGGCGGTTGCCGCGATCGCCCGTTCCACGTCCCGCCGGGTGACCAGCCCGTCCGGCCCGCTGCCGGCCACCGCGGCCAGGTCGAGCCCGTGCTCCCGGGCGATCCGGCGCACCAGCGGCGAGATCACCGCCACCACGGCCGGAGCGGCCGCCACCGGCGCGGGAGCCGTCACCGGCGCGGGCTCGGGCGCCGGCGCGGGCCCGGGCGAGGGCGCCGCTGCGGGGCCCTCCCCCGGCCGCACCCGCCGCCGCCCGGCCCGCCGGGCCTCGGCGACCCCGTAGCCGACCAGCGGCCGTTCCACCGGCGGCTCGGCGCCGTCCCCGGCCGCCGCGGCTCCCCCCACCGGGGGCGAGACCGCGACGGTCACCAGCGGGGCGCCCACCGGCACCTCCTGCCCGATCTCGCCGAACCGGGCGGTCACCACCCCGCCGTACGGGCAGGGCACCTCGACCACCGCCTTGGCGGTCTCCACCTCCACCACCGGCTGGTCGACGGCGATCACCTCGCCGACCTCGACCATCCAGCGCACCACCTCCGCCCCGGTGAGCCCCTCACCGAGGTCGGGCAGCGTGAACTCGCGGACCACCGGCATCGCCATCACTCCTCCCATTGGAGCCGGGCGACGGCGTCCAGGATCCGGTCCACCCCGGGCAGGTGGTGGTGCTCCAGCATCGGCGGCGGGTACGGGACGTCGAAGCCGGTGACCCGCAGCACCGGCGCGGCCAGGTGGTGGAAGCACTTCTCGGTCAGCCGGGCGGCGATCTCCGCCCCGGCGCCGCCGAAGCCGGCCGACTCGTGCACCACCACGGCCCGGCCCAGCGAGCGGACCACCTCGCAGGCGGTGGCCTCGTCGAACGGCACCAGCGAGCGCAGGTCGAGCACCGCCAGGTCCCACCCCTCGGCCTTCGCGGCCTCGGCGGCCTCCAGGCAGACCGGCAGCGAGGGCCCGTAGGTGACCAGGACGGCCGAGGTGCCGGGGCGGCGCAGCACGGCCTTCCCGACCGGTTCGACGCCCGCCGCCGGGTCCCACCCGTCCTTGCCCCAGTAGAGCCGCTTGGGCTCCAGGAACACCACCGGGTCGTCGGAGGCGATCGAGGCCCGCAGCAGCCCGTACGCGTCGGCGACGGTCGCGGGGGTGACCACGTGCAGGCCGGGGGTGTGCGCGTAGTACGCCTCGGAGGCGTCGCTGTGGTGCTCGACGCCGCCGATGCCGCCGCCGTACGGGATGCGGACGGTGATCGGCAGCGGGAGCTTCCCGGCGGTGCGGTTGCGCATCTTGGCGACGTGCGAGAACAACTGCTCCAGCGCCGGGTAGGCGAAGGCGTCGAACTGCATCTCGACCACCGGGCGCAGCCCGTACATGGCCATGCCGACGGCGGTGCCGAGGATGCCGGCCTCGGCCAGCGGGGTGTCCAGGCAGCGGTCGGGGCCGAACTCGGCGGTCAGGCCGTCGGTGATCCGGAAGACGCCGCCGAGCGCGCCGACGTCCTCGCCGAGCACGTGGACGGTCTTGTCGGCGCGCATCGCGTCGCGCAGCGCGAGGTTCAGGGCCTGCGCCATGGTGCCGGTGCGCAGGCCGTGCTGTTCGCTGACCACGGTGCTCATCGGCCGTGCACCTCGGCCTCCGCGGCGAGTTCGGCGGCCAGTTGCCCGGCCTGCTCGCGCAGCTGCTGGGTGGGTTCGGCGTAGACGTGCGCGAACAGCGACATCGGGTCGAGCTCGGGGTCGGTGTGGAACTCGGCGCGCATCCGGGCGGCCAGCTGTTCGGCCCGCTCGGCGGCGTCGGCGACCAGCTCCTCGTCGAGCAGGCCGCGGCCGCGCAGGGCGTCCTCCAGCAGCCGGACCGGGTCGTGCACCCGCCAGGCCTCGACCTCCTCGGCCTGCCGGTAGCGGGTGGCGTCGTCGGCGTTGGTGTGCGCCTCGATCCGGTAGGTGAGCGCCTCCACCAGGGTGGGCCCGCCGCCGGTGCGGGCCCGCTCGACGGCCTCGGTGAGCACCGCGTGCACGGCGAGCGCGTCGTTGCCGTCGACCAGCCGGCCGGGCATGCCGTAGCCGACGGCCTTGTGGGCCAGGGTCGGCGCGGCGGACTGCCGGGTCAGCGGGACGGAGATCGCGTAGCCGTTGTTCTGCACCAGGAACACCACGGGGGCGTGCAGCACCGCCGCGAAGTTCAGGCCCTCGTGGAAGTCGCCCTCGCTGGTGCCGCCGTCGCCGAGCAGGGCGAGCGCCACCGTGTCGTCCCCGGCCAGCCGGGCGGCGTGCGCCAGGCCGACGGCGTGCGGAACCTGGGTGGCCAGCGGGGTGCACAGCGGGGCGGTGCGGGTGGCGCGCGGGTCGTAGCCGGTGTGCGCGTCGCCGCGCAGCAGGGTGAGCGCCTGCAGCGGGTCGACGCCGCGGGCGACCACGGCGAGGGTGTCCCGGTAGGAGGGGAACAGCCAGTCGTCGGGGCGCAGCGCGAGCGCGGCGGCCACCTGGCAGGCCTCCTGCCCGGTGGAGGCCGGGTAGACGGCGAGCCGGCCCTGCTTGGTGAGGGTGGTGGCCTGCTGGTTGTAGCGGCGCCCGGCGACCAGCCGCCGGTACAGCTCGCGCAGCAGCGCGGGGTCCGCCGCGTCGGCGGCGGGGGTGCCCAGGACGCGCAGCGGCTCGGGGTCGGGCAGCAGCGGGGCGGGGTCGGTGCGGGGCGCGGTGGCGCCGGGCCGCCAGCCGGGCACGGTACCGGCCGCGGCGGGGTCGTTCCTGTGGTCCAGGACGGTCATCTCGGGCACCTCCGGGGTGGTGGGGGCTCCCTACCGATTGTTCGGTCGTCTGTTCATCTTGACCATATCCCCGTCAAGACGGTGGACAGTCGGCCGAAAGGGGGGTCTGCTGGGGCCAGCACGTCCAATCGCGAGGGATGGGGGGCCATGTCGGCTGAACAGGTGTCCAGACTCGACCGTGTCGACCGGTCGATCCTGCGGCTGCTGCGGCAGGACGGTCGCGCCTCGATCCGCTCGGTGGCCGAGCGGGTGCACGTGTCCCGGGCCAACGCGTACGCCCGGATCTCCAGGATGGTCGAGGACGGCGTGATCCGCGGCTTCACCGCCCGGGTCGACCACGAGCGGGCCGGGCAGACCGCGTCCGCGTACGTCACCCTGCGGATCGTGCAGAACTCCTGGCGCACCGTGCGCGAGCAGCTGCTCCGGCTGCCCGGGGTGGCGCACATCGCGCTGGTCGGCGGCGACTACGACGTGCTGATGCTGGTCCACACGGCGGACAACCGGGCGCTGCGCGAGCTGGTGCTGGGCAGCATCCAGTCCATCCCGGAGGTGCTGAGCACCCGCACCATGCTGGTGTTCGAGGAGACCGACCAGATCCCGGCGGAGGGCCTGTAGCGCCCCGGCGGCTCAGTCGTCCGCAGTGGCTCAGTCGTCCGCGGTGGCGACGGCCACCACGGTGTACCCGGCGCCGACGCCGACCAGCGCCGCGTCGACGAGGTCCACGGTGACCGGCTGCCAGCTGCGGTTGCCCCCACCGGGCGGACGGCGCGCGGCGTGGCCGTTGGCCCGCCAGTCGGCGTCCGGGCCGAGCAGTTCGACCAGCGGTTCCGCCAGCACCCGGGCCTGGGGAACGCCCCCGTAGGTGGCGGACAGCAGGTGCGTCCCGAGCGTGAGCGCCATCCAGTCCGCCGCCTCCGCCGCCGGGACGCGCACCCCCAGCCGCTCGTGCAGCTGCCGGGCGTCGCGCGGGCCGCGGTGCCCCCGGCGGCACCGGCAGGCGGCGCGCCCGTGCACCAGCGGCTCCGGCCTCCGCTCCAGCGCGTCCCAGCAGAGTCGGCCGTGGTCGAGCCCGCGGTCCTCGCCGATCTCCACCACCGTGGCGGAGGCGCGGTGGGCGGTCCAGTCGTCCAGCAGCTCGCGCAGCGCGTCCAGCTCCCCCGGCAGGTGGACGCTCACCCGGCGCGCAGGCCGTCGAAGGCGAAGCGGGCCACCGCGTCGGGCAGGTGCTCGGCGCCGCGCTGGCCGGGCCGGTACCACTCCACCAGCGAGTTGACGGTGCCGAACAGCAGCCGGGTGGCCAGCCGGGGTTCGACGTCGGCGCGCAGCTGCCCGGCGGTGACGGCGTCCTGGACGAGCCCGGCGACCCGGTGGTCGAAGTCGCGGCGCCGCTCCAGCGCCCACTGCTCGGTGGCGGTGTTGCCGCGCACCCGCAGCAGCAGCGTCACGTACGGCAGTTCGGCCAACAGCACCTCGGTGGTGCGGCGCACCACGTGTTCCAGCCGGTCCACCGGGCGGCCCCGGACGGCGGCCGGCTCGTCGAGGATCGCGAACAGCGCGTCCAGCGCCCGGCCGACCGCGAGCCGCAGCAGTTCCTCCTTGCCGCGCACGTGGTGGTAGATCGAGGACTTGGAGATCCCGGCGGCCCTGGACAGGTCCTCCATCGAAGTTCCGTCGTAGCCGCGTTCGTTGAAGACCCGCACGGTGACGGCGAGCAGCGAGTCGACGGTGTAGGCGGCGCGCGTGGAGTGGTCGGCCATGCGACGAGTATCCCCGGGTCGGCCCGGGACCGCCCCGGGGGGTGGCCTCAGGCCCGGGACGCCTGCCCGGCCGGCTGACCGGCCGGCTGACCGGCCGGCCGACCGGCCTGCTGCCCGTCCTGCTGCCCGTCCTGCTGCCCGCCCGCGCGGCCGGCCGGCCGGGCGGTGTCCTCGGCGACGAAGTAGGCGGGGCGGCGCTGCACCGAGGTGTAGATCCGGGCCACGTACTCGCCGAGCAGGCCGACGCAGATCAGCTGCACCCCGCCGATGAACAGCAGGCCGACGAAGAGCGAGGTCCAGCCGGGCACGGTGGCGCCGAACAGGTAGACGGTCAGGCAGAAGGCCAGCAGCAGCAGACAGGTGAAGAAGGCGAGGGTGCCGAGCCAGGTGGCCAGCCGCAGCGGGGCGGCGGAGAAGCCGGTGATGCTGTCCAGGGCGAGCCGGACCATCTTGGTCAGCGGGTACTTGGTGGTCCCGGCCACCCGCTCCTCGCGGACGTAGCGCACCTCGCCGCTGGGGAAGCCCAGCCAGGGCACCAGCAACCGGTAGACCCGCTGCTGGTCGGGGAGTTCCTTGAGCGCCTCGACGGCCTCCCGGCTGAGCAGCCGGAAGTCCCCGGCGTTGGACGGCACCTGCCGCCCCACCAGGCGGCGGATCAGCCAGTAGTAGCCGCCGGCCGTCCAGCGCTTGAAGCCGGTGTCGGTGGAGCGGTCCTCGCGCACCCCGTAGACGATGTCCAGACCCTCGGCGCGGGCCAGTTCCAGCATCTCCGGGATCTTCTCCGGCGGGTCCTGCAGGTCCGCGTCGATGCTGGCCACGTAGTCGCCCAGGGCGTGGTCGAGGCCGGCGGTCAGCGCGGACTGGTGGCCGCTGTTGCGGCGCAGCCGGACCATCCGCAGCTCGGGCCAGTCGGTGGCCAGGTCGCGCAGCAGGGCGGCGGTCTTGTCGGCGCTGCCGTCGTCCACGGCGACCACCTCGTAGCCGACGCCGAGCCCGTCCAGCACCGGGCGGACCCGGGCCGCGAAGGCGGGCAGCGCGTCCTCCTCGTTGTACATGGGGACGACCACCGACAGCAGAACGCCTGCTTGTGCCGCTGCACTCATCAGTCTCTCCAGCCCGGTGGGTGAGTTCGTCCGATGGTGGGGAGTGTAACCACGCCCCGTCCGGTCAGGTACAGACCAGGTGCACGTGCCGTAGGCTCGCCCGAGCATCCTGGCGGCCCGGCGGGGCCCGAGAACCCAGACAGGACCTGAGGCGATGGCAGCGAGCCCCGACACCGAAGTGGTCGAACTACCCGATCCGCCCGCGGACGCGGTCCCCGAGGCACCGGGCCCGCGCGAGTGGCTGCGCCGGACCGCGCGCGAGTACGGCCCGGCCCTGGCGGTCTTCGGGGCGGTCCGGCTGATCGCGTTCACGGTCTTCGCGTGGCTGCTGGCCTGGTCCGGCGAGTACCTGACCAAGACGCCCAGGTTCGGCGGCGGCAAGCACGTCTGGGACGTGGTCGGCGGCTGGGACGGCTGGTGGTACCAGCAGGTCGCGCAGAACGGCTACGACCCGAAGCTGCTGCCCTCCACCTCCGGGCCGTGGACGATCGAGCAGAACTCGGTCGCGTTCTTCCCCCTCTATCCGGGCCTGATCAAGATGGTCTCCGCGGTGACCGGCCTGAACACCCTGGGCGCGGGCATCCTGGTCTCGGTGGTGACCTCCTTCATCGCCGCGGCCGGCATCTACGCGGTCGCCAAGCTGATCGCGGGCCACCGGACGGCGGTGATCGCGGCCGGCGTCTGGGGCCTGTTCCCCGGCTCCGGCGTCGAGTGGGCGGTCTACTCGGACTCGCTGTTCGTCGCCCTCGCCGCCTGGGCCTGCTACTTCGTGATGACCCGCAACTGGCTGGCCGCCGGCGTCACCACCTTCGTCGCCGGGCTGAACCGCCCGACCTCCGCCGCCCTGGCCGCGGCGGTCGGCGTGGCCGCGCTGATCGCGCTGTGGCAGCGCAAGGACGGCGTGCTGGGCCCGCTGACCGCGCTGGTGATCGCCCCGCTCGGCTTCACCGGCTACATCGCCTGGGCGAGCTGGCGGATGGGCAGCTGGACCGCCTACTTCGACCTGCAGCGCGGCGGCTGGCTGCACTACTTCGACTGGGGCGCGCACACCGGCAACGTGCTGGAGAACCTGCTGCTCGGGCACCACGACTACATCTTCGGCTACCCCACCGAGGACATGATCGCGCTGTTCCTGGTCTTCAGCCTGCCGATCCTGCTCTTCCTGATGGTCCGGATGCGGGTGCCGGTCTTCCTGGTCGTCTACACCTGCGTCACCATCGTCCTGGTCCTCGGCAGCCAGCAGATCTTCGGCAACACCTCCCGCTACCTGCTCCCCTGCTTCCCCCTCTTCCTCCCGATCGCCGCCGCCCTCAAGCGGCTCTCCCGCCCCTCCCTGGCCGTCACCCTCGGCACCGTCGCCGCGGCCTCCGGCTGGTACGCCGGCTACGTCCTCTTCGAACTCGGCATCCCGTAGACCCGCGCCCCCGCACCTCCCGCGTCGACGGCCGCCCCCGCTCCGGGGGCGGCCGTCGCGCTTCCCGCTGCGGGGCGAGCGGCGTCCCGACCCGGAGCGGGGTGTCCGGTTCGGGTGTCCGGTTCGGGGCGGGAATTCCGTAAAGCCCGCCCAAGGACGGGTAAAGAGCGGGTATCCGGTGCGCGGCACCGGTCCCGCCCGCTGTCACACTCGCGCGTCCGATTCCCGCACGAACCAGGGACCCACCAGATGCGCACCCACCGACTGCCGGCCGTCACCGCCCTGTCCGCCCTCGCCCTCTGCGGCCTGACGGCCTGCGGCTCGGACGACGGCTCGAAGGACGCGGCGGCCTCCACCTCCACCTCCGCCTCCGCCCCCGCCTCCCCCTCGGCCCCCGCCCTGGCGGACCTGCTCGCGTCGGAGATCGCGGAGAAGTCCCGGGCCGCGGGCGGGAAGCTGAACAGCGTCACCATGGCCATCAGCCTCCCCGGGCACAAGGAGGGCCGGCTCAGCGGAACGTTCAGCGAGGACAACGCCGGCAACTGCACCGGCCGGTACGCCTTCGAGGGCAAGGGCTCGGTGGAGATCGTCCGCGTCGGCACCGACGTGTGGACGAAGCCGGACACCGCCTACCTGAAGGCCACCTCGCCCGGCATCCCCGCCGAAGCGGTCGGCAAGTGGTTCGTCAGCGACAACAAGCCCACCAGCATGGCCTACTTCTGCGACCTGGGCGTGCAGTTGGAGAAGCGCGTCGGCCTGAACACCGACGGCAGCCCGAACAGCAGCCTCCGCAAGGGCGACGGCAAGCAGGTGGACGGGGCCCCCGCGGTCGTCCTCACCATGACCGACGAGACCGGCAGTCCGGTGCGCTACGACATCGCGGCCGAGGGCGAGCCGCGCCTGCTCGCCACCGAGAGCGGCACCGGCGACATGGTGGTGCGGCTCGGCGACTTCGACAAGCCGGTGCAGGTCACCGCCCCCACCCCGGACCAGGTCTTCCAGCGCTGACCCGGCCGCCCCGCGGACGGACGGGGCCGGGACCCTTGCACCGACCGATCGTTCGGTTACGCTGAGGAGCGTCCCGCCCCGCCCCCGTGAGGAGCGCATCATGGTCGCTGCGACCCCCGCCCTGCCGGTCGCCGAACTGCTCGCCCGCCACCAGGACACCCTCGACCGCGCGCTGGCCGCGATCGCCGACCGCGACTACTGGTCCCCGTACCCGGAGTTCCCCAAGGCGTACGGGGAGAGCGCCGCCGCCGACGGCAAGGCCGCCTTCGACGCCCTGCTGGGGCGGGAGTTCGAGCTGCCCGGCCACCCCGGCGGCGGCGAACCGGTGGCCGGCGAGGCCTCCCCGTACGGCATCGAACTGGGCGTCAGCTACCCGCACGCCGAGCCGGACGCGCTGCTGGCCGCGCTGGAGGCGGCCCGGCCCGGCTGGGCGAAGGCCGCCCCCGCCGAGCGGGCCGCGGTCTGCCTGGAGGTCCTGGCCCGGATCAACGCCCGCTCGCACGAGTTCGCCCAGGCCGTGATGCACACCACCGGCCAGGCGTACGGCATGGCGTTCCAGGCCGGCGGCCCGCACGCGCAGGACCGCGGCCTGGAGGCGGTGGCGTACGCGTACGCCGAACAGACCAGGCTGCCCCGCTCGGCGCGCTGGACCAAGCCCCAGGGCAAGCGCGATCCCCTGGTGCTGACCAAGGAGTTCACCGCCGTCCCGCGCGGCACCGCGCTGCTGATCGGCTGCAACACCTTCCCGACCTGGAACGGCTACCCGGGCCTGTTCGCCTCGCTGGCCACCGGCAACGGCGTCCTGGTCAAGCCGCACCCGCGCGCGGTGCTGCCGCTGGCGCTGACCGTGCGGATCGCCCGCGAGGTGCTCGCCGAGGCCGGCTTCGACCCGAACCTGGTCTGCCTGGCCGCCGAGCACGAGGGCTCCGCGATCGCCAAGGTGCTGGCGCTGCGGCCCGAGGTGAAGCTGATCGACTACACCGGCTCCACCGGCTTCGGCGACTGGCTGGAGGACAACGCCCGGCAGGCCCTGGTCTACACCGAGAAGGCCGGCGTCAACACCGTCGTCATCGACTCCACCGACGACTACCGCGGCATGCTGGACAACCTGGCGTTCTCGCTCAGCCTGTACAGCGGCCAGATGTGCACCACCCCGCAGAACCTGCTGATCCCCCGCACCGGCATCCGCACCGAGGACGGCGAGCGCGACTACGAGCAGGTGGTCGCCGACCTGGCGGCGGCCGTCCAGGGCCTGCTCGGCGACGACAACCGGGCCGCCGCGATCCTGGGCGCCGTGGTCAACCCGGGCGTCCTGACCCGCAGCGCCGCCGCGGCCGGCGGCGAGCTGGGCGAACTCGCGCTCGCCCCCAGGGTGGTGGCCTCCGCCGAGTTCCCGGGCGCGACCATCCGCACCCCGGCCCTGGTCAAGGCCGACGCCGACAAGCCGGACGACCGCGCCCGCTTCCTCGCCGAGTGCTTCGGCCCGGTCGCCTTCGCGGTCGCCGTCGAATCCACCGCCGCCGCCGTCGACCTGCTGCGCCGCACCGCCGCCGAGCACGGCGCGATGACCGCCGGCGCCTACACCACCGACCCGGCCGTCGAGACCGCCCTGGTCGAAGCCTGCCTGGACGCCGGCGTCTCCCTCTCCCTCAACCTGACCGGCGGCGTCTACGTCAACCAGACCGCCGCCTTCTCCGACCTCCACGGCACCGGCGCCAACCCGGCCGCCAACTCCGCCTACTGCGACGCGGCGTTCGTCGCCTCCCGGTTCCGCACCGTGGAGGTCCGCAAGTAGCCGGGGCCGGACCCGAACGGAAACCGGGCCCGGACGCCGTCCCACGACGGCGTCCGGGCCCGCGCCCTGTCCTGGAGGGGGAAGGGGACAGGGAGTCTCTTCTCCCGGAACCGGCTATCCACGCCTGGGGTTGAACACCCACACCCGCAGCAGCACGAACCGCACCAGCGTCGCGGCCGCGTTCGCCGCCACCAGCACCACCAGTTCCACCCCGTGCCCGGCGCCGGGCGAGGCCGCGTGCAGGACGGCGACGGCGCCGCTGGTGAGCACCAGGCCGACCAGGAGGGCCAGCCCGCCCTCCAGTTGGTGCTTGAGGGCGTCCCGGCGGCCGGTCACGCCGAAGGTGAAGCGGCGGTTCGCGGCGGTGTTGAAGACGGCGGTGACGGCCAGCGCCAGCGCGTTGGCCACCAGCGCGGGCACCAACTGCCGCAGCAGCAGGTACAGCAGCAGGTAGGCCAGCGTGCACAGGACGCCGATCGCCGCGAAGCTGACGGACTGCCGGCCGAGCCCGGGCGGCACCTGCGCCTGCCGGACCCTCGCGGGCAGGTCGACGCTCCCCCGGCCGGCCAGGGTGCGGCGGGCGACCCGGGCCATGCCCTTGAGGTCGTCGACCACGGTGCGGACGATGTCGACCCGGCTGTCGGGGTCGTCCACCCAGTCCACCGGCACCTCGTGGATGCGCAGGCCGGCGGCCTCGGCGAGCAGCAGCAGTTCGGTGTCGAAGAACCAGGCGTCGTCCTCGACCTGCTCCAGCAGCCGCTTGACCACCTCGGTGCGGCCCGCCTTGAACCCGCACTGGGCGTCGGAGAACTTGGCCGCCATGGTGGCCCGCAGCAGCAGGTTGTAGGTGCGCGAGATGAACTCCCGCTTGGGGCCGCGCACCACGGCCGAGCCCCGGTGCAGCCGGCTGCCGATGGCGAGGTCGCTGTGGCCGGAGAGCAGCGGAGCGACCAGCGGCAGGAAGGCCTCCAGACCGGTCGACAGGTCGACGTCCATGTAGGCGACCACGTCGGCCTCGCTGTCGCCCCACACCTGCCGCAGCGCGCGGCCCCGGCCCTTGAGGTCGAGGTGGACGGCGCGCACCGGCGCGAGTTCGGCGGCCAGCGCGGTGGCGACCTCCCAGGTGCCGTCGACCGAGGCGTTGTCGGCCACCGTGATCAGGTAGTCGTACGGGAAGGTCTCCGCGAGGTAGGCGTGCAGTTCACGGACGCAGCGCTCCAGCGAGTGCTGCTCGTTGTACACGGGTACGACGACCTCCACGAGCCTGGTCCTCACCACGGTGTCGGCCTGGTCCCGGCCGCCGACCGCCGGGACGGGGCGCGGGGTCCGGCGCATCGCTGGCTGTGTCATGGGAAGGAGGTTCACAGCCCCTGATGGGCCCGCGATGATGGCAGTCTGAGAGCGCGCTGAGAACCGGGGCGACGAGGGCCGGGCGCCGTGGACTCCGGCCGGTGCGCGCACCGGTCCTGGCAGCAAGACGACGGGAGAGACGGATGTCCGAGACGGAGTTCACCGCGGACGTGCTGGTGGTCGGGGCCGGCCCGACCGGCCTGCTGCTGGCGGGAGACCTGGCCACGGCCGGCCTGCGGGTGACGGTGCTGGAGAAGCGGGCCGAGGAGTCCCCCCTGACCAGGGCGTTCGCCGTGCACGCCCGCACCCTGGAGCTGCTGGACGCCCGCGGCCTGGCCGACGAGCTGATCGCCACCGGTCGGACGGTGTCCTCGCTGCAGCTGTTCGGCCGGATCCGGATCGACCTCGCGGGCCTGCCCACCCGCTTCCCGTTCGTCCTGGTCACCCCGCAGTACAACACCGAGCGGGTGCTGCGCGAACGGGCCGTCAAGGCCGGCGCGGACCTGCGCCGCGGCGTCGAGGTGACGGGGCTGCGGCAGGACGCGGAGGGCGTGACGCTGACCGCCCGCACCGCCGACGGCGAGCAGGGCTTCCGGGCCCGGTACGCGGTCGGCGCGGACGGCGTGCGCTCCTCGGTCCGCGACCTGCTGGGCATCCCGTTCCCCGGCGAGTCCGTGGTGCGCTCGGTGATGCTGGCCGACGTCCGGCTGGAGCACGAGCCGGAGGAGCTGCTGACGGCGGGCGCGGGCGAGGCCGGCTTCGCCTTCCTGGCCCCGTTCGGGGACGGCTGGTACCGGGTGGTCGGCTGGAACCGCGAGCACCAGGCGCCGGACTCCGACCCGGTGGTCCTGGCCGAGCTGGCCGACCTGCTGCGCGAGGTGACGGGCCGTGACTTCGGGATGGGGGAGGCCCGCTGGACCTCCCGCTTCCACAGCGACGAGCGCCAGGCGCCCACGTACCGCTCCGGCCGGGTCCTGCTCGCGGGGGACGCCGCGCACTGCCACTCGCCGGCCGGCGGGCAGGGCATGAACACCGGTCTGCAGGACGCCGCCAACCTGAGCTGGAAGCTGGCCTCGGTCCTGCGCGGCTGGTCGCCCGACGCCCTGCTGGACACCTACCAGACCGAGCGCCACCCGGTGGGCCGGGCGGTGCTGCGCTCCTCCGGCGCCCTGGTCCGGCTCGCCCTGGGCCGGCACGCCCCGGCCAGGGCGCTGCGCTCGGCGATCGGCGCGGCCGCCAACCACCTGGGTCCGCTGGCCGAGTCGGGTGCCAAGCAGGTCTCCGGCATCGGGTACGCCTACCCGGCGGAGAAGGGCGCCCACCCGCTGGTCGGCCGCCGCGTCCCCGACCTGCGCCTGGCGGTGGACGAGCCGGGCGGCCCGGCCCGGCTGCACGAGGCGCTGCGCTCCGGGAGGGCGGTGCTGGTCAGCAACGACGAGCTGTCGGTGGCGGACTCCTGGGCGGAGCGGGTGGTGACGGCGGCTCCCGCCGACCCGCACGGGAAGCTGCGCGACACCGTGCTGCTGGTCCGCCCGGACGGGTACGCGGCCTGGGCCTGCGCGGACCCGACCAGGGGGGAGCTGCGGACGGCGCTGAGCCACTGGCTGGGCCGCCCCTGACGTTCAGTTTCCTCCGCACCGGAATTGAACCAATTAACTGTATTGTTCCCCGATTTCACAGTTGACTGTTTTTTAGTAAGCAATTGCTCAGGCATGGGCCTTTTCCTGCACGTTCTCTGAGAGATTCTGGCGAGCGTTTTCGAAAACCGGAACGCCGCCAGATTTCCGGAGGAGCCCGTGCGACCCCGCTCGCTCGCCCTTGCCGCCGCCCTCGCGGTCCTTCCCCTCACCGCCGTCTCCCTGGGCACCGCCACCGCCCAGGCCGCGCCGTCCCCCAGCGCCACGGCCCGGGTGACCCTGCCGCAGACCACCACCCCCGCGGTCGCCCGCTCCCACAAGCAGGGCGACGTCCCCGCCGACCGCCGCATATCCGTGGCGGTGTCGCTGAAACTGCGCGACACCGCCGGACTCGACCGTTTCCTGACCGCGGTCGCCACCCCCGGCACCGCCGAGTACGGGCACTACCTGACGCCCGCTCAATTCACCGAGCGCTTCGGGCCGACCGAGGCCGACGTCGCGCAGGTCCGGGCGTTCCTCACCGCCCAGGGCCTGAGCGTCGACGCGGTCAGCGCCAACCGCCAGGTGGTGGACGCCACCGGCACCAGCGCGCAGCTCTCCGCCGCCTTCGGCACCCACGAGTCGACGTACACCGACCCGCAGCAGGGCGGCCGGGCGTTCTTCGCCAACGACGCCGCCGCCTCGGTGCCGGCCGCGCTGGCGGGCGTGGTCGAGGGCGTCAGCGGCCTGAACGACCACACCGTGCGCACCACCCGGATCGCCAAGCCGCAGGCGTCCGTCCCGCACGCCACCCCGTCCGGCTTCGGCCCGGCGTCGTACGACGGCGCGTACCGGCTGAACCAGCTGGGCGCGGACGGCACCGGCTCCACCGTGGCGCTGTGGGAGTTCGACGGCTACAAGTCCTCGAACCTGACCACCTACGACAGCCAGTTCGGCCTGTCCGGCCCGGCGGTGAGCACCGTCCCGGTGGACGGCGCGAACTACGACGCCAAGCCGGGCGACGGCCAGGGCGAGGTGGAGCTCGACTCCGAGATCGTCCGCGGCGTCGCCCCGAAGGCCACCCAGCTGGTGTACGAGGCGCCCAACAGCGACCAGGGCGAGATCGACATGGCCGCCAAGATCGTCGCGGACAACCGGGTCTCGGTCATCTCGATCTCCTGGGGCTCCTGCGAGCCGGACACCACCGCCTCCTCGATGACGGCGGTGAACAACTCCTTCAAGCAGGCCGCCGCCCAGGGCATCTCGATCTTCTCGGCCTCCGGCGACGACGGCTCCCGGGACTGCACCCGCTCGACCTCCGGGTCCTCGGTGAAGGCGGTGGACTTCCCCGCCTCCAGCCCGTACAACACCGGCGTCGGCGGCACCAACCTGAAGGTCTCCGGCACCACCTACAGCTCGGAGAGCGCCTGGTCCACGGCCGGCGGCGGCGTCTCCACCCAGTTCGCCAAGCCGAGCTGGCAGACCGGGACGGGCGTCACCGGCACCATGCGCACCGTCCCCGACGTCTCCTCGAACGCGGACCCGGCCAGCGGCTTCGCGATCTACACCCAGGGCACCTCCGCCCCCGGCTGGCAGGTCTACGGCGGCACCTCGGCGGCGGCCCCGCTGTGGTCCGGCTTCGCCGCGCTGTACAACCAGAAGGCCAAGGCCGCCGCCAAGCCGGTGCTCGGCGAGGCCAACCCGAAGGTCTACGCCGTCACCAACTCGTCCTCGTACGCGGGCGCCTTCCACGACGTCACCAGCGGCGCCAACCAGGACTTCGCCACCAGGGCCGGCTACGACCAGGTCACCGGCTGGGGCTCCCCGATCGCCGACGGCCTCGCGAACGCCCTGCTCGGCTCCGGCGGCACCACCCCGCCGCCCACCGGCTCCTGCACTGCCGCCCAGCTGCTCGGCAACCCCGGCTTCGAGACCGGTAGCGCCTCGCCCTGGACCACCTCTTCCGGCGTGGTCGACAACTCCTCCTCCGAGGCGGCCCGCTCCGGTTCCTGGAAGGCGTGGATGGACGGCTACGGCTCCTCCCACACCGACAGCCTCTCGCAGACCGTCGCCGTCCCGGCCGGCTGCAAGGCCACGCTGAGCTACTGGCTGCACATCGACACCGCCGAGACCGGCAGCACCGCGTACGACAAGCTGACCGTGACCGTCAACGGC
>NZ_JNWZ01000036.1 GCF_000716545.1 Kitasatospora phosalacinea
CACCTGCTGCGCCCCCCGCTGCCCCCCGGCGCCACGGCCCCCGCCGGACCCGTCCCCACCACCGACGACTGCCCCGCCAGCCTCCCCGACCACGACGTCCAGTGCCCGCTGCACGGCGCCGCCGGCTGCCAGCCCCCGCCGCCCGCCACCGCCGTCGCCCTGCACGCCGCGTTCTGCGCCGACCCCGCTGCCCCCCTCGACACCGACACCGTGCACGCCCTCGCCGCCGTCCTCGGCGCCCAACTCCACAGCGCCGACCGGGCCGTGGGCGAACGCGGGCCCGGCACCGTGATCGAGGGCACCCTGCGCGCCGTCGTCGCCCGACTCGCCGACGCACCCGTCCGCCACCGCCGCGTCCTGGCCCGCCTCGCCGCCGAGTACGCCCACGCCGCGGGCAGCCTCCGCCTGCACGGCGGACGGCCCGCCACCGCGATGGCCTGCTTCGACCGCGCCCTCGGCTGGGCCGCCCTCGCCGACGACCCCACCACCCAGGCCGCCGCCCTCAGTGACATGGCCGTCCTCGGCCTCCTCGACGACGACCCCGCCTCCGCCGGCGACTACGCCCGCGAGATCCGCCGCGCCGCGCCCGGCCGCCACTGGGCCGACGCCCTCGCCACCCTCGGCGAAGCCCGCGCCACCGCCCTCGCCGGCGACGTCCGCGCCACCGTCCGCCACATCGGCCGCGCCCGCCAGTACCTCGACCGCCCCGAGGACCTCCCCGACGCCGAGGTCCACGTCCCCTGGCTGGCCCCCGCCGCGCTCCGCCTCCGCGTCGAATCCGGTTCCTCCGCCGCCCTGCGCGACCTGGCCGCCGCCACCGCCGACCCCCGCCTCGCCCAACGCGCCCTGACCGCCGCCACCGCCGCCCTCGACCTCCTCGACGACGGCCGGCTCCCCGTCGCCCGCGCCATGCTCACCGTCCGCATCGCCGATTGCCACCTCTGCGCCGACGACCCGCACACCGCCATCGCCGCCCTCACCCCCGTCCTCGCCACCGACGGCGCCCCGCTCCCGGCCCTCGTCCGCCACGAACTGCGCGGTCTGCGTGGGCGGTTGGCGGCGGGTGCGGGCCGGTGGGGGGCGGGTGCGGCGGAGGCGGCGGTGCGGTTGGGTGCGGTGGTGTGAGGGTGTGAGGGTGTGAGGGTGTGCGGCGGGTGGGGTGGCGGGGATGAGGGGGATCCGCCACGAACTGCGCGGTCTGCGTGGGCGGTTGGCGGCGGGTGCGGGTGCGGGTGCGGGTGCGGGGCGGTGGGGTGCGGGCTGGTGGGAATTCGGGTGCGCCGGGCCGGGGGCGGGGCGCAGACTCGTGGGGTGGAACTCGATCAGGACGCGGTGGTGGAGGCCTTCGGGCTGGGGCGGTCGGTGGGGCCGTGGCGGGCGCTCGACAACGGGGGTGCGCCGACCGACGGGCGAGTGCTGGAGACCTCGCGGGGGCGCTGGACGGTACGGACGGGCCGGCTGCTGAGCGACTGGCACCGCGAGCAGGCCCACCGGGTGCACCGCCTGCAACGGGCCGCGCTGGCGGCGGGCGTCGCGATGCCGCGCCCCGTCGACCCGCCCGCCCCCGCCCTCGGCTACTGGCACCACCCCGGCGGCGACACCCTGGTCAAAGTGAGCGGATGGCTGGACGGGCACGACCTGCGCCGCCCCGGAACGGACCTCGCCGAGGCCGTCGACTGGACGGGCCGCACCCTGGCCCGGATCGCCGTGCTGGACACCGGCGGCGAGCAGCCGCCTTCGCCGCACCCCGTGGCGGAGTGGCGGGAGTGGGTGTCCGAGGCCGAGGCGGGCGGCCTCCCGGTGGCCGGCCCGGCCCGCGCACTGCTCCCGGCCGTCGCCGACGCCGTCGCCCTGGTCGAGGACGCGGCGCACGGCGCCCCCGCGGCCGTCCTGGTGCACGGCGACACCTCGCGGGCCAACGTGCTGCGCACGCCCGACGGGTACGCGCTGATCGACTGGGAGAGCGTCCAGCCGGAGGTGCCCTGGTGGGAGGCGGTGAGCGTGGCCTTCCGGTTCGCCACCCCCTTCAACGGGCCCGCCGTCGGCGCCGACCCCCGGGTGGTCCGCCCGCTGCTCGCCGCCTACCTGGACGCGGGCGGCCCGGGCGGCCCGGCCGACGCCTCGGCCTTCGCGGGCCTGCTGCGCAGCCAGCTGGCCACCGCCGCCTGGTGCCTGTGGCTGGCCCTGGGCCACCGTGCCGCGGACGCCGAGCAGCGGGCCTTCGGGCTGCGGATCGTCACCGACACCGCCCGCGAACTGCCGGTCGTACTGCGCGGGTTGGAGGGCTGGGCGGCGCTGCTGCGGTGACCGGGCCCCGCTCCCGCGGACCGCGTCGGGCGCCTGTCGCCGCCGACGGCGGGTGTGGGAGCATCCCGGCCATGTCTCTGACGACCTGGAGCCACGACGGCGACCTGTACTGCGCCCTGTTCACCGAGACGGGCGTGGCCAGCGGTCGGGTCCGGCACTTCGAACTCAGCGAGGCCCGCCTGGTCCCGAGCGGGACCCCGGCCGTGCCGGACTCGCCGGCGCCGGGGCCGACGGCCGTGGCGGTCGTCGCCCAGGAGCTGGCGGAGGGCCCGCCGACGGCCTTCTTCAGCGACGGGCACACCGTGCCGTTCGCCGTGCTGCAGCACTTCGTGACGATGGTCGCGGCGCGGCTGGAGGGCGCCGGAGGGTAGCCGGGCATCGTCATTACCCTCCCTTGGGGAAGGACATATGATCGCCTGGTCGAGTCGGCCCCGACCCGGGTCGGCTGACGATCCGTACGCCCGTCCGGGCCGGGCCGGGCCCGGACGGGGAGACACCCGACGACGGGGGAGTGGCCATGGCGGCAGGACGGGACGACGACCTCGGCGGGCCGGAGATCACCGACGACGAACTGCTCGACGTCGCGGACAACCCGGCGCAGGCCGCCGAACTGCACCGCGCCCTGCGGACGTTGGCGAAGAACGACAAGGTCGGCCCGGAGCTCCAGCAGATGGCCCGGGAGGTGCTCAGCGGGCGGATCGGCATGCGGGACGTGATCGAGTCCGACCGGTACCTGTCGGCGATCGGCGCCCGCCTGGGCGAGATGCGCACCGCCGCGGAGAACCTCTCGCCCGAGGAGCGCGAGGCCTCCGACAAGCGGGCCGTCAAGCTGCGGGAGCAGTACGAGGCCGAGCACGGCCCGATCGAGGACGACGACGAACGGGACCACCCGGGCGGCGACCACCGCTGACCCTCCTCCGCCGCCGCCTCCTCCGTCCCCGGCTACCTCGCCATCGCCGACCGGATCAAGGACACGTGCATCTCCGGCGGTGAGAACGTCCACCCCGCCGAGGTCGAGGAAGCCCTGCCCGGCGTCGCCGAGTGCGCCGTCGTCCACGGCGTCCCCGATGCCAAGTCGGGCGGCCCCGGTCGGAGCGGCCCGGCTGTGGGCGGTCGGTATTCGGGCGACACCCGGCTGACGTGCTGTTAGGGTCCCCGCCATGGCAGTGCTCAGACAATTCCAGGTCACCTTCGACTGCGCCGACCCCGCCCGCGTCGCCCGCTTCTGGTGCGAGGTGCTCGGCTACGAGTCCAACCCTCCCAAGGGCTTCGACAGTTGGGAGGAGTACGAGGCCACGCTCCCGCCCGAGGAGCGCGGCTCGTGGTCCGCCTGCACCGACCCCACGGGTGTCGGCCCCCGCCTCTACTTCCAGCGCGTTCCCGAGGGCAAGACCGTCAAGAACCGCGTCCACCTCGACGTCCGGGTCGGCACCGGCCTGCTCGGCGAGGAGCGCCTCGCGGCCCTCGAGGCCGAGTGCGCCCGGCTGCTGCCGCTCGGCGCCGTCCGGGTCCGGCTGCTGTACGACGGCGGCGACGACTCGTGCATCGTCATGCAGGACGTCGAGGGCAACGAGTTCTGCCTCGACTGACGCCGGCTCGGCGCCGCTCCGCCGCCAGGTCGATCATCCGACGGGCCGCGGTCGGCGGACGGGCCGGAGGCGCGGGAGGCCGCGGCGCGGACCGTCGCCGCGCTGCACCCGTCCGGCGCCTCCGCCCGGGTGGCCGACGGCATCGAAGGGCTGCTCCCGCACCCGGTCCCCGACCCCTCCGGGCCGGGGGCCGGACCCGCGTCGTGCCCGCCGGACTCGACCTGGTCCGGAGGCGGTTGGGCCGGGCCCGGCCCTGAGCGGGCCGGGCGGGGCGGCGCCGGGGGCGGGGTCAGAGCGCCGGGACCAGGCGCGGGGTGCGGTCCTCGACGGCCTGGGCGGCGTCCAGGACGAGGTCCTCCTCGAAGCGGCCGCCGATCAGCTGGACGCTCATCGGCAGGCCGTCGACCAGCGCGGAGGGGACGGTGGCGGCCGGGAAGCCCAGGATCGGAACGGCCGCCATCGGCCACTGCGCGGCGATCAGGGCGGCGGCGCGCTCGGGGGAGGCGATGTCCGCGTCCTGCTCGAACGGCGGCTCGGCGCTCACCGGGGTGAGCAGCAGCCGTTCGCGGCCCAGGAGTTGCTGCAGCTCGCCGATCAGCGCGGCGCGCCGCGACCAGCCGTGGACGTAGGTGGCGAGGGAGGGTGCCTCGCCCCACTCGGCGGCCGCGGCGGCGAAGGAGTACGTCAGCGAGGTCCGGATGCCCGCGTCGCCGATCCGCTCGACCGTCGGTACGGTCGGGCGGAAGTCCTCGTAGATCAGCAGCGACCAGAGCCGGGCCGCCTCGGCCAGCAGCGGCAGGCCGTCGACCTCCTCCACCCGGTACCCGGCCTCGGCGAGCTTGCGCACCGCCTCGTCGATCGCCCGTTCCACCGCCGGGTGGTTGGGCACGGTGCCGATCGAGCGCACCACGGTGACGGCCGGCGGGGCGTCCGGCGCCGGGCGCCGGGGCAGCGCGGGCACGCCGACCGGGTCGCGCAGGTCGGGGGTGGTCATCACGCGCAGCGCGAGCCGGGCGTCCGCGACGGTCCGGGCGAGCGGGCCCTCCACCGCGCAGGACTGCACCGTCAGCGGCATCACCAGCTGCTGCCGACCCGCCGGGGTGTCGACGTACACCGGCTCGGCCCAGTTGGAGACCAGGCCCACCGTCGGACGGATGCCCACCACGCCGCAGCACGCGGCCGGGTAGCGGATCGAGCCGCCGATGTCGTTGCCCTGCGCGAGCGGCGTCATCCCGGTGGCCAGGCTCGCCGCCGCCCCGCCGCTGGACCCGCCGGGCGTGCGGTCCGGCGCCCACGGGTTGAGGGTGCGTCCGTGCAGGTCGTTGGTGCTGAACCAGCGGTAGGAGAACGCTGGCGCGTTGCTGCGCCCGAGGAACACCGCGCCGGCCCCGCGCAGCGCCGCCACGCAGGAGGCGTCCTCGGCGGCCTCGGTGCCGGCCAGGGCGGCCACGCCGTGCGAGGAGGCGAAGCCGCGCTGGTCGGTGTTGATCTTCGTGGAGACGGGGACGCCGTGCAGCGGCCCCAGCTCCTCGCCGGCGGCCCTGCGGCGGTCGGCCTCCCGGGCGGCGGCCAGGCTCTCCTCCGGGCGGAGGTCGGCCAGCGCGTTGACGGTCGGGTTGACGGCCTCGACGCGGTCCAGGCAGGACCGCACGAGTTCGGTGGAGGAGAGGGAGCCGTCGCGGATCGCGGCGGCGGCCTCGACGGCCGTGAGCTGCCACGGTCGGGTGGGCAGGGAGTGGTTGTCCATGAACGCCTCTGTGGGGGCGCGCGCTCCGGCGGAACGCGCGGAGGGGGCGGGGGGAGTGCTGACGCACGAGATGCGACGACGTTATGCAACGCTGTTTGATGAAGTCAAGATGCAGGGCTGCCCGCGCGGTTCCCCGCGTCCCCGGCGCGCGTCCCCGGCGTGCCCCCCGGTGCGCGGCCCCCGGGTCACGCTCCGCCGGTGAGGAGGCGGACCGCCGCGCGCGCGGCGTTCGTGCCGCGGGCGGGGGGCCAGTCGGCGGGGTCCTCCAGCGTGGAGAGCCAGTAGCCGCGAAAGAGCAGGTGGAGCAGGTCCGCGGCGGCGGGGTCGGTGACGCCGGCGTCGGCGAGCAGCGGGCCCAGGGCGGCGCGGTGGTCGCGGGCGAGTTCGGCGGCCAGGGCGGTGGCGTCGGACTCGCCGCCCTCGCTGACGATCTCGGCGAGCAGCCGCCGCATCACCTCGTCGTCGCGTTCGGTGGTGCACATCCACTCGGCGAGGGCCAGCAGGCGCTCGGTGCCGGTGCGTCCGGCGAGCAGGGTCCCGGTCTCGTGGGACCAGTGGCGTTCCGCGTGGCGCAGCGCGTTGGCGATCAGCGCGGAGCGGGTGGGCAGGTAGTTGGTGATCACCGCGGTGGAGCCGCCCAGCTCCTGTGCCACGGCGCGGATGGTGACGGCCCGGACGCCGCGCTCGCGGGCGACCTGGATGGTGGCGTCGGCGATCCGGGCCAGTCGGTCTTCCTGGTCGACCTCGATCGGCATCTGCGTACTCCTCCGAAAAGTGTTGACCGGTTGGCGGGCAGGTGCAATCTTGTCATACAACAACGTTGCACAACGCTGTTGCATGACGCTGCCGACCGGAACCCCCGCCGCGCGTCCGCCCGTTGCGCACCTCCCCGCCGCGCCCTCCAGGCTGGAGCGACACCACCGTGCCATCCCCCGAAACCCCGCAGCTCGCCATCGAACGGGTCGTCCCCGCGCCCGTCCCCCCGCAGGCCCGCCAGCACCGCGTCCGGGTCCGCGACGGAGTCCGCCTCGCCACCGACGTCTACCTGCCGGACGGCGGCGCCGCGCCGCCGCGCCCCACCGTGCTGATCCGGCTCCCGTACGACAAGAACAGCCGCTACGTGTTCACCGACGAGATCGCCGCCCGCCTCACCGCCCGCGGCTACGCCGTCGCCGTGCAGGACGTGCGCGGCAAGTTCCGCTCCGAGGGCGCCACGCTGCCCTTCGTGCACGAGTCCGCCGACGGGTACGACACCATCGAGTGGATCACCCGGCAGAGCTGGTCGAACGGCCGGGTGGGCATGTTCGGCGACTCCTACTACGGCTTCACCCAGTGGGCCGCCGTCGCCGCCGAGCACCCCGCACTGCGCGCCGTCGTGCCGCGGGTCACCGCCGCCGACTTCAACGCGGTGCTCCGTCGCGGCGGGCGCGAACTGCCGCCCCCGCCCTGGCGGGAGGGCGTCGCCTACTTCGCCCACCACTGGGTGGGCCGGGACACCTACGAGTACCGGGCCGACCCGGCCGCGCGACCGGCCATCGCGCCGTACGAGCAGGCGTTCCGGCAGATCGGCGACCGCTCGGCCTGGTTCACCCTGCTCGCCCCGCACCGAATCGACCTGTGCACCCAGTTCGGGCGGCACCCGTTCGACGCCCGGCCGGTGCCGGTGCTGCACTGCGTCGGCTGGTACGACAACATCGTCCGCGCCCACCTCGCCGACTACCTGGAACTCGCCGCCCGCCCCGAGTGGAACGCCGTGCAGTACCTGTGGGCCGGCGCCGTCGACCACGAGAACTACCCGCTGGCCCTGGCCCCGATCGCCCCCGGCGACGACCACGCCCAGGACGCCGGCGCCCTGCGGCGGATGCTCGACGGCTACCTCGGCCCGGCCCTCGACTTCCTGGACGTGTTCCTGGCGGGCAGCCGGAAGGCGGACGAACTGCCCAAGGTCACCTGGGAGTTGGGCCACGCCGGCTGGCGCACCGCCGACTCCTGGCCGCCGCCCGGCACCCGCCGGCTCACCCTGCACCTGGCCGCCGCCGACCGCGCCGCCGGCCCGCTGCCCGGCGGCGCGCTCACCGCCGAGCCACCGGGGCCGGGGGAGGAGCGGCACGCCGCGTGGGCGCACGACCCGGACGCGCCCGTCCCGTCCCTGGTCGACAACTCCTTCGCCTACCTGCACACCCACCCCGACCTGGCCCCCCTCGCCGGGCGCCCCGACGTGCTGGCGTTCACCGGCGAGGTGCTGGAGCGGCCGCTGGACCTGGCCGGGCCGGTCGAGGCCGAGCTGGACGTGGACGGCGAAGCCCCCGTCTTCGACGTGTTCGCCAAACTCGCCGACCTCGCGCCCGACGGCACCGCCCGGCTGATCGTCCGCGGTCAGGTGCAGGCCACCGCCGGCGGCACCGTGCACCTCGACCTCGCGCACACCGGCTACCGGGTGCGCGCCGGACACCGGCTGCTGCTGCTGGTCACCGCCTCCGACTTCCCGCTGTTCCTGCCCGCCACCGGCACCGGTGACAACCCGTGGACCGCCACCGGGGCCCGCCCCGCCGTCCAGCACCTGCGCACCGGCGGCGCGCACCCCTCCCGGCTCACCCTCACCGTCCTGCCCGCCTCCGCCCGCTGACGCCCGCTGACACCCACCGGCCCCCACCGACACCCCCTCAGGAGCACCCCCTCATGCACGCTCCCCGCAGACCCGCCGCGACCCGCAGACCCGCCGCCCCGGCGGTGGCAGCGGCCGCCGCTGCGCTCCTCGTGCTGAGCGCCTGCGGCTCGTCCGCCGCCCCCGGCAGCGGAAAGCCCGCCGAACTCACCGAGTTCACCCCCGCCGCCACCGGGCAGCTCGACCGCGTCACCTGGAACCTGCCCACCGGCGAACCGCTCAGCCTCGACCCGGCCAGGGTCGGCGACTACTCGCCCAGCACCGTCGTCTCCAACCTGTGCGACCCGCTGCTGCGCCTGCACGCCGACTACACCTACGGCCCCGGCCTGGCCACCGCGTGGACCTGGACCGACCCCACCACCCTGGTGCTCGACCTGCGCGAGGACGTCAAGTTCTGGGACGGCAACCCGATGACCTCCGCCGACGCGGTCGCCAGCCTGGAACGCCAGCAGGACCCGGCCACCCGCAGCGCCAACGCCGACGCGCTGCGCAACGTCACCGCGATCGAGGCGGACGGCCCGCACCGGGTCACCGTCCGGTTCAAGCAGCCCGACCAGCTGTTCGTGAAGGCGCTCACCAACGGCTTCGGCGCCGTCAGCGAGGCGAGCTACCTGGCGAAGGCCGGTGCCGACTACGGCACCCCCGGCGGCGGGCTGATGTGCACCGGCCCGTACCGGCTGGGGGAGTGGAGGGCCGGCGAGTCCATCGGCATCACCCGGGCCGGCACCTACTGGGACACCGCGCTGCAACCCAAGGTCAAGGAGCTGACCTTTCGCTTCATCACCGACGGCTCCACCCTCACCGGCGCCCTGCTCTCCGGCGAGGTCGACGGCTCCTACGAGATCAACACCGCCACCGCCCGCGCCCTCGCGCACTCCTCCGCCGGCACCCTCTACCGCGGCGCCTCCGCGCAGACCGTCTTCCTCACCCCCACCGGCCCCGACTCCCCGCTCGCCGACCCCCGGACGATCCGGGCCCTGCAACTCGTCCTCGACCGCGACGCGCTGATCCGCAACGTGTACGACGGCGCCGCCCGGAAGCTCAAGACCTTCGTCCCCGCGCTGGTCTGGCAGCACGACCCCGCCGCCGCCACCTACACCGCCGGCTACGACGCGCTGCCGCCCGCCCCCGCCGTCGACCTCGACCGGGCCCGCGAGATCCTGGCCGGCGCCCCGGGCGGCCGGACCGACATCACCGTCGCCGTCGCCGCCGGCGACCAGCAGTCCCTGCAGACCCTCACCTTCCTCCAGGACGCCGCCCGCAAGATCGGCCTGAACGTCCGGATCAAGCAGCTCCAACCCGCCGAACTCTCCGGCCTGTTCTACGACCCGGCGCTGCGCCGGGGCCTGGACGCCGTCATCGTGCTCGGCTACGTCGAACTGCCCGACCCCTCCTCGTACGTCCAGCAGATGACCGACCCCGGCTCGCCGTTCAACTGGGCCGGCTACCGCGACGACACCGTCACCGCCGCCCTCGGCGAAGCCCGCGCCGCCACCGACCCCGCCCGGGCCGCCGACGCCTTCAACCGCGCCCAGGCCGCCTTCGTCGAGGACCTGCCGATCGTTCCGATCGCCGCCCCCGACGAGCGGATGTTCCTCAACAGGCGGATCAGCGGCGCCCCCGCCACCTTCGCCTACGTCAACATGCCCTGGGCCGCGTACCTCGGCGGCACCCGGTGACGGCGCACTACCTCCTGCGCCGGGCGCTCGGACTGCTCGCCACCCTGCTGGCCGCGAGCCTCGCCATCTACGGCGGGCTCTTCCTCGCCCCCGGCGACCCCGCCACCCTGCTGGTCGGCGGCGGCAAACCCCCCAACCCCGCGCTCCTCGCCGAGATCCACCGCCAGTACCACCTCGACGACCCCTTCCTCACCCGGTACTGGCACTGGCTGACCGGCATGCTGCACGGCGACGCCGGCACCTCGCTCGCCCACCACGACAGCGTCGCCCACCTGATCGGCAGCCGGATCGGCACCACCGCCCTGCTGATCGCCTACGCGAGCACGCTCATCCTGCTGGTCGGCACCGCCCTCGGCACCCTGGCCGGACTGCGCGGCGGCCGCACCGCCACCGCCGTCACCGCCGCCACCGGCACCCTGATGGCCGTCCCCACCTTCGTCTCCGCCGTCCTGCTGATCTGGCTGTTCGCCGTCCGGCTCGGCTGGCTGCCCGCCTACGGCACCGGCGACGGGCTCGCCGACCGACTGCGCCACCTCACCCTGCCCGCCCTCGCGCTCGCCGCCTCCTGGCTCGCCTACGTCGCCCAGGTCACCCGCTCCGCCGTGCACACCGAACAGGGCTCCGAACACGTCCAGACCGCCCGCGGCCGGGGCATCCCCGAACGCCTGGTGATCCGCCGCCACGTGCTGCGCAACGCCTCCGGGCCGATCCTCTCGGTGGCCGGCGTCTCCGTCGCCGGACTGATCGCCGGCAGCTCCGTCATCGAGCAGACCTTCGGCCTCAACGGCGTCGGCGCCCTGCTCGTGCAGAGCGCCGCCCGCCAGGACCTCGCCGTCGTCCAGGCCCTCGCCCTGCTCACCGTCACCGCCTTCGCCCTGGTCAACACCGCCGTCGACGTGGCCACCGCCGCGCTCGACCACCGCACCCCGATCGGAGGCGCCCGCCCATGACCACGCTCCGCCTCGCCGCCGCCGTCCGCGGACCCGGCCGGACCGGGCCGCGCGGACGGCCGGTGCCGCTGCTCGCCGGAGCGGTCGTCGCCCTGGTCGTGCTCGCCGCCGCCCTCGCCCCGCTGATCGCCCCCCACGACCCGAACGCCGTCGACCCGCTCGCCGTCTCCCTGCCCCCCGGCGCCGCGCACTGGCTCGGCACCGACGACACCGGCCGCGACATCGCCTCCCGGCTGCTGTACGGCGCCCGGCCCAGCCTGCTCGCCCCGCTCGCCGTCACCCTCGCCGCCGGGACGATCGGCACCGCGCTCGCCGTCAGCGCCGCCTGGCTCGGCGGCTGGTGGGACCGCCTGGTCACCGCCGCCCTCGACCTGGTCTTCGGCTTCCCCGGACTCGTCCTCGCCGTCGTCGGCGCCGCCCTGTTCGGCGCCGGACTGCCCGTCGCCGTCGCCACCCTGACGATCGCCTACCTGCCCTACGTCGCCCGGGTGGTGCGCGGCAGCGCCCTGCGCGAACGCCACCTGCCCTACGTCGCCGCGCTGCGGATGCTCGGCCTCGGCGGCGCCCGCGCCTGCCTGCGCCACCTGCTGCCCAACCTCGCCCCGCTCGTCCTCGTCCAGACCGCGACCGCCTTCGGCTACACCCTGCTCGACACCGCCGCGTTCTCCTTCATCGGACTCGGCGCCCAACCCCCCACCGCCGAATGGGGACTGATGGTCGCCCAGGGCGCCCCCGGCCTCCTGGCCGGCCGCCCCGAACAGGCCCTCGCCGCCGGCGGCGCCATCGTGCTGTTCACCGTCGCCTGCGGACTGCTCGGCACCGCCCTGTCCCAACGCCTCGCCGGAGACCGGACATGATCCCGCTGCTCGAATTCGACGCCCTGCGCGTCACCCTGCCCGGCCCGCGCGGCACCCGGCGCACCGTCATCCACCGCGTCGACCTCGCCCTCGCCCCCGGCAGCGCCGTCGGACTGGTCGGCGAGTCCGGCTCCGGCAAGTCGCTCACCGCCCGCAGCGTCCTCGGCCTGCTCCCGCCCGGCGCCCGGGTCGACGGCGACGTCCGCTTCGACGGCGCCTCCGTCCCCGCCATGCGCCCGCCCGAACTGCGCGCCCTGCGCCGCGGCGGCGCCGCCATGGTCTTCCAGGACCCGCGCGCCCACATCAACCCGCTGCGCACCGTCGGCGACTTCCTCACCGAGGCCCTGGTCTCCGTCCGCGGCCTCACCCGGGCCGCCGCCGACGCCCGCGCCACCGCCCTGCTCGACGAGGTCCACGTCGCCGACGCCGCCCGCCGACTGCGCCAGCGCCCCGCCGAACTCTCCGGCGGACTGCTGCAACGCGTCATGATCGCCGCCGCGCTCGCCGCCGAACCCCGCCTGCTGCTCGCCGACGAACCCACCACCGCGCTCGACGTCACCACCCAGGCCGAAGTCATGGCCGTCATCGACGAAGCCCGCCGACGCCACGGCCTCACCCTGCTGTTCATCACCCACGACCTCGCCCTGGCCGCCGCCGTCTGCGACCGTGCCGCCGTCCTGTACGCCGGTACCCTGGCCGAGGAACTCCCCGCCCACCGCCTCGCCACCGGCGCCACCCACCCCTACACCCGCGCCCTGCTCGCCGCCCGCCCCGACCCCACCGTTCCCGGCGCGAAGCTCCGCGCCATCGAGGGCCGTCCGCTCCCCGCCGACGAGGCCGGCCCCGGCTGCCCGTTCGCCCCGCGCTGCGCCCGCGCCACCGGGACGTGCCGCACCGAACGCCCCGAACCCCGGCCGAGCGGCGACGGCCGGGCCGCCTGCCACCACCCCGTCCCTCTCGAGGGGAGCGCCCCGTGAAACCCCTGCTCGAAGTCGAACAGCTGGTCAAGCACTACGGCGCCCACACCGCCGTCGACGGCGTCGACCTGCGCCTGATGCCCGGCCAGGCCCTCGCCGTGGTCGGCGAGTCCGGCTCCGGCAAGACCACCACCGCCCGCCTGGTCACCGGCCTGGAGACCTCCGACGCCGGACGGATCACCCTCGGCGGCGCCCCGCCGCCCGGCCCCCGCGCCCGCCGCGCCGAACGCCTCGCCCACGCCCGCCGCGTCCAACTGGTCTTCCAGGACCCGTACACCTCGCTCGACCCCCGGCAGAAGATCGGCGACGCCGTCGCCGAAGTCCTCGCCCTGCACGGCCCGCTGCGCGGCGCCGCCCTCGAAGCCCGCCGCGACGAACTGCTCACCCGGGTCGGCCTGGACGCCCGGCAGGCCGGCTCCCGCCCCCGCGCCCTCTCCGGCGGCCAGCGCCAACGCGCCGCCATCGCCCGGGCGCTGGCCGTCGAACCCGACCTGCTGGTGCTGGACGAGGCGGTCGCCGCGCTCGACGTCTCGGTGCAGGCCCAGATCGTCGACCTGCTGGCCCGGATCCGCGAACAGCGCCCGATCGCCTACCTGTTCATCACCCACGACCTGGGCATCGTCCCGTTCCTGTGCGAGGACGTGGTGGTGATGCGCGGCGGCCGGATCGTCGAGTCGGGCCGCTCCCGGGACGTGCTCACCGCCCCGCGCGACCCGTACACCCGCGCCCTGGTCGACTCCGTCCCCCGCCCCGGCTGGAAGCCCGCCCGACAGCCCGCCCGACAGCCCGCCCGACAGCCCGAACGAAAGGCCGTGACCCCGTGACCCCCGCCCTCGACTTCGCCTTCGAGATCCGCGCCCACCTCGCCCCCGCCCTGCACGTCGGCCACGGCGACGGCGAGACGCTGGAGTTCACCCCCATCACCGGCGGCACCGTCACCGGCCCCCGGCTCACCGGCACCGTGCTGCCCGGCGGCGGCGACTGGAGCAGCACCCGTGGCGCCGTCTGCCAACTCGACGCCCGCTACCTGCTGCGCGCCGAGGACGGCGCCGTCATCGACATCGTCAACCGCGGGTACTACCGGCTCGGCCCCGACTGCCCCGAGCAGCACGAGGACGACGGCCTGCGGGTCAGCGAGGTGGGCGTCTACTACCGCACCGCGCCCGTCTTCCGCACCGACGCCCCCGCCCACCGCTGGCTGGCCGAGACGGTCTTCGTCGGCCTGGCCCGCCCCGAGGACGAGGAGCGGACCGTGGCGATCCGGATGTACGCGCTGCGCTGACGCCGCCGCGGCCCGGGAAATAATTCGCACGACCGTGCCGAAATCCCGGGTAGGCTCGGCGGCATGACGGACACCCAGGAAGTGGACATCCGGGCGCTCGACGCGCGCGCCCTGAAGGCCGCGCGCTCCTACGTCGACCGGGTCGACGCCGCCGCGCTCGACCGGCCGACCCCCTGCGGGGCGTGGACGCTCGGACGACTGCTCGCGCACATGACCGGGCAGAACCACGGCTTCGCGGCCGCCGCCCGCGGCGGCGGCCGCGAACTCGCCGAGTGGGCGGACCGCCCACTCGGCGCGGACCCGGCGGGGGCGTTCGCCGCCTCGGCGGCCGAGGTGGCCGCGGCCTTCGCCGAGGAGGGCGTGCCGGAACGCGGGTTCTGGCTCCCCGAGATCCGCGACGGCGGCCCGTTCCCGGCCCGGCAGGCGATCGGCTTCCACTTCCTGGACTACCTCGTCCACGGCTGGGACGTCGCCGTCTCGATCGGCCTCCGCCCCGCCTTCGACGCCGACCTGGTGGCCGCCGCCCTCCCGATCGCCGCCCTCGTCCCTGCCGGGCCCGCCCGCGACCAGCCCGGTGCTGCCTTCGGCCCCGTCCTGGGGGCCGCGGCCGGTGACGACGGAGCCGACCCGTTCGACCGGGTGCTCAGGCTGCTCGGCCGCGATCCGAACTGGGCGCCGCCCCGGGCCGGTTGACCGGTCGGCCCTTCCTGGCCGGCCCCTCCCGGGCGGCCTCGGTGAACAACCGGGGCGTCACGGCAGCCAGCGCACCGCGGTGGCCCGGCGGAGGTGGACCAGGACGTCGAAGGCGGCGGCCAGGGAGGCCACGGCCAGGTGCTCGACGGCGTCGCGCTCCGGGGTGTAGACGCCGCTGACCACGCGGGCCTTCGCCGGTCCGTCCCACCGGCGGCGGACCTCCTCCTCGCGCAGGTCCAGCCAGCGGGCGGCCGGGGCCCCCGCGCCGAGCCTCGCGTCGACCAGGTCCGCAGCCGGGTCCGGGACGGTGAACACCCCGAGGTCGCCGTGGTGGAAGCCGATCGCCGCCGAGACGTACCGCGCGCCGTAGCGCTCGCGCAGCGCACTGCCCACGGTGGCCCGCGCGCCGCGTTCGGGCGCCAGGCCCAGCACCGCCTCGGCCGCCGAGGTGTGCCCGATGCCGTCCCAGTAGACGACGCGCAGGCCGGTCCGCCGCCGGAAGTCCGCGACCGCCCCGGCCCACGCCTCCGCCTCGCCCGCGTAGTCGCCGCGCCCGGCGACGCTGTGCTCGTGGAACTCCACGATCAGCCGCATCCGCTCGGCCGCGCCGCCGGGCAGGTCCGCGCCGGGCAGTGGTGCGACCAGCGCGAGCGCGTCCCGGGCGTGCTCGGCGAACGGGCGCCCCGGATGGATGCCACGCGCGCGCTGCACGTGCTCCGCCGTCTCGTGGGCGGTGCGGACCGGCTCCAGGTGGGCCGCCACCCGCGCGAGCAGCTCCGGGGCCGCCGCGCGCACGTGCGCCAGGACGGCGTCGTAGTCGGCGGGCCCCGCCTGGGCCGGCCGCACGCCGAAGATCCGCACCGGACCGCCCGGGTGGTCCAGGTTGAACGCCCGCACCCAATCCAGGACCGCCGCCATCTCGGCGGTGCGCCACGGCTTCCAGGCACCGGCCAGCGCGGACGCGGCCGACCCGCCGCCGCCGTTCGCGTACGCGTCGAGGGCGGCGGCAGTGACCGCGTCGTCCTGGACGGCCAGCGCCCGGAAGCCGTGCTCCCGCACCAGCCGGCGGAACAGCTGGTCCCGGACCTCGAAGGTCTCCCGGGAGAAGCGGGTGGACTCCCCGATGCCCACCACCTCCGCTCCGGCGGCCAGCCGCCCGGCGATCTCGTCGAGTGCGGCGTCCGGGAGCGGAAGGCCGGCGGCGGGGTGACGGGGGGTCAGGCCGTCGGCCGGGCGCGCGGGTCGGGCGGTGGCTGCGGTGGCCGCAGTGGCTGCGGTGGTGTTCGGCATGCCGCCCAGTCTCGTTCTTCAAGTCGACTTGAAGTCAAGCGCGAGCTGCCGCCTTCGCCTCCGCCGCCTTCGCCCCGGCGTGGGCCGCGCGGGCCGCCAGCACCTCGGGGACGCATGACTCGGCCCAGCGGGCCAGCGCCCAGACCTTCCGGGCGGCCTCCTCGCCGAGCGGGGTCAGCGTGTAGTCGACGCGCGGCGGGATGACGGCGTGCGCCTCGCGGTGCACCAGGCCGTCCTGCTCCAGGGTCTGCAGGGTCTGGGCCAGCATCTTCTCGCTCACCCCGCCCACCGTGCGGCGCAGCTCGCTGAACCGGTGGGTGCCGTCCAGCAGGACGGTCAGCACCAGCACCGCCCAGCGGCTGGTGACGTGTTCGAGGATGCCCCGGGAGGGGCAGCTCGCCGAGTTGACGTCCGGCTGCGGGCCGCCGGTCAGCTCCTGCACTCTGCGGTTCATGGAAGTAGCTTACCCGAAAGTGGGTACTTCCGATTCGTTAGTGACTTTCCTACGGTGGGTGGGACAGCCGTCGCACCCACCGTCGCACCACCCCAGGAGTTGCATCCCCATGAGCATCGTCGTCACCGGCGCCACCGGACAGCTCGGCCGCCTCGTCATCGACGAGCTGCTGGCCCGTGTCCCGGCCGCCGAGGTCGTCGCCGCCGTCCGTGACGAGCGGAAGGCCGCCGACCTGGCCGCCCGCGGCGTCGAACTGCGGCTCGCCGACTACGACCGGCCCGAGACGCTGGCCCCGGCGATCCGGCCCGGCGACACCGTGCTGCTGGTCTCCGGCAGCGAGGTCGGCCGCCGGGTCGCCCAGCACGCCGCCGTGGTCGCGGCCGCGAAGGCCGCCGGGGCCGCCCGCCTGGTCTACACCGGGGTGCTCGGCGGCCCGGCCGCCGACTTCCGGCTCGCCGACGAGCACAAGGCCACCGAGCGGCTGATCCTCGACTCCGGCCTGCCGTACACCTTCCTGCGCAACGGCTGGTACACCGAGAACTACACCGCCCTGATCCCGGTCCAGCTGGAGCACGGCGTGGCCGGCAGCACCGCGGGCGGCCGGATCGGCTCCGCGACCCGCGCCGACTACGCCGCCGCGGCCGCCGCCGTGCTGACCGGCGAGGGTCACGAGAACCGCGCCTACGAACTCAGCGGGGACGAGGCCTGGACGCTGGAGGAGTACGCCGCCGAACTCTCCCGGCAGAGCGGCCGGACGGTCGCCCACCACGAACTGCCCGCCGAGGCCAACCTCGGGATGCTCACCGGCGCGGGCCTGCCGCCGCAGCTCGCCGAGATCCTGGTGGACGTGGACGTCTCCGCCATCGCCCGCGGCCTGCTGGCCGGCGGCAGCGGCGAACTGGCCCGGCTGATCGGCCGCCCGACCACGCCGCTGGCCGACACCGTCGCGCAGGCGCTCGCCGCGCGCTGAACCCGGTCGCGCGCGGACGCCCGGACTACTCGGCGGTCCGGGCGTCCGCGCGCTCCCGGGCGGTGCCGTCCGCCGCGTCCAGGCCCGCGAGCAGGCGCAGCCCGTCCTCGGAGGGGCTGCCGGGGGGCGCGGTGAGCACCAGCAGTTCGGCGCCCGATCCGTCCGGCAGCGCGAAGTTCTCCTGGTGCAGTTCGAGCAGCCCGACCAGCGGGTGGCGGTACGCCTTGTGCCCGTGGGTGCGGGCGCGGACGTCCGCGCGGGCCCACAGGCGGCGGAAGCGCTCGCTGCCCATCGCCAACTCGCCGATCAGCGACGTCAGTCGGGGGTCGTCGGGGTACTTCCCGGCGGCCAGCCGCAGGTGGCCGACCACGTCCAGGGTGCAGGTCTCCCAGCCCGCGTAGAGGCCGTGCTCGCCCTCCTCCAGGAAGAGGTGCCGGGCGATGTTCAGGCCCGTGGCGTCCGGCCGGCCGTAGAGGAGCCCGGCGAGGCGGTTCCCGGCCAGCACGTCCAGCCGGTGGCCCATGATCAGGGCGGGCGCGTCGGCGACCAGGTCCAGCATGCGCAGCAGCTCCGGACGCACCCGCCCGCTCGGGGTCCTCGTCCGCAGCCGGGGCTGCCGGGCCAGCCGGTGCAGGTGGTCCCGCTCGGTCCGGTCCAGGCCCAGCACCCGGGCCAGCGCGTCCAGCACCTGCTCGGAGGGCTGGGTGGCGCGGCCCTGCTCCAGGCGCACGTAGTAGTCCACGCTCACCCCGGACAGGTGCGCGACCTCCTCGCGCCGCAGCCCCGCGACCCGCCGCCGGCTGTCGACGGGGATGCCGGCGGTCGCCGGATCGACCCGGGAGCGCCGGGTCCGCAGGAAACCCGCGAGATCGTCCATGCGCCCCAGTATCTCCCGCCGGCGCCCCGCCGAGGGTGGCCCCGTCAGTACCAGGAAGTCCGGTCCTACGGAAGCCGGGCCCCTGAACGCCGGACGCGCCGACGGCCAGGATCGGGAGCACCGCAGGCCGCCGCCGGCCGCGGGCCACCGAACCGGAGGAGATCCCCGATGAAGACCCTGATCGTCCACGCCCACCCCGAGCCCGAGTCGCTCAACGGCTCGCTCAAGGACCGGGCGGTGTCCGTCCTGGAGGCCGCCGGGCACCAGGTGCGGGTGAGCGACCTGTACGCGATGGGCTGGAAGGCCACCGCCGACGCCGCCGACTACGGCCCGCACGCCTCCAGCCCGCTGAACGTCGTCCGCGACTCCGGCCGGGCCTTCGACGCCGGGGAGCTCACCGCCGACGTCCGCGCCGAGCAGGAGAAGCTGCTCTGGGCCGACACCGTCATCCTCCAGTTCCCGCTGTGGTGGTACACCATGCCCGCGATCCTCAAGGGCTGGGTGGACCGGGTGTTCACCTACAACTTCGCGTACGGCGTCGGCGAGCACAGCGACACCAAGTACGGCGAGCGCTTCGGCGAAGGCACCCTCGCCGGCCGGCGCGCCCTGCTCTCGGTCACCACCGGCGGCCCCGCCTCGCACTACGCCGCCCGCGGCATCAACGGCCCCATCGACGACCTGCTCTTCCCCATCCAGCACGGCATCCTCTACTACCCGGGCCTGGAGGTGCTGCCGCCCTTCGTCGTCCACGGCGCCGACCGCCTCACCGAGGAGCAGTACCGGGCCGCCACCGAAGCCTGGGAGCGGCGCCTGCTCACGCTGGAGACCACCGAACCGATCCCGTTCCGCCGGCAGAACTTCGGCGACTACGAGATCCCCGCCCTGCACCTCAAGGACGGCCTCGAACCGGCCGGCCGCACCGGCTTCGGCCTGCACGTGCGGCACTGAGCGCGGCGCGTGCGGCGCGGGGCGCGGCGGCGGTCCGGCCCGGGCCGCCGCGCGGCGGATAGCATCGGCGGATGACCGAGTTCCGCATCGTGGCGGCCACCCCGCTGGACCCCGGCGAGGCCTGGCGGCGCGTCACCGACTGGCCCCGCCACGCGGTGCCGCTGACCGCCGTGCGCTCCGACGGGCGCACCGTGACGGCCCGCACCGGCGCCGGCCGGTACGGCTTCGACGACGTGATGGACGTCGTCCGCTGGGAACCCCCGACCGCCGACCGCCCCGGCACCTGCCGGCTCGTCAAACGCGGCCCCCTGATCACCGGGTGGGCCGAGATCGAAGTCCGCCCGCACCCCGCCGGCGCCGTCGTCCGCTGGCGCGAGGACCTGCGGATCGCCCCGCTGCCCGCCCTCCTCGACCGCCCCACCGCCTGGTGCGGACGCCTCCTCTTCCGCCGCGCCCTGCACGCCATGCTGCGCTGAACCGGACAGCGGGACAGCGGGACAGCGGGACAGCGGGACAGCGGGACAGCGGGGAGCGGGGGAGGGGCGGGCCGGCGGCGGGTCAGCGGCGGTCGAGGCGGGGGAAGACGAACTCGTCCAGCAGCAGCCCGAGGGCGACCGCGGCCGGGACGGCGACCAGCGCGCCGACGATGCCCAGCAGGGCGCCGCCGATCAGGACCGCCACGATGGTCACGAAGGGGTGGACGTCGACGGCGAACTTCATCGCCCGCGGCATGATCAGGTAGTCCTCCAGCAGCCGGAAGCCGATGTAGAAGCCGGCCGTGGCGAGGGCGACGGGCCAGGAGACGGCGAGGGCGACCAGGCTGACGACGACGCCGCCGATGGTGGAACCGACGATCGGCACCAGGTCCATCAGCGCCACGAAGACGCCGAGGGCGGCGGCGTACGGCACGCCGACCGCGGCGCACCACACGGCGGTGGCGACGCCGGCGATCGCCGAGGTCACCAGGTTGCCGAGCATGTAGCGCCCCGTGCGGGTGAGGATCTCCTCGGTCAGCTCGCGGGCCCGGTCGCGCCGGCTGCCCTTCACGAAGCGGTAGCAGAACTCCTTGATGTCGGGCATCCCCGCCATCAGGTACAGGGTCACCGTGACGACGACCGTCAACGAGGTGACGGTGTCCAGCAGCAGGCGCCCGGCCCCCAGGACGCCGCCCATCAGGCCGGCCCCGCCGTTGCCGCCGAGGGCGTTCTTGGCCTGTTCGGCCAGGTGGAAGCGGTCCTCGATCCGGCCGAGGGCCGAGTGGTGGTCGTGCACCTGCTCCAGCCAGAGCGGCACCCCGCGGGCCAGCACACCGGCCTCCCGGCTCACCGGGGGGACGACCAGCAGCAGGAAGCCCGCGACGAGCAGCAGGAAGACGCCGAGCACCACGGCCACCGCCCAGCCGCGCCGCAGCCGGCGCCGGCACAGCGCGGCCACGACCGGCTCCATGCTCACCGCGAGGAAGGCGGAGAGCAGCAGCAGCGTCAGGAACTCCTCCAGGCGCAGCAGTTGGCGGAAGAGGAACCAGCCGGTCAGCGCGCCGAGCGCCAGGCGCAGGCCCAGCGAGAAGCCGGGCAGGCGGGCCAGGAGCGAGCGGCGCCCGCGCTCCGCGGCCGGCGGGGGATCGGCAGGCGGCGCGACCGGGGCCGCGTCAGGGGGGACGAACAGCCGCCGACGGATTCCGTCGGCGGCGCCGGTGGTGACGACGCGCAGTCCCGGTGGCATCTTCATCGCCGTGCTTCCGTTCCGTTCGCGGGCCTGTGGGGCACCGTCCGGTTGCCCCGTCGCGCCGCGTCGAAGCCCCCCGGTCCGGGAGCCGCGCGGTGGCGGCAGCGGGCGGGCCGTTCGGCCGTTCGGACCGTCCGGCCGTCCGACGGGAATGCTTCCGGCTCCGGGCGGGCACACGGCCGGACATGAACGAGCCCGTACCGCCGCACCCGGAACCGTCCGTGCCGCAGCAGTCGGCTCCGGCGGCCCCGCGCACCCCGTCCGCCCCGCCGACCCCCTCGGCGCCCCCGAGGCCGGCCGTCCCGCCGCCCGCCGCGCCGCCGCCCGCCGCGCCGCCGCCCGCCGTCCCGCGGTTCGCTCCGCCGGGCGGCCGTCGCCGGGCGTGGCGGTTCGGTGCGGCGGCGGCCGCGCTGCTGCTGGTCGGGGTCTGCGCGGTGACCCTGGCCGGCCGGAACGGGGAGGGCCCCGGGCCCGGGCCCGGCGCCGGGGACGGGCCGCGGGCGCTGCCCGGGAGCCCGCGGGCGCTGCTGCTGGACGGGGTGTCCGGCCGGGTCGAGATCGTCGGGTCCCACGACTCCACCGCCACCGCCGAGTACCTGCCCGAAGGGTCCGAGAGCCCCGGCCTGGTCCGGCTCGGCCCGGCCGGGAGCGACGGCGTCGTGCCCGTGCGGTGCGCCGTCGCCCCCGGCGGGCCGTACGAGCGGTGCGGGGGGCGGCTGCGGCTGACCGTTCCGGAGGACACCGCGCTGACGGTCCGCCAGGAGTCCGGGGAGATCGCGCTGTCCGGGCTGCGCGGCGACCTCGCGCTGTCCCTGGCCTCGATCCGCTGCACCGCCGTCGGCCTGCGCCCGGAGCACGCGACGGTGTCGGTCCGCTCCGGCAGCGCCGACCTGGGCTTCGCCGCCCCGCCCGGCGACCTGACCGTCGAGTCGGCGTCCGCCTCGGTGGCGCTGCGGCTGCCGGACGGGGGCGACGGCTACGACTTCGACTCGGACGCGGCCTCCGCCGACGTCCGGATCGCCCTGCCCTCGCGGCCGGACGCCGACCACCGGGTGCGGCTGCGCACCACCTCGGCCTCGCTGGCCGTGCTGCCCGCCGGCGGGTGAGCGGGCGGGCAGCACGGGCGGGGTCGCGGGGCCGTCAGCCCGCCGCGCCGCAGCGTTCGGTGTCGATCTCCGGCAGGGTCGCCTCCGCGTAGCGCGAGCCGTGCACCGTCTCGTCCGAGAGCACCCGGCCGGCCGCCGCCAGCAGTTCGGCGGGCACGTCCAGGCCGAGGACCGCGACGTCCTCGCGCAGGTGGTCCACCGAGCGGGTGCCCGGGATGGCGAGCACGTGCTCGCCGCGCGAGAGCACCCAGGCCAGCGCCAGCTGCGCCACCGTCAGGCCCGCGCCCCCGGCCAGGGCGGCGAGTTCGGCCCGCAGCGCCAGGTTGGCCGGGTAGTGGGCGTCGGTGAAGCGCGGCATGGTCCGCCGGATGTCGCCGGGCGGCAGGTCGGCCGTCCGGGGCGGGGCGTCGGTGAGGAGACCGCGGCCGACCGGGCTGAACGCGACCAGGGCGACGCCCAGTTCGCGGGTGGCCGCCAGGGTGCCGCGCTCCGGGTTGCGGGTCCACAGGCTGTACTCGTTCTGCAGCGCCGCGACCGGGTGCACCGCGTGCGCCCGGCGCAGGGTCGCCGCCGACACCTCGGACAGGCCGATGGCGCGGACCTTGCCCGCCTCGACCAGCTCGGCCAGCGCGCCCACGCTCTCTTCGACCGGGACGGCCGGGTCGAGCCGGTGCAGGTAGTACAGGTCGATCACGTCGGTGCCGAGCCGGGCCAGCGACTCGTCCGCGGTGCGCCGGATCGTCCCGGGGCGGCCGTCGATGACGCGCCGCCCGTCCACGCCGGTCATGCCGCACTTGGAGGCCAGCACGATCCGTTCGCGGTGCGGGCCCAGCACCCGGCCGACCAGCTCCTCGTTGGCGCCGAAGCCGTACAGCGCGGCGGTGTCGAAGAGCGTGACGCCCGCGTCGAGGGCGGACAGCAGCAGCTTGGCGGCGTCCTCGGGCGAGGGCGGCGTGTCGTAGGCGTGGCTGAGGTTCATGCAGCCGAGGCCGACCGCCGGAACCTCGAACGGGCCGATCCTGCGGAGGGTGTTCATGCGCCCACCGGGGTGGCGAGCTGCCGTTCCAGGTCGGCCAGGGTGCGGTAGCAGGGCAGCACCTGGGCGAGCGAGGCGTTCGGTTCGCGGCCTTCCCGGATCGCGGCCACGAACTCGCGGTCCTGCAGTTCGATGCCGTCCAGGGAGACGTCGATGCCGCTGACGTCGATCGGTTCGTCTTCTCCGGTCACCAGGTCATCGTAGCGAGCCAGGTAGGTGCCGGTGTCGCCGATGTAGCGGAAGAAGGTGCCCAGCGGGCCGTCGTTGTTGAAGGACAGCGAGAGGGTGCAGATCGCGCCGCTCGCCGCCTGCAACTGGATCGACATGTCCATCGCGATGCCCAGTTCGGGGTGGATCGGGCCCTGGACGGCGTTGGCCCGGACGATCGGCGAACCGGTCTGGTACGCGAACAGGTCGACGGTGTGCGCGGCGTGGTGCCACAGCAGGTGGTCGGTCCAACTGCGCTTCTGACCGAGCGCGTTGAGGTTGCTGCGGCGGAAGAAGTAGGTCTGCACGTCCATCTGCTGGATGGTGTACTCGCCCGCCGCGACCCGCCGGCGCACCCACTGGTGGCTCGGGTTGAAGCGGCGGGTGTGCCCGGCCATCGCCACCAGGCCGGTGCGCTCGGCCGCCGCGACGCACGCCTCGGCGTCCGGCAGCGAGGCCGCCACCGGGATCTCCACCTGCACGTGCTTGCCCGCCGCCAGGCACTCCTGGGTCTGGGCGGCGTGCAGCGGCGTCGGGGTGGCCAGGATCACCGCGTCCACCTCGTCCGCCGCCAGCACCTCGGCCAGGCTGCCGGCCGCCCGGGCGATGCCCTGCTCGGCGGCGAACTTCCGGGCGCTGTCCAGCGAGGAGGAGACCGCGGCGGCCACCTCCACGCCCTCGATCCGGCGCAGCGCCGCCGCGTGCTTGGCGCCGAACGCGCCGCCGCCGGCCAGGGCGATCCTCAGGGGCTGCCGCTTCGTCATGTCAGTTCTCCTCGGAAGGGCGACGGTTGTTGTTCAGGATCAGGTGGCCGACGGCCGTGTTGGACGCCGGCACGTGGTAGAAGCGGTGCTCGACGTCCACGCTGCCGCCGTCGTCCACGTCGCTCAGCGCGCCGCGCGCGATCAGCCACATCACCAGCTCGATGCCCTCCGAGCCGGCCTCCTCGACGTACTCCAGGTGCGGCACCCGGGCCAGGCCCGCCGGGTCGGCCACCAGCCGGTCCAGGAACGCGTTGTCCCACTCCCGGTTGATCAACCCGGCGCGCGGGCCCTGGAGCTGGTGGCTCATCCCGCCGGTGCCCCAGACCTGCACGTCCAGCGGGCGCGGGTACGACTCGACCGCCCGGCGCAGCGCCCGGCCCAGTTCGAAGCAGCGCGCCCCCGACGGCACCGGGTACTGCACCACGTTGACGTGGAACGGGATCACCCTGCACGGCCACTTCTCCACCTCGCCGAACATCAGCGACAGCGGCACCGTCAGCCCGTGGTCGACCGGCATCTCGTTGGCCAGCGTCAGGTCGAAGTCGTCCTGGATCAGGCAGTGCGCCAGGTGCGCGGCCAGCTCCGGGTCGCCCTCGATCCCGGGCACCGGGCGCGGGCCGTAGCCCTCGTCGGCGGTCGGGTAGGCGGCGCCGGTGCCCAGCACGAAGGTCGGGACCAGCGAGAGGTCGAAGGCGCTGGCGTGGTCGTTGTAGACCAGGATCACCACGTCGGGGGTGTGCGCGGCGGCCCACCGCCGCGAGTGCTCGTAGCCGGCGAACACCGGCCGCCAGTACGGCTCCTCGGTCTTGCCGTGGTCCATCGCGGCGCCGATCGCCGGGACGTGCGAGGTGAACACGGCGGCCGAGACGGCGGCGTGCTCGGCGGGCGGCGCCTGGCCGGCGTGCGCGGCCTCCAGCACGGCGTGGTCGATCCGGCTGGCCGGCGCGGTGGCCGAGCGGCCGCCGGAGACCATCATGTCCCGGTACTCCTGCTCGGTCATGCCGGTCATCGAACCCGCCATCTGCTGGAACGAGAACCCCAGCGTGGCACCCCACTTGGCGAGGAAGTAGATGTTCCCGCCCTCGCGCATCGCCGCGTTCAGGTCCCGGTCCAGCAGGGCCCGCTTCTGCTCCTCGCGCAGCGGCCAGGCGTCCAGGTAGGCGCGCTCGTCGGCCAGGTACGCGGCCCGGTTCTCGGCCGTCATCAGCGACATGCAGAACTGGTTGAGGTGGTAGCCGCGGGCGGACTGCTCGGCGTCGAAGATGGTGGTGCCGGGCACCAGCCGGTAGCTGCGGTCGACTGCCATGGCGTCAACTCCCTTCGTTCTCGGGCCAGTAGAGGCGCATCGGGTTGTCCACCAGCAGGCGCCGGCGCAGTTCGGGGGTGGTGGCGACGTGCGGCAGGAAGTCGACCAGCAGGCCGTCGTCGGGCATGTGGTCCTTCAGGTTGGGGTGCGGCCAGTCGGTGCCCCACAGCACCCGGTCGGGGAACTCCTCGACCACCCGGCGGGCGAACGGCACCACGTCCCGGTACGCGTCGCGCTCGCCGTCCAGGGCCGGCGGGCCGGTCAGCGACAGCCGCTCCGGGCAGCTGACCTTGCACCAGACGTCGTCCCGGGCCCGCAGGAAGGACAGGAACCCGGCGAACTCCGGCCCGTCGACGTCCTTGGAGACGTCCGGGCGGCCCAGGTGGTCGATCACCAGCGGCACCGGGATCGAGAGGAAGAACTCGCGCAGCCCGGCGAGGTCCGCGGCCTCGAAGTACAGCACCACGTGCCAGCCCAGCGGGGCGATCCGCTCCACCACGTCCCACAGGTCCTCGCGCGGGGTGACGTCGACCAGGCGGCGGACGAAGTTGAACCGGACGCCGCGCACCCCCGCCTCGTGCAGCTCGCGCAGCTCGGCGTCCGAGACGCCCGGCCCGACGGTCGCCACGCCGCGCGCCCGGCCGCCGGAGCGGCGCAGCGCGTCCACCAGGGCCCGGTTGTCGGCGCCGTGGCAGGTGGCCTGGACGATCACGTTGCGGGCGAAGCCCAGGTGGTCGCGGAGGGCGAACAGCTGCTCGGCGGAGGCGTCGCACGGGGTGTACTTGCGCTCCGGCGCGTACGGGAACTCCGCCGCCGGGCCGAACACGTGGCAGTGCGCGTCCACCGCGCCGGCCGGCAGTTCGAGGGCGGGGCGGCCGGGGGCGGGGTGCCAGTCCAGCCAGCCCGGGGTCTTCTGCTGGTCCATGGTGATCAGTCCTCGTAGCGCAGGCCGAGCTCGGCCAGCGGGCCGCGCATCGCGTACATGTCCAGGCCGAGTTCGCCCGCGCGCAGCCGCTCGCGCTTGACCGCCTCGTTGGCCTCCCGCGCCGCGGACGCCTCGGCGGTCCCGGCGACCCGCTCGCGCGGCACCACCACCACGCCGTCGGCGTCCGCCAGCACCACGTCGCCCGGGCGCACCAGCGCGTTGGCGCACACCACCGGGACGTTGACCGAGCCCAAGGTGGCCTTCACCGTGCCCCGGGCGTTGACCGCCCGCGAGAACACCGGGAAGTCCATCGCCGCCAGCTCCGCGACGTCCCGCACCCCGCCGTCGATCACCAGGCCCGCGCAGCCCCGGGCGCGCAGCGAGGTCGCCAGCAGCTCGCCGAAGAACCCGTCCTCGCTCTCCGTCGTGCAGGCCGCCACCACCACGTCGCCCGGCCGGACCTGCTCCGCCGCGACGTGCAGCATCCAGTTGTCGCCCGGCTGGAGCAGCACGGTGACCGCCGGACCGCACAGCCGCGCCGACGGGTACACCGGGCGCAGGTACGGGCGGGTCAGGCCGGTGCGGCCCATCGCCTCGTGGACGGTCGCCGTGCCGAAGGCCGACAGCGCGGCCACCGCGGCCTCGTCGGGCCGCTCGATCCTGGTGTGGACGACACCGAGTTCGGTGTGCTCCATGGTCTGCTCCTGGGGGTGTCAGCGGCCGGACGCGGCGAGGCGGGCGGCCAGTCGGGGGTGGACGCGCAGCGCGTTGCCCGCGTACACCGCGGCCCGCTGCGCGTCGGAGAGGCGGTCGGTGGCGTCCACGTACCGCCGGGTGTCGTCGAAGTGGTGGCCGGTCAGCGGGTCGACCCCCCGGACGGCGCCGATCATCTCGCTGGCGAACAGCACGCCCCCGGACGGGACGACCGAGGCCAGCAGGTCGATGCCCGGCTGGTGGTACACGCAGGTGTCGAAGAAGACGTTGGTGCCCACCAGCTCCTCCGGGGTCGGCCCGCCGAGCGCCTGCGCCAGCCCGCGGAAGCGCCCCCAGTGGTAGGGCACCGCGCCGCCGCCGTGCGGGACCACCAGCCGCAGCGTCGGGAAGTCCGCGAACAGGTTCCCCTGGAGCAGCTGCATGAACGCGGTGGTGTCGGCGTTCAGGTAGTGCGCGCCGGTGGTGTGGAACGCCGGGTTGCAGGACGTCGACACGTGCACCATCGCCGGGACGTCGTACTCCACCAGCGCCTCGTACAGCGGGTACCAGGAGCGGTCGGTCAGCGGCGGCGCGCTCCAGTGCCCGCCCGACGGGTCCGGGTTGAGGTTCACCGAGACCGCGCCCAGCTCCTCCACCGCCCGCCGCAGCTCCGGCAGGCAGCTCGCCGGGTCGGCGCCCGGCGACTGCGGCAGCATCGCGCCCATCGCGAAGCGCTCCGGGAACAGCGTGCTGACCCGGTGCACCAGGTCGTTGCAGATCCGCGCCCAGACGGACGAGACCGCGAAGTCGCCGACGTGGTGCGCCATGAAGCTGGCGCGCGGAGAGAAGACCGTCAGGTCGGTGCCGCGCTCGTCCATCAGGCGCAGCTGGTTGGACCCGACCGCCTCGCGCAGCTCGTCGTCCGAGATGCGCAGCCCGGCCGGGTCGGGGGCGGCGGCCGGGTCGTTCGCGGCGGCCGCCTGGCGCTCGCGCCAGGCGGCGAGCTGCGGCGGGGCGGTGGTGAAGTGGCCGTGCGCGTCGATGATCACGGAGGTCTCCTGAGGGGTCTTCGAACGGGGTGTCAGGCGGCGGTCGGCCAGCCGGTGTACTGCTCGGCCAGGTAGGCGCGGCCCGCGCGGGTGCCCACCACGCCGTCCAGCTCGCCCAGTTGGCGGCGCAGCTCGAACGCCGTGGCGCCCGGCGCGGTGTGCAGCAGGCGGGTCATCCAGGACGAGAAGTGCTGGGCCCGCCAGATCCGGCGCAGCGCGAGCGGCTGGTAGTCGGCCAGCGCCGCGTCGCCCTCGGCGCCCAGCGCCCGCAGCAGCACGCCCGCCAGCACCTTGACGTCGTGCAGCGCCAGGTTCAGTCCGCGCGCGCCGGTCGGCGGCACGGTGTGCGCGGCGTCGCCCGCCAGCAGCAGCGAACCCCAGCGCATCGGCTCCTGCACGAAGGACCGGAAGCGCAGCACCGACCGCTCCAGAATCGGCCCCTCGACCAGCCGGAAGCCGTCCTCGCCCGCGACCCGGGCCTGCAGGGTCGCCCAGATCCGCTCGTCCGGCCAGTCCTCCGTCCGCTCGTCCGGGTCGCACTGGAAGTACATCCGCTGCACCGTCTCGGTGCGCTGGCTGATCAGCGCGAAGCCGTGCTCGGAGTGCGCGTACACCAACTCCGGTGCGCTGACCGGCGCCTGGGCCAGCACGCCGAACCAGGCGAACGGGTACTCGGTGCCGTACCGGGTGCGCAGCCGCTCCGGGACGAGGCCGCGGCAGGTGCTGCGCGAGCCGTCCGCGCCGACCACGTAGCGAGCCCGCAGCTCGTGCCGCGTCCCGTCCGCCGCCGTGAAGCGGACCCGCGGCCGGTCGGTGTCCGCGTCCAGCACCTCGGTGCCGCGCACCCCGAAGTGCACCGTCCCGCCGTCGCGCGCGCGGGCGTCGGCCAGGTCGGTGAACACCTCGGTCTGCGGGTACAGCCACACCGAGGCGCCCACCAGCTCCCGGAAGTCGATCCGGTGCGACCGGCCGCCGAAGCGCAGCTCGGTGCCCCCGTGCTCGTGGCCCGCGCGCAGGATCCGGTCGCTCACCCCGGTCTCCACCAGGTCCCGGGCCGCGCCGTCCTCCAGGATGCCCGCCCGGTGGGTGGTGGCGATCTCCTCCCGGGTGCGCAGGTCGACGGCGACCGCGTCCACCCCGGCCCGGCCCAGCAGGTGGGCCAGCATCAGCCCGGCCGGCCCCGCGCCGACCACCGCGACGGGCACCTCGGTGACGGTGTCGACCGGGTCGACGACGGATTCGGGCATGACGGCTCCAGGGCAGGGCAGGGCGGGGCGAGGGTGGCGGTACCCGGGGCAGCGGGCCGTCCGGGTACGCCCCGAACGTTGGCAGCTCACCGCGCCGCGCGTCCCGGCCCTTTCCGCCTGACGGAAACGCCCCCCTTCCGGCCGCCCCCGCCGCACAGACTGGGCCCGGCCCTCAGAGCGCCGTGCGGGCCCGCCGCCCCAACTCCTCGGAGATCCCGTGCACCGCCCGCAGCAGCGGCTCCCGCAGCCCCCGCGCCCGCTCCGCGCCGCGCGCCGCCACCACGATCCCCAGCGCCGCGCTCACCGGCCCGGCCCGCCCGATCCGCACCGGCGCGGCCACCGCCACCGTGCTCTCCGACAGCTGACGGTCGCTCACGAAGACCTGCTCCCGGCGGATCAGGTCCAGCTGCGCCCGCAGCGTCCTCGGGTCGGTCACCGTGTGCGGCGTCCACGGGCGCAGCGGCGCCGCCAGCACCTCCTCCTGCAACTCGCGCGGCGCGTGCGCCAGCAGCACCCGCCCCATCCCCGTCGACCCGACCGGGAACCGGGTGCCCACCATCGTCAGCAGCTCCACCGAGCGGTGCCCCGCGATCCGTTCCACGAACACCAGCTCGGTGCCCTCGCGCACCGCCAGCTGCACGTTCTCGTGCGTCGCCTCGTACAGGTCCTGCATGAACGGCAGCGCCGCGTCCCGCAGGATCTGGGTGCGCGGACACCCCGAGGCGATCTCCCACAGCCGCAGCCCCACGTGCCACGACCCGTCCTCGGCCCGCTCCAGCGCGCCCCAGGCCGCCAGCTCCGCCACCACCCGGTGCGCCGTGCTCACCGCCAGCCCCGTGCACCGGGCGATCTCCGACAGCGTCCGCGACGGGTGCTCGCGGTCGAACGCCGCCAGCACCTGGAGGACCTTGCCCGCCGCCGACACACCGCTCGCACTCATCCCGCCAGTCTCGCACCCCGCCCGTGGAGGAAACCCCCCGTGGACCTGCTCGCCCTGACCTCGATGGCCGTCCGCCCCGTCCTGGCCGACCTCGCCCCGCTGCTGCCCCCCGTCCGGTTCGAAGCCGCCGGCGGCGTCGAGGTCGCCCGCCGGATCCGCGCGGGCGCCACCGCCGACCTGGCCGTGCTCGCCGCCGACGCGCTCGCCGCGCTGCACGCCGAAGGGCTCGCCGAGGCCCCCCGCCCGCTCTGGGACTCCGAGACCGTCGCCGCCGTCGCCGCCGGCGCACCGCCCGCCGCCCTGGAGAGCGCCGACGACCTGCGCGCCCTGCTCACCTCCGCCCGCGCCGTCGCCCACTCCACCGGCCCCAGCGGCACCGCCCTGCGCGCCCTGCTCGACCGCCTCGGCCTCGCCGACCGCGTCCACCTCGTCCAGGCCCCGCCCGGCACCCCCGCCGGCACCCTGCTCGCCGACGGCCGCGCCGACCTCGCCTTCCAGCAGCACAGCGAACTCGCCGGCCTCCCCGGCGTCCGGATCCTCGGCCCGCTGCCCGGCGACACCGCCATCACCTCCACCTTCGCCGCCGCCGTCCTCACCACCGCCCCCCGCCCCGAACGCGCCCGCGCCCTGCTCGACCTGCTGGCCTCCGGCACCGCCGACGCCACCGCCCTGGCCCGGGGCATGCGCCCGGCCGGACGCCCGCACCCGGACGCGGCACGCCGGTGACGGCCGCCCGCCACCGGGCTTCCGGCGCGTCAGGGCGTGGCGGGGTCGAACCGGTCGGCCGTCACCGCTGCGCCGAGCGCCCGCGCCGCGCATCCGCCCGGGCGCCACGAACCGTCCCGGGAGGCGGCCCCCACCGGGCAGGGCGGCGGAAGCGAACACCCGCACCTGACACCCGGCCGAGGCCTCCGGCGGCCGCCCGGAGTCCGCCCGGCGGCGCCCGGTCTCAGTGCTCGAAGAGCACCAGGGAGCGCCCGCCCCGGCCGGCTGCCATCCGCTCGAAGGCGGCGGGGATGCCGTCGAGGGGGATCCGGTCGGTGATCAGGGCGTCCAGGTCGAGCCGGCCGCCGCGCACGTGCCCGGCGAGCACCGGCACCGTCTCGTCCGGGTCGCAGTTGCCGTAGACGCAGGCGGTCAGGGTGCGGGCGTAGTGGAAGAGCTCCAGCGCGGAGAAGGAGACCGTGTCCTGCTTGCCGCCGATGCCCACCACCGTCGTCCGGCCGCCGCGGCGGGTGGCGGACCAGGCCGAGCGGATCGCCGCGCCGCGGCCGACGCACTCGAAGGCGTGGTCGGCGCCGCGGCCGCCGGTCAGTGCCCGGACGGCCTTGGGGGCGGAGTCGTCGGCGAGCAGGAACTCGGTGGCGCCGTGGCGGCGGGCCAGCTCCGCCTTCTCCGGGGTGACGTCGACGGCGATCAGCGGCGAGGCCCCGGCGAGCCGGGCGGCCTGGAGCACGGCCAGGCCGATGCCGCCCAGCCCGTACACCACCACGGACTCCCCGGCCCGCACCCGGGCCGCGTGGTGCACCGCGCCGTAGCCGGTCAGGACGGCGCAGCCGAGCAGCGCGGCGGAGGCGAGCGGCACGCCGGCGGGCAGCGGGAGGACGGCCCGGCGGTCGACGACCGTCTCCTCGGCGAAGGCCCCGACGCCCAGTCCCGGGTGGAGCCCGGTGCCGTCCGGCAGCGCGGCGTACCGGCCGGTGGACGCGGCGCCGGAGTTCTCGCAGAGCCAGGGCTCGCCGATCGCGCAGGCCGAGCAGGTGCGGCAGGCCGGGGCCCAGTTCAGGACGACCGGGTCGCCGGGCGCCACCCCGGTGACGCCGTCGCCGACCGAGACGACGGTGCCCGCGCCCTCGTGCCCGAGGACCAGCGGGAAGGCGGCGCGGAGCATGCCGCGGGCGATCGACAGGTCGGAGTGGCAGACGCCGGCGGCGGCGAGCCGGACGCGGACCTGTCCCGGCCCGGGGTCGGGCAGGTCGATCTCGGTGATCTCCAGCGGGGCTCCGGCGGAGCGCAGGACGGCGGCACGGACCATGACGGTCACCTCGGTGGTGTTCTCGGCGGACTTCGGGGGTGTTCTCGGTGCCGTTCCCGCCGGACTCCGGAGACCGGCGGAGGCCCGCGGCGCGGACGGCGCGCGCAGGCCGCGGGGGGTCAGAACTGGAGCGACTTGGTCTGGAGGAACTCCTCCAGGCCGTGCCGGCCGAGCTCGCGGCCCACGCCGGAGCTCTTGCGGCCGCCGAAGGGGGCGAGCGGGTTGAAGCGACCGCCGTTGATGTCGACCTGGCCGGTCTCCATCCGGCGGGCGAAGGCGGCGGCGGTCTCGTCGTCGGCCGCCCAGACGGCACCGGCCAGCCCGTACTCGGTGCCGTTGGCGAGGGCGAGGGCGTGCTCCTCGTCGTCGTAGGGCAGGACCACCAGCACCGGGCCGAAGATCTCCTCCCGCACCGCGCGGGCGTCCGGGGCCAGGTCGGCGAGGACGGTGGGGCGGACGTAGTAGCCGCGGTCCAGCCCCTCGGGGGCGCCCGGGCCGCCGGCCACCAGGCGGGCGCCGTCGGCGAGGGCGCCCGCGAGGTACTCCTGGACGCGCTCGCGCTGGCGGGCGCTGACCAGCGGGCCGACCCGGGTGGCCGGATCGGACGGGTCGCCGGGGACGTACCTCGCGGCGGAGGCGGCGGCGATCGTCAGGGCCTCCTCGTACTGCTCGCGGTGGACCAGCAGCCTGGTCCAGGCGGTGCAGGTCTGGCCGGAGTTGGCGAAGACGTTGGCGAGGGTGACGTTGACCGCGCGGGCCAGGTCGGCGCCGGGCAGGACGACGCAGGCGGACTTGCCGCCGAGTTCCAGGGAGAGCTTCTTGAGGCCGCGTCCGGCGCTCTCCCCGATCAGGCGGCCCACGGCGCTGGAACCGGTGAAGGAGACGACGTCCACGCCGGGGTGGGCGGCGAGCGCCGCACCGACCACCGTGCCGAGGCCGGTGACCAGGTTGAACACGCCCGGCGGCAGGCCGGACGCGTCGACGACCCGGGCGAACAGCCGGGCGGTCAGCGGGGTCTCCTCGGACGGTTTGAGCACCACCGTGCACCCCGCCGCGAGGGCCGGGACGACCTTGGCGACGATCTGGTGCAGCGGGTAGTTCCACGGGGTGATCGCGGCGACCACCCCGGCGGCCTCCGCGTGGACGGTGGAGTTGCCGACCTTCTCCTCGAAGGCGTGGTCGGCGAGGACGTCCAGGAAGGCCGAGGCCACCGCGATCGGGGTGCCGGCCTGGACCGCGTCGGCGAAGCGCGCCGGAGCGCCGAGTTCGGCGGTGACGGTCGCGGCGATCTCCGCCCGACGGGCGGCCAGGCCGTCGCGCAGCCGGGTCAGCGCGGCGAGCCGCTCCTCGCGGGTGCTCGCGGCCCAGCCGGGGGCGGCGGCGCGGGCGGCCGCCACCGCCGCGTCCACCTCGGCGGCGGTGCCCGCGGGGACGGCGGCGATCGGCCGCTCGGTCGCCGGGTCGAGCACCACGATGGTGTCCGGCCCGGCGGCGGGCCGCCAGCGGCCCCCGATGTACTGGTCCGCGTAGTGCTCCATCCGGTGCTCCTCGGCGTCCGATCCCCATAAACTAGCAGTGGTAGTTAACTCGGGGAGGGGCGGCCGGTGCAAGGGGCCCGCGCAGGACGGCACGGCGGGGGGCCGGCGGTGCCACCCTCCCCGTGCTCGCCGACGTGCGCATCGACTACCGGAAGCAGGCGGCGAGTTCGACGCGGGAACGCACGCCGAGCCGGGTGAAGACGTTCCTCAGGTGGTACTCGACGGTGCGGACGCTGAGCACCAGGGCGTCGGCGACCTCCTGGTTCGTGGCGCCCCGGGCCACCAGCTCGCAGATCCGCGTCTGCTGCGGGGTCAGTTCCGCGGCCGCCCCGCCCCCGGGGGCGCCGGGGGACCGCGTCCGGGCGCCGGTGGCGCGGAGCTCGGCGGCGGCCCGCCTGGTCCAGGAGACGGCGTCGAACCGCTGGAAGATCTGCACCGCCTCCTGCAGCAGCTCGCGGGCCGGACCCGGCTTGCGGGCGCGCCGCAGCCGGTGGGCGTGGAACAGCTCGGTCTTGGCCAACTCCAGTACGGCACCGTCCCGCTGGTGGAGCAGCGCGGCGTGCCGGAACTGCTCGTCGGCCGCCGCGTCGTCGCGCTCCAGCAGCGCGTGGCAGCGGTGGGCCAGGGCGAGGCGGGCGGCGCTCGTCCCGCTCGCCGCCCAGGCGTGGTAGCCCCGCAGCGCTTCGGCCGCGTTGGCGCGCCGGTCGCAGCGCACCGCCGCCTCCACGAAGTGCGGGGTGGCCAGTTGACGGATGACCAGGTTGGTCTGGCGGCCGGCGGCGTCGTCGGACATGCCCGCGAGCCGGGCCAGCGCGTCGGCGGGCCGGTCGTCCGCGAGGTCGGCGCAGGCGGACGCCCAGCGGCCGAACGCGGCCGGTCGGCCCAGCCCCCAGGCGGACACCTGCCGGGTGACGGACCGCAGCCTGGCCGCCGCGTCCTCCCCGTCGCCCCGCAGCGCCGACACCAGGGCGAGCACGGCGAGGTGGTCCACGGCGAGGTTGCGCTGTCCCGTCCGGCGGGCCAGCCGCAGCCCGTCCAGGGCCGCCTCCTCGGCCGCCGCGCAGCGGTCGGTCAGCAGCGCGGCCAGGGCCTGGTAGACGAGCGCGGCGGGCACCAGGGCGGCCTCGCCCCGGCTGCGGGCCGAGTCGGCCGAGGCCGCGGCGAAGGAGTGGGCGCGGGCGGCGTCGCCCAGGGTGTACGCGGCCTGCGCGGCCCACAGGGCGCAGTACGGATCGTCGGTGCCCCCGGCCAGCCGCATCACGTTCCGCAGCAGCCGGCCCGCCTCCCCGTACCGGCCCTCGAAGGTGGCCGTCATCCCCGCGAAGTGGTCGGCGACCAGGTGCGCGGCGGGGGCGTCGTCGGCACGCCCCGGGGGGCGCGCCCGCCGCGCCAGCGCGAAGTACCCGGCGAAGTCGCCGGCGAGGAAGGCGGCCTCACCGGCCAGCATCAGCGCGCGGGCCGCCGACTCGCGGCAGTCGTCCGGGAACAGACCGGCCGCCAGGGAGAGGGCGCGGTACGCCTCGGAGGGCGCGCCGTCGCGCAGCAGCAGTTCCCCCTCGGCCAGGCTCCGCACCGCCCGCGTCCCCGCCGGCACGCCGTCCGGCGGCACCCGGTGCAGCAGGGCCCGGCTGCGGTCGCCCTCGCCGGCCAGGAAGGCGTGCCGGGCCGCCAGCGTCAGCCACCGCTCCCGCAGCCCCGGCCCCGGCGCGAAGTCGGCCGCGTCCTCCAGCACCGCGCCGGCCGTACGGTGGTCGGCGCGGTCGGCTGCCCGCTCCAGGTCCGCGGCGGCCCGCTCGGCCGGCCCCGTGCCGCAGGCCAGCCGGTGCAGCGCCCGGCGCGGCCCGAACCGTCCGGGGTCGAGGACGCCGGACATGAGGCGGTGCGCGGCGTGCTGGTCGGCCAGCGGGACCTCGGCGCGCAGCACCTGGCGCAGCAGCCGGCCCGGTACGGCCGTCGTGCCGTCGTCGGCCACCGCGACCAGCCCGCCCGCCAGGGCCGTGTCGACGGCGCCCGGGTCCCACCCCGCCCGGCGGGCGGCGGTGCGCAGCACGTCCGGGGCGAGCGGGCCGCCGACGAGGACGGTGGCGACCACGGCCCGGGCGTCGTCCGGCAGTTGGCGGAACCGTCGGCCGCAACCGGCCCGCCACCTGCTGCCCGGGGGCAGGACGAGCGGGCCGCGCCGGCCGTCGGCGCGGGCGGCGGCCGCCAGTTCGGTCAGCGCCAGCGGATTGCCGGCCGCGAGGGCCGGCGCCTCGGCCTCGGCCGCCGGACAGCGGCGGTCCGGCGGCCGCGCGGGCGCCGCGTCCGCCAGCAGCAGGCGGGCCGCGGCGTCGTCCAGCGGCGGCAGCCACAGCGTGTCGATCCCGTCCAGGGCCGCGAGGGCCGGGTGCCCGGTGACCGCGCTCAGCAGCAGGCCGACCCGCAGACCGCGCACGCGGCGGGCGAGCAGGCCGATCACCTGCAGCGACACGCGGTCCAGGTGGTGCGCGTCGTCCACGCACAGCAGCAGCGGGCGCCCGGCGCGGGAGGCCGCCAGCGCGGCGCGCAGCGCCGAGGCCACCGCGAGGACCGCCTCCGGCGGGCACCGGCCCGCCAGGACTTCCGCCAGGACGCCCGTGTCCCCGCCGGTGTCCCCGCCCGTGTCCCCGCCGGTGTCCCCGGCCGTGTCCCCGGCCGGGGGCACCGGGACGTCCTCGGCCAGCCGCAGCAGCAAGCGCTGGCACCACGCCCACGGCACCGCGGCCTCCGACCCGACACCCCCGACGCGGCGCACGGCGCACCCGCTCGCCGAACGCGCGGCGTCGTCCAGCAGCGCCGACCGCCCGCTGCCGGGCTCGCCCGTCACCACGACGGCGGCGCCCCGCCCCGTGCGCAGCCGCGCGAGCACGTCGTGCAGCCTCCGCTGCTCCTCGGCGCGGCCGTGCAGGCGGACCGGCGTACGGGCGGCCGTGGTGCTGTCGCTGTCCATGACCGCAGTGTGCGGGGGGAGGGCGGGGAGCGGAAGGGAGTTGACGCACGTTCGTCAACCGCCGTCGACCGCTCCGGCGGGGGCGGGCGGCACCGCCGGGCTGTGCGCAGGACCGGTGGTTCCACCGGTCCGCAGCGGGCCGGGCACGCGCACACTCCTGCCATCCGTCCCCCGTCCGGGGGCAGGGAGAGAGGATCCACCTGTGCGACGCCTGCGTACCGCTCTGCTCGCCGCCCTCACGGCCGTGGTGCTCACCGTGCCCGGCATGTCCGCCAGCGCCGCCCACGCGGCCACGACCAGTACCCGCACCCCCGTGGTCTTCGTCCACGGATTCGTCGGCAACGCCTCCAACTGGGCCGCCGCGGAAGCCCTGTTCGCGGCCGACGGCTACTCCTCCGGCGACCTGTTCGCCTACCAGTACGACTGGTCGCAGTCCAACGCCGTCAGCGCCGCCGGCCTGGCCGCCTACGTGCGCCAGGTCCTCGCCTCCACCGGCGCGCACCAGGTCGACATCGTCAACCACTCCATGGGCGGCCTGGTCAGCGACTGGTACGTCAAGAGGCTCGGCGGCCAGCCCTACGTCCGCCACCTCGCCTCCATCGCGGGCGCGAACCACGGCACCACCGCCGCCGGCGCCTGCCTGGTGAACCCGTCCTGCGTGGAGATGTTCCCCGGCTCCCTGTTCCTGGCCACGCTCAACGCGGGCGACGAGACCCCCGGCGACACGAAGTACGCCACCTGGTACTCGCCCTGCGACGGAGTCATCGTCCCCTACACCAGCACCCGGCTCGACGGCGCCGCCAACAACCTCGTCCCCTGCCAGACCCACCTCGGCTTCCTGGCCGACATCCCCACCCTCCGGGCCGTCGAGCGCTTCCTCACCAGCTGACCGCCGCCCCGGTCACCGGCCGCCGGGGCCGGGGCCCGCTCCTCGGCCCCGGCCCCGGCGTCACCGCGGCCCTCCCGGTGACCCGGACCCGTGCCCCGGCCGGTCCGGCGTCAACCCCCGGACGCGGCACGCCGATAACGGTTGGACGGGACCGGGCCCGGCGCGGAGACTGGGCCCGGTGACGACCCGGACCGACCCCGCCCCCGAGCTGTGCCCCGACGCCTCCACGGACCTCCCCGCCCTGCGGCGGCAACTGGCGGTGCTGCACGGCGGGAGGGTGACCTCACTGCACCTGCCCAGCGAGAGCACCGGCCGGTTCGCACTGCTGCTCGCCCTGACGTACCGCCGGCCCAGCGGCCGGAACGGGCTCGCCTACCGCTGGCTGACCCTCGGCAGCCCCGCCTGGCGGCTGGACCGCACCGGCCCCGGGGAGTCCGTGCCGGCCGCCGCCTCCGGCGACGCCGTTCCGAAGCTGGCCGCCGACCTGCGGGTGCTGGTCGGCCGCGAGATCACCGACGTCCGGATCACCGAACCCGGCTGGGACGCCCTGATCGAGTTCGGCGACCACCGGCTCAGCATCTTCCCCACCACCTGCCACACCCCGGACAGCGGCCCCGACTGGGTGCTGCGGCTGCCCTCCCGCCGCACGCTGGGGATCGGCCCCGGCTCCCGCTGGGAAGCGCGTTGACCACCACCACCCTCGAACGGGCCCGCCGGCGCACCGATCCGGCCCCCGGGCAGGGGGTCGGGGGACGGATCGCCGCGGTGGACCCGGTTCGCGAGCGCGTCGAGGTCGAAGTGGTGCCTACAGGGTCGTGAAGGGGCCGCCGATCAGCCGGGCGTCCGCGCTGTCCGGGTCCAGTTCGCCGTGCTCGGCGAGGATCCGTTCGGCGTACGCCTCGGCGTCGTCCTGCGGTTCGTAGCCGAGCGCGCGGGCCGGGCCCAGGTCCCACCAGGCGCGGGTGTTGGCGCTGATCGCGTTGACCACGGTGTGGCCGACGTCCGGCGCGGTGAGGGCGGCGTGCATCAGGCGGGCGCAGTCGGCGGGGCTGAGCCAGGTGGAGAGCATCCGGGGCGAGCGCGGCTCGGGGAAGCAGGAGCCGATCCGCAGCGAGACCGTCTCCACGCCGTACTTGTCGGCGTACAGCGAGGCCAGGGACTCGCCGAAGGCCTTGGACACGCCGTAGTAGGTGTCCGGCCGGGGCGCGATGTCGGCGCGCACCGGCAGCTCGCCGTCCAGCGGGGTGAAGCCCACCGCGTGGTTCGAGCTGGCGAACAGCACCCGGCGCACGCCCTCGGTCCGGGCCGCCTCGTACAGGTGGTAGGTGCCCTCGATGTTGCTGCGCGCGATGTTGGCGAAGGTGTCCTCCAGGGAGATCCCGCCGAGGTGGATCACCGCGTCCACGCCGCGCACCGCCTCGCGGACGGCGTCGGCGTCGGCCAGGTCGAAGGTCAGCGCGTCGGGTTCGCCCGCCACGGGCTTGAGGTCGGCCAGGCGCAGCCGGTAGCCGTACGGGGGCAGCAGCTCGCGCAGCAGGGTACCCATGCCGCCGGCCGCGCCGGTGAGCAGGACGAGGGTCACGACACCTCCACGGTGTGGGACTTGATGTAGTCGAGGTCGAAATCGTCGCCCAGGCCCGGGCGTTCGGGGAAGCGCACCACACCGTGCCCGTCGATCGCGTCGACGGCCGAGTTCAGGTGCGGCGGCAGCAGGTCGAAGTCGACCAGCGGGTGCAGCAGTCCGCGTTCGTACCAGCGGGCGTTGGTGGTGGCGCCGAGCAGGGCGAGGTTGCCGGAGCCGTTGCCGTGCACCTCGCAGTCCAGGTTGAACGCCTCGGCCAGGTGCAGGGTGCGCACCGCCGGGGTGATGCCGCCGACGTCGGTGGTGCCGGTGCGCAGGATGTCGCAGGCGCCGGAGGCCGCCCACTCGGCGCGGGTGAAGTTCTTGCCCCAGGAGGTCTCCGGGCCGATCACCGGGATGTCCAGCTGCTCGGCCAGCCACCGGTAGGAGGAGACCGACGCCTCCTCCATCGGCTCCTCCAGCCAGTAGAACCCCAGCTCCTGCAACTCCCGGCCCAGCCGCAGCGCCTCGGTGCGCGAGTACCAGTGGTTGGCGTCCAGCATCAGTTCGACGTCCGGGCCGACCGCCTCGCGCACCGCCGCGCAGGCCGCGACGTCCATCGCCACGCTGGGCGCGCCCGCCACCGGCGGCATCCAGGTGTGCAGCTTGATCGCCCGGTAGCCCTGCTCGACCAGCCGCACCGCGAACTCGGCGTAGTCGGCGGGGGTGGCCAGCCCGCCGGGCGTCTCGTCGCCGCACATGGTGGAGGCGTAGGCGGGCACCTCCCGGCGGGCGCCGCCGAGCAGCCGCCACACCGGCTGGCCCAGCCGCTGCCCCGCGAGGTCCCACAGCGCCAGGTCGACGAAGCACAGCGCCCGGTCGGTCAGGGCGCCGCCCGCGCCGCGCTGGCGCCGGGCCAGCGACGTCCACAGCCGCTCGCGCTCCAGCGCCTCCTGCCCCAGCAGCGCGGGCCGGACGTACTTCTCCAGCACGTGCGGGCGCAGGTGGTCGGGCTGCACCAGCACCCGCCCGGCGACGCCGTCGGCGTCGGTGACGGTCAGCAGGGCCTCGCGGACCTCGTGCGGCTCGGCGGGGTGCCGGTGGCCGTGCGGGTCGACGGCGGTGCGGGCGAGGGTGGTGAAGAAGGACACCTCGACCGATTCGACGGCAGCCATCGCCGGTCAGCCGTTCTTCGCCCGGTAGTCGGCCTGCGCCTTGGTGAGGGCGTCGGCCACCGTCTTGGCGAAGTCCGCGGGCGTCATCCGGCCCAGCAGCACCTTCTGGAAGTTCGGCTCCGCCTCGGTCTTGGTGATCTTCGAGTACTGCGGCAGGTAGACCGGCGGTTGCACCAGCTTCCCGCTGTTCAGCGCGTCGCCGGCCTGCTTGGTGATGCCGGACCGGAGGTACCAGTCGTCCGCGTACGCCTCGGTGTTGGCGGGGATCTGGCCGGCGTTCTCGTTCCAGTACGAGTTGGCCTCGTGCGAGTCGAGGTACTCCAGGAAGGTCCAGGCGGCGTCCTGGTGCTTGGAGCCCTTGAACACCCCGAAGCCGTCGACCGGGTTGGCCAGCGTCGCGGTGCCGCCCGGCCCGGCGGGCAGCAGCATGCCGGCCGCCTTGTCGCCCAGCGCGCTCTTCACGTCCTTGGTGGAGCCCAGGTTGTGGTGCACCATCATCACCTGGCCGGCCTGGAACTGGGCCAGCATCTGCGGGTAGGCGTTGGAGACGTCGGCCTCCGGGGTGGTGTTCTTGTACTGGGCGGCGATCTTCGCGATCAGCTCGACGTTCTTCGGATCGTCGACGGTGGACCTGCCGCTCGCGTCGAACACCCCGGTCAGCCCGGAGTAGGCGTACGCCTCGGCGAGCACCTGGAAGCCGGAGCCGGCGCCGCCGCGGATGGTGAAGCCGTACTGGTTCTTCGACTTGTCGGTCAGCTTCGCCGCGGCCGCGAACAGCTCGTCCCAGGTCTTCGGGACGTCCACCCCGGCCTCCTTGAACCTGTCCGCCCGGTACCAGATCACGTCCTGGTTGCCGGAGGACGGCAGCTGGTAGAGGCCCTTGCCGCCGGCCGCGGCCTTCGAGGTCTCCAGCATCGCCGCCGACAGCTTCCCGTTCAGCGGGCTCGCGGCGAGGCGGTCGTCCAGCTGGACGAGCGCCTTCTGCGCGGTGAGCGAGGCCAGCAGGGCGGTGGTGACGCCGCCGACGTCGGGGGTGGAGTGGGAGGCGATCGCGGTGTTGTACTTCTCGGCGACCTCGGCGCTGGTCACCCCGACGTACTTGACCTCGATCTCCGGGTGGGCCTTCTCGAACTCGTCGATCAGGTGCTGGAACAGCGGGGTGCGGGCGGGACCGGCGTTGTTGTCCCAGAAGGTGATCACGGTCTTCTTCGCGGAGTCGCCGGCGGAGCCGCCCGAGGAACAGGCGGTCAGCAGGCCGAGCGCGGCGAGCGCCGCGGCGGCGGTGCGCAGGGGACGGGCCATGGGTGGGAGTCCTGTCTGTGACGGGGTGGGGGAGCTTGCGGGGCGCGGCGCTCAGCCCTTGACGGCGCCGGCGCTCATGCCCTGGACGAGGTACTTCTGCACGAAGGCGAACACCAGCACCACCGGCACCGCGGCGACCACGCCGCCCGCGGCCAGCGCGCCGAAGTCCACGGTGTTCTCGCCGATGGTGGTCTGCAGGCCCACCGGGACGGTCTGCAGCTCCGGGTCGTTGAGGAACATCAGCGCGAACAGGAAGTTGTTCCAGCTGCCGATGAAGGCGAACGAGCCGACCGCGACGATGCCGGGACGCAGCAGCGGCAGCACCACGGCGAGGAAGGCGCGCAGCCGGCCGCAGCCGTCCACCATCGCCGACTCCTCCAGCTCCACCGGCACGTTCTTCACGAAGCCGCTCATCAGGATCATCGCCAGCGGCAGCTGGAACACCGTCTCGGCGATCACCAGGCTCCACCGGGTGTCGATCAGGTGCAGCAGCTGGAAGACGTTGAACAGCGGGATCAGCATCATCGCGCCGGGCACGAACTGGGTGCACAGCAGGCCCAGCATGAACGCCCGCCGGCCCCGGAAGGCGAACCTGGCCAGCGCGTACCCGCCCATCAGGGCGAAGCAGGTCACCGACACCAGGGTGAGCGCGGCGATCAGCACGCTGTTGGTGAAGTAGGTGCGGAAGCCCATGCCGTTCCACACCGTGTCGAAGTGCTCGAAGGTCACCGGCCAGGGCAGCAGCGCGGTCGAGCCGGCCGGGCGCAGCGCGAACAGCAGCATCCAGTAGAACGGCACCAGGGTGAAGACCAGGTACAGGCCCAGCGGCAGGAACAGCCGCAGCAGGCGGCCGGTGCCGGAGCGGGCGGCGGCGGCGCGCCCGGCGGAGCGGGCTGCCCTCCGGCGGGCGGCGGGCAGCAGGGGGGCGTCGGTGGTCATCGGCGCACCCCCTCGCCCCGGCCCTCGAAGCGGCTCAGCCGCAGGTACAGCACCGAGCAGAACAGCAGCAGCACGAAGGCCGCCGTGGTGAGCGCCGACCCGTAGCCGAAGTCGTAGGACTTGCGGGCCAGTTGGGCCACGTACAGCGGCAGGCCGGTGGTCGCCCCGGCCGGGCCGCCGTTGGTCAGGGTGTACAGCAGGTCGACGTTGTTGAACTCCCACACCGCGCGCAGCAGGGTGGCCAGCACGATCGCGTCCCGCAGGTGGGGGAGCGTCACGTGCCAGAAGCTGCGCAGCCGGCCCGCGCCGTCGATCGACGCCGCCTCGTACAGGTCCTTCGGGACGGACTGCAGGTCGGCGAGGATGAGGATGGCGAAGAACGGGACGCCGCGCCAGAGTTCGGCCACCACCACGGCCGGGAACACGGTGTCCGGGTCGCCCAGCACCGAGGTCGCCGGGTCGCCGACGCCGAGCTCGGACAGCTGGTGGAAGACGCCGGTGGCGGGGTTGTACAGCAGCAGCCAGATCCCGGTGGTCAGCACCCCGGACACCGCCCAGGGCGAGAACACCAGCGCCCGGGCCACCGCCCGGCCGACGAAGGTCTCGTTCACGATCAGCGCCAGGGCCAGGCCCAGCAGCAGTTGCAGCCCGACCTCGGCGGCCACCCACTTCGCCGAGAACAGCAGGCTGTGCCAGAACTGCTCGTCGCCCAGCATCCGGCGGAAGTTCTCCAGCCCGACGAAGGCGTCGTCGTACGGCTCGTTCACCACCCGGTGCTGCAGGGCGTAGTAGCCGACGCTGCCGAGCGGCACCAGCAGGAAGCCGATCAGCAGCAGCACGGTCGGGGAGATCAGGACGTACGGGGTGAGTGCCCGGCGGGTGCGGGCACGGGTTGGGGATGGACCGGCGAGCGCCACAGGCAGCCCACCTCCTCTACATTCATGGACGCCGTTCACATGCGTGGACACACTAGGGAGGGCTTGAGGGGGCGTCAACCCTTTGTGCGAGCAAGGATTCTGATTCTCTGTTCATGGATGTGTACTGCGATCAGAATGATGTATAACGCTGGTGTGGCGCCCGCCGTGCGCCGAACCCGCCCGCCGTCCCGCCGCCCCGTCAGGAGACCCCCATGCCCGACACGCCCGACCGCCTGCGCCACCGCCTCGACGGCCTGCTGTTCTTCCCCGTCACCGCCTTCACCCCCGACGGCGGCCTCGACCTCGCCGCCTTCCGCACCCACGTCCGGGCCCGCCTGGACGCCGGCGCCGGAGCCGTGTTCGCCGCCTGCGGCACCGGCGAGTACCACGCCCTCGACCTCGACGAGTACCAGGCCGTCGTCGCCGCCGCCGTCGAGGAGACCGCCGGCGCCGTCCCCGTCGTCGCCGGCGTCGGCCACGGCACCGCGCTCGCCCTGGAGTTCCTGCGCCGCGCCGAACGGGCCGGCGCCGACGGCGTCCTCGCCCTGCCCCCCTACCTGGTCAAGCCCTCCCAGCAGGGCCTGCTGCGGCACTACACCGACCTCGCCCGGGCCACCGACCTCGGTGTCATCGTCTACGCCCGCGACAACGCCGTCCTCGAACCCGACACCGTCGCCGCCCTCGCCGCCCTCGACAACGTCATCGGACTCAAGGACGGCATCGGCGACCTCGACCTGCTCCAGCGCGTCATCAGCGCCGTCCGCACCACCCACCCCGGCCTGGACTTCCGCTACTTCAACGGCCTGCCCACCGCCGAACTCACCGGACTCGCCTACCGCGGCCTCGGCGTCACCCTCTACTCCTCCGCAGTCTTCTGCTTCGCCCCCGACCTCGCCCTCGCCTTCCACAAGGCCGTCAACGGCGGCGACGACGCCCTCGTCAACCGCCTGCTCGACGGCTTCTTCCGCCCCCTGGTCGAACTGCGCAACCAGGGCCGCGGCTACGCGATCTCGCTGGTCAAGGCCGGCGTCCGGCTCGGCGGGCTCGACGTCGGCACCGTCCGCGCCCCGCTCGCCGAACCCGCCCCCGAACACGTCGACGCGCTCGCCGGGCTCGTCGCCCACGGCCGCACCCTGATCTGACCCGCCCGCCCGCCGCCCGGCCGGACCGCCCCCGGCCGGGCAGCCCCGCGCCGACCGCCAGGAGACCCCGTGCGCGCCTCCGCCTTCCTCTACCCGTGGGACGTCGTCGGCGACGTCGCCGCCCCCGAACTGCTGGCCGGACTCGGCCTGCGCGGGGCCGTCCTCGCCGCCGCCTACCACTCCACCCGGGCGCTGACCCCCCGCCACCCCGCCCGCCGGATCGTCACCGCCCCGCACTCCGCCGCCTACTACCCGGCCGACCCCGCCCGCTGGCGCGGCCGCGCGCTGCGCCCGTACGCCCAGCACTGGCTGGCCGGCGACGACCCGTTCGGCGAGGCCGCCGCCGCCCTCGCCGCGGCCGGCCTGGAGGTGCACTCCTGGGTGGTGCTCGCCCACAACTCCCGCCTGGGGCGGGAGAACCCGCGCTGCACCGTGCGCAACGCCTACGGCGAGCCCTACCCCTGGGCGCTGTGCGTCGCCCAGGACGAGGTCGTCGAGTACTGCGCCGACCTCGCCGCCGAGGCCGCCGTCCGGCCCGGCGCCGCCGGCACCGAACTGGAGTCCTGCGGCTGGTACGGCCTCGCCCACCTGCACGCCCACGACAAGATCGGCGGCGTGCCGCTCGGCCCCGCCGGACAGTTCCTGATGTCGCTGTGCTTCTGCCCCGCCTGCCGCACCGGCTACGGCCCCGACGCCGCCGCCCTGCGCGCCGCGGCCCGGGCCGCCCTGGAACCGCTGTGGCGCGGCGCCCCCGAGCCCGACCTGCCCGGGGAGTGGGCCCGGATCGAACGCCTGCTGGGCGCCGGCCTCGCCGCCACCGCCCGCGCCCACCGGCTGGCCGCCGCCCACCGCCTGCAGTCCGCCGCGGTCGCCGCCGTCCGCGCCGCCGCCCCGCCCGGCTTCCGGATCCTGCTGCACGCCGACCCCGTCCCGCACCGCAGCGGCCCCAACCCCGGCGTCGAGGCCGACCGGCTGCTCGACCTGGCCGACGGCCTGGTCCTCCCGCACCGGCTGCTGCCGCTCGCCGCCCCGCACCGCCGCCCGGGCACCGTGCTCGCCGCCAACCGGTCCGTGGTCGCCGCCCTCGGCGGCGACCCGCCGCAGGACGTCGAGGGCGCCGACGAACTGCGGCTCTACCACGCCGGGTTGGCCTCCGACGCCGACCTGGCCGCCGTCCGGCGGCTGCTGCGCCCGGAGACCGGCTGACCCCACGTCAGCACTCCCACGGGCGCCAGCCGTCGGCGCCCGTCAGGTACGCCTCCGCGGTGTGCGCGGCGGCCTCCCCGGCACTCAGCTGCGGCCGGTTCGCCGGCACCGGCACCCGCGCGCCCGGCCCGGTGTTCGCGTACTCGGCGAAGCGCTGCGACTGCCACGGGTGGGCGGCCGACATGTCCGCGTACGGCTCCGCCACGTCGATGCCCGCGCCCAGGTGCGACCGGCGCACCGTCAGCATCGGCCGGGCGGTGGGGTCGCTGCTCGGCACCCACGGCCGCGCCAGCCGGAAGGCACCGGCCGGGGCGGTGCTGGTGAAGGCGCACCGGGTGGCCAGGAAGCCGCGCGGGTTCGCCCGGGCGGTGCTCGGGGCGAAGACGAAGCCCTGCGGGACGGAGTCCAGGTCGGTGCGCGCCAGCGTGCGCAGCTCGCACCGGTCCAGGACGGCGGTGGCCCGCCCGAACACGAAGTCCACGTCGCCCTCCACGTAGCAGCGGCCGTAGTACTGCCGGGCGAAGGACGCCAGGTCCGCCGAGTCCGCGTACAGCGTGTCCTGGTGCCCCAGCAGGCGGCAGCGCAGGAAGGCCGTCCGGTCGCCGACGGCCTTCACGGCCACCGCCTGGGTGCCGGTCCAGCCCGGGTGGTCGGCGCGCAGCCAGTCGTTGGCGAAGGTCGTGTCCGCGGCCGTGAAGCCGTCGGCCAGCACGGTGAAGGTGGCGCTGCCGGTGGTGCCGTACGTGCCGCCGCCGGGCTTCGGGGTGCCCGCCGCGTTGTCGTGCACCACGACCACGTCCTCGGCGCGGCCGGTCGCACCGAGGACGGTCAGGTACCGGCGGTCGGCCGGGACGCGCACCGGCGCCCGGTAGGTGCCGGCCGCCAGGACCAGCGTCCAGCCGGTGGCCGGGTCCGCGTTGGCCGGGGTGGCGTCCACGGCGTCCTGGACGGTCCGGTGGTCGCCGGACCCGGCCGGATCCACGTACAGCGTGCGGGGGTCCAGCCGGTCGGCGGGCGTGCCGTACCGCCCGGGACGGGACGGGGCGGCGGCGGCCGGGGCGGCGGTGGGACCGAAGCCGAGCAGGGCCCCGGCGGCGGTGAGCAGGACGGTGCGGCGGGTGGGCACGGGGGGTTCCTCCTGGCGGGCGGTGGCGGTGGCGGTGGCGTCGGCGGTGGCGGTGCAGGTGCCGGGCGGGACGGCGCGGGCCCCGGCGGAGGGTCGCCGGGGCCCGTGCGGTGCGGGGTGCGCGGGGGAGGGGCGGTCAGAGCCGACCGGCCCCGGCGCCCGCCGTGACCTTCGCCGGGACGGTGTTCGCCGCGTCCAGCCCGGTACGCAGGGTGGGCGTCCAGCCCGCCGAAGTGCCCAGCTGCTTGGCGGGGTTGGCGGCGTTCCAGGCGCCGACCAGGTCGCCGGTGGTGCCGTTGACCGAGTTGCCGCTCGCGGTCAGCGCGGTGCCGCCCCAGTTGTAGAGCACCTTGGCGGCCGTGACGCCGGAGGGCAGCGCGAAGTAGTTGTTCTGCGCGACGATCTGCGAGGACTTGCCGACCCCGATGCTGTACTCGTAGTCCCCGGCCGTCGGCGCGTAGTAGTTGTTGTAGGCGTCCACCTGCCCGAAGCGCACCCGGGGCGCGCGCTGCACGGTGTTCTGCCACAGGTTGTGGTGGAAGGTCACCCGCAGGTGGCCCGCGTCGGTGGCGGAGGCGCTGTCGCTGTTGCCGATCAGGTTGGTCTTGTCGTGGTCCTTGAACACGTTCCAGGAGGCGGTGACGTAGTCCGCGCCCTTGACCACGTCCAGCAGGCCGTCGTGGACCTCGTAGATCCGGCCGAAGTACGTCGGCAGGCTGGAGTCCGGGACGGCGCCGTCGGAGAAGGTGTCGTGGTCGACCCAGACGTGGGTGGCGCCGTAGACCGTCATCGCGTCGTACTCGGAGTTCCAGTTGCCGGTGGACCCGTCGGTCGGGTCCCACTGCGGGAAGCAGTCGGCGGCGTTCTCGAAGGACAGGTTGCGGACGATCACGTTGTCGACGTTCTTCACCACCAGGCCGCCGCCGCGCAGCGTGCCGCCGTTGACGCCGACGATGGTGGTGTTCGCGCCGACGTTGATCTGCACCTTGTCGGCCTGCTTCTTCTGCGAGGCGGCGCGGGCGTCCTCCTGGGCGCCGGAGGGCACCTGCGAGGTGCCCCAGGTCTTCGGGTCGTAGGCGGCCAGGTACGCGGGCAGCGAGTAGCCGCCGGTGGCGTACGCCGAGCAGTCCAGGTGCTTGCCGGAGTCGTCGGTGTTGAGGTCGATGACGCCCGAGACGTAGACGATCTTGGGGGTGGCGTTGGAGCCGTTGCTCGAGTTCTTGCCGCCGAGCGCGGCCACCAGCTGGGCCCGGGTGGAGACGGTGACGGTGTGCGCGGCGTCCGCCTTCGACCCCCCGGTGGTGCCGGTGGTGGCGGAGGCCCAGCCGTCCTTCGCGGCCAGCACGGAGTGGCCGAGGTCGGCGGCGTGGGCGGGCGGGACGCAGGCGAGCGAGCCGCACAGGGCGGCGACGGCGAACAGCGGTCCGGTGGTGCGGACGGTGCGGGGCAGACGCATGACGGGGCTCCTCGTCGAGCTTGTCGGGTGGGGGTGCATGCGTGCGGTGCGGTACGGCGTGCAGCGCGGTGCGCGGTGCGGTGCGGCCGGACGCCGTTCCGGTTCATGTCCGTGAACGCGGGTCGCATCCGTGTCCGCAACCTAGGGATCCCCGCGCGACCCTGTCAAGGTGTCCGGCGCCGGAGCGCGACGGCGCCCCGCACGCGGGGTGCGGGGCGCCGAAAGGTACATGACGCCGCGTCAGCGGCTCGCGGACGGCGGGATCACAGGTGGCGGGTGGCCAGGGTCAGCCGGTCCCGGGCGTCGAACAGCGCGTCCCGGATCGTCTGCTCGCGGCCCGGCGTCAGCCGCGCCACCGGCACCGACACCGACACCGCGTCCCGGGCCGGGGTGCGGTACGGGATCGCCACGCCGAAGCAGCGCAGCCCCAGCGTGTTCTCCTCCCGGTCCACCGCGTAGCCGCGGTCGCGCACCTCGGCCAGTTCCCGGATCAGCTCCTCCCGGTCGGTGTGGGTGTGCTCGGTCAGCGGCTCCAGCCGCTCGGGCAGCAGCCGCCGCACCGCCTCGTCGCCCAGCGTCGCCAGCAGCGCCTTGCCGTGCGAGGTCGAGTACGCGGGCAGCCGGCGCCCGATCCGGGTGAACGGGCGCAGGCTGTGCTGGGACTGACGGGTCGCCAGGTACACCACGTTCGCCCCGTCCAGCCGGGCCAGGTGGATGGTCTCCCCGGTGTCCTCCGCCAGCACGTCCAGCGCCGGGCGGGCCGCGGCCACCACCGCGTCCCCGTCGATGTACGAGCTGCCCACCAGCAGCGCCCGCACCCCGATGCCGTACCGGGTGCCGGTGGCGTCCGTCTCCACCCAGCCCAGCTCGGCCAGCGTGCGCAGCAGCATGTACAGGCTCGACTTCGGGTAGCCGGTCTGCTCCTGCACCTCGGCCAGGCTGTGCATCCCCGGCCGGCCCGCGAAGTACTCCAGCAGCTCCACCGTCCGCACGGCGGACTTCACCTGGGCGCCGCCGCCCGGGCTGGTGCCGCCCCGGGCGGCGTTGGTCGGCGAGGGCATCCTTGACCCCTTCTGTCCCGCGGCGTATCGTCCCGCGAAGTTCAAATAGTTGACTGCCGTTCAGCATACTGAACAATCGAGGGTCGGTGGACCGTCCGGCTCCACAGCGGGCCGCACACCGCCGCGCTACCGGACGCTACCCGACCCCGGCACCCCACGAGGAGGCCCGCGTCATGACCGCCGAAGCCCGCCCCGGCGCCCCCGTCCCCAGCACCGACCCGCGCACCGGGACCGTCCGCGCCCACCCCGCCCGCGAAGCCGGCCCCGCCGACGTCGACCGGGCCGTCACCGCCGCCGCCCGCACCCTCGACGCGCTCGCCGACCGCCCCCGCCGGGCCGCCCTGCTGCACACCGCCGCCGACCTCCTCGACGCCGCCCGCCCCGAGATCCTGGCCGCCGCCGACGCCGAGACCGCCCTCGGCGAGACCCGCCTCACCGGCGAACTCGCCCGCACCACGCACCAGTTGCGCACCTTCGCGGAGACCGTCGCGGACGGCGGCTACCTCGGCGTCCGGATCGACCGGGCCGACCCCGCCACCGGCCGCCCCGACCTGCGCCGCACCAAGGCCCCGCTCGGCGTCGCCGCCGTCTTCGCCGCCGGCAACTTCCCGCTCGCCTTCAGCGTCCCCGGCGGCGACACCGCCAGCGCCCTCGCCGCCGGCTGCCCCGTCGTCGTCAAGGCCCACCCAGGCCACCCCGGGACCGGCGAACTCTGCGCCCGCCTGCTGCGCCGCGCCGCCGAGCGCGTCGGCCTGCCCGCCGACGTCCTCGCCACCGTCCACGGCTTCGCCGCCGGCACCGCCCTCGTCCGGCACCCGCTCACCGCCGCCGTCGGCTTCACCGGCTCGCTGCGCGGCGGCCGCGCCCTGCACGACCTCGCCGCCGCCCGCCCCCGCCCCATCCCCTTCCACGGCGAACTCGGCAGCCTCAACCCGGTCGTCGTCACCGAACGCGCCGCCGCCACCCGCGCCGAGGAGATCGGCGCCGGCCTCGCCGCCTCCTTCACCCTCGGCCGGGGCCAGTTCTGCACCAAACCCGGGCTCGTCCTCGTCCCCGCCGGCCACCCCGCCCTCGAGAAGGCCGCCGTCGCCGCGGCCGCCCAAGCCCCCGCCGGGCCCCTGCTCGACCCGCGCATCCGCGACGGCTACCTCACCGGCGCCGCCCACCGCGCCGCCCTCCCCGGCGTCGAGGTCCTGCTGGCCCCCGGCCCCGCCCCCACCCCCGAAGCCCCGCTCGCCGTCCGCCCCGGCATCCTCGCCACCACCGCCGACGACCTCCACGAGGACCTCCTGGAGGAGTGCTTCGGCCCGCTCACCGTCCTGGTCCGCTACCGCGACCACACCGACCTGCACGCCGTGCTCACCCGGCTCCCCGGCACCCTCACCGCCACCCTCCACCACGCCCCCGACGAACCCCCCGCCGACACCCGCGCCCTGCTCGCCCGCCTCACCCCCCTCGCCGGCCGACTCGTCCTCAACTCCTGGCCCACCGGCGTCGCCGTCACCCCCGCCATGCAGCACGGCGGCCCCTACCCCGCCGCCACCACCCCCACCACCTCGGTCGGCACCGCCGCCATCCACCGCTGGCTCCGCCCCGTCACCTACCAGGACGCCCCGCAGGACCTCCTCCCGCCCGAACTCCGCGACTGAGCCTCCGCGACCGACCCTCCGCGACCGAGCTTCCGCGATCGAGCCTCCCGGCGGGCCCTCCCGGCCGGTCCTCCCGGCGCCGGAAGCGGGCGCAGGGCCCCCGGCGCGCTACCCGTGCCCGTCGGCCGACGAGCCGGCGCGGGGCCACGCCCAGCGGCGGGCGGTGACGCGGAACGGGGCGGTGCCGGCGAGGGCGACGGCGGCGTGGTAGCCGGGCGGGGCGGGGACGGGGGCGACGCGGTAGGCCAGGGACCAGGCGTCCTCGGGGGCGGGGGCGGGGGTGTCTTCGAGGGGGACGCGCAGGCCCTCGACGAGGCGCCCGCCGTGCGCCTTGACCAGGGCCTCCTTGCCGGCCCAGAGGCGGGCGAAGCACCCGGCGGGGTCGGCGGCGGAGCGGACGCGGCGGGCCTCCTCGGGCGGGAAGTAGCGGTCGGCCAGCGCGGCGGTGTCCGTGCGGGGCAGGACGCGTTGGATGTCGACGCCGACCGGGCGGGCGGGGGAGAGGGCGACGAGGGCGAAGGCGCCGGAGTGGGAGAGGTTGAACCGGGGACCGTCGCCGGGGAGGGCGGGTTTGCCGTGCGGGCCGTGCCGCCAGCGGAGTTCGGCGGGGGCGGTGCCGAGCCGTTCGGCCAGCAGGCGGCGCAGGGCCGCGTGGGCCAGGACGTAGCGGCGGCGGGTGTCGGCGTCGCGGCAGGTGTCGGCGCGCAGCCGCTCGGCGGGGGAGAGGTCGGCGAGCAGGGGGGCGAGGGGGAGGCCGGGGCCGGGGTCGGGGACGAGGTGGAGCAGGACGGTGTCCTGACGGGAGGTCATCGCGGCGCCGCCAGGCGGACCGCCGAGCGGTCCAGGGCGGGGAGCGACGGGCGGCCGGTGAGGGCCATGGTGTGGGCGAGCTCCTCGGTGGCCAGGCCCAGCACCCCCGCCACGCCGTCCGCGCCGCCGGCCGCCAGGCCCCACAGGACGGGGCGGCCCAGCAGGACCGCCCGCGCGCCGAGCGCCAGGGCCGCGAAGGCGTCCGCGCCGCCGCGCACCCCGCCGTCGAACAGCACCGGGCAGGCCCCGCCGACCGCGTCCACCACCTCCGGGAGCGCGTCCAGCGCGGCCGGGGCGGCGTCGAGCTGGCGGCCGCCGTGGTTGGAGACCACCACCGCGTCCGCCCCGTGCTCGACCGCCAGCCGGGCGTCCTCGCCGGTCAGGACTCCCTTCAGCACCAGCGGCAGCGGGCTGAGCCCGCGCAGCCAGGCCAGGTCGGACCAGGTCACGGACGGGTCGACGGCCTCCGCCGTGTGCACCGCGAGCGCCGAACGCCCCGGGCCGGGACGGTGGGCGGAGGCCATCAGCGCCGGGTCCAGGTTGACCGCGCGCACGTCCGGCGGGATCGCGAAGCCGTTGCGGGCGTCCCGGTGGCGGCGGCCCAGGCGGGGGGCGTCCACCGTCAGCACCAGCGCCCGGTAGCCGGCCGCCGCGGCCCGGTCGACCAGGCCCGCCAGCACCTCCCGGCGGCGCAGCCAGTACAGCTGCAGCCAGCACGGCCCGGACGCCGCGGCCGCGACCTCCTCCAGCGTGCGGGAGGCGAACAGGCTCACCACGTACAGCGCCCCCGCCCGCCCGGCGCCGCGCGCGGTGGCCAGCTCCCCGTCCGGGTGCAGCAGCCGGTGGTACGCGGTGGGCGCGACGCCCACCGGGGTGGCCAGCGGGGCGCCGAACAGCTCCGTCGCCGGGTCGGGGGCCGAGACGTCGACCAGCACCCGGGGCCGCAGCGTCACCCGCCCGAAGGCCCGCCGGTTCGCGCCGAGCGCCCGCTCCGCGCCCGCCCCGCCCTCGACGAAGTCGCGGACGGCGGACGGGATCCGGCGGTACGCGCGGGCGCGGTAGTCGGCCAGCCGCAGCGGTTCGGTCACCGGGACACCTCGGCGGCCAGCTCCCACCACGGACCGGTGCCCGGCCGCGCGGGGCCGGTGAGGGCCGGCCGGACGACGCGCTCGCCCGGCAGCGGGTCGCCGAACAGCAGCGCCACCCCCCGGCTGACCTCCGGCACCGCCACCGGGACGCCCGGGTCGTACGGCAGCCAGTCCTGCTCGACCACCAGCAGCAGCGCCCGCCGCAGCCCGGCCGTGTCCGCGTACGCGGTCAGCAGCCGCAGCGCGGTGGCCGCGGCCGTGCCGTCCGGGCCGGTGACGGCGAAGGACAGCGGGCCGCCCGGGCAGACGTGGGCCAGCCGGCAGGCGGTGGCCCGGCCCGGGGCCAGGTCCGGGACGGAGTGCGCGAGCACCAGCAGGTCGACCTCCTCGCCCGCCGGGACGACCTCCCGGACCAGCGCCTCGGCCATCTCCCCGTACGACTGCCCGCCGGGCGGCAGCCCGGCGGGGGCCGGCAGGCCGTACGGGGACAGCAGGTCGGCCAGGTAGCGGCGCAGCCGGGCCGCGTGCACCGGGTCGGCGGCCAGCGCGGACGGTTCCGGGAAGACCAGCCGGGCCGCCCGGCGCACCCCCCAGGCCCCCGGTCCGGCGGCGGGCAGGACCGGCGGCAGGAGGGCGCGGACGCTCACGCGTCCGCCAGCAGGTGGCCCGCGACGTACGCGGCCAGCGAGCCGACGGTGGCGAAGTCGTCCCGGCCGAGGTCCTCCACGCTGATCTCCAGGCCGAGGCGCTCCTCCAGTTCCAGGACGAGTTCCAGCCCGGTGGTGGAGTTCAGCCCGAGGGCGTCCAGCAGCTCGGTGCCGGCGTCCGCGCCGGTCACCTCGCGCTTGAGCACGACCGGCAGCAACTCGCAGATGGCGGAGACCAGTTGGTCACGGGAAGTCATCGGGGTGAGTCCTTCGGACGGAGGGGAGGGGAATCAGTGCTGGAGGACCATGGCGGCGAACGCCGCGCCGCGCCCGGCGCCCGCCGCGGCCATCACGTACGGTTCGCCCGGGCGCAGCAGGCCGCGCTGCCGGGCGGTGCGGTGGTTGAGGAAGTGGTCGGCGCAGAAGACGTGCCCGACCGTCGGCACGTGGTCGAGCACCACCCGCTCGCGCGGGTAGCCGAGGATCCGGCAGACCTGGTGCCAGGCCACCCGGTTGACGTTGTGCGGCAGGACGGCCGTGACCCGCTCCAGCGCCACTCCGGCCCGCTCGACGGCCGCGCGCACCGCCGCCGCCAGCGCCTCGCCGTAGATCCGCTGGAACTCCGACTCCAGCTCCGCGCGGTCCCGGACGGTGTCGAACTCGCCGCGCAGGTCGACGGCGTACGACAGCACCCGGTCGCGCCCGCCGGACGCCGAGACCAGGCAGGCCCCGGCGCCCTCGCCGAAGAAGGAGCTGCCCGGCACCGCCGCGGCCTCCGGCGTGAACGCCTTCTCCCCGGCCAGCACCAGCGCCAGCGCGTCCGGGTCGCCGTCCGCGGCCAGCAGCCGGCCCGCCGCGTCGATCGCCAGCAGGCCCGAGGCGCAGGCGTGGTGGCCGACCGCGAACACCGGCACCCCCGGGTCCAGGCCGAGCTCCGCGCACAGCTCCCGCACCGGGTCGTGCGGGTACGGGACGACGGTCGGGAAGGAGCGGGCGTGCAGCACGTAGCGGACCAGGTGCTCCCGGCCGCTCAGCGCCCCCAGCCCGGCCGCCGCGCCGCGCAGCAGGTCCAGCAGGCTGCCGCCCGCGTCCCGGCTGACCTCGCCCAGCCCGTGGTAGCGGCGGAAGATCCGCACCTGCATCGGGGTCAGCCCGAGCTCCCCGGCCAGCGCCTCGATCGGGACCCGGCCGGACGGCAGGTGGTCGGAGACCGCGAGCAGCGACGTCACCGCGCCGCCCCCGCGGCGGCGGGCCCGGCGGCCCGGTCCGCCGCCAGGAAGCCGAGCGCGGTCTCCACCGCCAGTTCCTCCACCGTGCGGGCCAGCGTCTCGGCGTCGGCGGGACAGACGTGCCGGGTGTCCGTCAGGACCTCCATCAGCAGCCCGCCCGGCGCGTCCGTGAACTGCCCCTGCAGGATGCGTTCCGCCAAGTCCGCGCGCCGCACCCAGCGGAAGGCGCCGCGCGCCCGGGCGGCCCGCAGCTCCTCGGCGGTGGCCGCCCGCTCCGCCGGCGGGTGGCCGCTGCGGTCGTTGAAGAAGCACCGCACGTCCAGGTCCTCGCCGCGCTCCGCCGCGACCCGGGCGATCAGCTCGTTCAGCCGCTCCGGGTGGAAGTACGCGTGCTTGTAGGCCGTCAGGGTCGCCCGGCCGGCCGCCGCGACGGCCGTCGGCACGTCGCCGTCGCCCAGGTCCAGGACGGTGATCCCGGCCTGCGCGGCCATGCACACCACCCCGGCCAGCGACGAGCGGAAGCGGTTGTTGACCACCGGCCGCAGCACCACCGGGTGCGCCGCGCCGATCCGGCGCAGCGCCAGCGCGTACAGCGCCAGCAGCACGGTGCGGGTGTCGGCGCCGGTGCGGGCGGCCACCACCGGCAGGGCCAGCGGCAGGGCGGGGGAGAGGAACTCGCCCGTCCAGTGGCTGGGTTCGCGCGGATCGGCGGACGGGGGGAACCGGCGGGCCGGCACCGTGCGCAGGATCCGCTCCCAGTGCCGCAGCGCCCGGTCGTTCTGCCGCAGCCCCGCCGCCGACCCCTGCCAGGCCGCCTGCTCCAACTGCTGCATCCCGGCCACCGGACCGTCCGCCCGCTCCCGCACCTCGCGCAGCATGATCTCCCCGCCCGCGGCGTCCGTCACCAGGTGGCTCACGATGCTGACCAGGTGCGTCGGCGACCCGCCCGCCCGCACCACCGCCATCCGCACCGGCCACTGCCCGGCGTGGTCGAACGGCCGCTCCCGGTAAAGCCGTTCCACCTCGGCGGCCAGCGCCGCCGGATCGGTCCCGGCCGGCGCGTCGTACACCTCCAGGCCGATCCGGCCGGACGCGAACAGCTCCTGCGCCGGGTGCCCGTCCGGGCCGAAGCGCAGCCTGGTCCGCATCGACGGGAACCGGCCCATCAGGTAGCGCAGCTCCGCCGCCACCGCCCCGACCGTGCTGCCCGCCGGGAGGACGGCCGTCCCGCCGATCGGCAGCGAGTCGCGCTGCGCCACCATCGCGTGCCAGATCTCCCACATGCCCCAGGAGAGCTCGCCGACGCCCGCGCCGTCCCCCGCGAAGTCCACCTCGATCCGCTCGGAGGGGCCCGTCACGGGGCCACCGCCACCGCGGACCGGTGCCGCTGCCGCATCAGGAACTTGCGGACCTTGCCGGTCGGCCCGAGGATCAGGTCCTCCTCGCCGATCACCAGCACCGCGCGCAGGGTCGCCGCCGCGGCCGGCGTCAGCGCCGCCCGGACGGCCGGGGCCCGGTCGGCGGACGGGTCGGCGTCCGGGCGCAGCGCCAGCAGCACGTCCGTCACCACCGGGGCCCCGCCGGCCGGATCGGCCGGCAGCGACACCACCGTGCAGTCGAGCACGTCCCGGCAGGCCGCCAGGATCCGCTCCTCGCTCAGCGCCGTGTACAGCCACTCGCCGCCGCCCAGGTCGACGGCGTCCACCGCCCGGTCGACGTGGAAGTAGTAGCCCTCCGCGTCCCGGTACAGCAGGTCGCCGGTCAGGTAGTAGCCGTCCAGCCGGTTGCGGTACGTCGCCGCCGAGTCGTTCCAGTAGCCCGGCGCCAGCGTCGGCGCCTTCAGCGCGAAGTGGCCGACCTCGCCGTCCGGCACCTCCCGGCCGGTGGCCGGGTCCAGCAGCGCCACCTCGGCGAAACCGTGCGGCACTCCGACGCAGCGCCCGTAGCGCTCGGTGTCCGGGCCGTGGGTGAGGTGGAACGCGGAGTGGCCCATCTCGGTGGAGCCCAGGCCGTCCACGAAGTGCGACCCCGGCACCCGCCGCACCCCCTCCCGGGTCACCGTCACCCGCGAGCCGGCCGCCACCAGGCGGCGGATGTGCGGTTCGTGCGCGCAGTCACCGGTGTTGAACCACAGCGAGACGGACGACAACCGGCGCTCGGTCAGGTCGTGCCGGGCCAGCTGCGCCCAGGTCGCGGCGAAGCCGAACACGCCGGTCGGCTCCCAGCGCTCGATCGCCGCCAGCACCCCGTCGCCGTCCTGCCCGGACAGGAACAGCACCTCGCTGCGGTGGCACAGCGCCAGGTTCAGCGTGGAGACGCCCGCCGCGTGCGCGGCCGGCAGCGCGCTGAGGATCCGCTCGGTGCCCCGGGCGCGCGGCGCCGCCAGCCGGAACAGCTTCGTCGCGGCGAACAGGCTGGCGTGCGAGTGCACCACCGCCGCGGGCATCCGGGTGGTCCCCGAGGAGTGCGTGATGACGACCGGGTCGTCCGCGTGGTGCCGATAGGGGGCGGGCGCCGCCGCCGGATCGCCGCCGCCGGGCTCCGAAGCGTCCGCGTGCAGGGCCGTCCCCGCCTCCTCGCCCGCCAGCCGCTCCCGGTGCTCGGCGTCCGTCAGCAGCGCCGCCGCCCGCAGCCGGCGCACGTACTCGGCCGCCACGTCGCCCGGCAGGTGCCGGTTCAGCAGCGCCGGGACGGCGCCCAGCCAGGCCAGCGCCAGGAAGTTCAGCAGGCAGTCCGCCGACCCCGACACGTACAGCGCCACCGGGTCGCGCGGCCCGATCCCCCGCCCGTGCCACCACGCTGCCCGGGCCGCCACCCGCTCCCGCAGCTCGCCGAGCGTCAGCCCGCGCCCGGCCGGGAACCCGTCGACCGGGACGTCGAACGCCGCGCCCGGCCCGTCCGGGTCCGCGCCGTGCGCGAACAGCGCGGGCAGCACGTTGCCCGCGCCGAGCCCCGGGTCCGCGGCCAACCGCGCCCTGATACCGGTGTCCCTCATGTCCCGCCACCTTCCCCGAGTACGGTCGTCACTTCTTCGATCGCCGCCAGCAGTCCCGCCCGACCGGGCTGGCAGGCCCGGTCCAGCGCCGGGGCGAACGGCAGCACCGCCCCCTCCGGGCGGGTCACCCGGCGCGGCGCGGCCCGCAGCCGCGCCCCCTCGGCGGCGGTGGCCAGCACCTCCGCGGCGAACCCGCAGGAGCGGTTGGAGTCGTCCAGCACCACCAGCCGGCCCGTCCGGGCCAGCGAGGCCGTCAGCCCCGCCCGGTCCAGCGGGTGCAGCGTGCGCGGGTCGAACACCTCCACCGAGACCCGGCCGGCCAGCTCCCCGGCCACCGCCAGCGCCTCGTGCACCAGGTGGCCCACCGCCACCACCGTCACGTCGGTGCCCGCCCGGTGCACCCGGCCCCGGCCCAGCGGCACCGGCCCCAGCGCCGCGAAGTCCACGTCCTCGCGCACCCCCAGCGCGCCCGCCGGGGCGAACACCACCACCGGGTCGTCGTCCCGCAGCGCCGACAGCAGCAGCCCGTACGCGTCCGAGGGCGTGGCCGGCACCACCGTCTTCACCCCCACGTGCGCGAACAGGCCGTACGGGTGGTCCGAGTGCTGCCCCGCCCAGGCCTCCCGCGAGCCCGAACCCGGCAGCAGGTACGTCACCGGCACCCGGGCCTGCCCGCCCGACATCAGCGAGAACTTGTGCGCCTGGTTGGCGATCTGCTCGAACGCCAGGAACAGCAGCGACGGGATCTGGAACTCCACCAGCGGCCGCAGCCCGGCCAGCGCCGCGCCGGTCGCGAACGAGGTGAACGCCTGCTCCGAGATCGGCGTGTCCAGCACCCGGTCGGGGCCGAACCGCCGCACCAGCCCCGCCGTCACGTTCGACACCGCGACCCGGACGTCCTCGCCGAACACGCACACCGACGCGTCGCGGGCCATCTCGTCGCCCAGCGCCCGGTTCAGCGCCTTCAGGTACGACAGCTTCGGCACCTCAGCCCACCTCCGTCGCGTACAGGTGCGCCAGCGCCGACGCCGGGTCCGGGTGCGGCGCGCCGCGGGCGAACTCCACCGCCGCGTCCAGCACTCCGTCCAGCTCGGCGTCGATCGCCGAACGCACCTCCGGGGCCAGCCGCGCCCCCTGCACCTCCAGCGGGTCCCGGGCCCGGCCCGCCGCCTCCTCCGCCGCCGAGCGGTAGCCCGGCCGCGCCGCGTGCTCCCAGGTGTGGTGCGCGTCGAAGCGGTACGCCGCGCACTCCAGCAGCGTCGGCCCGCCGCCCGCCCGGGCCCGGGCCACCGCCTCCGCCGTCGCCGCCAGCACCTCCCGCGGGTCCGTCCCGTCCACCGCCCGCGCCGGGATGCCGAACGCCCGCGCCCGGCCCAGGATGCTGCCCGCCACCGCGTCCGCCGTCCGCATCGAGGTCGCGAACCCGTTGTTCTCGCACACCAGCACCACCGGCGCCCGCCACAGCGCCGCCAGGTTGAACGCCTCCAGCACCACGCCCTGGCTCACCGCGCCGTCGCCGAAGTACGCCACCGCCACCCGGTCCGACCCCGACCGGCGCAGCGCCCACGCCGCGCCCGCCGCGATCGGCACCGCCGCGCCCACCATCGCGTTCGCGCCCAACACGCCCAGCGCGAAGTCCGCCGCGTGCATCGAACCGCCCCGGCCCCGGTTCAACCCCGGCTCCCGGCCCGCCAGTTCGGCCATCATCCGGGCCGGGTCGGCGCCCTTCGCCAGCACGTGCCCGTGCCCCCGGTGGGTGGAGGTGACCACGTCGTCCGGCCGCAGCGCCGCGCAGCTGCCCGCCGCGATCGCCTCCTGCCCGGTGTACGGGTGGATGCCGCCCGGCACCACCCCCGACCGCACCAGCTCCACCGCCCGCCGCTCGAAGCCCCGGATCAGTGCCACCGTCCGGTACAGGCCGGCGTCAGTCACGGCCCGCCGCCGGGGAGCGCCACAGCACCGGGCAGAACTCCGGGTCCGCGTAGTCCGGCCGCCCGTCCGGCAGCCGGCGCACCAGCACGTCGTGGTTGTACACCGCCGCGCCGCCGTCGGAGAGCGGGAAGCGCCGGTACTCGTTCGCCCCGTCCTGGAGGTGGAAGGAGACCGCCCGGCGCGGCCGGCTGCTGACGTTCGGGCCCGAGCCGTGGTACGTGCGGCAGTGGTGGAAGGACACGTGCCCCTTCGGGATCACCAGCGGCACCTTGCGCACCTCGGCGCCGTTGTGCGCCGCGTTCACCGCCAGCAGCCGCTCCAGGTCGTCCCGGTCCCGGTCCGCGAAGTGCCGGGTCACCGAGTCCTCCCGGCCCACCTCCCGCCAGCGGTGGCTGCCGTCCACCACCGTCAGCGTGCCCATCTCCTCGTCGCAGTCGTGGAACGGCACGAACGCCGTCAGCATCCGCTCCGAACTCGACGTCGACCAGTAGTGCTTGTCGATGTGCCACGGCACGATGTTGCTCGGCTCGCCCGCCACCGCCGGCTTCAGGATCAGCGTCGACTGGAACACCCGGATCTCCGACGCCCCCGCCAGCAGCGCCGCCACCGCCCCCAGCAGCGGCTTGCACAGGACGCGCGCGATCGGGTCGCTCTCGTAGTGCACGTAGTCGTTGTGCCGCTGCACCGGCCCGTCGGAGGGCCGCCAGGCCGCCAGCCGGGGCGGCCGCACCGGCAGCTCCCGGCTGCGCGCCCCCGCGTAGTACGCCTCGGCGGCCGCCGCCAGGGCGTCCACCTCGGCGTCCGTGAACAGCTTCGGCGCCAGGTACCAGCCGTGCTCCGCGTAGAACGCGACGTCCGCCGCGCCCGGCAGCAGCTCCAGCTCCCCGGCGGTCAGTTCGAACCGCAGCGCCCCGGTGCTCATCGGGTCACCGCCGCCACCCGCAGGGCCGCCAGCTCGCGCTCCTTGGCCGCGTACAGCGCCGGGATGTTCGAGGTGCCGAAGGTGCGGGCGCCGTGCCGCTCGATCAGCTCCCAGAAGAACGTCCGCCGCACGTGCAGCGAGGTCGCGAAGATCTGGTACAGCTCGCCCCAGTGGTCCCGGTCCAGCAGGATCCCCCGGCCGCGCAGCCGCTCGGCCGGGGGGACCGGCAAGGTGTCGTAGTAGGCGTCCGGCGTCGGCGCGAACCCCACCCCGCGCGCCGCCATCGCGTCCACCGCCGCCGCGACGTCGTCGCAGGACAGCGCCAGGTGCTGCACGCCCGGGCCGCCGTGCCAGGCCAGGAAGTCGTCCACCTGGCCCGGCTCGCGCGCCCCGTCCGGCTGGATCAGCGTCAGGGTGATCCCGCCCGACGGGCTCTGCACCACCCGGGAGAACATGCCCTGCCCGCCGACCTCGATGTACTCCTCGAAGACCACCTCGAACCCGAACGCGGCCCGGTAGAACGCCACCGTGGCGTCCAGGCACCCGTCCGGCACGCACACCGCCGCGTGGTCGATCCCCCGCACCAGGTCCGGCTCCGGCGCCCCGGTGTCCGGCACCGCGACCAGGCCCGGCAGGAACCCCGCGCCCGCGTCCCGCCGCTCCACCAGCCGGTGCACCACGTCCCCGAACCCCGACACCACCGCCGTCACCGCCCCGCCGTCCTCCCGGGGCGGCTCCACCCCGCGCGCCCCGCCGGCCACCGCGGCCGCGTACCCGGCCGCCGCGTCCGGGGTGCCGAACGCCAGCACGGCCACCCCGTCCCCGTGCCGGGCGACGTACCGCGCCGCCGGGTGCTCCGGTTCCAGGCCCGAGGTCAGCAGCACCCGGCAGCCGCCCTGCCCCAGCAGCAGGCTGCGCTGCCCGGGCAGGCCGGTCTCCGGACCGCCCTGCGCCAGCAGCCGGAAGCCGAGCCCCGCGGACAGCACGTACGCCGCCTGGCGCGCGTCCCCCACGTGGAACTCGACGTGGTCGAGATCGAGGAAATCCATGGCGTAGCAGTTCCTTCTCTTCTCCGGCGGAACGCCGGATCGCTTGTGGTGAATGGGAGTTGCTCAGACCGGCCGGGCCAGCCGGGTGCTCGGCGGGCCCAGCACCAGGCTGACGTTGTGGCCGCCGAACCCGAACGAGTTCGTGACCGCGTACCGGACCCCCGGCGCCGGACGCGGCCCGCCGCGGACGTGGTCCAGCGCGCACTCCGGATCCGGGTCGTCCAGGTTGTGCGTCGGCGGCAGCAGCCCGCGCCGCAGCGCCAGCACCGACACGGCCGCCTCCACCGCCCCCGAGGCGCCCAGCAGGTGCCCGGTGACCGCCTTGGTCGCGCTCACCGGCGGCCCGTCCGCCCCGAACACCCGGCGCACCGCCGAGGTCTCCGCCCGGTCGCCCAGCTTCGTACCGGTGCCGTGCGCGTTCACGTAGCCCACGTCCCCCGGGGCCAGGCCCGCGCAGCGCAGCGCCAGCCGCACGCAGGCCGCCGCGCCCTCCCCGTCCGGGCGCGGCGTGGTCGGGTGGTGCGCGTCGTTGGTCGCGCCCCAGCCCAGCACGTCCGCGTACCCCGCCGCGCCCCGGCCGTCCGCGTGCGCGGCCCGCTCCAGCACCAGCACGCCCGCGCCCTCACCCAGCACCAGACCGCTGCGGCGCCGGTCGAACGGCCGGCTCGCCCCCGCCGGATCGTCGGCCCAACCCCGGGCCAGCGTGCGGGCGTTGGCGAAGGTGTCGGCCAGCGTCGGGAACAGCGGCGCCTCCGCGCCGCCCGTCACCACCACGTCCGCCAGCCCCTCGCGCAGCAGCCGCCACCCCTCCGCGACCGACTGCGCCCCCGCCGCGCAGGCCGTCCCCACCGAGGAGCTGTAGCCCCGGATGCCGTGCCCGATCGCCACCCGGGCCGCCGCCATGTTCGGCAGCATCCCCGGCAGCAGGTACGGGCTCACCCCCAGCCGCCCGCGCTCCGCGCGCGCCAGCACCTGCGACTCCAGCGTCGCCAGCCCGCCCGTCCCCGACAGCACCACCGCGATCCGGTACGGGTCCACGTCCCGGCCCGCCACGATCCCGGCGTCCGCCAGCGCGTCCGCCGCCGCCCGCAGCGCCAGCACGATGTACCGGTCCACCACCCGGGTCTCCGGCGCCGGCAGCACCGACACCGGATCGATCGGCGGGGCGAACCCGGCCACCTCCAGCGACCCGGCCAGCGGCCCGTCCGGATCCGGCCGGCGCAGCCCCGACCGGCCCTCGCACATCGCGTCGAACACCGCCCCGGCGCTGCCGCCGACCGGCGTCACCAGGCCCATCCCGGTGACCGTGACCTCCGTGCCCATGCCCGTGCTCCCTCCTGCTGACGGTGTGTTGCGGATCAGTGCCCGTGGGCCGCTGCCGGTGGGTCAGCGCGCTGCTCCCGGCGCGAGCAGGACGGCGGCGGCGCGGTCCGTCCCGCCCGGTACGGCCGACTGCTCGACCAGGACCAGCAGGGCGAGCCCGGCGTCCCCGTCCGCGAGCAGCGCCTCGGCGACCTCCACCCCGGAGCGGGCGTCACCGACGCACACCACCGGGCCGGTCAGGTTCCGGCGCGCCGCCAGGTGCCCGGCCACCGCGTTCGGGACGGCCTGGAAGAACAGCAGCGGCCCGAGCCGCTCCCCGCCGTCCACCGCCCGCGCCACCCGCACCGCGCCCGCCAGGTCGCCCAGCGCACTGGCCACCACCACGGCGGTGACCGGCGGCCCGGCGCCGGGCCCGGACGGCTGCGCGTCCAGGCAGCGCCGGGCGGCCTCGGCGGCCAGCGGGCTGAACGAGGACGCCATGAACCCCGGCAGCGCCGGCACCTCGGTGTCCGCCGCCGACTCCGGCCACCGCCCGGCGGCCAGCACCCGCAGCCCGGCGGCCGCCGCCAGCTCCCCGAGGCTCACGCGACGCCCACCAGCAGCGCCGTGTTCGCGCCGCCGAAGGCCGTGCTCAGGCTCAGCGCGTACCCGCCCGGCGGCGGCCCCGGGGCGGCGGGCCCCCGCACCAGGTTCAGCGGACAGTCCGGATCCGGGCCCAGCAGCCCGGCGTTCACCGGCAGCCGACCGACCCGCAACGCGGCCACCGTGACCACCAGTTCGAGCAGCGCGCCGGCCTCCAGGGCCTGCCCGTGCACCGACTTGGTGGAGGAGACCGGCACCCGCGCGCCCGCCGGCCCGAACGCCCGCAGCAGCGCCGCCGCCTCGGCCCGGTCGCCCAGCACGGTGCCCGCGCCGTGCGCGTTCACGTACCCGACCCGCTCCGGGCCCACCCCGCCCCGGTGCAGCGCCGCCCCGATCGCCCGGGCCAGCCCCGCCCCGTCCGGCCGGGGCCGGCACACGTGGTACGCGTCGCCCGCCCGGCCCCAGCCCGCCAGCACGGCCAGCGGACCGGCGCCCCGGGCGCGCGCCGCGTCCGCCGCCTCGACGACCACCGCGGCCACCCCGTCCCCGAGCAGCAGCCCCGTCCGGCCCGCGCTGAACGGGCGCACCCGCCCGTCCCGGGCCAGCGCCCCGCCCGCGTCGAACACCGCGAACTGGTCCGCGTCCACCAGGTAACCGGCCGCCACCACCACCCGCTCCACCCGGCCGCGCGCCACCGCCGAGGCGGCGTCCGCGACCGCGTCGGCCGAGGCCGTGCAGCCCGAGGTGTACGCCCGGCCGCCGCCCGACAGGCCGGCCCGCCGGGCCACGGCGGCCGCGAACGCGCCCACCGAGTGCCCCGCGCGCCGCTCGGGCGCCGCCCGGGCCAGCGCCGGATCGCCGTGCACCGCCAGGTACAGCGGGCAGTCGGCGCGCCGCGCCCCCGACAGCCCCGCCGCCGTGCACGCCGCGCCGATCGCCCGGTCCAACTCCGTCTCCAGCAGCGGCCGTCCGGGATGCGCGGCGGCCCGGTCGACCCGCCGCCCGGCCACCTCGAACCGCCCCACCGGGCCGAACGCCGCCCGGCCCTCCAGCGCCGCCCCGAGCAGCGGCCCCACGCCCCGCCCGAACGCGCTCAGCACCCCCATCCCGCCGACCACCACGGACCGGGGGCCCCGGCGGACGGCCGCCGGTACGGTGTCGGTCATCCTCGGTCACCTCCCTTCCGGGTGTCTCATCGCGTCGTCGAGTCCATCGCGCGTCCCACGCGCCCTGCCTGTTCCGGTGCCCCGCGCCGTCGGCGGGCCGGCCGTACGGGGCCGCCCGCCACCCGCCACTACCGCTGCGGCCCGGTGCGGAGCCCCTCCAGCAGCCGCGCGGCGTCGGAGACCGTGGCGATCCGGGACAGCGTGTCGTCGTCCAGCCGCCGGCCGTGCCGCTGCTCGATCACGTGCGCCAGCCAGGCCAGCTCCATCGAGTCGACCCGCTCCGGCACCTCCTGCGGCGCCCGCCCGCCGAACTCCGCGAGCAGCGCCACCACTTCCTCCCGCGCCGTCGCCGCCACGGTCAGCGCCCCGCCGCCGCGGACTCCAGCCGGGCGGCCACCGCCGCACCGAACTCGCCGACCGTCATGGTGCCCAGCAGCTCCGCCTCGTCGTCGTCGAACCGGACGCCGAACCGCTCCTCCACCCGGACGCCCAGCTCGGCCAGCGCCAGCGACTCCAGGTCCGCGCCGGCCGGGCCGAGCCGGGTGTCGTCGTCGACCTCGGTGGTGTCGTAGTTCATCTCGCGCAGCGCGGACAGCACGAACGCGCGGATCTCGTCGAGGGTGATCGCCTCGGTGGACATCGCCGCTCCTTCCTCTTCTTCCTTCGTCGCTTCATCGATTGATCTGCCGATCGGCTGATCTGCTGATCGGCCGATCGGGAAAGTCGGTGGGGCCGGGCCTCAGCGCCCCGCACCGGTGGTCGCCGCCGCCAGCGCGGCCCGGTCGCGCACCGGCTTCCCGGTGGCGGTGCGCGGCAGCCGCTCCAGCACGTGCAGCAGCCGGGGCCGCTTGTACGCCGCCAGCCGCTCGGCCAGCCGCTCCTCGACCAGGGCCGCGGTGGCGCCGGGGGCGAGCACCAGGTACGCCTCGATCGCGGATCCGTGCAGGACGACCGCGGACTCGACCTCGGGCAGCGCGGCGACGGTGTGCTCGACCTCGGTCAGGTCGACCTTCAACCCGCCGATCGACACCTGCGAGTCCAGCCGCCCGCGCACCCGCACCCGCCCCGTCCCGGGGTCGACCGAGCCGCCGTCCCGGGTGCGCAGCCAGCCGTCGGCCCAGCGCTCCGCGCCGGCCGGGTCCAGGTAGGGCGAGCGCTCGGCGGCGACCAGCAGTTCGCCGTCCACCGCGCGCAGGCCGAGGCCCGGCGCGGGGGTCAGCTCGGGGCGGTGCGCCCCGGACAGGTCGGTGGCGATCACGCCGACCTCGGTCATCCCGTACATGCTGCCCAGCCGGACGCCGTACCGGTCGACGAAGGCCGCGTGCACCTCGGCGCGGACCGGCTCGCCGCCGGTGGTCATGCCGGTCAGCTGGGGGAGCCGAGGCGGATCGACCGCCCAGCCCAGCAGCTCCAGGTGGAACGGCACGCCCAGCAGGGTGGTCGGCTCGGGCCCGGCCGCCACGGCGGCCAGCACGCCCTCGGCCGTGATCCGTTCGGGGAAGGCCAGCCGCACCCCCGCGTGCAGGCAGTGCAGCAGACCGCCGACCAGGCCCAGCACGTGCACCGGCGAGGCCAGCGAGACCATCCGCTCGCCCGCCCGGGGCACCCCGTCGATCCGCTCGTACCGGCCGAGCTCGGCGACCAGGTCGGCCGCCGTCCGCCCGATCACCTTCGCCGGGCCGGTCGACCCCGAGCTGAGCTGCACCAGCGCGTGCGGCCCCTCGGCCGGACGGCCCGGACGGGCGGTGACCCGGGCGCGCTGCCGGTAGTGGCCGCGCGCCGGCCCGCCCGGCACCGGGTGCTCCGCGTCGACCAGCACCTGCGGCGCCAGCCGTTCCAGCGCCCGATCGGTCTCGAACAGGGTCAGCCGGTGGTCGAGCAGCGCCGCCCGGGCCCCGGTCCGCCAGCTCGCCAGCAGCTGGACGACCAGTTCGAGCGAGGGCGCCAGCCGGATCGCCACCGACCCGCCCCGGCGCAGCCCGGCCGCGCCCAGCGCGGCCTGCCGCTCCCGGACCAGTCGGCGCAGCCCGTCCCGGGTGACCGGCTCGTCGAAGAAGAGACAGGGCTCGGCGCCCGGGCCGCGCAGGAGCACCTCGTCGACCCATTCGGGTGCCAACGGCCCGGAAGGGGCCTGTGGGAGCGCTCCCACACTGCTTGTCGGAGCTGCTGGAACATCTTTCATGGAGAACCCGGACCTCTTCCTGGCACGGTCGTGGGGAACCTGTGAAATTCCCACGCCGAACTTTCATCGCTGAATTGACCGGGTGTCAAGACCTGTTACCCGAATCCGCGGTCCGGGTGAATTCCGCCGCCCCCGTCCCGCCCCCGCAGGTCCCGTCGACTGCGTTGACGGGGGCGCACCCCCTCGCTAGTGTGACGGCCGGTTGGCCAACTTGCCTGGTACGGGAGCCTGTTGCCCAGCAGTGACGGCTCGTCTGCTGACGGCCGGTCAGATCCGCCCCCGCCCCGAGCGGCGTGCCCCGCCGCCGGCACCGCCGCGGGCGGAGTGTCATCCGCATGCCCACGGGTCGTTTCCCCGACGGGGCGATCATGCGATGGACCAGACCAATCCGACGTTATCGGGCGCATTTCCGCGGCATTTCCGGCCGCCATTTCTAGGCATATCCATGTCAACTTTTCGAGGATCGGCCCAGTGGAACCTGCAGTGGAACCAGCCCGCGAACCCGCGGCCGGCTCCGGCCTGAACACGGCCGTGGAGCGCTACTACGACATCACGCTCGACCTGTACGAAGACCTGTGGGGCGAACACGTCCACCACGGCTTCTGGGACGAGGGCCAGGGCCCCGCCCTGGACGGCGCCGACCGGCACGCCGCCACCGACCGGCTGGTGCGCGAACTGGTCGAACACGCCGCCGTCCCCGCCGGCTCCCGGATCCTCGACGTCGGCTGCGGGATCGGCGGCCCCGCCCTCCACCTGGCAGGCCCGCTCGGCTGCACCGTCGAAGGCGTCACGCTCAGCGCCCGCCAGGCCGCCCGCGCCAACGAGAAGGCCCGCGCCGCCGGCCTCGCCCCCCGCGCCCGCTTCCACCGGCAGGACGCCCTCTCCACCGGACACCCCGACGCCTCCTTCGACGTGGTCTGGGCGATGGAGAGCCTCATGCACCTCCCCGACCGCCCCGCCTTCTTCGCCGAGGCCCACCGCCTGCTCCGCCCCGGCGGCACCCTCGCCGTCGCCACCTGGGCCGTCCGCGACGGCGAACTCGACGCCGGCGAACGCGAACTCGTCCGGCAGATCCTGCTGCACCAGGTGATGCCCGACTTCTCCTCCCTGGAGGAGCACGAAGCGCTCGCCCGCGCCGCCGGCTTCACCGACGTCACCGTCGCCGACTGGAGCGCCGCCGTCGCCAACTCCTGGGACCCGGCCTTCGCCCGCGTCCCGCAGCTCGACCGGGGCCCCGCCGCGATGCGCGACCTGGCCCGCGCCCGGGGCGTCGACGTCCTCGGCTTCTTCCACGCCGGGCCGCTCATGAAGAAGGGCTTCGACACCGGCGTCATCACCTACGGCGCCCTGCGCGCCGTCAGACCCCGGCCATGACCGCCCGCCCTCCGCTCCGCGAGGTCGCCGACCTCCTGCGCACCGTCCTCGGCCGGCCCCCCGCCTGGCTGGACACCCTGCGCCCCGACACCCTCCTGGACGGCGAACTCCACCTGGAGAGCCACGACCTGGCCGCCTGGAGCCTCGCCCTCCGCACCCGCTACGGCCCCGCCGCCGACCTCGCCGCCCACCTCACCACCCTCGACCTCGACGCCCTCACCGCGTTCACCCTCGCCGACGCGGCCGCCCTCGCCGGTGGCCCCGCCCCGGCGCCGGGGGCTCCGACCGGAGCCGACCCCCCGTCAATCCCGGCTGACGGCAAGGCCGACACCACCGGAGCCGCACCCCCGGCACCCTCCCCGTCCGGTGCCGGAGGCCCGCGCGGACGGTTCCTCTTCGTCTCGCTGCCGCTGTTCGGGCACGTGAACCCGCTCGCCGCCGTCTCCCGCGAACTGCTCGCGCGCGGGCACGAGGTGCTGTGGGCCGGGTCCGAATCGTTCCTGCGGCCGCTGCTCGGGCCGGACACGGCGATCGCGCCGATCCCGCTGCGCGCGCACCGGGGGCAGGCCGACCGGGGGACGGCGGCGGCCAGGTCGCGCTGGGACGGTTACATCGTCCCGCACGCCGGGCACACCCTGCCCGGCATCGAGCGCGCGGTGGCCGCCTTCCGCCCGGACGTGCTGGCCGTCGACCAGCACGCCGTGGCCGGCGCCCTCGCCGCGCACCGCGCGGGCCTGCCCTGGGCGTCGCTCGCGCCGACCACGATGGAGCTGACCCGCCCGTACCGCACCGCCGCCCCCCGGGTCGAGGAGTGGATCGAGCGGCGGATGGCCGACATGTGGACCGCCGCCGGGCTGCCCGGCGCGCCCCCGCACGACCTGCGCTTCTCGCCGCACCTGCTGGTCGCCTTCACCGGCGAGGCGCTGACCGGCCCGCTGCCCTGGCCGCGGAACGCGGTGCTGGTCGGCCCGGCCCTGGCCGCCCGGGAGCCGGACCGCACCTTCCCGTGGGAGTGGATCGACCCGGCCCGCCGCCAGGTGCTGGTCACCGTCGGCACGCTCTCCCTCGACCTCGCCGCCGACTTCCACGCCCGGACGGTCGAGGCGCTGCGCCCGCTCGGCGACCGCCTCCAGGCGGTGATCGCCGCGCCCGACGGGACGGTGGCCGACCCGCCCGGGCACGTCCTGGTCCGCCCCCGGGTGCCGGTCCTCGAACTGATGCCCCGCCTGGACGCGGTGGTCAGCCACGGCGGCCTGAACACCGTCTGCGAGGCGCTCGCCCACGGCGTGCCGCTGCTGGTCGCCCCGATCAAGGGCGACCAGCCGATCAACGCCGCCCAGGTCGCGGCCGCCGGTGCCGGCCGCCGGGTGCGGTTCGCGCACGCGAGCCCGCAGCAGCTGCGCGCGGAACTGCTGGCCGTCCTGGACGACCCGTCCCACGCCGCGGCGGCCCGGCGCGTCCAGGAGTCCTTCGCCGCCGCCGGTGGCGCGCCCGCCGCCGCCGACCACCTGGAGACCCTGCTCCCCGCCGGCCCCCGACCCGCCGGCCCCTGACCCGCCCGCCCCCGACCCGTCGGCCCCTGACCCCCGATC
>NZ_JNWZ01000037.1 GCF_000716545.1 Kitasatospora phosalacinea
GATCATGATGCGCTGGCGCATGCCGCCGGAGAACTGGTGCGGGAAGTCGCCCACCCGCTGGGCGGCGGCGGGGATCCGGACCCGGTCCATCAGCTCGATGGCCTTGGCCTTGGCCTCCTTCTTGGAGGCACCCTCGTGCACCCGGAACATCTCGCCGAGCTGGTAGCCGACGGTGAGCACCGGGTTGAGCGAGGAGAGCGCGTCCTGGAAGATCATCGCGATCTTGCGGCCGCGGATCTTCCGGCGCTCCTCGCCCGACATCTTCAGCATGTCCTGGCCGCGGAACAGGATCTCCCCGGAGGTGATCCGGCCGGGCGGCATGTCCAGGATGCCCATGATGGTCTGCGCGGTGACGGACTTGCCGGAGCCCGACTCGCCGAGCACGGCCAGCGTCTCGCCGGCGGCGACCGAGTAGTTGACGCCGTTGACGGCCTTGGCGACGCCGTCCCGGGTCTTGAACTCGACGTGCAGGTCGCGGACTTCGAGCAGCGGGGTGCCCGGGGCCGGGCGGTCCTTCGCGGCAGTGGTCTTCTCAAGTGCGGTGGTCATGATGCGGGCCGCCTCTCTCAACGCAGCTTCGGGTCGAGGGCGTCGCGCACCGCGTCGCCGAGCATGATGAACGCCAGGACGGTGACGGAGAGCATGCCGGCCGGGAAGAACAGCACGAACGGCGCCTGGCGGATCACCTTCTGGGCCGAGTTGATGTCGATGCCCCAGGAGATGGTCGGGTCCTGCAGGCCGATGCCGAGGAAGCTCAGCGTGGCCTCGGCCGCGATGTAGCCGCCCAGCGCGATGGTGGCGACCACGATCACCGGGGCGATCGCGTTCGGCAGGATGTGCTTGAACATGATCCGGCCGGTGCCGGCGCCGAGCGCCTTGGCCGCGGTCACGTAGTCGGACTGCTTGACGGTGATCACCGAGCCGCGCATCACGCGGGTCATCTGCGTCCAGCCGAGGACGACCAGCGCGAAGACCACCGACCAGATGGTGCGGACCGAGAAGGCGTTCAGGATGACCAGCGCGCCGAGCAGCAGCGGGATGCCGAACACCATGTCGGTGAAGCGGGAGACGATCGTGTCGACCCAGCCGCCGTAGTAACCGGCCACCATGCCCAGCAGGCCGCCGACGATCGTGACACCGGCGGTGACGCAGATGCCGACGACCACCGAGGCGCGGGCGCCGTAGATCATCCGGGCGTAGATGGAGCGGCCCTGGCCGTCGTAGCCGAACCAGTCGCCCTGGAAGAAGTGCAGGTAGTTCGGCTTGGACAGGTAGTGCTTGCTCAGGTCGCCGGCCCGCGGGTCCACCGAGGTGAACAGGCCGGGGGCGATCGCGAACAGCACCAGCAGGACGATCAGCACGGCCGAGATGATGAAGACCGGGCGCTTGCGCAGGTCGTGCCAGGCGTCCAGGCCGAGGCTGCGGGGCTTCTCCGCCTGGGGCTCGGGAACGACGACCCGCTCGGCGGGGGTCTCGCCGTCCCCGGCGGGGGCGTTCTTCGTGATCAGGTCAGGCATACCGGATCCTCGGGTCCAGGACCGCGTAGAGCAGGTCGACGAGCAGGCTGGCGAAGAGGTAGACCAGCACCAGCACCACGACGAAGCCGGAGACGGTCGCACCCTCGCTGCGGCCGATGGCGTGGTACAGCGCGTTGCCGACGCCCTGGACGTTGAAGATGCCCTCGGTGACGATCGCGCCGCCCATCAGGGCGCCCAGGTCGGTTCCCAGGAAGGTGACCACCGGGATCATCGAGTTGCGCAGCAGGTGGGTGCCGATCACCTTGCGCTTGGGGAGGCCCTTGGCGACGGCGGTGCGCATGTAGTCGGCCTTCAGGTTCTCCGCGATGGAGGTCCGGGTCAGGCGGGCGACGTACGCGAGCGAGATCGAGCCGAGCACGATGGCGGGCAGGATCAGCTGGCCCAGGTTGGTGGAGCTCTGCACCGTCGGAGTGATCCAGCCGAGCTGGATCGCGAAGACGTTCTGGAAGATGAAGCCGAGCACCGGAACGGGGATGGAGATCAGCAGCAGGGTCAGGACCAGCGTCGACTTGTCGAACGCCTTGCCCCGGCGCAGACCGGCGAACAGGCCGATCGCGACGCCGACGATCAGCTCGAAGGCGAAGGCCAGCAGGGCGAGCCGGATGGTGACCGGGAAGGACTCGCCGATCAGGTCGGTGACCTTGCGGCCGGTCATGGTCGTGCCGAAGTCGCCGGTGAACAGGTCCCCCATGTAGTTGAGGTACTGCTGCCACTTGGAGACGTCGAGTCCCATCTGGTGCTTGAACGCGGCGAGCTGGGCCGGGTCGGCGGCCTTGTCGCCCCACATCGCGGCCGCGGGGTCACCGGGCAGCATGCGGGTCATGAAGAAGATGATCGTGACCGTGCCCAGGAACACCGGGATCATCTGGAGCAGTCGCCTCGCGACGTAGCGCCCCATCGTGCCTCCAATTGACTGCTCTGACGTGCCGTCAGTCTCGGTGTCAGAGTTCTGGACGTGACAACGGCCGGTGCCGGGCCGCCCGGTGGGGCGGTGCACGGCACCGGCCGTGTCTGTTCGAGCCGCGCGGTGCCGACCCGGTTACTTCTGCTTGACCTCGACCTGGGTGAAGACCGGGTCACCGAAGGAGTCGTACTTCACGTTCTGCACGTTCTTCGAGTAACCGGCGGTGGTCTTGTAGTACCAGAGCGGGATGGCCGGCATGTCCTTGGCCAGCTGCTCCTCGGCCTTCTGGTACAGGTCGGCGGTCTCCTTCACCGAGGTGGCCTTGTCCGCCTCGGCGGCCAGCTTGTCGAACTCCGGGCTGGAGTAGCCGGCGTCGTTGGCCGCGGCGCCGGTGCCGAAGACGTCGCGCAGGTAGTTGGCGTTCAGCGGGTAGTCCTGCACCCAGCCGGTGCGCATCAGGCCGTCGACCTTCTTGTTCTTGATCAGGTCGCGGGAGGACTTGAAGTCCGGCTTCGGGTCGCCGACGCACTCCACGCCGGTGGCCTGGCGGATGGAGTTGCAGACCGCGTCCACCCACTCCTTGTGGCCGCCGTCGGCGTTGTACAGCACGGTGATCTTGTTGCCGGGGACGCCGCCGCCCTCGGTGACCAGCTGCTTGGCCTTCGCCGGGTCGTACTTGCAGGCATCGCCGCAGGTGTTGTCCTTGTAGCCCATGGCGCCCGGGGCGACCCAGGAGTTGGCGGGCTGGCGGGAGCCGTTGAGCACCGTCTTGGTGATGGTGTCGCGGTCGATCGCCATGGACAGGCCCTGGCGGACCTTGGCCAGGTTCTCCGGCTTCCAGTCGTCCGCGTACAGCGAGAAGGAGATCGACTGGATGGCGCCCTGGGCCTGGTCGACGGCGCGGTCGCCCAGGTCGGTCTTGTAGGAGGCGAGGTCGCTCGGGTCGACCTGGTCCAGCACGTCCAGGTTGTCGGAGACCAGGTCCTTGTAGGCGCCCTCGGCCTGCGAGTAGTTCTTGAAGACGATGCCGCCGTTCTTCGGCTTGTCGACACCCGCGTACTTGTCGTAGGCGGCGACGGTGACGGCCTTGTTGTGCTCCCACGAGACGAACTTGTAGGGGCCGTTGCCGATCGGGGACTGGCCGTACTTCGCCGGGTCGGTGAAGAAGACCTCGGGCAGCGGCGAGAAGGCGGTGTAGCCGAGCTTGTACTCGAAGTACGAGACCGGGCCGTTCAGCGCGATGGTGAAGTGCGTGTCGTCGACGACCTTCAGGCCGGACATCGTGGCGGCGGTCGGGTCGCCCTCCTCCGGGTGGACGTCCTTGTAGCCCTGGATGTCCGAGAACCAGTCGGAGTTGATCTGGTTGTTCTTGGTGTTGGCGGACCAGTTCCAGGCGTCCACGAAGGACTTGGCGGTCACCGGGGTGCCGTCGTGGAAGGTCCAGCCCGACTTCAGGGTGACGGTGTAGTTCTGCGCGTCGGTGGTCTCGATCTTGTCGGCCACCTGGTTGCGGAGCTCGCCGTTGCTGGGGTCGTAGTCCACCAGGCCCTTGAACAGGGTCTTGATGATGCGACCGCCACCGACCTCCATGGCGTTGGCCGGCTGGAGCGGGTTCTGCGGCTCGGTGCTCTGGTAGCTGAACGTGCCCTGAGCGTTGGCGGCACCGTTGGAGCTGCCGGAAGAGCCTCCACTGCCGCAAGCGGTGGCGGCGAGGGCGACCGCGACGGCTGCGACAACCCACTTGGCCTGGCTGGCACCACGCATGGGTGTCCTCCTGAAATCGTGTTGCAGATCGCTCGCGGCCTGGCGCGCACCCCTGCGCAGGAGCCTCGACCCGAGCTCGACTGCACCCACTATCGGTCACTCACGGATACGGAAATGACCAATCCGGATTTCAATTTGGTCACATGAACGACGGGTGAATCTCGAAAAACGGACATTCCAGACATAGCCAGACAGGGGCGAAACGGACAGTTGTCTCGGATGACGATCTGTGACGTCCGATTAACGAACGATCCGCGCCCACCGAAAGATGACGTTCCGTCACCAAAAACGCGACCGGCCGGCGTCCGCGAGGACGCCGGCCGGTCGGCCGGTCAACGGGGTGCCACCCCGGGCGTCAGCCCTTCTTGGCGCGCGAGGCGGTGCGGCCGCGCTCCTTGGCGTCCAGGACGACCTTGCGGATGCGCACGGTCTCCGGGGTCACCTCGATGCACTCGTCCTCGCGGCAGAACTCCAGCGACTGCTCCAGCGAGAGCTTGCGCGGCGGCACGATGGACTCCGCCACGTCCGCGTTCGAGGAACGCATGTTGGTGAGCTTCTTCTCCTTGGTGATGTTCACGTCCATGTCGTCGGCGCGGGAGTTCTCGCCGACGATCATGCCCTCGTACACCTCGGTGCCGGGGTCGGTGAACAGCACGCCGCGCTCCTGCAGGTTGGTCATCGCGAAGGCGGTGACCACGCCGGAGCGGTCGGCGACCAGGGAGCCGTTGTTGCGGGTGGTCAGGGTGCCGAACCACGGCTCGTAGCCCTCGTGGATCGAGTGCGCGATGCCGGTGCCGCGGGTGCTGGTGAGGAACTCGGTGCGGAAGCCGATCAGGCCGCGGGAGGGCACCACGAACTCCATCCGGACCCAGCCCGAGCCGTGGTTGGACATGTTGTCCATCCGGCCCTTGCGGACGCCCATGAGCTGCGTGACGGCGCCCATGTGCTCCTCGGGGACGTCCACGGTGAGGCGCTCGACCGGCTCGTGGGTCTTGCCGTTGATCTCGCGGGTGACCACCTGCGGCTTGCCGACGGTCAGCTCGAAGCCCTCGCGGCGCATGGTCTCGATCAGGATGGCCAGCGCCAGCTCGCCGCGGCCCTGCACCTCCCAGGCGTCCGGGCGCTCGGTCTCCAGCACGCGCAGCGAGACGTTGCCGATCAGCTCGCGGTCCAGGCGGTCCTTCACCTGGCGGGCCGTCACCTTGCGGTCCACCTTGGCACCGGACTTGGCGTCCGCGCCCTTGCCGGAGCCGCCCTTGCCGACCAGCGGCGAGGTGTTGGTGCCGATGGTCATCGAGATCGCGGGCTCGTCGACCGTGATCAGCGGCAGCGCGATCGGGTTCTCCGGGTCGGCGAGGGTCTCGCCGATCATGATCTCGCCGATGCCCGCGACGGCGCAGATGTCACCCGGGCCGGCCACCTCGGCGGGCTTGCGGGTGAGCGCCTCGGTCATCAGCAGCTCGGAGATCCGGACGTTCTGGATCGAGCCGTCGCGCTTGATCCAGGCCACCGTCTGGCCCTTGCGCAGCTCGCCCTGCTCGACCCGGAGCAGCGCGATGCGGCCGAGGAAGTTGTCGGCGTCCAGGTTGGTGACGTGCGCCTGCAGCGGGGCGTCCTCGTCGTAGACCGGGGCCGGGACGTGCTCCAGGATGGTGGAGAAGAACGGCTCCAGGTTGCTGGAGTCGGCCGGCACGGTGCCGTTCTCCGGCTTGGTCAGCGAGGCCACGCCGTCACGGGCGCAGGCGTAGACGATCGGGAACTCGATCTGGTCCTCGTCCGCGTCCAGGTCCAGGAACAGGTCGTAGGTCTCGTTGATGACCTCGTCGATCCGGGCGTCCGGGCGGTCGGTCTTGTTGATGCACAGGATGACGGGCAGCCGGGCCGTGAGCGCCTTGCGCAGCACGAAGCGGGTCTGCGGCAGCGGACCCTCGGAGGCGTCGACCAGCAGGACGACCGCGTCCACCATCGACAGGCCGCGCTCGACCTCGCCACCGAAGTCGGCGTGGCCGGGGGTGTCGATGATGTTGATGGTGATCGGCGCGCCACCGTCCTTGGGGTGGTACTTGACCGCGGTGTTCTTCGCGAGAATGGTGATGCCCTTCTCGCGCTCCAGGTCGTTCGAGTCCATCATCCGGTCGTCGAGGTGCTGGTGGGCGGCGAAGGCGCCGGCCTGCTTGAGCATGGCGTCGACCAGGGTGGTCTTGCCGTGGTCGACGTGGGCGACGATGGCGACGTTACGAATGTCGTTGCGCGTGGGCATGCGGCGCTGATTCTCCCGGAATCGTGGGTCACGGTGCCCGGCCCGCGTCAGCATTCACCGGTCCACCCACCGGGCACGGCACATGCCTCGGCTTCTTCCCATCGTACGGGGAAGGGCCCAATGGAGCCGAAACGGGCGGCTGCGGGGCGGTGGAGATCACGCGTGCGCCTCGGTCCTTCCCGTACGCACCACGGGATCGGGGAGCTGCGGCGGTGAAGAAGCGGGCCCGGTTCCTGATCGCCTTCGCGACCTTCGTCGTGCTCGCGGCCGGCCTGCTGCCGTCCCGGCCCGCCCCCACCCTACTCGCCTACTCGCCCGCCCCGCCGGGCCGGCCCCGGCCGGGTGCGTGCTGGTCCCGGGCCGGGTGGCCCGGATCGCCCTGGCCGAGCGCCGGGCCGCGACCGTCGTGCCGGAGGGCTAGAGCGACAGCTCGAACCAGACGATCTTGCCCTTGGGGGTGCGGCGGCTGCCCCAGCGCTCGGCCAGCAGGGAGACCAGTTGCAGGCCGCGGCCGCCCTCGTCGGTCTCCTGGGCGCGGCGCTGGCGCGGCTGGGCGTAGGCGTCGTCCCAGACCTCGCAGACCATGGTCTTGTCGCGCAGCAGCCGCAGCCGGATCTCGCCGCGGCCGTGCCGGAGCGCGTTGGTGACCAGCTCGCTGACCAGCAGCTCGGAGGTGTCGACCAGTTCGTCCAGGCCGCGTTCCAGCAGCCAGCCGCAGGCGGCCTCGCGGGCCTTGGCGACCGAGGTCGGCTCGGGGGGCAGCCGCCAGTCGCCGACCGAGCCCTTGGGCAGGGCCTTGACCTTGGCCATCAGCAGGGCGATGTCGTCCTCGCCGTGGTGCGGGTTGAGCTCCTCCAGGACCTGGTCGCAGAGTTCCTCGATCCGCTCGGAGCCGGCCGTCAGGGCGGCCCGGAAGGCGTCGATGCCCTCGTCGAGCTGGTGCTTGCGGGACTCCACCAGGCCGTCGGTGTAGAGGGCGAGCACGGCGCCCTCCGGCAGGTCGACGGTGACCTCCTCGAACGGCTCGCCGCCGACGCCGAGCGGCAGGCCGGGCGGCACCGTGATGGTGCGGGCGCCCTGGCCGGGGGTGAGCAGGACCGGCGGGAGGTGGCCGGCGTTGGCGAAGGTGCAGCGCTGCTTGACGGCGTCGTACACGGCGTAGACGCAGGTGGCGAGGTAGACCTCGGCGCTGGAGCGGTCCGGGTCCTCGTCGTTGCCCAGGCCGCGGGCGATCTCGTCGAGGGCGGAGAGCACCTCTTCGGGGTCGAGGTCGAGCATGGCCAGGGTGCGCACGGCGGTGCGCAGCTGGCCCATCGCGACGGCGGCGCGCAGGCCGCGGCCCATCACGTCGCCGATCACCAGGGCGGTGCGGCTGCCGGGCAGCGGGATGACGTCGAACCAGTCGCCGCCGACCTCGGTGTTGTTGTTGCTGGGCAGGTAGCGGCGGGCGATCTCCAGGCCGGAGGCGGCCGGGTTGCCGGGGGGCAGCAGGCTGCGCTGGAGGATCAGCGCCCGCTCGTGCTCGCGGCGGTACAGGCGGGCGTTGTCGACGCAGACGGCGGCCCGGGCGACGAGCTCCTCGGCGATCGCGACCTCGCGGGCGTCGAACGGCTCGCTGCCGATCGCCCGGGACAGCTGGACCAGGCCGAGCACCTGGTCGCGGGCGACCAGCGGCACCACCAGGGTGGAGCGCAGCAGCGGGTCGGGCCCGGGCTGCGGGACGACGCTGCGGCCGGTGCGCAGGGCGCGGGCGTGCGGGGAGCGCGGCGGGTAGCAGAGCGTGCCGCCGGCCTCGGCGACCCGGACGCCGCCGCGCTCGCTGCCGAGCACCGAGGGGGCGTTGCCGACCACGCTGGAGACGGCGACCCGGCGCAGTTCGCCGCTCTCCGGGTTGGCGCTGAGCGGGGCGGCGTCGCCGGTGAGCAGCGCGGTGTACAGGTCGACGGTGGCGACGTCGCAGAACTGCGGGACGATCACGTCGAGCAGTTCCTTGGCGGTGGTCTCCAGGTCGAGGGTGGAGCCGATGTGGGTGGAGGCCTCGTTCAGCAGGGCGAGGCTGCGGCGCACGCCGGCCGCCTCGCGCTCGGCGATGTGCCGGCTGGTGACGTCCTGCACCTGGCCCGCCACGCCGATCGGGCGGCCGCCCGCGGCGGTGAGCCGGTAGAGCGAGACGGCCCAGGTGCGCTGGTCCTCGTCGCGGCCGGCGGTGGGCCGGGCGGCCCGGACCGGGCCGGACAGCCGCAGGTCGAGGACGGGCTCCTGGCCGGTGAGGACCTTGCGCAGGGCGAGCAGCAGCCGGTCCGCGTCGGAGGGGCGGAACACGTCGCCGGGGGCGAGGCCCTGCAGGGCGGCGGGGCTGCGGCCGACGCCGGCCGCGAAGGCCGCGTTGACCCGCTGCAGCTTGAGCTCGGTGTCGAACAGGAAGAAGCCGGTGGGGGTCTGGCCGATGACCGCCTCGGAGGCGGCCAGGTCGGTCTCGATGGCGCGCAGCCGCCCGAGGTCGACGGCCAGGCAGGTGGCGGAGCCGTCGGCGCTGGCGGGCATCGCGTAGACCTCGGCGAGGCTCTCGGCGCCGGACAGGTCCCGGTAGGGGGCGGTGCCGACCCACTCCTCGCCGGACAGGATGCGCTCCAGCCGGGCCCGGCCGCGCTGCCACAGCTCGCGCGGGATGAACGCGGTGATCGGGTCGGCGCCGACGGCGTCCGAGGCGGGGACGCCGAAGAACTCGGCGGCCCGGTCGCTCCACTGCGCGATCCGCCCGTCGGGGCCGATCGCGAAGGTCGCGACCCGGATGTAGTCGTAGATGGTGCCCGAGGCACCCCGTCCCCAGCCGAGCGGCAGCGTGGCGGGGGTCGTCGGGGCACCCGGCTGCTCCGGCACCGCGGCATAGCCGCCGCTGCCGTGCGTCACGTTCCGTGCCGGGAAGCTGTTCAACGGACCGACCCCTCCAACCCGCGCCCATCCGGTGTCGAGAAGACCGAGTATTCGATGTCCGAGTATTCATCATCCGGGCGCGGGCGCACACGCCCTTCAACGTCACAACATCGAATCGGGTGGCTGAACCTCCGGATCCGCCAGTTCGAACCAGACCACTTTGCCCAGCCCTTCGGCCCTGGTGCCCCAGCGCAGGGCGAGCCTGCGGACCAGTTCGAGGCCGCGACCGCCCTCGTCGCCGGCCCCGGCGTGGCGCTCGCGGGGCGGGTCGGGCAGCGGGTCGGAGATCTCCACCAGGAGGAGGTCGCCGAGGGTCAGCCGGACGCCGATCGGAGCGCTGGCGTACCGGACGGCGTTGGTGACCAGTTCGCTGACGAGCAGTTCGGCGGTGTCGGTGAGCTCCTCGGCGCCCCAGTCGGCCAGCGTGCCGCGGACCAGCCGGCGGGCCCGGGAGACCGCGGTGGGCTCGGCGGGCAGCGTCCAGCCGGCGGTGGGCTCCTCGGCCCGGCCCTGGCCGAGCCGGGCCAGCAGCAGGGCCACGTCGTCGGGCTCGCGGCCCTGCTCCATGGTGCCGAGGACGGCCTCGCACGCCTGCTGGATCGAGGCGTACGGCTGTTCCAGCACGCTGATCAACCTCCCCAGTCCCACGTCCAGATCCTTGTCCCGGGACTCCACCAACCCGTCGGTGCACAGGGCGAGCAGGCTGCCCTCCGGGATCTCCATCTCGATGGACTCGAACGGCACCCCGCCGACGCCGAGCGGCGCGCCGGAGGGCAGGTCGAGCACCTGGCCGGCGCCGCCGGGCAGCGGGCCGCCGGAGCGGGCCGGCTCGGCGTCGGCGCCGGGCACCACCAGGACCGGCGGGATGTGGCCGGCCTTGGTGACGGTCAGGCTGCGCCGGGCGGGGTCGAAGACCGCGTAGACGCAGGTGGCGAGCAGGGCCTCGTCGGGGCCCTGGGCGAGGTCGTCGGTGAGCTCGTGGACGTGCCGCAGGACGGCCTCGGGGGCCAGGTCGAGGGCGGCCAGCACGCGGACGGCGGTGCGCAGCCGGCCCATCGTGGCGGCGGCCCGCAGGCCGTGGCCCATCACGTCGCCGACCACCAGGGCGGTGCGGTCGCCGGGCAGCGGGATGACGTCGAACCAGTCGCCGCCGACCTCGGTGCCGCTGGAGCCGGGCACGTACCGGTAGGCGACCTCGACGCCGGTGGGCTGCGGGACCTGCTGGGGCAGCAGGGTGCGCTGCAGGGTGAGCGCGGCGGTGCGCTCGCGGGCGTACAGGCGGGCGTTGTCGAGGGAGCTGCCGGCCCGGTCGGCGAGCTCGACGGTGAAGGCGAGGTCGTCGCGGTCGAAGCCCTCGCGGTAGCCGGCCCGGCTGACCACCAGCAGTCCGATCACGATGCCGCGGGCCCGCAGCGGGACCACCAGCCGGGAGTGGACGCCGAGTTCGCGGGCGGCCTCGACCTTGGGGTCGCCGGCGAAGGACAGCTCCTCGCCGTTGCCCCCGGAGAGCATCTCGGGGACGCCGCTGCGCAGCACCCGGCCGAAGACGGAGTCCTCGTCGAAGGTGATCCGGGCGCCGTGCCGCAGCATGGTCTCCACGGCGGGGCCCGGCTGGATCGCGGCGACGCCCAGTTGCAGCAGCGAGGTGCGCCGGTCGTGGCCGTGCCGGGGCAGGTCGTCGCCGTGCGCGACGGCCTGCAGCAGGATCACCCCGGCGTAGTCGGCGAGCCGGGGGACGACCGCGCCGGCCAGCTCCTGGGCGATCATCGAGGCGTCCAGCAGGTCTCCGACCCGGGAGCCGAACTCGTTGAGCAGCGACAGCCGGCGCCGGGCGCTCTCGACCTTGGCGACCGCGCGGTAGCGCTCGGTGACGTCCATCACGGTGCCGGAGATGCCCAGCACCCGGCCGGAGCGGTCGGTCATCCGGCTGTAGGAGATCGACCGGTAGCCGGAGCGGGCGGTGGACGGGGAGGCCAGCGTGACGTCGATGACCGGCTCGCCGGTGGCCAGCACCTGGCGCTGGACGGCGGTGATCTCGTCGGCGGAGCGCTCGGGCAGCGTCTCGCCGGTGGTGCGGCCGATGTGCTCCTCGGCGGGCAGGCCGTTCATGTCGGCCAGGGTGCGGTTGACCGCGGTGTAGCGCAGGTCGGTGTCGAGGACGGCGATGCCGAGCGGGGACTGCTCGAACAGGGCGTCGCGGACCGCGAGGTCCCGTTCGACGGCGCGCAGCGCGGCGGCCTCGGTGAGCGCAGCCTGCACGTACGGGGCGCCGTCGCCGTCGACCAGCAGCGAGAGCCTGGCCTCCACCTCGACCGGCAGGCCGTCCCGGTCGGCGATCTCGGTGAAGCCGTGCCAGGAGCCGCGGCGCAGCGTCTCCTGGATGGCGGCGCGGGTGCGCCGCACCTGGTCCGGGTCGGGGATCAACTCGTCGACGGCGCGGCCGACCAGCACCTCGCTGGGCCAGCCGAGCATCTCCTCGGCGGCGGGGCTCCACAGCACCACCCGGCCCGAGGTGTCCAGGATGACGATGGCCACCCGGACCACGTCCAGCAGGCTGCCGCCCTCGGTGCGGCGGCTGGGGTGCAGGGAGGTGGGGCCGGTGTCGGCCCGGGCGCCGGGGCGGACCTCGGGCGCGCCGGGGAAGGCCCGGGCGGCGCGGCCCCGGACCGGGAACGGCGCGGGGCCGGGGGTGGTGGGCGGCTGGGGGGCGGGGCCGGCGCTCGGGGCGCTGCCGGGCAGCGGGGCGGGCCGCTCGCCCTGTCCGGGGCGGCCGCGCCGCAGCCGGGCCCGGGCCGACGCCCGGCCGGCGCCGCCCGCGGGGGTGCCGGGACGCCGCGCCCCTCGCGCGGGCAGGCCGGACGCCTCGCGCTCTCCCCCGCCGTCACCCGGCTTCGCCACCTACGGGGCCTCCCGCCGACACTGGGACGCCCCCCGGCGGGTCGCCGGGGCGCGGGCCGCCGCCGCCACGCCGTGCCGCCGCGGGCTCACGGATCGTGACGAATGCTGCCGAACTCTGCCATACCCAGGGAATCGCGCCGCTACCCCGGCATACGGGTCGTCTGTCCGATTGGCGTACAGACCGGGCGTTCCGGCGTGCCGGGGGGCGGCAGCGGGCCCACGGGCGCCCGTGGGCGGGCCTACCGGAGGAGGCCGTCGCGGTGCAGGTCGTCGAAGAGGTCCTGGTCGACCGGGGGGACGCGGTCGCGGTCGGCGTAGGAGAACCAGGCGACCTCCTCGATCTCGCTGCTGGCGGTGAGGGTGCCGGTGTAGTCGGCGGTGTAGCAGGCCATCGAGACGAGGGTGCCGGGGGCTTGGGCGTGGGCCTCGGCCCGGTAGGTGTCGACGTGGGTGACCGTGTCGGGGAGGAGCGTGACGGAGAGTTCCTCGGCGACCTCGCGGATCAGGGTCTGCAGGTCGGTCTCGGTGCCCTCGCGCTTGCCGCCGGGGATGTAGAAGGCGTCCTTGCCGCGCGGGCGGGCGCACAGGATCCGGCCGCCCTCCAGCCGGACCCACGCCACCGTGTCGATCAGGCCCGGCGTCGCCGGCTCCGCGCCCGTGGCGCCGCGACCGACCGCGTACCGGGGGCGGGGCGGCTCGGTGGCGGTGGCCAGGCTCCGGTTGCCGAAGGCGGGGCGGTCGGTGACCTCGGGGCCGAACCAGGGCGGCGGGGTGAACGCGGCGGCGGACCGGCGGTCGGCGAACTCGACCTCGACGGTGCGCAGTCCGGCGAGCCGGCCGTGGAAGGTGTCGACCGCGGCCTCGTGCGGGCCGAGCGGGACGATCCGGCGGGTCTTGTGGATCCGGGTGCCGTCGGTGGCGGGCCACAGGACGGCGAACTGCTCGGCGCTCAGCGGGGTCTCCCACTCGCCGCGGACCTGCCCGGCGCCGCGCTTGGCGGTCAGCGAGTGGGCCCCGTCCTGTCGGCGCAGCCGCGCCTCGGTGCCCTCGGGACCGATCGCCAGGTACCCCTGCCGGACGTCGAACTCCCGTCCGTCGGGGACGGTCTCGTCGTCCGGTACGAGGAACTTGCGCTCGATCTCGACACCCACCGGGCCTCCTCGGCACGCGTGCTGGGGCGGCGGCCGCCGCCGGGCGCCATGCTATGCGGGGCGGGGCCCGGCAGCCGGGATCAGGCGGGGTCCGCGGAGCCGGCCGGGTCCGCCGGTGCGGCCGGGTCCTCGGGTTCGACCCAGTAGAGCTGCTTGTGGCCGCGGGCTTCGAACTCGGCGGCCAGCGCCTCGGCCCCGGCCCGGTCGAGGCCGCGGGCGAGCAGGAAGCGGTTGCCGTTGTCGTCCTGGCGCATCACCCGGTGGGTGGTGCCGGGCGGCTGTTCGCGGTCCATGCCCACACGGTAGCGGTCCGACCCGGTGGGGGGCGGGTCGGACCGCCCGTCCGACCACCAGGTTGGACGGCGCTCGCTACCGGGCGGTACGCGTCCGGTCAACATCACGTTAACCGGACGGCGCGCCCAACTAGCTTACGCGCACCAGGAGTTCGCCGTGCAGTACCGCGAACCAGGCATCCGGGTCGGCGCCCCAGCGGGCCCAGCCGGCGGCGATCCGCTCCAGGTCGGCGGGGGCGGCCAGGCCCTCGGCCAGGGCGGTGTCGGCCAGCTTGGTGCGCGTCGTGCGCTCGGCCCAGCTCTCCGACCACCAGGAGCGTTCGGCGTCGGTGGCGAAGGTCCAACTGCTGGACGAAGGGCGCAGGTTGGCGCCCGAGGCGTCGGCCAGGCCGGCCGCGCGGGCCCAGGCCAGCAGGCGGCGGCCGGCGTCGGGCTCGCCTCCGTTGGCCCGGGCGACCCGCTGGTACAGGGCCATCCACGCGTCCAGTTCCGGCAGTTCGGGGTACCAGGTCATCGCGGCGTAGTCGGAGTCGCGGACCGCGATCACCCCGCCGGGGGCGGTGACCCGGCGCATCTCGCGCAGCGCGGCGACCGGGTCGGGCAGGTGCTGCAGCACCTGGTGGGCGTGCACCACGTCGAACGAGGCGTCCGCGTACGGCAGCCGGTAGACGTCGGCGACCTCGTAGGACAGGTTCGCCAGCCCTCGGTCGGCGGCCAGTGCGGCGGCCTCGGCCAGCACCTCGGGGACCGGCTCGACGCCGACCACCCGGCCGGTGGGGCCGACCAGTTCCGCCAGGTCCGCGGTGATCGTGCCGGGGCCGCAGCCGACGTCCAGCACCCGCCGGCCGGGGCGCAGTTCGGGCAGCAGGTAGGCGGCGGAGTTGGCGGCGGTGCGGCTGCGGTGCGAGCGCAGGACGGCGGCCTGGTGGCCGTGGGTGTAGGCGGGCACGGCGGGACTCCCTCTCCCTCGAAGGCGGTTCCTCGGTAGCCCGTCCAGCATAGGAACCCGTTCCACTGTTCGGACAAACTCGTCTCGCATAGCAAGACTGATGGTCAATCACCTCGCCATCGGAACCCGCCGGGAGCAGAATCGTCCGCATGGGAAAGACCTATGAACGCATTGACGCCAGGCTGCGCGCGTTCATCGAGAAGCAGCCCGTCTACTTCGTCGGCACCGCCCCGCTGGCCGCCGACGGATTCCTCAACCTGTCGCCCAAGGGCCGGGCCGGCACCCTGGCGGTGATCGACGGACTGACCCTCGCCTACCTGGACTTCGGCGGCTCGCACGCCGAGACCATCGCGCACCTGCGGGAGAACGGCCGGATCGTCCTGATGTGGTGCGCCTTCGAGGGGCCGCCCACCGTGCTGCGGGTGCACGGGCGCGGCGAGCCGGTGTTCCGCGACGACCCGCGCTTCGCCGGACTGCTCGCCCGCTTCGACCCCTCGGCGGACGGCACCGCGCTGCGCGCGATCATCCTGGTGCGGGCCGAGCGGGTCAGCGACTCCTGCGGGTTCGCCGTCCCGTTCATGGACTACCGGGAGGACCGGACGCTGCTGGCCGAGTTCTTCGACCGCAAGGGCGAGGACCGGTTCAGCGAGTACTGCGAGGGCAAGGAGAACGTCGCCGTCAGCATCAACGGGCTGCCCGCCCTGCCGCTGCCGGTGCCGCCCCGCCCGTCCTGAACGGCCGCGCCCGCCGGGCGGCGTACGGTGGGAGCCTCCCCCCGTACGCCGAACCTGGAGCCCCGCCGTGCCCCGCCCCCACGTCCTGCTGAGCGCCGCGGTGTCGCTCGACGGCCACCTCGACGACGCCTCGCCCGAGCGGCTGCTGCTCTCCAACGCCGAGGACTTCGACCGGGTCGACGCGCTGCGCGCCGACAGCGACGCGATCCTGGTCGGCGGCGGGACGCTGCGCGCCGACGACCCCCGGCTGCTGGTCAACTCGGCCGGGCGGCGCGCCGGGCGGGTGGCCGCCGGGCGCCCCGCGCATCCGCTGAAGGTCACCCTGAGCGCGAGCGGGCGGCTCGACCCGGCGCTGAAGTTCTGGCACACCGGCGGCGCCAAGCTCGCCTACACCACCGACGCCACCGCGCCCGCGCTGCGCGCCGCGCTGGCCGGGGCGCCCGGCACCGAGGTGGTCGCGCTGGGCCCGGCGGTGCCGCTGGGCGCGGTGCTGGACGACCTAGGCGCGCGGGGGGTGCGCCGGCTGATGGTCGAGGGCGGCGGCGGCGTGCACACCCGCTTCCTCGCCGAGGGCCTGGCCGACGAGCTGCACCTGGCCGTCGCCCCGCTGCTGGTCGGCCAGGCCGACGCGCCCCGCTTCCTCGCCCCCGCCACGTACCCGGGCGGCCCGACCCGCCGGATGCGGCTGCTGGGGGCACGTACGGTGGGGGACGTCGTCCTGCTGCGGTACGCCCCGAAGGAGTCCTCCGATGACCAGTGACCGCGAGCGCGATCTGCTCCGGCTGCGCCGCGCGATCGAGCTGTCCCGGCGCTGCCCGCCGTCCGAGGCCGCCTTCTCGGTCGGCGCGGTGATCGTCGGCGCGGACGGCGAGGTGCTGGCCGAGGGCTACAGCCGCGAGGTGGACGCCGTGAACCACGCCGAGGAGGCCGCGCTCGGCAAGCTGCCGGCCGGCGACCCCCGGCTGCGCACCGCCACCGTCTACTCCACCCTGGAGCCGTGCGGGCAGCGCGCCTCCCGGCCGCACCCGTGCGCGGAACTGATCGTCGCGGCCGGGGTGCCGCGGGTGGTGGTGGCCTGGCGGGAGCCCGCGCTCTTCGTCGAGGACTGCCGGGGCACCGCGCTGCTGGAGGCGGCGGGCGTCGAGGTGGTGGAGCTGCCGGAGCTCGCCGAGGAGGCCAGGGCGGTCAACGCGCACCTGGTGGGCTGAGCGGCCCGGCCGTCGCAGGTTTTGTACGCTTGAGGAACAAACACCCGTACGAGGCCTCCGAGGAGACCCGATGCCCGTCCTCACCCCGCCGGTCCGGGCCGTCCTGCTCGACATGGACGGCACCCTGGTCAACTCCGACGCCGTGGTCGAGCGCTGCTGGCGCCGCTGGGCCGAGCGCAACGGCCTGGACGGCGACGAGGTGATGCGGGTCGCGCACGGGCGGCAGGGCCACCTGACCATGGCCCTGCTGCTGCCCGACCGCCCGATGGAGCAGAACCTCGCCGAGAACGCGGTGATGCTCGACGAGGAGTCCTCCGACATCGACGGCGTGGTCGAAATCCCGGGCGCCGCACGGCTGGTGGCCTCGCTGGCCGACCTCCCGCACGCGCTGGTGACCTCCGCCGACGACCGGCTGGCCCGCGTCCGGATGGCCGCCGCCGGCGTCCCGCTGCCGCCACTGGTGATCACCGCCGAGCACGTCGGCGCCAGCAAGCCCGACCCGGAGGGCTTCCTCAAGGCCGCCGCCCAACTGGGCGTCGCCCCCGCCGAGTGCCTGGTCCTGGAGGACTCCGAGGCGGGCATCGCCGCCGCCCGGGCCGCCGGCATGCCGGTGCTCGGCATCGGCCCGCGCGCCGCCGCCCACCGGCCCGACCACCACGTGGACGACCTCTCCGGCGTCTTCGTCAGCCGCGCCGAGGACGGCGCCCTGGTCGTCGAACTGCCCTGAGGTGCGGGCAGGGCGCGGACAGGTCCTAGTCCGCGCCCAGCAGCGCCGCCGCCACCCGCTCGCACTCCTCCGGGCGGTCGCCCAGCCAGCGGCCGAGCAGGTGGTCGGCGCCCGGCAGGACCAGCCTGGTGTACGGGGCCGCCGCCGGGCGGGCGCGCAGGGCGGCGTCCAGGGCCTCGGTCACCTCGGCCGGGATCACGCCGTCCGTCTCCGGGAGCACCAGTACCGCCCGGCCGGTGAAGGCCGCGAGGGTGCCGAAGGCCGGGCTGCTGCGCCAACTGCCCGCCGTACGCAGGGTGTTGGTGAACTCAGGCGCGGCGAAGGGGAGTTCGCGCACCTCGCGGGCGTAGGCGGCGGGCGCGCAGAGGGCGATCGCCTCGGTGCGGACCGCGAGTTCGGGCCTCCTCAGCAGGTCGGTGACGGTCTGGCCGCTCATCGAGAAGCCGACCAGCAGCAGCGGGCCGACCGGGGCGTGCCGTTCCAGCACGGCGCGGGCCTGGCGGGCCCGGCGGGCCAGTGAGAGCTCGCCGAGGGTGCCGCTGCTCGCGCCGTGCCCGGCGAAGTCGAACGTCACCGCACGGCACCCGGCGGCCGCCAACTCCCTTGCCAGCGGCAGGCACCGGTGCCGGTCGCCGCTGCCCGCGCCGTGCATCAGCAGCGCCGTGAGCGGGCCGGCCGGGGCGGACGGTTCGACCACGGTGCAGGCCAGGCGTTCGCCGTCCGCCTCGACGGTCGACTCGAAGAAGTCCATGCGTGCTCCCTGGCGGGTGGGGACGGGCGGGTGTCCGGCCGGCGCCGTCCGGCGGCCGCCTTGGCCGACGGGCCGCCGCCCTTCCGTCATCGGGTCAGGGTGTCACGCCTCGCCGACAGCGGGCCCGTGGCGCGGGGCGCGCCGCCCTGCGCGGCGGCTTCCTGCGCGGCGGCGCCCTGCGCGGCGGCGGGCAGCGGAACACCGGGCAGCGCGGCGGCGGGCAGCAGGCCGAGTGCGGCGAGCACGGTCAGGACGGGCAGGGCGCCGTGCGTCCCAGTGCCGGCGGCGGCCGCGATGCCCAGGGTCGGGCCGATGTTCATCGCGGTCTGCTTCAGGCCGCCGACCGCGCCCGCGTACCCCGCCGGGGCGTCGCCGACCACGGTGCCGGTCGCCGTCACCATCACCACCGCGAACCCCGCGCCCAGCAGCGCCGAAGCCGCTCCGGTGAGCACCGCCGAGGCGCCCCCGTCGCCCGGCCCGGCCAGCCCCGCGATGCCCGCCACCAGCAGCGCCACGCCCGCCAGCGCCGTCCGCCGGGGCCCCTGGACGCGCAGCGCCCGTTCGGCCGCCGGGGCGCCCAGCACCATCAGCGCGGTCAGCGGCAGCATCCGCAGCGCCGCGCCCAACGGGCCCACGTGCAGGGTGTCCTGGAGCCGGAAGGTGGTGCTGAACAGGGTGCCGAACAGCCCGGCCGAGGCGGTCAGCAGCAAGGCCAGCGACGCCGTCACCGGACGCGACCGGGCGACCGGGCGCGGCACCACCGGGCTCGCGGCGCGCCGCTCGTGCACCACCAGCACCGCGAACAGGCCCGCCGCGCCCGCCAGTTCGGCGCTCGTCCCGCTCCAGCCGCGCTCCGGCACCCGGGAGAGCGCGTGCACCAGGGCGGCCAGCGCCGCCGCGAGCAGGACCGCGCCCGCCGGGTCGAGGCGCTGCCGCCCGTCCGGCCGCCCCCGGTCGGGGCGCAGCGCGAGCGCCATCGCGGCGATCAGGGCGGCCGCCGGGACGTTGATCCAGAACACCGCGCGCCAGCCGAACGCGTCCACCAGCAGCCCGCCGAGCAGCGGGCCCGCGCCCGCCGCGACCGCGATGGCCCCCGTCCGGACGGCGATCGCCCGGCCGAGCCGTTCCGGCGGGCAGCACAGCCGCAGCAGCGCGAGCGTGCCCGGTTGCAGCAGCGCGCCGAACACGCCCTGGGCGGTCCGCAGTCCGATCACCCAGCCGACGGACGGCGCGAGCGCGATGCCCGCCGAGGACGCGCCGAAGCCCAGCACGCCCGCCAGCAGCGTCCGGCGGTGGCCGTACCTGTCGCCGAGCCGGCCGGCGAGCACCAGCAGGGCCGCGACGGCGACCAGGTAGCCGGTACTGGTCCACTGCAACTGCGCGGTGGTGCAGCCGAGTTCACGTCGCATGGCGGGCTGCGCCATCAGCAGCACGGTGCCGTCCAGGGCCACCAGCATGGCGGCGCCGGCGCTCACCGGCAGTGCGAGGCGGCTCACGCCTGACCCCCGAGGTGCGCGTCCAGCACGGCCCGCAGCAACTCCTCCTCGCGGCCCTCCCCCAGCATCAGGCCCGTACTCCCCCAGCCCTGCAACTGGGCCAGGCCGTGCAGGTTCGCCCACAGCGCGGCCGTCGCCACCGGGGCCCGCCCGGCGTCCCCCGTGCACTCCCCCACCAGCCGCGCCATCTCCCCGAACAGCGGCGCCGTCTCCTCCCGCAGCCGGGGCCCGCCCGGTGCCGACCCGTCGCCGGTCAGCAGGTCGTGGCGGAACATCAGCTCGAACATGCCGCGCCGCTCGGCCGCGTACGCCAGGTACACCCGGGCCATCCCCGCCACCCGCTCCCGCGCGTCCGCCCCCCGCACCGCCGCGAACCGCCCCGCCAACTCCGCGAACCCGCGCCGCGCCACCGCCGACAGCAGCTCCCGGTGCGTCGCGAAGTACCGCCGCGGCGCCCCGTGCGACACCCCGGCCCGCCGCGCGATCTCCCGCAGCCCGACCGCCCCGGATCCCTCCGCCAGCACCAACTCGACCCCGGCGTCCACCAGGCGCTCCCGCAGGGGGGACTGCTCCTCACTACTCATAGACAATGTCTACCACCATCCGGTAGACAGCGTCTACCGGATGGGTCGGGGGCACGGCCCCACCGCGCCGACCTCAGCCGACCCGCTCGCCGTACGGGCGCAGCACCATGAGCCCGTCCTCCGGGGTGGCGGACATCGCGAAGGGGAAGCGGTCGAGTTCCAGGCAGAGGCGGACGTCGTCCTCGTGGACGCCCTCCCGGATGCCCCGGGTCAGTTCGTCGGCGGCGGTCGACGCGGCGGCGCGGCGCAGGTAGGGGGCCGGGTCGGGGGTGGCGCCGGTGGCGCGGTGGGCGATGTACTCGGCGCAGGCGCGGTCCTCCTCGGCGCGGCCGTCCTCCCCGGTGACGACGAAGGTCACCTCCGGGCGGCCCCGCAGGGCGCGGGCGGTGGCCCCGGCGACCACGAAGCTCGCGCACAGCACGAGGTCGGCGCCCCGCACCGCGAGCGCGCCGACCGTGCCGGCGGTGGTCTTCTGGATCACGGTGCGGCCGGTGAGGTCGGTGTCACGGAGCCGGCCGGGCGAGTTGACGGCGTCGAACCCGGGCGCGGGCGGGCCGTCCTTGAGCGCCAGCCAGTGCGGGTGACGGGACTTCGCCTCCAGCGCCTCGTCCAGCGATCCGGCCAGCACGATCCGCTCCGCCCCCTGCGCGAACGCCCAGGCGGCCGTGGTGAAGGCCCGCATCACGTCGATGACGACGGCGACGGGCGGGGTGGCGGCGAGTTCGCCGATGGCGAGGAAGCGGGTCTCCATGACCGCCATGATCACCCGGACCTCCCCGCGCGGTCCCGGAATTTCCCGTGCCCGAACGCGGCGAAGGGGACGCCCCGGCGGGCGCGGCCCCGGCCGAGGTCGTGGAGCGGGCCGATCGGGACGACGTGCCCACGGTGACCACACGCCGGGGCAAGGAGGTCGCCGCCGCCGTCTCCGTCGAGGCACTGCGCAAGTACCGGGAACGGGAAGAGCGCGAGATCAACCGGACCATCGACGAACGAATGGCGAACCCGGCCCCCGGTACCCCGGTCGAGGACATCATGAGGGAGACCCGGGCCCGCAGCGAATGAGTACCGAACCGCGTTCCGACCCGAGGCTCAGGCGGCCCGGACGCCGACGCCTGCGAGTCGGCGACCGCCGGGTCGTCTGCACGATCGGCAGCGGGGAACCAGTGGTGCGGGTCGTGCACGTCGGGCATCGCCCCACCGTTCACGGCGGCGGACACCGGCCGATCCGGCGCCAGGACGTCCAGCGCCCGTCCGGCACCGTGATGACGAAGGGGCCGGCTCCCGTCGGAGCCGGCCCCTTCCGACCAGCGTGCTTGGCGGATCACCCAGCGCGCGGCAAGGCGCCGATCAGACGTTGAAGCGGAACTCCACGACGTCGCCGTCCTGCATGACGTAGTCCTTGCCCTCGATGCGGGCCTTGCCCTTGGCGCGGGCCTCGGTGAGGGAGCCGGCGGCGACGAGGTCGTCGAAGGAGGTGACCTCGGCCTTGATGAAGCCCTTCTGGAAGTCGGTGTGGATGACACCGGCGGCCTCGGGGGCGGTGGCGCCCTTCCTGATGGTCCAGGCGCGGGTCTCCTTGGGGCCTGCGGTGAGGTAGGTCTGCAGGCCGAGGGTGGCGAAGCCGACGCGGGCGAGGGTGGCGAGGCCGGGCTCGTCCTGGCCCATCGACTGGAGGAGTTCGAGGGCCTCGTCGTCGTCGAGCTCGATCAGCTCGGACTCGATCTTGGCGTTGAGGAAGATGGCCTCGGCGGGGGCGACCAGGGCGCGCTGGGCGTTCTTGAAGTCCTCGTCGGAGAGGGCGTCCTCGTCGACGTTGAAGACGTAGAGGAACGGCTTCGAGGTCATCAGGTGCAGGTCGCGGATGGCGGCGGTGTCGAAGCCGGCCTCGAAGAGGGTCTTGCCGGTCTCCAGGACGGCCTGGGCGGCCTCGGCGGCGGCGAGCACGGCCGCGGTGTCCTTCTTGAGCCGGGCCTCCTTCTGGAGCCGGGGCAGCGCCTTCTCGATGGTCTGCAGGTCGGCGAGGATCAGCTCGGTGTGGATGGTCTCGATGTCGTCCTTGGGCGAGACCTTGCCGTCGACGTGGACCACGTCGGGGTCGGTGAAGGCCCGGACGACCTGGCAGATCGCGTTGGCCTCGCGGATGTTGGCGAGGAACTTGTTGCCCAGGCCCTCGCCCTCGCTGGCGCCGCGGACGATGCCGGCGATGTCGACGAAGTCGACGGTGGCCGGGAGGACGCGCTGCGAGCCGAAGATCTCGGCGAGCTTCTCCAGCCGCGGGTCGGGGACGCCGACGACGCCGACGTTCGGCTCGATGGTGGCGAACGGGTAGTTGGCCGCCAGCACGTCGTTCTTGGTCAGGGCGTTGAAAAGGGTCGACTTGCCGACGTTCGGCAGGCCGACGATTCCGATCGTGAGCGACATGAAGAGTGGTGTCCCGGGGCTTGGAGGGCGTCGAGGTGGCCCGCTGCGGGCCGGTCCCCCAGTCTACGGGGCGCGCGGGGAGGCCCCGGCGGCGCGGGTGGGGCGCGCACCGGGCGGACACGGACAATTGCCGGAGGGCCATTACACACGGTGTCGATGATCGGACCGTACGTTGGTCGGGTGGAGCAGAGCATCCGTACCCAGCCGCCAGGGCCGAGCAGACGACCGCCCGGGCGCGGCGCCGGCGAGGCCGCCGTTCCGGGGCAGAGCGTCCCCCTCGAGTCCCGGCTGCGGTCGGCGTCCGGCGGCCGGACCGGCCCGCTGGCGTTGAAGCGCGCGGCGCAGCGGCTGCTGGCGGCGCGGCAGCGGCGCGGCGGGAGCGGGCGCCCGGCCCGGCTGACGGCGGTGGGCACCGGGGTCGCGGCGGTGGCGGGGACGCTGGTGTCCGCCGCGGTGGACCGGCTGCTGTTCGGCGGGCTCGGGGTGCTGTTCGGGCTCGGCTACCTGGTGGTGTGCTTCCAGCTGGCCGTGCGGGTGCGGTACTCGGACCTGGCGTCGGCGCCGATCTGCGGGCCGATCGCCTTCGCGGCGGCGCTGGTGCTGCTCCAGCCGGGCCCCTCGCAGGGCCTCACCGGCGCGGTGGTGTCGCTGGCCGGCGGGCTGGCGCTGCGGGCGGGCTGGCTGTTCGCCGGCACCGCCCTGGCCGCCGCGATCGTCACCGCGCGCCACCTGGCCCAGCGCCGCCGGCGCCGGGCCAGGTAGGTCCGCGCACCGCGCGCGTCAGCCGCCGACCGGGGGCTGGGCGGCGGGCACGGTGGGCCGCCGGGCCGCGGCCATCGCGGCGCCGACGATGCCCGCGTCGTTGCGCAGCTCGGCGGGGACGACCTCGGCGCGGCGGTCCTTGAGCAGCGGCAGGAACTTCTCGTGCTTGCGGCTGACGCCGCCGCCGATGATGACCAGCTGCGGGGAGAACAGCATCTCGACCAGGTCGAGGTACTCGTCGACCCGCCCGGCCCACTCGGCCCAGCTGAGGTCGTGGCGCTCCTTGGCGGCGGAGGAGGCCCGCCGTTCGGCGTCCTTGCCGCGCAGTTCGAGGTGGCCGAGTTCGGTGTTGGGGACGAGCACGCCGTCGGAGAACAGGGCGCTGCCGATGCCGGTGCCGAAGGTGAGCAGCAGCACGACGCCGGGCCGGCCGCGGCCGGCGCCGTGGGTGACCTCGGCGATGCCGGCCGCGTCGGCGTCGTTGACGACGGTGGCGGGCAGGCCGAGCGCGTCGCTGAACCGGGCCTCGGCGTCCAGGCCGATCCAGCCCTTGTCGACGTTGGCGGCGGTCCTGGTGTGCCCGTCGACGACCACGCCGGGGAAGGTCAGGCCGACCGGCCCGCGGTGGTCGAAGTGCCGGACGACCTCGCAGACCGCGCCGATCACCTCGTCCGGGCCCGAGGGGTGCGGGGTGAGCACCTTGTGGCGCTCCTGGGCGAGCACGCCCTTGTCCAGGTCGACCGGTGCGCCCTTGATGCCCGAGCCGCCGATGTCCACGCCGAAGACCGTCGTCACTGCCGTCGCCTCCCGTACTGCCGCGGGCGTCCGCTGCCCGCCGGCCCTCGCACCAACGTACGGGGGGACGGGGGCCCGCGCAGCCGTTCCGGCGCGGGTCGCCCGGCTCCGCGGGGGCGGGGCCGGGCGCCGGGGCGGGTCAGAGCTTGCCGGCGGCCTCGGCGCGCAGGTCGCGGCGGAGCTCCTTGGGGAGCGAGAAGGTGAGGTGCTCCTCGGCGGTCTTGACGATCCGGACGTCCTCGAAGCCGTGCGCGGCGAGCAGTTCGAGCACGCCGTCGACCAGGATCTCGGGCACCGAGGCGCCGCTGGTCAGGCCGACCGTGGTGACGCCCTCCAGCCAGGCCGGGTCGATCTCGTCGGCGAAGTCGACGAGGTGGGCGGCCTTGGCGCCGTACTCGAGGCCGACCTCGACCAGCCGGACCGAGTTGGAGGAGTTCTTGGAGCCGACCACGATCAGCAGGTCGGCCTCGGGGGCGAGCTGCTTGACGGCGACCTGGCGGTTCTGGGTGGCGTAGCAGATGTCGTCGCTGGGCGGGGAGACCAGCAGCGGGAAGCGCTGCTTGAGGGCGTCGACGGTCTCCATGGTCTCGTCCACCGAGAGGGTGGTCTGGGAGAGCCAGACCAGCTTGGACTCGTCGCGGACCGCGACGTTGGCGACGTCCTCGGCGCCGTCCACCAGGTGGATCCGCTCGGGGGCCTCGCCCATGGTGCCGACGACCTCCTCGTGGCCCTCGTGGCCGATCAGCAGGATGTCGTAGTCCTCGTCGGCGAACCGGCGGGCCTCCTTGTGCACCTTGGTGACCAGCGGGCAGGTGGCGTCGATGGTGGCGAGCCGGCCGGCCTCGGCCTCGTCGTGCACGGACGGGGCGACGCCGTGCGCGGAGAAGACCACGATCGAGCCCTCGGGCACCTCCTCCGTCTCGTCGACGAAGATCGCGCCCTGCTTCTCCAGGGTCTGCACGACGTACTTGTTGTGGACGATCTGCTTGCGGACGTAGATCGGCGCCCCGTACTGCTCCAGGGCCTTCTCCACGGCGATCACGGCGCGGTCGACGCCCGCGCAGTAGCCCCGGGGGGCGGCGAGCAGGACACGGCGCTGAGCGGTGGTCGACATGGCTCCATCGTACGGGCGAGTCCCGCGGGCCCGGACGCGCGTCGCCGCGCCGGGACCGGGCGCGGCGGGTGGAATGGCGAGGGTGAGCACACAGGCGCGGACCGCTGAGCTGCGGCGCACCCTCGGGGTGCGGGATCTGATGGTGTACGGGCTGCTGTTCATCGCCCCGATGGCGCCGGTGGGCGTGTTCGGCGTGCTGGACGCGAAGAGCCACGGCGCGGTGGCGGCGGTGTACCTGGTGGCGACGGTGGCGATGGGGTTCACCGCGCTGTCGTACGCCGAGATGGTGCGGGCGGTGCCGCGGACCGGGTCGGTGTTCGCGTACGCGCGGGCCGGGCTGGGCGAGGGGCCGGGGTTCGTCGCCGGGTGGATGGCGATGCTCGACTACCTGCTGATCCCGGCGGTGGCGTACCTGTTCTCCGGGATCGCGCTGAACTCGCTGGTGCCGGACGTGTCGCGCTGGGTGTGGACGGTGCTGGCGGTGCTGGCCACCACGGCGCTGAACCTGGCCGGGGTGCGGACGGCGGCGGTGGTGGGGTTCGCGGTGCTGACGATGGAGATCGTGGTGCTGGCGGTGTTCGTGGTCGCGGCGGTGGTGGTGCTGGCCCGGGACGGGGCGGCGCGCGCCTGGGGCTCCCCGTTCGGGGGAGTCGGCGCGTTCTCGTTGACGGCGGTGCTGTCGGCGGTGTCGGTGGCGGTGCTCTCCTACCTCGGCTTCGACGCGATCGCCTCGTTCGTCGAGGAGGCGGTCGGCGCGTCGGCGGCGGTGGCCCGGGCGGTGCTGTGGTGCCTGGCGCTGGCCGGGCTGCTGTTCGTGGTGCAGACGTACCTGGCGGCGGTGCTGGAGCCGGTGACGCCGCAGCAGCTGGCGGCCGACCCGGAGGCGCAGGGCTCGGCGTTCTACGACACCGTGGAGTCCGCCGTGGGGCACTGGCTGCACGTGCTGATCGCGGCGTCCAAGGCGATCGGGGCGGCGTTCGCGGCGCTGGCCGGGCAGGCGGCGGCCGGGCGGCTGGTGTTCGCGATGGGCCGGGAGGGACGGCTGCCGCGCGCCCTGGGCGTGGTCGACGGGCGGACGGCGGTGCCCCGGCGGGCGCTGCTGACCGCGGCGGTGATCACGCTGGTGGCGGCGGTCTGGGCGGCCCGTCGGGACGACGGCCTCGACCAGCTGACCTCGGTGGTCAACGTCGGCGCGCTCACCGCGTTCGTGCTGCTGCACGCCTCGGTGGTGGGCTGGTACGTGGTGCGCGGCGGCTCCCGGGACTGGCTGCGGCACGGGGTGGTGCCGCTGCTGGGGGTCGCGGTGCTGGTGGCGGTGCTGGTGGAGGCCTCGCACACGGCGCAGATCGTCGGCGCGGCCTGGCTGGCGGTGGGGCTGGTGGTGCTCGTCGCCCAGCGCGGGCGGGGCCGCGCGGTGTGAGACCGTCCGCGGGGTCGCGGCGGGGTGCGGGGCGTCGTCCTGCGTCGCGGTCCTGCCGGGGGTGACCGGTCGGCCGCGCGGCTCCGCGCACCCCTGGTCCGTCCCACTCTGCGGCTAGCCTCGGGGCATGGCCAACACGAGCAGTCCGGAAGCGCCCCTGCCGGTGGGGAAGGTCTCGGCGTTGATCGGCGGGTGGGTCGATCGGCTGGGCGAGGTGTGGGTGGAGGGGCAGATCGCGCAGCTGAACCGGCGGCCGGGGGCGGGGATGGTGTTCCTGACCCTGCGCGACCCGGACCGGGACGTCTCGCTGACGGTGACCTGCTTCCGGCAGGTGTTCGAGCAGGTCGCGGACGCCGTGCAGGAGGGCGCCCGGGTGATCGTCCGGGCGAAGCCGGAGTGGTACACGGCGCGCGGCACGCTCTCGCTGCGGGCCTCCGAGCTGCGGCTGGTCGGCCTGGGCGAACTGCTGGCCCGGCTGGAGCAGTTGAAGCGCCGGCTGTTCGCCGAGGGCCTGTTCGAGGACGCCCGGAAGAAGCCGCTGCCGTTCCTGCCGGGCTGCGTGGGCCTGGTGACCGGCCGGGGTTCGGCGGCCGAGCGGGACGTGCTGGAGAACGCCCGGCGGCGCTGGCCGGCGGTGCGCTTCGAGGTGCGCAACGTGCTGGTGCAGGGCCCGCAGGCGGTGGGCCAGGTGTGCGCGGCGGTGCGGGAGTTGGACGCGCTGGCGGAGGTCGAGGTGATCGTGGTGGCCCGCGGCGGCGGCAGCGTGGAGGACCTGCTGCCGTTCTCCGACGAGGAGTTGGTGCGGACGGTGGCGGCGGCCCGCACGCCGGTGGTGAGCGCGATCGGGCACGAGCCGGACCAGCCGCTGCTGGACTTCGTCGCGGACTTCCGGGCGTCCACGCCGACCGACGCGGCCAAGCGGGTGGTGCCGGACGTGGGCGAGGAGCTGGCCCGGGTGCGGCAGTTGCGGGACCAGGCGCGGCGGGCCGCGCTGCACCGGGTGGAGCGGGAGTCGGCGGGGCTGGCCTCGGTGCGCAGCCGTCCGGCGCTGGCGGCGCCGACCGAGGCGGTGGCGGCCCGCGGCGCGGAGGTGGAGGCGCTGGTGGAGCGGGCCCGGCGGGTGCTGGGGCACCGGCTCGACCTCGCGCAGAGCGACCTGGGGCACGCGCTGGCCCGGGTGGTGGCGCTGTCGCCGCTGGCCACCCTGGAGCGCGGGTACGCGGTGCTGCAGAAGGCGGACGGCACGGTGCTGACCGACCCGGCGCAGGCCGCGGACGGGGAGGCGCTGCGGGCCCGGGTGGCGGGCGGCTCGTTCGGGGTGCGGGCGCACCTCGGCGACGACTGACGGCCCCGGGCGGTCCGTCACCGGCTCGCGGAATTGGCCGCGAGCCCCCTCCGCGCGGAAATCGCCGGGAATTCCCGCCGCTTTTCCGGAACTGCTTGCACCGGGTCGGACCGGGTCATAGTGTGACGGGCCTTCCCATTTCCGGCACTTTCCGGAGGTTCGGCATGGACGTCACCCCGTCGGACAGACCGTCGGTGGCGCCCGCGCTGATCGAGGCCGCCAAGTCCGGGGACCGCGATGCCTGGGCGGACATCTACCGGTGCTACCACGGCGCGGTGCTGGCGTTCCTGCTGCGCCGCACCGGGAGCCGGCCGCTGGCCGAGGACCTGGCCCAGGACACTTTCGTCCGCGCCATGGCGGGAATTCGCGGTTTCCACTGGACGGGCACGGATCTCGGCGCGTGGATGTTCACCATCGCCCGCAATGTGCTGCTGGACCACGAGAAACGGCGCTCCACCCGACGGGAGTCGGCGGTGGCGGCGGTCGCCGACCGCGATTCCGGGGTGCGGGTGGAGGAGTCGGTGATCGCGGCGGCCGAGGCGGAGCGGGTGGACGCGGCGCTGTCGGCGCTGAACGAGCGGCAGCGCTCGGTGCTGCGGCTGCGCTACTGGGACGGGCTGAGCTCGGTGGAGATCGCCGACCGGATCGGACTGCGGGTGGGCGCGGTGAAGACGCTGACCTACCGGGCCCGGCTGAACCTGCGGCGCACGCTGGCGCAGGGCGCGCCGGCGCCGCCCCGGCGGGCGGTGGGGCCGCGCCGGGCGGCCGGGGCCGGGGCGGCGGGTCAGCCGGCGGTCGGGCGCCGGCGGGAGAGCGGCGTGGAGTGCCCCCGGAAGCCGAGGCTGCGGTAGAGCGCCTGGCCGTCCTCGGTGGCGTGCAGGTCGACCCGGGTGGCGCCGGCGGCGTCGAACCAGCCGAGCAGGGCCTCCAGGCAGGCCCGGGCGTGGCCGCGGCCGCGCTCCTCGGGGCGGGTGCAGACGTTGAAGACGAAGCCGAACAGGCCGTCGGGGTGGCCGGGGGCGGGCAGCCGCTGCTCCAGGGTGCCGATGGCGCAGCCGAGCAGTCGGCCGGGGCGCTCCGGGTCGTCGACCACGTACGCCTGCAACTTCCGCTCCGGCTCGGCGAGCCGGTGCTCCAGCAGGTCGGCGGCGGTGCGCTGCCAGGGGCCGGGGCGGGCCTCTCCGTGCATGGCCTCGAACATCAGCGAGCGGAGTTCGACCAGTTCCTCCGCGTCCGCGGGGACGGCCGGGCGTGGGGTGCTCATGGTCGGCAGGGTAGGGCGGGGAACGGGGCGGGGCGCAACGGGTTTGTCGGGGTCAGCGCCTACCCTGGGCGGCATGGCAGATCAGCAGGGGCAGCGGGGCGAGAGTTCTCGGGAGTCGCTCGGCTACGAGCAGGCGCGGGACGAACTGCTGCAGGTGGTGCGGCAGTTGGAGACCGGCGGGACGACGCTGGAGGAGTCGCTGGCGCTGTGGGAGCGCGGCGAGGAGCTGGCGAAGGTCTGCCAGCGCTGGCTGGACGGCGCCCGGGCCCGGTTGGACGCGGCGATGGCCGCCGAGGAGCCTGACGGGGAGTGAGCCCGGCCCGATCTGTGGTGCACATCACAGGCCGATCGGGAATGGTTTAACTTTCACCGAAGTTGGACCTGATCGTGCGGCACCCAGGCCGCCGATCGAACCCCGGTCCCCAGCTTTGAGGTAGGACACAGACCATGACCCTGGCACTCGACGCCGCCGCCCAGGACCTGCTCTTCCGTGAGGCCCGCACCGCCAACACCTTCTCGGACGAGCCGGTCAGCGACGAGCAGGTCCAGGCGATCTACGACCTGGTGAAGTACGGCCCGACCGCGTTCAACCAGCAGCCGCTGCGCATCGTCCTGGTCCGCTCCGAGGAGGGCCGCGCCCGCCTGGTGCAGCACATGGCCGACGGCAACAAGGCCAAGACCTCCGCCGCGCCGCTGGTCGCCATCCTGGCCGCCGACAACGAGTTCCACGAGGAGCTCCCCTCGCAGCTGCCGCACTTCCCGCAGGCGAAGGACATGTTCTTCTCCGAGCGCTCGGTCCGCGAGGCCTCCGCCACCCTGAACGGCGCCCTGCAGGCCGCCTACTTCATCGTCGGCGTCCGCGCCGCCGGCCTGGCCGCCGGCCCGATGACCGGCTACGACGCCGACGGCATCAACAAGGAGTTCTTCGCCGACGGCGAGCACTCGGTGCTGGCCGTGGTCAACATCGGCAAGCCGGGCGAGGACGCCTGGTTCCCGCGCAGCCCGCGCCTGTCCTACGAGCAGGTCGTCACCACCGTCTGATCACCGCCGACGGCCCCGCGTGACAGCGAAGGCCCCCGCCGTTCCCGGCGGGGGCCTCCGTCGTTCCCGGCGGGCCTACTCCAGGGTCTCGGCGAGCTGCGCGAGCTCCTCGTACGAGGCGGTGCCGGCGAGCACCGTGGTGCCGGTGCCGCCCGCCGGGCGGACCAGCGCCCGGTAGCGGTCGCCCTGCACCCGCTGCCACTCCTGGCCGGCCACCGTGGCGGTGCCGTCCGGCTCGGCGCCCGGGACGTTGCGCTCCACCACGTCCTCGGAGCTGCCGTCGGCCTGCTCGACCGCCGCGTACTGGCCGGAGGCGGTGTTCAGGCCCAGGTGCCAGGCGGCGCGGCTCTTCTCGCTCGGGCCGTAGGACACCGAGGTGGCCTTCCAGCCGTCCGGCAGCTGCTGCGGACCGAGCAGCGGGTACGGCGCGGCCCGCTTCGCCGACGCGAGTTCGACCTGGTACGGCACCGAGTGCACGCCGTTGCCCTTGCCGTCCGCGCCGGGGATCGAGAAGTACGCGACCACCACCACGACGCCGACCGCCGCCATCGACAGGACCATGTCCCGTACCGTCTGACGGCCCCTCTTGCTGCTGTTGCCTGCCACCCGCCCATGGTAGGCGGCGCTTACGCGGGCGCCGCGCACCGGTGCGCCGGTCGGCGGCGGTCGGGGGCGGCGAGGGCGGTAAGGGGCGCGGGAGGCGGGCGCCACAGACACCCGCGCCACCTGCCGATACGATCGCAGCAACCCTCAATGCAGCACTGGTGACCCTCCGTGTCCCGGTGCTGACTGGCCGTCGCGTACAGAGAGGTAACGACGATGACCACGCAGTACCCGCACCACCTCCCCTCCGCGCTGGAGGTCGCTCCGGAAGCGCCCGACCGCAACCTCGCCCTCGAACTGGTCCGGGTCACCGAGGCCGCCGCGATGGCCGCCGGCCGCTGGGTCGGCCGGGGTGACAAGAACGGCGCCGACGGGGCCGCCGTGAAGGCGATGCGCACCCTCGTCTCCACCGTCTCGATGAACGGCGTCGTCGTCATCGGCGAGGGCGAGAAGGACGAGGCCCCGATGCTCTACAACGGCGAGCGGGTCGGCGACGGCACCGGCGCCGAGTGCGACGTCGCCGTCGACCCGGTGGACGGCACCACCCTCACCGCCAAGGGCATGAACAACGCCGTCGCGGTCCTCGCGGTCGCCGACCGCGGCACCATGTTCGACCCCAGCGCGGTCTTCTACATGGACAAGCTGGTCTGCGGTCCCGAGGCCGCCGACTACGTCGACATCACCGCCCCGCCCGCGGTCAACATCCGCCGGGTCGCCAAGGCGAAGGGCTCCGCCGTCGAGGACGTCACCGTCGTCGTCCTGGACCGGCCCCGGCACGAGAACCTGGTCCGGGAGATCCGCGAGGCCGGCGCCCGGATCAAGTTCATCTCGGACGGCGACGTGGCCGGCGCGATCATGGCCGCCCGCGAAGAGACCGGCGTCGACCTGCTGATGGGCATCGGCGGCACCCCCGAGGGCATCATCGCCGCCTGCGCGATGAAGTGCATGGGCGGCGTCATCCAGGGCCGGCTGTGGCCCAAGGACGCGGCGGAGCGCCAGAAGGCGCTGGACGCCGGGCACGACCTGGACCGCGTGCTGACCACGGACGACCTGGTCAGCGGCGAGAACGTGTTCTTCGTCGCCACCGGCATCACCGACGGCGAACTGCTGCGCGGCGTCCACTACCGCCAGGAGACCGCCACCACCTCGTCGCTGGTCATGCGCTCCAAGAGCGGGACGATCCGGCGGATCGACTCCACCCACAAGCTGGCCAAGCTGCGGGCGTACAGCGCGATCGACTTCGACCGGGCGAACTAGCGCCGCGCGGGCGAAAACGAGAAAACGAAGAGGGCACGACCGGGGGCGCGGGGAACCGGACGGTTCCCCGCGCCCCCGTCCCGCCTCGGCGTGGCGGGCCTCAGCCCGCTATGCGGGCCGGGACGCGGATCTCGGTCTCGCGACGGCGCCGACGGGTGAGGACGACGCGGCGTTCGGCGGCGGTGAGGCCGCCCCAGACGCCGTAGGGCTCGGGCTGGGCGAGGGCGTGTTCGCGGCATTCGAGCAGGACCGGGCAGCGGGCGCAGACGCGCTTGGCCTGCTCCTCGCGGGCGAGGCGGGCGGCGGTCGGCTCCTTGGAGGGGGCGAAGAACAGCCCGGCCTCGTCGCTGCGGCAGGCGGCCGAGTTGTGCCAGGGGTTGTCGTCCAGATCCGGCTGGGCCGCCGGGCGGCGGGCGGCGGCGCTGGCGCTGGACTCGATCGGATGCAGCACGGTAACTCCTGACCAGGCTCAAGGCTGGGGGACAAGGTCGCCTCCTGCCCGACTGCCCCGTGCTCCCTCGCCGTGGCGCCGTCGCCGACCCGTGGGGTCACAGCCGTTCAGGAACGATGTGCGATTGGAACTACCCCGCCGCTCCGGGATTCATGCACACCGCACGCAATCGACTACACCCTGCACTCGGGGCAACGACGAGTGCCGCACGGTGAGTTGACGCCCCGTCGAGACCTCCGCAGGTCAGCCGTCGAGCTGCCGGCGCACCCACTCCTTGATCTTCTTGCCGCGCCGCGGCTTGGCCTCGACGCCGCCGAACACCGCCGCGCCCTTGACCCGGACCACCGGCGCGTACGGGTCGGCGGAGGTCTGCTCGCGCACCTCGAAGCCGCCGAAGACGCCGGCGCCGCCGCCGTGCAGGCTGACGTTCTCGGGGACGCGGATCTCGACGCCGCCGAACACCGAGATCACCTCGATCACCACCTCGGGGGACTCGAAGACCGCGTCGGTGAGGTCGATCTCGATGCCGCCGAACACCGCGACCGCCTTGAGGTGCGAGCCGACCCGCCAGCGGCCCTTGCGGGCGGCGCCGCCGAACACCGCGAGCATGGTGGGCGCCTCGGCCCTGGCCGGGGGCAGCGGGGGCCGCTCGGCGGCCGCGGCCTCCAGCGGGGGCTTGGTGAGGTTGTGCCGGATCGGCCCGGGGTGGCTGGGCAGGTCGCGGGTGAGGGGCTCCAGCTCGCCGAAGGTGCGGGCGCCGTAGGCGGCCTCGATGCGTTCGGCGTGCTCGTCGACGGTCAGCCGGCCCTCGGCGTACGCGTCGCGCAGCAGGTCGGCGACGCGTTCGCGGTCGGCGTCGGAAGCCTTCAACTCGGCGGCCAGGTCGGTGCCGGGGGCCTGGACGGACGCCGGGACGGGCTCGTTCTTCGGCAGCTGGGCGGGCAGCGCGCCCAGCGGGTCCTGCTCGGGAGAGTTGTCCACGTCACAAAGCCTAGCGAGCCCGCCCGCGAACCGAACGGCGGTTCGACGCAACGGGCGTGACCCCGGTCACGCAGGCCGACCTGGACGCGGGGGCCGGAACGGGTGCGCCTAACCTGGAGGGTGCCTCGTCGACGAAGCCGAAAGAACCGAAGGATCACCTCATGGCCCCAGAGTTCGCCTACCGCGACCTGCTCCCGCTCGGCACGGACACCACTCCGTACCGCAAGCTCACCTCCGAGGGGGTCTCGACCTTCGAGGCCGGCGGTCGCACCTTCCTGCAGGTCGAGCCGGAGGCGCTGCGGCTGCTGACGGCCGAGGCGATGCACGACATCTCGCACTACCTGCGCCCGGCGCACCTGGCGCAGCTGCGCCGGATCCTGGACGACCCGGAGGCCAGCCCGAACGACCGGTTCGTGGCGCTGGACCTGCTGAAGAACGTCAACATCTCGGCCGGCGGCATCCTGCCGATGTGCCAGGACACCGGCACCGCGATCGTGATGGGCAAGCGCGGCCAGAACGTGCTGACCTCCGGCGAGGACGAGTCGGCGATCGCCCGCGGCGTGTTCGACGCGTACACCAAGCTGAACCTGCGGTACTCCCAGATGGCCCCGGTGACCATGTGGGACGAGAAGAACACCGGCAACAACCTGCCGGCCCAGATCGAGCTGTACGCCACCGACGGGGACGCCTACAAGTTCCTGTTCATGGCGAAGGGCGGCGGCTCCGCCAACAAGTCGTACCTGTACCAGGAGACCAAGGCGATCCTCAACGAGGCGTCGATGCTCAACTTCCTGGAGCAGAAGATCCGTTCGCTGGGCACCGCGGCCTGCCCGCCGTACCACCTGGCGATCGTGGTCGGCGGCACCAGCGCCGAGTTCGCCCTGAAGACCGCGAAGTACGCCTCCGCGCACTACCTGGACAACCTGCCCACCGGCGGCGACGCGCGGACCGGGCACGGCTTCCGCGACCTGGAGCTGGAGCAGAAGGTCTTCGAGCTGACCCAGAAGATCGGCATCGGCGCGCAGTTCGGCGGCAAGTACTTCTGCCACGACGTGCGGGTGATCCGGCTGCCGCGGCACGGCGCCTCGCTGCCGGTCGCGATGGCGGTGTCCTGCTCGGCGGACCGCCAGGCGCTCGGCAAGATCACCGCCGAGGGCGTGTTCCTGGAGCAGCTGGAGACCGACCCGGCGAAGTACCTGCCGGAGACCACCGACGAGCACCTCAACGACGACGTGGTGCGGATCGACCTGAACCGCCCGATGTCCGAGGTCCGCGCCGAGCTGTCCAAGTACCCGGTGAAGACCCGGCTCTCGCTGACCGGCACGCTGGTGGTGGCCCGCGACATCGCGCACGCCAAGATCAAGGAGCGGCTGGACGCCGGGCAGGGCATGCCGCAGTACCTGAAGGACCACCCGGTGTACTACGCGGGCCCGGCGAAGACCCCCGAGGGCTTCGCGTCCGGCTCGTTCGGCCCGACCACGGCCGGCCGGATGGACTCCTACGTCGACCAGTTCCAGGCGGCGGGCGGTTCGATGGTGATGCTGGCCAAGGGCAACCGCTCCAAGCAGGTCACCAAGGCGTGCAACGAGCACGGCGGCTTCTACCTGGGCTCCATCGGCGGCCCGGCGGCCCGGCTCGCGCAGGACTGCATCAAGAAGGTCGAGGTGCTGGAGTACCCGGAGCTCGGCATGGAGGCGGTCTGGCGGATCGAGGTGGAGGACTTCCCGGCGTTCATCGTGGTGGACGACAAGGGCAACGACTTCTTCGCCGAGGTCACCGACGGGCCGCTGATCACCAGCCTGCGGGTGCGTTCGGCGCAGTAGCGGCGGCGCGCTGGAAAGGGACGAGCCCCGGCCGGTGAGGGTCGGGGCTCGTTCTGGTCGTGCGGGGGTGGATCAGGGGCAGTTGCTGATGGTGCCGAGCGGCTCGAAGGTGTCGTCGTCCCCGGGCTCGATCTTCTCGACGGCGGGAGCGGGGGGCTGTCCCTCGGCCAGCACCTCCAGGGCGTGCTCGATCGAGTTCGGGTCGGCGGCGGCGGCGGTGTGCTCGACCGGGGCCGGGGTCTGCTCGGCCTCGGGAACGGCGGTGGTGGTCTCGTCGGCCATGGGGTGGGCCGCCTTTCAGCTGAGAGGGTTCCGATCACCCGGACGACTGTCGTTGGGCGCGCGGACAGTATCGTAGGAACCGCTAAATGTCTTATAAACGTTGCACCGCGCATCCGCTTGGTGGACGTTTGCGCGGTTCCTCATAAGCTGTCGCCCCCACCCGACCGGCGGCTGCGTGGGGAACAGACGGTTCATTCGGCCACAGGGGAGGACATGGAGCATCAGGACACGCGCTCCGCCGGGGCGTTGCGTTTCCAAGTGCTCGGCCCTGTCCAGGCGTGGCGCGGCGACGTGCCGCTGGCGCTCGGTTCACCGCAGCAACAGGCCGTCCTGGTGGCCCTGTTGCTCAGCGAGGGCCGTCCGGTGACCACCGACGACCTGGTGGACGGCATCTGGGGGGACCGCACCCCGCCGCAGGCGGTGGCCGCGCTGCGCACCTACGTCTCCCGGCTGCGCTCGGTACTGGAGCCCGACCGCCCCGCCCGCAAGCCCTCCGAGGTCCTGGTCTCGATGACCGACGGCTACGCGCTGCGGATCCCGGCCGAGGCCCTGGACCTGACCGTCTTCGAGCAGCACGTCACGGACGCCTCCACCGCCCGGGCCGACGGCGGTCTGCGCCCCGCCCACGACACCCTGGTCGCCGCGCTCGACCTGTGGCGCGGCCGTCCGCTGGCCGGCGTGCCGGGTCCGTACGCCGAGGTCCAGCGCGGCCGGCTCTCCGAGCGGCAGTTGGCCGTGGCCGAGGAGCGCTGCGCGCTGGCCCTGGAGATCGGCCTGCACGCCGACGTGGTGGCCGAGTTGAACTCGCTGTCCGCCGCGCACCCGCTGCGCGAGCGGTTGCGCGAACTGCTGATGCTGGCGCTGTACCGCAGCGGGCGGCAGGCCGAGTCGCTGGGCGTGTACGCGGACACCCGCAAGCTGCTGATCGACGAGCTGGGCGTGGAACCGGGCGGCGGGCTGTCCACGATGCACGCCCGGATCCTGGCCGGCGACCCGGAGCTGCTGGCGCACTCGACCGCCCCTGCGAAGGCCGCCGAGGAACCGGTCGCCTTCGTCCCGCCCGCCCAACTTCCGGCTGACGTCTCGGACTTCAGCGGCCGCAGCAAGCTGGTGGGTGAACTGCGGGACGTCCTGAGGGCGGGTTCCGGCCAAGCCGTCGTGGTGACCTCGCTGGCCGGCATCGGCGGCGTCGGCAAGACCACCCTCGCGGTGCACGTCGCGCACTCGCTGCGGCCGGACTTCCCGGACGGGCAGCTGTACGTGGACCTGCGCGGCGCGGGCGCCTCCCCCGCCGACCCGGCCGTGGTGCTCGGCGACTTCCTGCACGCGCTCGGCGCGCCCGACGCCCCCGACTCGCTGGAGCAGCGCGCCGCGCTGTACCGCTCGCTGCTGGCCGACAAGCGGATGCTGATCCTGCTCGACAACGCCCGCGACGCCGGGCAGTTGCGGCCGCTGATCCCCGGCGTCTCCGGCAACGCCGTGATGGTGACCAGCCGCTCCCGGCTGGCCGAACTGCCCGGTGCGCACCTGGTGGACATCGAGGAGCTGACCCCGGACGAGGCGCTGGCGCTGTTCTCGGCGATCGTCGGCGCCGAACGGGTCGGCGCCGAACCCGAGGCCGCGCTCCAGGTGGTGACCTCCTGCGGGTTCCTGCCGCTGGCGGTCCGGATCGCCGCCGCCCGGCTGGCCAGCCGCCCGCGCTGGAGCGTCTCCGACCTGGCCCGCCGGTTAGCGGACCAGCGCAACCGGCTCCAGGAGCTCCAGCTCGGCAACCTCGCCGTGGAGACCACCCTGGGGCTCGGTTACGCCCAGCTCCGGCCGGAGGAGGCCCGCGCCTTCCGGCTGCTCGCCCTGGTCGACTCCCCCGACCTGCCGCTGGCCGCCGTCACCGCACTGCTCGGCACCTCCGAGCCGGAGGCCGAGGACCTGGCGGAGGCGCTGGTCGAGGCCAACATGCTGGAGTGCTTCACCCCCGGCCGGTACCGCTACCACGACTTGCTGCGCCTGTACGCGCAGCGGCAGAACGCCAAGCTGGGGGACGTCGGGCAACAGCAGGAGGCGCTGCTACGGCTGCTGGACCTGCTGCACGCCACCGTGCGCAACGCCGAAAGGGTCATCGAGCCGGACGATGCCTACGTGGAGTCGCTGCACACGGCCCGTTCGCCCGGGCGGGCGTTCCCCGATGCGGGTTCCGCCCGGGACTGGCTCCGCTCCGAGGTCGCCTTGCTGCTCAGCGGCGCGGAGGCCGCCGCCGACGCTCCACCGGAACTGCTGCATCCAGCCGTGGACATCCTGCAGGTCATGACCAATGTGGTCGAGGACCCGTCGCTGGCCACCCGCATCCGCAGTGTGCTGCACTCCGCCGCAGCCAGCCCGGGGGCCAAGGACGACGCGGAGACCCTGGCGCACGTGCATCACGCGCTCGGCCACATCCACCAGGTGGCGTCCGAACTCGCCGAGGCCGAGGCCGCTTTCACCCGGAGCCTGGCGCTCCAGCCGGCCGACCGGCCCACCGCGGTGCGGTCGGCCACGGCCAACGGCCTGGGCATCACCCTGTTCCGGGCCGGCCGCCCCGCCGAGGCGCTGCTCGCCTACCAGCAGGCGCAGGAGGCGGTCCGTCGGCTGGCCTCCCCGATCAGCGAAGCCCGCGTGCTCGGCAACATGGCCCGCGCCTACGTCGGCCTGGACCGCCACGCCGAGGCCGTGGACGCCGCCCGCGCCGCGGTGGCGGCGGCCCGGGCCTCCGGCAACGTGCCGTGCCTGGCGGACACGCTCTACCAGTTGGGCGTGGTGCTGCGCTCGACCGGTTCGCCCGGCGAGGCGGCGGTGCACCTGCGGGAGGCGCACCAGCTCTACCGGCAGCAGCAGCACCCGATCTGGGAGGGCTACTCGCTGGCCCGGCTGGCGGCCTGCCTGCTCGCGGACGGTCAGTTCGCGGCGGCGGCCGAGGCGGCCGAGGAGTCGTTGTCGATCGCCCAGGAGATCGAGGCCGCGTACTGCCAGGGCATGGCGAACGCGGCGCTGGGCGAGGCGCTCCTGGAGTTGGGGCAGCCCTCGCGCGGGCTGGCGTGTCTCCAGGAGGCGCTCACGGTGTTCACGCGGCTCGGTGTGCCCGAGGCCCAGCCCGTGCAGGACCTCATCGCCACTCGGCACACCGAGCCTCCCCTTCCCCCCGTCGCGCCGTAGGCTCCCGTTCCCCCTGCGGTACCCCCCTGGTCCCCCCTGGCGGAAGCCTTCCCCCCGGGAGCGTCGGCGTCCCCGCAGCCCCCCGGCTGCGGGAACGCCTTGACGCTTCCCCGGCGCTGAGAAGACTCTGACACCCGGCGATTGACGTTCGATAAACGCCTGCGGCAAGGCCGTTGACCGGGTACGCGGCGCGGGTCGGCGCAGCTCACGCCCCTGGCGCGGTCGCGCCATGCGGCGTGCGGGCCGTTGGCGCGCTACCTGGCGGACGCCGGTGTGCTTCCCCTGGCGGGCGATAAGCGCCCAACGGCGCACGAGTTGTCCGGAAACGGACTCCACGGTGCGGTGATCGCGTTTATTCTCGAAGGCCAGGGTCGGGAGTGGAGCGCGGACCACGACGGGCAGGGCAGGACGCACGCGGGAGAGGTGCCCAGATCATCGTGACGGACGAACAGAGCGCTGCCGCCGCCGACGCCGACCGGGCGTCCGCGGCGGGCGCGCGCCGGGCCGAGCGGGCCCGCCAGGCCGCCGTGTTCGACGCGATCGGGGGCCGCTACCAGGAGGTGTTTCCGGCCAGGTCGGGGCAGCTCGCCTGCGGTGACTGGCTGCTGGCCGAACTCCCGTCCGGTGCCCGGGTGCTGGACGTGGGCTGCGGGGCCGGCGAGCCGACCGCCCGCCAACTGGCCGACGGCGGGCTGCGGGTGACGGGCGTCGACCTGTCGGAGGGCATGCTGGCGCAGGCCCGGGCGGCCGTCCCGGCGGCCTCCTTCCACCGGCTGGACGTCCTCGACCTGGGCCTGGAGAGCGCCGGGTCCCGTTGGGGCGTACCGGAGTTGGGCCCGAAGGGGAGCGGATCACTGGACGCCGCGGCGGCGTTCTTCTCGCTGCTGATGCTGCCCCGCGCGGAGATCGCCGAGACGCTCGGCCGGATCCGCGGGCTGCTGCGCCCGGACGGCCTGTTCGCGCTGGGCATGGTCGAGGCGGACCTGGACGACGCGCCGCTGCCGTTCCTGGAGCAGGAGATCCGGGTCAGCGGGTACCTGCGCGAGGAGCTGGCGGCCCTGCTGGAGGACGCGGGCTTCGCGGTGGAGGCGGTGGACAGCCGGTCGTACGCGCCCGCCGGGTCCACCCAGCCGCCGGAGACCCAGCTGTACCTGCGCTGTCGGCGCACCGGCTGACGCGGCGTCAGTCTCCGTTCCCGAGACCACATCCGCACAGATCGGGCAGCCCGTGCGCGACCACCTGGAGCCCCTGGCGGGGCAGCCGCCCGCCGTACCCGTCCAACGGCACCCGCCGCCCGGCGGGGGCCCCGGCGGCGGACCGGCCGCCGGCGCGCCCGGGCGGCTGGCGGAGCGGCTGGCCGCGCTGGACCGGGCGGCCCGCCGGATCAACAGCTCGCTGGACCTGACCGCCACCCTGCGCAACCTGGGCCGGGTGCTCGTCCCGGCGGTGGCGGACGCCCTGGTGGTGCTGGTCCGCGACCCGCTGCCGGACGTCGAGCGCGACCAGGGCCCGCCCCGGGAGCTGCGGGTGCGGCACACCTGCGGCACCAGGCTGGGCCGCCGCTCGGGGGTGCGCCCGGTGCTGCCCGGCAGCGGCCTGGAACGCGCGCTGGCCCGCCGCGACCCGAGCGGACCGACGGTGCTGGACGCCGGGCGCGGCGGCCTGGCCGCCGAACTGCTGGGCGCCCGGGCGCTGGGCCGGCTGCCGGCCGGGACGGCGCTGCTGGCGCTGCCGCTGCACGGGCGGCGGGCCGCGCTCGGCATGCTGCTGCTGGTGCGCCGACCGGCCGCGGACGGCACCCCGGCGGACTTCGACCCGGCCGACACGGCGACCGCCGCGCACCTGGCCACCCACGGCGGCCTGGCGGTGGACACCGCGCTGCGCTACACCCGCGAGTGGGAGATCGCCGACGAGCTCCAGCGTTCGATGCTGCCCGCGCACCTGCCGCAGCCGCACGGCGTCCGGCTGGCGCACCGCTACCTGCCGGGCGAGCGCGGCGCGCAGGTCGGCGGCGACTGGTACGACTCGATCCCGCTGCCCGGCAACCGGGTCGCGCTGATCACCGGCGACGTGATGGGCCACTCGCTGACCTCGGCCGCCGTGATGGGCCAGCTGCGCACCTCCGCGCAGACCCTGGCGGGCCTCGACCTGCCGCCGCACGAGGTGCTGTACCACCTCGACGAGCAGGCCCAACGCCTGGGCCGCGAGCACCACTTGGCGACCTGCGTGTACGCGGTGTACGACCCGATCGCGGGCCGGGTGCGGATCGCCAACGCCGGGCACGTGCCGCCGGTGCTGATCGGCCCGGACGGCGGCAGCGAGCTGCTGGAGCTGCCCCCGGGCGCGCCGATCGGCGTCGGCGGGGTGGACTTCTCCTCGGTGGAGCTGCCCGCGCCGCCCGGCTCGGCGCTGCTGCTGTTCACCGACGGCCTGGTGGAGACCCGCCGCCGCCCGCTGGGCACCGGTCTGGAGCTGCTGCGGGCCCGGTTGGCGGGCGGCAACCGGCTCACCCCGGACCAGCTGTGCCAGGAGGCGCTGCGGATCCTGCCGCCGGGCGACCGGGCCGACGACATCGCGCTGCTGGCGGCCGCGTTCGACGGCATCCCGGCCGAGGACGTCGCACACTGGCACCTGCAGCCGCGGCACGAGACACCGGGCCGGGCGCGCCGGCTGGCGGGGCACGCGCTGCGCCGCTGGGGTCTGGAACACCTGGCGGAGAGCTGCGAGTTGATGGTCAGCGAGCTGGTCACCAACGCGATCCAGCACGCCACCCGGCCGGTGACGCTGCGCCTGGTGCGCACCTCGCTGCTGCGCTGCGAGGTCGGCGACGACTCCCCGGCGCTGCCCCGCACCCGCCGGGCCGGCCCGGAGGAGGAGCGCGGGCGCGGCCTGCAGATAGTCGCCAGGTGCGCGGACCGCTGGGGGGCGACCCGGCTGGGTGCGGGCAAGGTGGTCTGGTTCGAGCAGCGGATCGAGCACTGATCCGGCAGGACCGACCGGACGGGACCTAGCGCCAGGGGTCGAGGGCGTGCTTGCCGCTGGTCAGGCCGGCTTCGAGGCTCTCCAGTACGGCCGGGCCGTCGGCCAGCGGGTGGACCAGCGGGCTGCCGGGCGGGTAGACGCCGGCGGCGACGAGTGCCTCGATCTCGGCGATCAGCGACCGGTAGAGGGACGGGACTTCGGCCGCCAGCGCGCCGATGTGCAGGCCCTTGACCTGGACCCGGTGGGTGAAGACCAGGTCGTGCGTGGTCAGGGCGGCGTCGCCGGAGGCGGCGCCGAACACCACGACGCGTCCGGTGAAGGGCTTGGTGACCGCCAGGCTCGCCCCGAAGGTGGCCCGTCCCACCGACTCCAGGACCAGGTCGACCCCGCCGGTCAGCCGGGTGATCTCCTCGGCCAGGTCGGGGCGCCGGCCGTCCAGGACCTCGTCGGCGCCGAGCGCCTTGACGGTGTCGTGCTTCGCCGGCGAAGCGGTGGCGACCACGCGCGCGCCGTAGTGGCGGGCGAGGCGGACGGCGGCCTGCCCCACGCCGCCGGCCGCGGCGTGGACGAGCACGGTCTCGCCGGCCTCGACCCCTCCCAGCGGTTTCAGCGCCGCCAGGGCGGTCGCCCAGTTCAGCACCATGCCGAGCGCCTCGGCGTCGCTCCAGCCGGCCGGCACCGGGAGCACCCCGGCCGCCGGCATGGTCGTGTACTGCGCGAACGCGCCCGGGCCGGTGCCGATGACGCGGGTGCCGAGCGGGAGCGGATCGGCGACGTCCGGTCCGACGCCCACGATCTCACCGGCGGCTTCGAAGCCCGCCACGTAGGGGGCCCGGGGGCCGTCCGCGTACGTCCCGCGGGTCTGCATGACGTCCGCGAAGTTGACTCCGGCGGCGCCGACCCGGATCAGGTACTCGCCGGGCCCCGGCTCGGGGCGGGGGTGCCCGGTGGTGAGGACCATGTCCCGGGGGCCCTGGTGCGACCGCTGGACCAGGGCCCGCGCCGTCCGCTCATCGGTGTTCCGCTGCTCGTTGGTCTCCATGTGCCGAACGTAGGACCCTGACACTTGCGTCAAGGGCAAGCGGCGGACGGGGGCCGGTGCGGGACGCCGCCCCGAGGTAGGCGTCGAGCGCCGCCCGCTGCTCGCCGAGGACGGCGATGCGGGCGGCGAGCCGGTCCCGGTGGTCGCGCACCTCGCGCAGGAACTCCTCGTCCGCCGGGCCGGTTCCGGCGCCGGTCGCGTCGGCGGGCCCCGGCAGGGCCTCCCTGATCAGCCGCACGGGCAGCCCCGACTCCAGCAGCGAGCGGATGACGAGCACCCGGTCGATCGTGGACTGGCAGTAGTCGCGGAAGCCGTTGTCGAACCGGCCCGGGACGATCAGCCCCTCGTCCTCGTAGTGCCGCAGTGACCTCGCGCTGACGCCGCTGGCGCGCGCGGCTTCGCCGATCCTCATGCCTCCGGCCAACACCGGGGGGCGCCGGAATCTTCCGGCGCCCGACCCGGCCCGCGCCCCTGACGGGTGGTCAGGAGGCTTCTCCGAGCAGCCGGTCGCCGTGCTCGGCGGCGGCGAGCAGGTCGAGCGCGTCGAGCACGTCGGGGCCGAGCACGGCCAGTGCCAGCGGGCGGCTGCGGCGCAGGGCGAGGACGGTGCGCAGCACGTCGGCGTGGTGGATCTCGCGCAGGGCGGCGGCGTACTCGGCGGCCTCGGCCGGGGTGGTGGCGGCCCGCCAGGTCAGCAGCAGCGCCTTGACCACGGCGAACATCATCCGCCGGCCGCGCACCAGTTCGGGCCGCTCGTTGAGGCCGAACACCTCGATGGTGGCCTCGCCGCGGACGGTCAGCGGGTCGTAGGCACCGGAGTCCAGGTAGAGCCGCAGGTGGTCGGCCGGGTCCTCGCGGCAGGGGTCGACCAGCAGGCCGTCGCCGGTGGCGGGGTCGCGCGGGAAGCGGTCGCGCTTGCGGTTGCTGTTGCAGTGCGCGCAGGCCAGCAGGTGGTTCTGCCAGTCGAAGGTGCGCAGCGGGGCCTGGGCGATCGGTTCGAAGTGGTCGATGTCGGTGCCCAGGTTGTCGCCGCAGTACATGCAGCGCTCCAGGCCGGGTGCCATCTGCCGCAGCATCAGCCGCAGTTGGGCCTTGGGCCGCAGCGCGCGGCGCCAGGCGGCGCGCCCGGTGGCGGTGCTGGGGCCTTCGACGCGTATCCGGTCGGTGGCGCGGGCGAGTTCGGCGGCCAGCCGGGGCTGCAGCGGCGGCCGTCGGAGCGGGATCATCCGTCCCTGCCGAGCAGCCGGGCGGTGACCTCGTCGACCCGGGCGGTCAGCGAGCTGTTCAGCTTGGCGCCCAGCACGCGGTACTCGGCGAGTTCGGCCTCGCTGGCCTGCCCGGCGTACATCTTGCGCTCCAGGCGCACCAGCAGCCGGCGTTCGGCCTCGGCGGCGGGCGAGTAGGCGCTGGGCAGCGCGAACAGTTCGGACAGCGCGGTGTCCTCGCCGCTGCCGTACAGCACCCGCTGCCGCAGTTCCTCGTCCAGCCGGTACGGGGCGCGCTCCTCGTCGGGGCCGGGCAGCCGGATCAGCGCGCCGGGGTCGGCGGCCTGGCAGACGTACGGGCTGTGGGTGGTGACCAGGAACTGGGCGTGCGGGAAGCGCTCGGTCAGCCACGGGCCGATCCGCTGCTGCCAGCGGGGGTGCAGGTGCCGGTCGACGTCGTCCAGCAGCACCGGGCCCGGGGTGGCCTGGTCGGCCGCGAGCCGGCTGACCAGGCGGGCCAACCCGGCGGTGCCGTCGCCGAGTTCGTCCAGCGGGAGTTCCAGGTCGCCGCGGGCGACGTACTGCCGTTCCGGGTCGCTGACCCGCCAGCCGGCCGGCAGCACCTCGGCCGTCAGTTCGGCGTCCAGCGGGACGCGGCGGCCCTCGGCGCGCGGCAGGTAGCGGGCGCGCGGGGCGCCCTGCGGGTCGCCGACCCGCCAGCGCGGGGCCGGGTCGGCCTGGACCCAGCCGTCGACGCCCCAGCGGGCGGCGGGGCCGGAGGGCAGGGCGCCGAGCGCCGTCGCGAGCACCCGCAGCAGGGTGCTCTTCCCGCTGCCGTTCGGCCCGGCGAACACCGTCCACCCCGGGCCGGGCGGGATCGTCAGGTCGACCTCCCGCGCGCCGGTGAAGCACTTCACTCCGGACACCCTGATCCGCGACACGTACACCGGACCACCCCCTCGGAGCGGTTATGCCCACGCCCCGGTCCGCCCACCCGCCCGGCCGGGAGGCGGACATGACGCGGCGTCAACCCGCCAGCACGCCGCGGCCGTCGCCCGTCCGGGTGAGCCGGGCCCTCAGGCGGCTCAGACGGCTCAGGCGGCGAGGCGGACCGGCAGGCCCCGCAGGGCCTCGCGGAGGGCCGCCGCGAAGCGGGCGTACTCGCCGGTGCGGGCGGAGCCGGGCCGGTGGGCGAGGCCGATGCGGCGGCCGGGGGCGGGGCGGGCGAAGCGGACGGCGGCGAGGCGGTCGGTGCGTCCGGTCTCGACGTCGAGCGCGGTGGCGGGCAGCAGGGTGGCGCCGAGGCCGCCGGCCACCAGTTGGACCAGGGTGGAGAGCCCGGCGGCCCGGGTGCTGCCGCCGGCCGGTTCGGCGCCGATCTCGCGGCAGATGTCGAGCGCCTGGTCGCGCAGGCAGTGCCCCTCCTCCAGCAGCAGGACGTCCAGGTCGAGCAGGGCGTCGCGGGGCACGTCGACCCGTCCGGCGAGTTCGTGCTCGGGCGGCACGATGAGGACGAAGTCCTCGTCGAACAGCGGGATCTCGGCCACCGGCAGCGCCCCGCCGGCGGGCAGCGCGAGCAGCAGCAGGTCGAGCCGCCCGTCGCCGAGGCCGCTCAGCAACGAGGGGGTGCGCTCCTCGTGGACGTGCAGTTCGAGGTCGGGGTAGGCGTCGCGGACCAGTCGCAGCACGGCGGGCAGCAGGTACGGTGCGACGGTGGGGATCACTCCGAGGTGCAGCGGCCCGGTGAACGGGCGGCGGGCGGCCTCGGCCTCCTCGGTGAGCGCGTGCAGCGCGGACAGCACCCGGCGGGAGTGCTCGGCGATCCGCTCCCCGAGCGGGGTGATCACGACCCGCCGGGTGGTCCGCTCGACCAGCTGCGCGCCGAGCGACTCCTCCAGCGCGGCGACCGCCCCGGACAGCGCGGACTGGCTGGTGCCGATCGCCGCGGCGGCGTCCCGGAAGTGCCGGTGCTCGGCGACCGCCGCGAAGGCCCGCAGCTGGGAGACGGTGGGGGTGCGGGGCGCGCTGGGTTTCACGGTGCTGCCTCCTGCCGACGGTGGTGCTCCCTCCCAGTCTGCCGCACTGATCGGACTTGCCTATCGCGACCGGCGGCAGAACCGATTTCACTGATCAGTAGCCATGTGCGACGCTGGGAAATGTCCGCAATCCGGACAACCCTCGTCCCAAACCCTGGAGAAGCGAACGTGCTGACGATCGGTGACAAGTTCCCCGAGTACGAACTCAACGCCTGCGTGGACCTCGACGCCGCGAACGCCTTCGCCGAGATCAACCACAAGTCCTACGAGGGCAAGTGGCGCGTGGTGTTCTTCTGGCCGATGGACTTCACTTTCGTCTGCCCGACCGAGATCGCCGCGTTCGGCAAGCTGAACGACGAGTTCGCCGACCGCGACGCCCAGGTCCTCGGCGTCTCGGGCGACTCCGAGTACGTCCACCACGCCTGGCGCAAGGACCACAAGGACCTGCGCGACCTGCCCTTCCCGATGCTCGCCGACGTCAAGCACGACCTGATGCGGGCCTGCGGCGTCGAGGGCGCGGACGGCACCGCCCAGCGCGCGGTGTTCATCGTCGACCCGAACAACGAGATCCAGTTCGTCATGGTGACCGCCGGCTCCGTCGGCCGGAACCCCAAGGAGGTGCTGCGGGTCCTCGACGCCCTGCAGACCGACGAGCTGTGCCCGTGCAACTGGAACAAGGGCGAGGACACCCTCGACGCCCAGTCCCTGCTGGCCGGCTGACCGATGGCGCTCGACGAACTCAAGGCCGCCCTGCCGGACTACGCCAAGGACCTCAAGCTCAACCTGGGCTCCGTGATCGGCAACTCCGACCTGCCCGGGCAGCAGCTCTGGGGCACCGTCCTCGCCTGCGCGATGGCCACCCGCTCCCCGGTCGTGCTGCGCGAGCTGGAGCCCGAGGCCAAGGCCAACCTGAAGCCCGAGGCCTACGAGGCCGCCAAGGGCGCGGCCGCGATCATGGCGATGAACAACGTCTACTACCGGACGCTGCACCTGCTCTCCGACAAGGAGTACGGGTCGATGCGGGCCGGCCTGCGGATGAACATCATCGGCAACCCGGGCGTCGACAAGGTCGACTTCGAGCTGTGGTCCTTCGCCGTCTCGGCGATCAACGGCTGCGGCCAGTGCCTCGACTCCCACGAGGGCGTGCTGCGCAAGGCCGGCGTCGACCGCGAGGTCATCCAGACCGCGGTCAAGATCGCCGCGACCGTCCAGGCCGTCGCGGCGGTGCTGGACGCGGAGGCCCAGCTCCCCCGCTGAGCACGGCGGGCGCGCTGGACGCGCTGAGCACGTCGAACGAAAGGTCCGCCCGAGGAGAGGCTCTCTCCTCGGGCGGACCTTTCGTGTCGCGGCGGGGCGCTAACCCTTCCTGGCGGCCTCGATCGCCTGGAAGACCTCCTGCCCCGCCGCGTTGCGTTGGCGCAGATGGCCGGTGACGGTGTTGGTGACGGCGATCAGCGGGACGGCGACGATCGCACCGGGGATGCCGCCGATGATGGATCCGGCGGCGACGCCGAGGACGACGCCCAGCGGGTGGACCCGGACGGCGCGGCCGAGGATGAGCGGCTGCAGGATGTGGCCCTCCAGCTGCTGGACGCCGATCAGGATGACCAGCACCACCAGCGCCTTGCCGACGCTGGTGGTGACCAGCGCGATCAGCACCGCGATGGTGCCGGTGACCAGCGCGCCGACCAGCGGCACGAACGCGCCCAGGAAGATGATCACCGCGAGCGGGATCGCCATCGGCACGCCGACCATGCTGATCCCGATGCCGATGCAGAGCGCGTCGATGAAGGCGACCGTGACGGTGCCGCGCACGTACGCGGTGAGGGTGGCCCAGGCCTTGGGGCCGGCGCCGGCCATCGCGTAGCGGGAGTGCCGGGGCAGCCCGCGCAGCACCCAGCTCCAGATCCGGGCGCCGTCGTAGAGCAGGAAGAAGGTGGTGAACGCGGTGAGCACCACGCCGGTGAGCAGTTCGACGGCGATGGTGACGCCGGTGAAGCCGGCCGAGGTGAGCGCCTCGGAGTTCTTGCCGATGGCGGTGGTGATCTGGTTGGTGAAGTTGTTGAGCTGGTCCGGGGTGAGGTGGAAGGGCCCGTTGAGCAGCCAGTCGCGCAGCTGCCGGACGCCGTTCTGGACCTGGGTGGTGACCGAGTCGAGGTTGCTGGAGACCTGCCAGAACACGAACCAGCCGACCAGTCCGATGCTGGCCAGGCCGGCCAGGAAGGTGACGAGGGCGGCCAGGGACCGGGGGACGCCGCGCCGGCGCAGCCAGGAGACGGTGGGTTCGAGCAGGGCGGAGATCAGCAGGGCGGCGACGACGGCGAAGGCGACCAGCTTGAGGGTGTCGATGACCCGGAAGACCACGTAGAGGGCGACGCCGATCAGCAGCAGCCGCCAGGTGGACTCGGCGGCGACCCGCAGGGTCCAGGGCACGGCCTCGACCGGGTTGGCGGGGCGGCCGAGCGGGGCACTGCCGAACTGGTGCTCGGCGGGTTGCGGGTCGCGCGGGGCGGGGACGGTGTCGTCGGTGCGCACGGCCCCTCCTTCCGGTGGTGCGGTCGGTGCGCCCGCCGGTCCGCCCTGGCGGTCGGCCAGTTGACGGGCCGTCCGTTCGGCGGTGCGCAGGGCGGCCCGTTCGGCGGCGAGTTCGACGGCCTGCTCGTTGGCGAGGACGTGCGCCTCGGCGGAGATGGCCGCGCGGCGGCGGCGTTCGGCCGCGGCGAACAGCCCGGCCGCGACCGCTCCCATCTTGGCGATGCCGCGCCAGCGGCCACCGCCCGTCTCTTCCGTCACTGCCCGGTCTCCCCCGTCTTCGTCTGCCGTGGCCGCGGGTCGCACGGCCGTCGGTGAGGAACGCTACCCGCCGCCGGGGAGCCGGGCCCCGGGGGCGTCTCGGCCGACTGCCGGAGGAAACCGGCAAACCGCCCGATATACGAACGTTTCATCGGAGGGTTGTGGGGAAGGGGTGAGAGCAGAACGGACCTTCTGCAGGCGGACCGGCCGGGAGCGGAGGAACCAGGACCCGCTCCGCTCCCCCGCGTCCGCACCGAGCCGTCACCGCCCGCGGCGCACTGGTCAGCGTCGCCGGGGCGGGGCGGCCCGTCGTCGTGGCCGCCGCCTCGCGGCGGCAGCGCGAAGGGCCCCGGTCCCGTGGGCGGGATCCGGGGCCCTTCGAACGCGCGCGGGCGGGCTCGGCCGGGGGCGGCCTAGTACCAGTTGTGGGCCTGCCAGAACGACCAGGCGCCGCAGGGGCTGCCGTAGCGGCTGTTCATGTAGCTGAGGCCCCACTTGATCTGGGTCTCGGGGTTGGTCCGCCAGTCCGCTCCGGCCGAGGCCATCTTGGAGCCGGGCAGCGCCTGGACCAGGCCGTAGGCGCCGGAGGAGGCGTTGGTGGCGGTGTAGTCCCAGCCGCTCTCGCGCTTCACGATCTGGCTGAAGCACTGGAACTGGTTCGGGTCGCCGACGATCTGCAGCGCCATGTCCTGGACGGACCCGGGGCTGACGGTGGCCAGCAGGCTGCGCGCCGCGGCGCGGTTGGCCTCCTCCTTGAGCCGCTTCTCCTCGGCGGCCTTGGCGGCCTTGTCCGCGTCGGCCTTGGCCTGGGCGTCGGCCGCGGCCTTCTGCCGGGCGGCCTCCTCGGCCGCCTTCTTGGCGGCGGCGTCGGCGGAGACCTGCTGGGCGTCCGCCTGGCGGCCGATGCCGTCGCTGACGTTCTGGGCCTGCGCACCGGTGGGAGCGTCGGCGAGCAGCGTGGCGCTCGCGACGTCGACCGTCTGGACGTCGGCCTTGCCCTCACTGCCAGAGGCCGCGCCCACGACGGCACCGACGGCGGTCACCGCGGTGGCGGAGACGACAGCGACTCCCCGGACCGAGATCCGAGTCACATGGTTTCCTTCCAGCGTCGCCCGTCCTGTGACCGTACGGGCGCGTATCTGCCCCCGGCACTGGCCTCCGTCGAACACTGGTCACGGGAGGCTCGGGCTCGGCCGCCGTCCCGGGAACACCCGGGAACTGCGGCTGCGACGAGCGGCGTACGGCTCTGCGGTGTTCAGTTGTCCGCCCGTCGAACCGGAGTCACCGGGCGTGCATTGCCGTACGCGGGGCCTGACAGAACCCACACCATGCCGCACGCGGGTATGTCTACGCAATTCCCTGTGCCGTGGCGGATCTCACAAACTTTTCGACCTGCGGCTTTGGTCGCGGGCCCGCCGAGGCGACGTCAGTTCGACTGACACCGAAGGGGCCTGACGCTATGCGCCAGGCCCCTTTGCACCGTTGTGCCCCGTTATGCCTAGGGCTGGATGTCCTCCAGCATCTCGGTCACGAGTGCGGCGATCGGCGAGCGCTCCGAACGCGTGAGCGTGATGTGGGCGAACAGCGGGTGGCCCTTCAACTTCTCGACCACGGCGACCACGCCGTCGTACCGGCCGACCCGGAGGTTGTCCCGCTGGGCGACGTCGTGGGTGAGCACCACGCGGGAGTTCTGGCCGATCCGGGAGAGCACCGTGAGCAGCACGTTGCGCTCCAGCGACTGGGCCTCGTCGACGATCACGAAGGCGTCGTGCAGCGAGCGGCCGCGGATGTGGGTGAGCGGCAGGACCTCCAGCATGCCGCGGGAGATGACCTCCTCGATCACGTCCGGCGTGGTGACGGCGGAGAGGGTGTCGAAGACCGCCTGCGCCCAGGGGCCCATCTTCTCGGCCTCGCTGCCGGGCAGGTAGCCGAGTTCCTGGCCGCCGACCGCGTACAGCGGGCGGAACACCATCACCTTGCGGTGCTGGCGGCGTTCCAGGACGGCCTCCAGGCCGGCGCACAGGGCGAGGGCGGACTTGCCGGTGCCGGCCCGGCCGCCCATCGAGATGATCCCGATCTCCGGGTCGAGCAGCAGGTCGAGGGCGATCCGCTGCTCGGCGCTGCGGCCGCGCAGGCCGAACGCCTCGCGGTCGCCGCGGACCAGCTGCACCCGGCCGTCGGGGGCCACCCGGCCCAGCGCCCGGCCGCGCTCGGAGTGCAGCACCAGACCGGTGTGGACGGGGAGCTGCTCGGCGCCCTCGACCTGCAGCGCGTGCTCCTGGCCGGCGAAGAGCTGGTCCACCCGGTCGGCGGGGACGTGCAGTTCGGTCATGCCCGTCCAGCCGGAGGTGATCGCCAGCTCGGCCCGGTACTCCTCGGCCAGCAGGCCGACCGAGCTGGCCTTGATCCGCAGCGGCAGGTCCTTGGAGACCACGGTGACGTCGTAGCCCTCGGCCTGGAGGTTGCGGGCGACCGCGAGGATCCTGGTGTCCGCCTCGCCGCCGCCGACCCGGTAGCCGGCCGGGAGGATCGAGGTGTCGGAGTGGTTCAGTTCGACCCGGATGGTGCCGCCCAGCTCGCCGACCGGGATCGGTTCGTCCAACCGGCCGTGCCGGACCCGGTAGTCGTCCAGCATCCGCAGCGCCTGACGGGCGAAGTAGCCCAGCTCCGGGTGGTGCCGCTTGGCCTCCAGCTCCGTCACCACGACGACCGGGAGGACCACTTCGTGCTCCTCGAAGCGCGTCATCGCGAGGGGGTCGGCCAGGAGCACGCTGGTGTCGAGGACGTACGTGCGCCGGTCAGGTGTCCGGCGGCTCTTGGAACTGACCACTAGCCCTCCAGAGCGGGTGACCCGACGTCACCCGCGGCCCACCGGTCCCCGCGGCCCCGCTGGCCGGGGGGACGGTCTGAGGGGTGTATTCCCAGGCGAGGGGCCCCGCATTCGCGCCGGAGCGAACGGCGGGATCACAACGGGTGAACGTTTTCCCATCCGGCCCACGGGTAGTGGACCCTGACCCGGGGTCAGCGGCCCATCCGCCGGTTGCGCAGCTGGTAGTCGCGCAGCGCCCGCAGGAAGTCGACCTTCCGGAAGGCCGGCCAGTAGGCCTCGCAGAAGTAGAACTCGCTGTGCGCGGACTGCCAGAGCAGGAAACCGGACAACCGCTGCTCGCCGGAGGTGCGGATGACCAGGTCCGGGTCGGGCTGCCCCTTGGTGTAGAGGTGCTCGGCGATGTGCTCGACGTCGAGCACCTCGGCCAGCTCCTCGATCGAGGTGCCGCGGCCGGCGTGCTCCTGCAGCAGCGAGCGGACGGCGTCGGCGATCTCCTGGCGGCCGCCGTAGCCGATCGCCACGTTGACGGTCAGGCCGTCGACGTGCGCGGTGTCCTGGGAGGCGTGCTTGAGCACCTCGGCGGTGCGGGCGGGCAGCAGGTCGAGCGCGCCCACCGGGTGGACCTTCCAGCGGCCGCTGTCGGCCAGGCCGCGCACGGTGTCCTCGATGATGCCCAGCAGCGGGACGAGCTCCTCGGCGGGACGGGCCAGGTTGTCGGTGGAGAGCATCCACAGGGTGACCACCCGGACGTCGGTCTCCGCGCACCAGCCCAGGAACTCGCTGATCTTGTCGGCGCCGCGCTGGTGCCCGTACGCGGTGGTGCCGCCGGTGGCCTTGGCCCAGCGCCGGTTGCCGTCCAGGATCACGCCGATGTGGTGCGGGGTGTTGGCCAGGTGCACCTCGACCCGGCGGCCGTAGAGCCGGTAGGCCTTGTCGAGCAGGGTGCGCAGCCCCGGCGTACGTTCCACCACATCGCGCAGACCCATCGTGAACGGCCTCTCCGTGCTGAGTTGCTCCGGGTGCGAAATCCCTGCGGCAGCCTACTCCGCCCGGGTTTACCGGCGGCAAAACCGCAGGTACCGGTCTTGTCACAGTGCGCGCACGGGCCAAGCTACGGAACGGTATCCGAATCCTTAAACGGCCCCTAAACCGGATTCCGGGTCTTGACGCTTGCCATTGGTCTAGTCCAGCGTGTGGTCAGCACCACACGGACCCTCCCCCACAGCGGAGCCGCCGCGACCCCCACCGCGGCGGCTCTCCCCGCCCTTCCCAGCGTGCCTCCCCACACCCACACCCCCACTCTCCTGCACTGGAGCCCGTCATGGCCCGTACCCTCCAGCAGCCGTCCCACCGGCGCCGCAACAAGATCCCGGCGGCCCTCGCCACCGCGACCGCGCTGGCCCTGGCCGGCACCGGCCTGGCCCTGTCGGCCGGCGGCGCGAACGCCGCGGTCGGCAACCTGGTCAACAACGGCGGCTTCGACTCCGGCCTGTCCGGCTGGAACTGCGTCGGCAGCACCTCCGCCGTCTCCACCCCGGTCCACTCGGGCACCGGCGCGCTGGCCGCCACCCCCGGCGCCGGCGACACCGCGGAGTGCACCCAGACCGTCTCGGTCCTCCCCAACACGTCCTACACGCTCAACGGCTGGGTCCAGGGCCAGTACGTCTACCTGGGCGCCCGCGGCACCGGCGGCACCGACCCGTCCACCTGGTCCGCGCAGAGCGCCTGGAACCAGCTGAACACCACCTTCACCACCGGCGCGAGCACCACCAGCGTCACGCTGTACGTGCACGGCTGGTACGGCCAGCCCACGTACTACGCGGACGACATCCAGCTGATCGGCCCGGGCGGCACCGCCTCCCCGACCCCGTCGGCCTCCGCGACCAAGAGCGCCTCCCCCTCGGCCTCCGCCTCGCCGACCAAGAGCGCCTCGCCGTCCGCGTCGGCCTCACCCTCGCAGAGCGCCTCCCCCTCGGCCTCCGCCTCGCCGTCGCCGTCCGCCTCGTCGAGCACCAGCAACCCGCCGTCGAACAGCACCCTGCCGAAGCACGTCCTGACCGGCTACTGGCAGAACTTCGACAACGGCTCGACCGTCCAGAAGCTGCGCGACGTGCAGTCCGCGTACGACATCATCGCGGTCTCCTTCGCCGACGCGACCACCACCCAGGGCGGCATCTCCTTCACCCTGGACCCGGCGCTGGCCACCAAGCTCGGCGGCTACACCGACGCCGACTTCAAGGCCGACATCGCCGCCAAGCACGCGGCCGGCAAGAAGGTCGTCCTCTCCATCGGCGGCCAGAACGGCGCCATCTCGGTCGGCAGCTCCGTCGCCGCCACCGCGTTCTCCGACTCGGCCTACAAGCTGATCCAGCAGTACGGCTTCGACGGCATCGACGTCGACCTGGAGAACGGCGTCAACTCGACCTACATGGCGCAGGCGCTGCACACCCTGGCGGCCAAGGTCGGCCCGAACTTCATCCTCACCATGGCGCCCGAGACCATCGGGATGTACTCCACCTCCGGTGCGTACTTCCAGCTGGCCCTCGCCACCAAGGACATCCTGACCGTCGTCAACACCCAGTTCTACAACTCGGGCGGCATGAACGGCTGCGACGGCAAGGTCTACAACCAGGGCACCATCGACTTCATCACCGCGCAGGTCTGCACCCACATCCAGGGCGGCCTGCGTCCGGACCAGGTCGGCATCGGCGTCCCGGCCTCCACCAAGGCGGCGGGCGGCGGCTACGTCAACTCCACCGTGGTGAACAACGCGCTGGACTGCCTGGCCACCGGCAACCACTGCGGCAGCTTCGTCCCGCCGGCCAAGTGGCCGACCATCCGCGGCGCGATGACCTGGTCGACCAACTGGGACGCCAACAACGGCAACGACTTCTCCAACAACGTCGGCGCCTTCGCGCACGGCATGCAGTAACCGACGAGCCAGTGCGCCGCTCCTCGAGGGTGGGGCAGGTGCACGACACAGGGGCCCGCCGTACCGCTGGGGTACGGCGGGCCCCGCCCATTCCCGGGCCGGTCAGCCGGCGGCGCGCCGTGCCCGCCGGACTCCCCGGCGGCCGGCGCGGCCGATTCGACGCTGCGGGCCGATGGTTCGGCCACCGTCCTCCACCGGCAGGGGGGTCGACGTCCCGCCAGGTCAGTTCCCGGCCGCCGCCAGCACCGCCGCCAGGGTGCCCAGCAGCATCGCCGGGCCGAACGCCAGCTCGCTGCGGCGGCCCGCCCGGCGCAGCACCAGCAGGGCCACCGCCCACAGCGCCGCGATCACCCACATATAGAGGACACCCGCGTACACCGCCCGCCAGCCCGCCAGGCCCAGCACCGCGCCCAGGCTCGGCGCCAGCTTGGCGTCGCCCAGGCCCACCGGGGCGAGCAGCGCCAGCAGCAGGAACACCAGCCCGAGGCCGGCCGCCGCCAGCGCGCAGCGCAGCCACACCGCCGGGCGGTGATCGGTGAGCGGCACCAGGACGGCGGTGCCCAGGAACAGCGGCAGCGTCAGCGCGTCCGGCAGTCGCTTCACCGCGGCGTCCACGAAACCCAGCACGGTGCCGAACAGGGCCAGCCACACCAGCACCGGCAGCCACCGCCCCGGCGCCCAGGCCCCCAGGGCCGCGCCGAGCACCGCGGCGGCCGCCTCGACCGACAGCGGCGGCGGGCCGACCGTCCCGCCGTGCCGGACGCACCGGCCGAGCGGGGTGGGCAGGCAGTCGCGCCACGGCTCGCCGGGCGCCACCGCGAAGCGCGTCACCGCCGCCCGCGACGGCACCCCCGCGAGCAGCCCCAGCACGGCTCCGACCACTGCCCCGACCACTGCCCCGACCATCCGGCCCTCCCCTGGGGCTCGTCCGACGATTCCCACCGCGCGCGCGACGCCGGGCGAACCCCGGCGCCCGGTCGCGACCCTACCGTCCGGCGGCGTTCGCCCGTCCGTGTCCAGGTGGCGAACACCACGCGGTGATCGGTGTGACGCGCCCGTAAAGTAGGCGGGTATGCAGGTCATCCAGTCCAGCAAGCTCGCCAATGTCTGCTACGACATCCGCGGTCCGGTGCTCGACGAGGCGATGCGGCTGGAGGACCAGGGCCACCGCATCCTGAAGCTCAACACCGGCAATCCCGCCGCGTTCGGCTTCGAGGCCCCGCCGGAGATCCTCCAGGACATCCTCCGCAACCTCAACTCCGCGCACGGCTACGGCGATTCGAAGGGCCTGCTCTCGGCGCGCCGCGCCGTGGTCATGCACTACGAGGAGCGCGGCCTGCACGGCCTGTCGGTCGAGGACGTGTACCTCGGCAACGGCGTGTCCGAGCTGATCCAGCTGGCCATGACCGCGCTGCTCGACGACGGCGACGAGGTGCTCGTCCCGGCGCCCGACTACCCGCTGTGGACGGCCTCGGTCTCGCTGGCCGGCGGCACCGCGGTGCACTACCGCTGCGACGAGCAGGCCGAGTGGTACCCGGACCTCGCCGACATCGCCGCGAAGATCACCGACCGCACCCGGGCGATCGTGGTGATCAACCCCAACAACCCCACCGGCGCGGTGTACCCGCGCGAGCTGCTGGAGGGGATCGCCGAACTCGCCCGCCGGCACCGGCTGGTGATCTACGCGGACGAGATCTACGACAAGATCCTCTACGACGGCGTGGAGCACGTCCCGCTGGCCACCCTGGCGCCCGACCTGTTCTGCGTCACCTTCAACGGCATGTCCAAGTCCTACCGGGTGGCGGGCTTCCGCTCCGGCTGGATGGTGCTCTCCGGCGACCGGCACCGCGCCCGCTCCTACATCGAGGGCCTCAACGTGCTCGCCTCGATGCGGCTGTGCGCCAACATGCCCGCCCAGCACGCGGTCGCCGCGGCGCTCGGCGGGCGGCAGTCCATCCGGGACCTCATCCTGCCCGGCGGCCGGCTGCTCGCCTCCCGGGACGCCGCGTACGAGCTGCTGAACGAGATCCCCGGCGTCTCCTGCGTCAAGCCGAAGGGCGCGCTGTACGCCTTCCCCCGGCTCGACCCCCAGGTCTACAAGATCAAGGACGACGCGCAGATGGTCCTGGACCTGCTGCGCTCCCAGCGGATCCTGATCGTCCAGGGCACCGGCTTCAACTGGCCCGACCCGGACCACTTCCGCCTGGTCACCCTCCCGCGCCCGGAGGAGATCACGGACGCGGTCACCCGGATCGGCGACTTCCTGGCCGGCTACGTGCAGCCGTGAGGCGCGCGTCCGCCCCGCGCCCCTCCCGGGAGGGGCGCGGGGCGGACGCTCCTGTCAGTCGCCGAGCCGCTTGACCAGCGCCCGGTACTCGTCCCACAGCTGGCTCGGCGTGTGCTCGCCGAACAGCTCCAGGTGGGCCGGGACGAGCGCGGCCTCCTGCTTCCAGATCTCCTTGTCGACCGTGAACAGCAGCTCCCGGTCCGCGTCGGGGATCTCCAGCCCGTCCAGGTCGAAGCCGTCGACCTCGGGCAGCACGCCGATCGGCGTCTCGACGCCGGCCGCGGTGCCCTCCAGGCGCTCGACGATCCACTTCAGGACGCGGCTGTTCTCGCCGTAGCCGGGCCACACGAACTGGCCGTCGGCGTTCTTCCGGAACCAGTTGACGTAGTAGATCTTCGGCAGCTTCGCCGGGTCGGCGTCCGCGCCGATCTTCAGCCAGTGCGCGAAGTAGTCGCCCATGTTGTAGCCGCAGAACGGCAGCATCGCGAACGGGTCGCGGCGCAGTTCGCCGACGGTGCCCTCGGCGGCGGCGGTCTTCTCGGAGGCGATGTTGGCGCCGAGGAAGACGCCGTGCTGCCAGTCGAAGGACTCGGTGACCAGCGGGACGGCGGTGGCCCGGCGGCCGCCGAACAGGATCGCCGAGATCGGCACGCCGGCCGGGTCCTCCCACTCCGCGGCGATGGTCGGGCACTGCGCGGCGGGGACGGCGAAGCGCGCGTTGGGGTGGGCGGCGGGGGTGCCGGACGCGGGCGTCCAGTCGTTGCCGCGCCAGTCGGTGAGGTGCGCGGGCGGCTCCTCGGTGAGGCCCTCCCACCACACGTCGCCGTCGTCGGTCAGCGCGACGTTGGTGAAGACGGTGTTGCCCCACAGGGTCTTGATCGCGTTGGCGTTGGTGTCCTCGCCGGTGCCGGGGGCGACGCCGAAGAAGCCGGCCTCCGGGTTGATCGCGCGGAGCCGGCCGTCGGCGCCGAACCGCATCCAGGCGATGTCGTCGCCGATGGTCTCGACCTTCCAGCCCGGGATGGTCGGCTGGAGCATGGCCAGGTTGGTCTTGCCGCAGGCGGAGGGGAACGCGGCGGCCACGTACTTCACCTCGCCGGAGGGCGGGGTGAGCTTGAGGATCAGCATGTGCTCGGCCAGCCAGCCCTCGTCCCGGGCCATGGTGGAGGCGATCCGCAGCGCGTAGCACTTCTTGCCGAGCAGGGCGTTGCCGCCGTAGCCGGAGCCGTAGGACCAGATCTCCCTGGTCTCCGGGAAGTGCGAGATGTACTTGGTGCTGTTGCACGGCCACGGCACGTCGTCCTGGCCCTCGGCGAGCGGGGCGCCGACCGTGTGCACGGCCTTGACGAACTCGCCGTCCTCGCCCAGCTGGTCGAGCACGGCCTGCCCCATCCGGGTCATCACGCGCATCGAGACGGCGACGTACGCGGAGTCGGTGATCTCGACGCCGTACGCGGCCAGCGGGGAGCCGACCGGGCCCATCGAGAACGGCACCACGTACATGGTGCGGCCGCGCATCGCGCCGCGGAACAGGCCGTCCTCGCCCTGGAAGACGGCGCGCATCTCGGCGGGGGCCTTCCAGTGGTTGGTCGGGCCGGCGTCCTGCTCGCGCTCGGAGCAGATGAAGGTGCGGTCCTCGACGCGGGCGACGTCGGACGGGTCGGAGGCCGCGTAGTAGGAGTTCGGTCGCTTGTTCTCGTCGAGCTTGGTGAAGGTGCCCTGGGCGACGAGCTGCTCGGCGAGGCGGTGGTACTCCTCCTCCGAGCCGTCGCACCAGACGACGCGGTCCGGCTGGGTGAGGTCGGCAATCTCGTTGACCCAGTCCACCAGGCGCTGGTGGCGGGTGGGCGCGGACTCGGCGAGCGCAGAGATCTGAGGCGGCACGATCGCTCCGTTTCACACCATCTCGGCCAGGAGACGGCTTCGCAAGGGTTGAGGGTGGTTACACGGTAGCCCTGGATCGACACCACTTCTTCGTCAATTCGGCGTCATTGACGAGATCTTTACTACACGGTGTCTGATTCAAGGGCTCCGCGATGTCACTCGCATGCCCGGGAGAGACCTTGATCACTCCGACCCAATGCGCCAGAACGTACAAAAGTGAGAGTCGCCACTTCACTACGAGCGGGTAACCTACGGTTCCGTAAGATGCTGTCCATGACCGCGGAAGCGCTGGAGCTCGTGAAGCCCAAGTGGCGCGGCTGGCTGCATGCCGGGATGTTCCCGGCCGCCCTGGCCGCCGGAATCGTGTTGATCTGCCTGGCCGACTCGACCGCGGCGCGGATCGCCTGCGTCGTCTACTCGGTGAGCGCCTGGATGCTGTTCGGGGTGAGCGCGGTCTACCACCGCTTCACCTGGGGCCCGCGCGGCGAGGCGGTGCTGCGCCGACTCGACCACGCCAACATCTTCCTGATCATCGCCGGGACGTACACCCCGTTCACCATGCTGCTGCTGGAGGGCGCGCGGCAGCAGGTGCTGCTGTGGCTGGTGTGGGGCGGCGCGCTGGCCGGGATCGCCTTCCGGGTGTTCTGGGTCGGCGCCCCGCGCTGGCTCTACACCCCGTGCTACGTCGCCCTCGGCTGGGCGGCGGTGTTCTTCCTGCCCGACTTCCTGCACAAGGGCGGCCCGACCGTCCTGACGCTGATCATCGTCGGCGGCGCGCTCTACACGATCGGCGGGGTCGTCTACGGCCTCAAGCGCCCGGACCCGTCACCGCGCTGGTTCGGCTTCCACGAGGTGTTCCACGCCCTCACCCTGGGCGCGTTCATCGTGCAGTACGTGGGGGTCTCGATGGTGGCGTACAACGCCACCTCCTGAGGACCCCCGGTCAGTGGCGGACCGGCTGGACCTTGGCCTCCAGCCGCTCCCGGGCCCGACGGCAGCGCTCGCAGTGCGCCGCGTCGGGCCCTTCGCCCGTCCTCCGCCGGTGGGCCCGCCCCCGGAACCGGTACCCGACCCAGGCCATCACGGCCAGCACCTCGACCGCGGAGACCCCCCACACCAGGCGGGCTCCGCCGATCAGGTACCCGGCTATGACGGCCAGCGCGGCCAGCACACCGACCACGCCGCTCCAGAACCGCGCCGCACCGTACTCCATCGGCGAACCTCCCGCCAGCCGACAGGTCTTCTGACACGTCGTCAGAGAACTCCCCACCTACGGTGACATGTTCGGCACTCACCGAGGGCGAACGGGGGATCAACAACACGGCAACAACAGAGGGGGGAATCCCGTAGGGAGCTCTCCGGTTCGGGCCCGGTCCGGCTCCGGCGCGGGCTCGGGTTCGGGCTCCGGCGGACGGGGGCCGGGCGCTCCGGGCGGTCAGTCCGCGAGCAGCACCAGCTTGCCCGCCACCCGGCCGCCGTCGCCCACCTCGTGCGCCTTCGCGGCCTCGGCCAGCGGGAAGGTGCCGGCGATCTCGGCCCGCAGCAGGCCGCGCTCGGCGAGGTCGGCGACCGCGGTCATGCCCGCGTGGTCGGCCTCCACCAGCAGCATCGCGGTCCGCACCCCGAGCCGGTCCGCCTCCTCGGCCAGGCCCTCGACCGGGACGGGCAGGATCGACACCAGCAGACCGCCCCGGCGCAGCGTGCGCAGCGAACGCGTCTGGTACTCGCCGCCGATGGTGTCCAGCACCACGTCCACGTCGCGCACCGCCTCGGCGAAGTCCACCGCCCGGTAGTCGACCGGCTCGTCCACCCCGATCCGGCGCAGGAAGTCGTGCTTGCCCGCGCTGGCGGTGCCGATCACGTACGCGCCGCGGGCCTTGGCGATCTGCACCGCCAGGTGCCCGACCCCGCCGGCCGCGGCGTGCACCAGCACCCGGTCACCGGCCTCGACCCGCGCGGTGTCCACCAGTGCCTGCCAGGCCGTCAGCGCGGCCAGCGGCAGCGCGCCCGCCTGCACCACGTCCACCGAGTCGGGGCGGCGGACGAACGCCCGGGCCGGGCCGACCGCGTACTCGGCGTGCGAGCCGACCCCGTGCGGGTAGGGCAGCATGCCGAACACCTCGTCGCCCGGCGCGAACAGGGTGACGCCGAGGCCGACCGCCTCCACCGTGCCCGCCGCGTCCCAGCCGAGCACGAACGGGGGTTCGCCGAGGAAGAGGCCGGAGGCCCGGTGCTTCCAGTCGGTCGGGTTCAGGCCCGCGGCCCGCACCCGGACCAGCACCTGGCTCGGGCCCGGCACCGGGCGGGGGCGCTCCACCACCCGCAGCACCTCGGGGCCGCCGAGGACGTCCTGGCTGACCGCGCGCATCGTGTTCGCGGGGTTCGTGGTGTTCGTGGTGTCTGTCGTCATGCCCCCCAGCCTGACGGCGACGGCCGGTCCGCCGGGAGTGGCAAGATGGTCACCGTCCGATGGGATCCTGCCAGGAGGTCCGCCATGGCCACCGCCCCGCCGTCCACCGCGCCGGCCGCTCCGTCGTGCGTCCTGCCGTCCACCGCGCCGGCCGCTCCGTCGTGCGTCCTGCCGTCCGCCGCGCCGGCCGAGCCGCACCGGGTCGCCGTGCTCGCCCTGGACGGGGTCTACCCGTTCGAACTGGGCATCCCCAAGCGGGTGTTCGGCAGCGTCGGCGGCCTCTACCGGCTGTCCACCTGCACCGTCGACGGGCGTCCCGTCCGCGCCGACGCCGACTTCACCGTCACGCCCGACCACGGGCCGGAGGTCCTCGCCACCGCCGACACCGTGGTGATCCCGCCGTTCGCGCCCGTCCCCACCACCCCCGACCTCGACCCGGCCGTCGCCGCCGCGCTCGCCCTGGTCCGGCCCGACGCCCGGCTGATCTCCATCTGCACCGGCGCCTTCGTGCTCGCCGCCGCCGGGCTCCTCGACGACCGCCCCGCCACCACCCACTGGGCCCTGGCCGACCACTTCCGCAGCCTCTTCCCGCGCGTCCGGCTCGACCCCGGCGTGCTGTTCGTCGACGACGGGCGGATCCTCACCTCGGCGGGCGCGGCGGCCGGCGTCGACCTCTTCCTGCACGTCCTGCGCGGCGACCACGGCACCGCCGCCGCCAACCACGCCGCCCGCGTCTGCGTCGTCCCGCCCTGGCGCGACGGCGGCCAGGCCCAGTACATCGAGCAGCCCGTCCCCACCGTCGGCAGCACCGGCACCGCGCCCACCCGCGAGTGGGCCCTCGCCCGGCTCCACCAGCCGCTCACCCTCGCCCGGCTCGCCGCCCACGCGACCATGAGCACCCGCACCTTCGCCCGCCGCTTCCACGAGGAGACGGGCCAGAGCCCCGGCCGCTGGCTCACCCAGCAGCGCGTCGCCCTGGCCCGCCAGCTGCTCGAAGCCACCGACCTCAGCATCGACCAGATCGCCACCCGCGTCGGCTTCGCCAACCCCGTCTCCCTGCGCCAGCACCTCCACACCGCGATCGGCGTCTCCCCGCTCGCCTACCGCCGCACCTTCGCCGGCAGTTCCTGAAACGCAGGGGTCCGAGCTGCGCGAAGGCCCCTGCCGGGGCCCGGGGAACGGCGGGTCCGAGCTGCCGGCGGCCGGAGCCCATCGGAGGTCCGTGCCGCTGCGGCCGAGACAGGAGCCAGGAGCCCGGGACCGCCGCGCGTCCGTCCCCCGGACCTGCGGCAACCTCGGGCTCCCGCTCCCCCGCGCTAGTACGTGACGCGGGCCCTGCGCCGCCGCAGCCCGAACGCCGCACCCGCCAGCGCCGTCAGCCCCAACCCGGCGCCCGCGGCGACGAGCGCCGGTGCGCTCCCGCCCGGGGCCGCCGTCTCGAAGCCGCCCGCCTTGCCGGAGGCGTCGTACCCGGAGCCGGGCAGCTTGTCCCCGTAGCGCTGGTGGACGAGCCGCTGGTAGGCGGCGACGGTGGTGCCGTGCTCGCCGACCGAGCGGCGGGCGTCCTCGTCGAGCGGGAGGACGCGGCCGTCCTTGAGCTCGTACCAGGCGTCGATCTGGGGTTCGCGGAAGGCGGTGCCGCCGTCCGCCGCGGCCTCGGCCGCGTGGTCGGTCTCGTCGCCGCCGGAGGCGATGTTGACCACCCGCCAGCCGCCGTCCTGCTCGGCGGCCCAGACCGAGGCGCGCTGTCCGTCCGCGGCGACGGCCGTCGTCGCGGTGAACCCGGCCTCGGCGACCGGCGTCCCGGCCCGACCGGAGACGAAGGCGGCGGAGAGGGTGTAGACCGGCACCGTCTCGCCGGTCAGGCGCGGTGCGGCCGCGCTCGCCGCCCTGGCCTCGTCGGCGGCGCCGGTCCCGAGCCGCTGGATGGGCGGCACGCCCTTGCGGGCGAAGAAGTGCCCCAGCCGGTCGATCACGGCGGGCGCCTGGACCGCGCTGCGGGCGGCGGCGAGGTCGCCGGGGCCGAGCGCGGCGGGGGTGTCCGCGGCGTGGGCCGCCGGGGCGAGGGCGACGGTGAGGGCGACGGCCGCGAGGGCGGTCGCGGCGCGGGTGGCGCGGACGCGGTGGCTGCTCATGGTGTGGCTCCTCACGCGCCGATCCGGTACAGGGAGTGGGTCCAGGAGAAGGACCCGTTGCTCACGTAGTAGTCGTAGTCGCCCCAGTTGTAGCGGTAGTTGGAGGGCCACGGGTCGCCCCAGTACACCCAGTCGCTGTTGGCGTCGTAGCCGTACAGGACGTTCATGTGGCCGCCGCCGGAGCTCCACTGGATGCGCGTCTCGACCGGCCGGCCGGCGTCGATCTCGGTCTGCACGGTGGAGTAGCGCAGGTAGCCGTTGACGTACGAGCCGGTGCTGATGCCGATCCGGTACAGCGCGTTCTGCACCTCGGCCAGGCTGGCCTGGCTGTTGGGGCAGGAGGAGTTGACGGAGCGGCCGAACGCCAGGTTGCAGAACTGGTTCTGGCTGTAGGCGTAGCCGTAGTAGGTGGCGATGGTGTTGCCGCCGGCCGCCCAGCACCAGTTGCTCTGCTGCTGGGCCTGCATGGTGAGGTTCAGGATCCGCGAGGTGCCGGCCAGTGCGGGGGCCTGGGCGGCGGCGGGGACGGCGGCCGTGACCGTGGGGGCGGTGGCCGCTCGGGCGGGGGTGGTGGCGGCCGCGCTCAGGGCCGGGGCGAGGACGCCCAGGGTGAGTGCGGCGACCGTCCGGCGCAGCCGGATCGGGAGGCGTGGCATGGGGGTTGTCCTCCTGGCAGGGGCGAGGAGTGGATGTGTGGGGGGCGGCGTCCGGACGGCGCGGGAAGAGCATCCGGCCGGGCCGGTGCGCCGGTCAACGGCCTCGCCCGGCAGGGGGGCCGGGGTGTGAACGGGGCGGCCGGCGGTGTGAACGCGACGGCCCTGGGCAGCGCGGATATCGTCCGGGCCGATGACAAGGCGGCCCGGAGGTGTGAATATTCACGGTCGATCGAGGAGGTGGCCATGCAGCAGCCGTCCGCACCGCCCGACCTGGCCCTGGCCCTGCGCACCGGGCCGTTCCACCTCGCCCTGCGGGCCGCGATCGCCGCCCGCGGCCTCGCCCTGCACCGGCTGCGCGAGCGGCTGGCGCAGCGCGGCGTGCGGGTCGGGGTGACCAGCCTCAGCTACTGGCAGCAGGGGCTGCGGCGGCCGGAGCGACCCGAATCCCTGCGCGCCGTCGCGGTGTTGGAGGAGGTGCTGGAGCTGCCCGAGCACTCGCTGACCCGGCTGCTCGGCCCCCGCCGCCACGCCCCCGACCCCGCCCCGGCCGGCCCGGCGGTCCGCCCGTACCGGGACTTGATCAGCCCGGCCGAGGCCGTCGACGGGCTGCTCGCCGTGCTGTCCGGGCCGCCCGACACCGGGCTGCACACCATCACCCACATCGAGCGGATCCGGGTCGGCGCGGACCGGCGGCTGCTGCGCCGCGACTCCCAGCACGTGCTGCGCGCGCACCGCGACGGAGTCGACCGCTACCTGGCCATCTACCAGGGCGATCCGGGCTGCGACATCGAGCGCGTCCGGGTCCGGGCCGAGGAGAACTGCCGGCCCGGCCGGATCCGCCGCGACGGCGCGGCGAACCTGCTGGTCGCCGAGCTGCTGCTGGACCGCCGGCTGCGCACCGGCGACACCCACCTGCTCGGCTACGGCTTCGACGAGGCCCCGTCGTCCGGACCCAGCCACGAGTACGTCCGCGGTTTCAACGCGGGCGCCGGCCAGTACGTCCTGCAGGTCACCTTCGCGCCGACCGCGCTGCCCGTCCGCTGCGACCGCTTCACCCAGCGCACGCCGGGCCACTCCCCGCTGGAGATCGAGGAGTTGACCCTGGACGGGCACCACTGCGCGCACCTGGTGGCGGCCGACCTGCCGCCCTGCCTGCTCGGCCTGCGCTGGGACTGGGAGTGAACTCCGGCCCTTCCCGCGCTAGTTCGTGATCCGCCCGCCCGCGACGTCGATGGTCAGGCCGGTGAGCCAGCCCGCGCCGTCGGAGGCCAGGAACAGCGCGGCGTCCGCCACGTCCTGCGGGGTGCCGAGCCGGGCCAGCGGGTGGGTCGCGGCGACCTTCGCCCGCACCTCGGCGGGCATCCGGGCCTCCACCCGCTCGGTCAGGATCGCGGACGGAGCGAGGCAGTTGACCCGGATGCCGCGCGGGCCGATCCCGCGCGAGCCGCCGGTGATCACGGCCGTACGGCCGGCCAGCTCCGGGTAGTTCCCGGTCATGACGATCAACTCCCCTGGTTGTGAGTGCTGTTGGAGCGCCGACGGGAGACCGGCAGCAGCGCGGCGGCGAACAGCAGCCACACCAGCCCGCCGAACCTGACCACCGGCAGCAGGTACATGAAGCCGTCCGCCACCAGGGCGAGCAGCGCGAGCATCCCGGCGGCGGCCACCACCAGACCCGACCACGTCACCGCCCGCGGCAGCTGCCCCGTCAGCAGCGCGGACACCGAGACCCCGGCGGCCAGCAGGCCGAACCCGGCCGCGAACGCGGGGCCGCCGGCCAGGAAGGAGACGTCCGCCAGCGCCCGGCCCAGCGCGGGCGGCGCGTCCGCCGACAGGCGGCCGCCCGCCCACGCCCCGGCCGCGGACAGCACCAGCGCGGCCGCCGCCAGCACTCCGCCCACCAGCGTGATCGCCGAGCCCGGCGCGGTGATCCCGAGCGCCCGCAGCCGCCGGTAGAGCACCGCCGCGCACAGCGCCAGCGGCACCGACGCGGCCAGCAGCAGCAGCGCGCCCAGCCGGGCGTCGCCCCCGTGCTCCTGCGCGTACCGCACCACTTCGGCACCGGTGGCGTCCGGGCGCGGGGTGGCCCGGTTCACCACCGTGTACGCGACCGTCAGCGCGGCGGTGGAGATCGCGGGCGCGAGCAGCGGCGGCCCGCTCTGCGGTCGCCCGGCGCGAGCGGCGGCCGGCGGCGGGGCGGCCGCCGGGGGACTGGTCGGGGGCGGGGTGGTCGGGGGCGGGGTGGTGGCACGCATGGTTCCTCCCGGAATCGATGTACTCACGATAATGATTACATCGTGGAACGATTGTCAAACGGGTACGATGTCCCCATGAGCACGGATCCCGAGAAGCCCTGGCACGGCGACGGCACCCCGGGCGGCACCCCGGGCGGCACCCCGGGCGGCCCGCCGTCCGGCCCCCCCGGCGGCGGCGCGGCCTTCCTGCTGGCCCAGCTCGGCGCCCACGCCGCCGAGCGCTTCGCCCGGCGCATCGCCGATCTCGACCTCACCCCCGCCCAGGCCGGTCTGCTCCGGCTGCTGGTCCAGACCCCCGGCCGCAGCCAGCGCGAGCTCTCCGACGCCCTGGGCATGCCGCCGAGCCGCTTCGTCCCCTTCGCGGACGGCCTGGAGCAGCGCGGCCTGATCGAACGCCGCCGCAACCCGGAGGACCGCCGCCTCTACGCGCTGCACCTCACCGACCGGGGCCTGTCCCTCCTCGCCCGCCTCCGCGAGACCGCCCTCGCCCACGAGCAGGACGTCACCCGCTCCCTCACCCCCGAGGAGCACGCGCACCTCACCGCCCTGCTCTCCCGCGTCGCCGCCCAGCAGGGCCTCACCCCCGGCGTCCACCCGGGCTACCGCAGGACGTGAGAAGGCCCCCGGGAGAGCTGGTGCTCCCCCGGGGCCCGGACGCGCGCGGCGGGGCGGCGGGGCGCGCCGCCCCCAGGGGCCCGCGCCCTACTGGAAGACGACGTGCAGCGCGTCCCCGACCGGGACGTAGCCGATGCGCTGGTAGATCGCGTTGCTGACGGGGTTGGTGAGATCGGTGTAGAGCAGCACCTCGGCCGCACCGCCGGCCGTCGCGTGGGCGGAGGCCGCCGCCGTCAGGGCGCTCGCGTAGCCGCGGCCGCGCCGCTCCGGCGGGGTGTAGACGGGGCCGATCCGGGACATCCCGGCGACGGCCGGGCTCGCCCCGGCGAGGGAGGTGACCCGGGCGCCGTCGTCCTCCCAGACCAGCAGGGTGCCGGCGGCGATCCGCTGGTCGGCGTCGGCCAGCAGGTCTCCGGGGACGTTCACCCCCGCCTCGGCGGCGAACGCGGCGAGCCACCGGGCGATCAGCTCCCGCTCCGCGGGAACGGCGAGCCGGGCCCGCCCGGCCGGCGGGGCCGGCGGCGGCGTCAACTCCCCCAGCCGGTAGAGCCGTTCCTTGGAGGCGACGGTCCAGCCACGGCCGGTGAGCCGCTCCAGCTCCCGGGCGAAGACGAGCACGCTCTCCTGCCCGCCACCGACGTCGTCCGGCCGCTGCGGCCCTTCGGCGAGCAGCCGGGCGAGCTCCTCGGCGGCGGCCCCGGTCATCCGGCCCAGGCGCTGACCGTACGGCGGGGTGCGCAGGGTGGCGCCGGTGACGGTGCCGTCCGGCTCCCGCCACCAGCCGTAGCGCGGCGGGGCCTCGCCGTAGACCTGCGGGCCGTCCCGGTCGACGCGGTCGACGATGGTGAGCAGCACGGTGTTCTCGGCGGCGTGGGCCGCGAGGAAATCGCCCGCGGCGGCCCGGAATTCGTCCAGTGACGTGGTGAGTGTCCAGCCCATGCCGCATCCTCTCCCGGCCCCGCCGCCGGCGGCCACCGGTTATCCGGCCGGCCCGCCCCGGGGCTCAGCCGCGCAGCCGCTCCTCCAGTTCGGCGACCTCGGCCGTCGGACGCTCGCAGACGAAGTGCCGGCACACGTACGCGGCGGGCCGGCCGTCCAGCAGCGGGCGGTCGGCGAGCAGCGGCACCTCGGTGTCGCCGGGCTCCCCGACGGCGACCACCGCGCCGGGCGCGGTGGAGCGCAGCGCGGCCAGGTGCAGCGCGGCCCGGGCCGGGTCGTCGGCGGGGCCGACCACGGCGACCTCGCGGGGGCCGTCGAGCAGCGCCTCGGCGACCGCCAGGCCCCAGCCGGTGAACCGGGGGGCGCGGGCACCGAGGGTGGCGACGATGCCCAACGCCCGTTCGGCGGCGGTGCGGTGGCGCGCCGAGCCGGTGTACGCGGCGTACGCGAGCAGCGCTCCGGCGGCGGCGTTCCAGCCGGACGGGGCGGCGTTGTCGGTGGGGTCCTGCGGGCGGCGGATCAGCTGTTCGGCGTCGTCGGCGGTGTCGTACAGCGCGCCGGACGCCTCGTCGGTGAAGTGCAGCAGCACCAGGTCGAGGAGTTCCCCGGCCAGTTGCAGCCAGGACGTCTCGCCGGTGACGGCGTACAGCGCGAGGAAGCCCTCGGCGGTGTCCGCGTAGTCCTCCAGCACGCCCGCGTTGGCACCGGCCTTGCCGTCCCGGGAGGTGCGCAGCAGCCGCCCGTCCGTCGTCAGGTGGACGGTGATCAGCAGGTCGGCGGCCCGCTCGGCGGCCTCGACCAGGTCGGGGCGCTCCAGCAGCGCGCCGGCCTCGGCGAGCGCGGCGATCGCCAGGCCGTTCCAGGCGGCCACCACCTTGTCGTCCCGCGCGGGGGCCGGACGCCGGGACCGGGCCTCGAACAGCTTCGCCCGGATCTCCTCGTACTTCCCCGCGTCCTGCGGGTCCCCGGGCAGCTGCAGCACCGAACTGCCGTGCTCGAACGTCCCGGTGACGTCGAACAGCTCCACCGCGAGGGCGGCGTCCGCCTCGCCCAGCACCTCCGCCAGCTGCCCGGGCGTCCACGCGTAGTACGCGCCCTCGGCGGTCCTCCCGCTCGCGGCGTCCAGCGAGTCGGCGTCCAGTGCGGAGGCGAACCCGCCCTCGGGGGTGCGCAGTTCGCGCAGCAGGAAGTCGGCGGTCTCCAGCGCGACGCGGCGCGCCCGCTGCTCGCCGGTGGCCCGCCACAGGTGCAGGTACACCCGCAGCAGCAGCGCGTTGTCGTACAGCATCTTCTCGAAGTGCGGCACCGTCCAGGTCGCGTCCACCGCGTACCGGGCGAAGCCGCCCCCCAGCTGGTCGTAGATCCCGCCGCGCGCCATCGCCTCGCAGGTGCGCTCCGCCATCTGCAGCGCCGCCTCGGAGCCGGTCCGCGCGTGGTGCCGCAGCAGGAACTCCAGCACCATCGACGGCGGGAACTTCGGCGCCCCGCCGAACCCGCCCCGCCGCTCGTCGAACGACCGCGTCAGCTCCACGACCGCCGCGTGCAGTTCACCCTCCTCCGGGGCCTTCCCCACCCCGCTGCCCACCGCGTACACCGAGGCCCGCTCCGCCAAGTCCCGGCTGATCCGCCCGGCCACCTCGCCGACCTCGTCCCGCCGCTCCGTCCAGGCCTTGTCCACGCCCTCCAGCACCTGCCGGAACGAGGGCATCCCGTGCCGCGGCTCCGGCGGGAAGTACGTCCCGAAGTAGAACGGCTCCTTCCCCGGCGTCAGGAACACCGTCATCGGCCACCCGCCGTGCCCGGTGGCCGCCTGCACCGCCTCCATGTACACCGCGTCGACGTCCGGCCGCTCCTCCCGGTCGACCTTCACCGCCACGAACCGCTCGTTCAGGAACCCCGCCGTCGCCTCGTCCTCGAACGACTCGTGCGCCATCACGTGGCACCAGTGGCACGCGGCGTACCCCACGCTCAGCAACACCGGCACCCCGCGCCGCTCGGCCTCCGCGAACGCCTCCGGCCCCCACTCCCACCAGTCCCGGCGCCACCATTCGGTGGCTTTGAAGCAACCCATGAGCCAATGGGCTTCAGCCTCGTTGAGGATGACGTTCCCGATGAACGGTACGGGACTGAAGTGGAGCATCCGTTCCTGGATGTTCACAGGCTCCCAGTCGAGATCGTGGTGGAGCAGTACAGCGAACTGCTCCCCGCGCTTCTGCCAAAAGACCATGGGCTCACCGCAGTCATTCACGAACGGCTTCACGATGTCGTCCGGCGCGAACTCTACGTCCGCCATGTCTGCCCATCGGCCCGCACCTTCCCGTTCCCAGCGGAGATAGTTCCGCATCCGCCGTACGAAAGCCTCGATGGTGGCGTCGTCCAGGAGAGACTCCCACGGGACGACTACGGACTTCAGCGTCTTCCGCAGTGATTCGGCGCGGCGGAGCTGGCGGGTCGCGTTGGCCCAGAAGAGACCACCTCGGTCGGGATCATGGACTACACAGAGCACCGGGAGAGTGCCATCGCGCCAGTTGCTCCCGTGATCACCGACCGGGACGCGGTGTCCCCTCCGGGTACGCACCGAGATGCCGCCCTTGACCTGCACGGCCAGGGAGTCTGCGGTCCGCTGTCCGTCCTGGACGAAGGTGACGTGCAGGTCCTCCCCGTGATCGTTGGAGCCGTCGATCTCCTGCACGATGCAACCGTGCCGCTCCAGTAACGAACGCACCTCGTTCACAGCCATGCGCCCAATACGCCGGCTCTCAAGAACCTTCGGCATCTCGCCCTCTCCCGATCTGATCGCTCAAAGCTGGATCAGAGCACCGACATGCCGGTCGACTTCGGGCACTACGTCGGCGTACCGAAAGCAGATGGCGCACTGCGCCGCGGTGCCCGGCGATCAGCGCCTCAACGAGCGGTCCGCCAGAATCAGGCGGCGTCTGTCTCAGGCCGGGGCAGCTCGTCCAGGTCGAGGGTGTAGGTGCGCCCGTCGGCCAGTTCGATGGGCAGCTTGCCCGAGCCGTACTTGTGCGTGTGGGCCGCGATGTAGCCGGAGCCGGTGGGCTGGGTGTGGACGACGACCTCGGCCGCGTACGGGTCCACCACCACGTAGACCGGGATGCCGTAGCGACCGTACTTCGCAGTGCAGTCGTCGTAGTCCTTGCGCGCGGAGGAGACCGACACCACCTCGGCGATCAGCAGCACGTCCTCGAAGCCGTAGCGCTTGCCCTGCCGCTGCGCGTCCTCGCGCAGGATGGCGAAGTCCGGGGCCGAGTTCTCGTCGGCGGGGAAGTCGATGTACACGTCGGAGGCGGTCTTCGCATGCCGGCCGAGCGAGAGCGAGTCGATCTGCATCGACTTGATGGTGCTGGAGTGCTCGAAGCTCTGCGGAGTCATGACCACCTTCCCCTCGGTACCGAAGAAGACCACGTACCCGGCGGGGAACTCGGTGTTCATGACCGCGTCGACGCTCATCAACGGCTCCTTCCTGTCGCCTCTCAGGATATGAGGCCATGGTCTCGTACTGGTCCACTACGAGAGCGCCGGCCGAGCATGGGCAGCGGAGGTGCGCTGATCTTCGGCCCAAGCGCCCCTACCCCGACTGGCCGCTCATCGTACGTGCTCGTGCGGCCACCCTCTGGTAAACCCCCAGGTCAGGACTGCCTGGTCGTGTTAAGTCATTGGCACCAGTGGCACGCGGCGTACCCCACGCTCAGCAACACCGGCACCCCGCGCCGCTCGGCCTCCGCGAACGCCTCCGGCCCCCACTCCCACCAGTCCCGGGCGTCGGCCTCGGGCCGGGGCGGCTCGCCCGGGTCGGGGGTGCGGGTACGCCCCGCGGGAAGCCCGATGGGCGGCTTGCCCGAGCCGTACTCGTGCGTGCGGGCCGCGAGGTAGCCGGGTGCGGTGGACCGGGCGTGGACAACGGACCCGCACGGGGTCCACCGGCACGTGGCCCGCTCAGTCGTCCTTCGGGTCCGGCTGCTCGATGAAGTCGATCTTCTTGAAGCGGGCGTTCATCGACTTCAGCAGGAACCAGGTGGCGACGCCGAGTGCGGCGAAGACCACGAAGCCGAGGAGGCCGGGGGTGACCTTGGTTTCGTCGAGGGCCAGGGCGGTGGCGAGCTGGACGGGGTTCACGGGGGTGCTCATTCCTCCATGGTGACCCGGCCTTAGGGCGGCCGGGTCACCGGGGGTGGTGCGGGGCGGTGCGAAGCGGGACGAAGGGGTTACTTCCGCAGGCCCGCGAAGAGGTCGGTCTCCGGCAGGTCGGTGTCGACCAGGGACTTGGCGAGCTCGTAGTCCTCGGTGGGCCAGACCTCGCGCTGGATGTCGAGCGGGACGCGGAACCAGGGCCCGTCCGGGTCGATCTGGGTGGCGTGCGCGATCAGCGCCTTGTCCCGGATCTCGAAGAAGTCGGCGCACTCGACCCGGGTGGTGATCTCCCGCTCGGCCCGGCCGGACTTCTCCCAGCCCTCGATCCACTCGCCGTACGGGGACTCGTGCCCGTTCTCGCTGAGGTAGGCGTGCAGGGCCCGGATCCGGCCCATCGGGAAGCCGTGGTTGTAGTAGAGCTTGGACGGCTGCCAGGGCTCGCCGGCCTCCGGGTAGGCGTCCGGGTCCCCGGCCGCCTCGAAGGCCGCCATGGTGATCTTGTGGGTCATGATGTGGTCGGGGTGCGGGTAGCCGCCGTTCTCGTCGTACGTGGTGATCACGTGCGGGCGGAACTCCCGGATCAGCTTGACCAGCGTGCCGGCCGCGACCTCGACCTCTTCGAGGGCGAAGCAGCCCTCGGGCAGCGGGGGCAGCGGGTCGCCCTCGGGGAGGCCCGAGTCGACGTAGCCGAGCCACGCCTGCTGGACGCCGAGGATCTCCCGGGCGGCGTCCATCTCCTTGCGGCGGACCTCGTGGATGTTCTCCTCGACCCACGGGTCGCCCTGGAGCTTCGGGTTGAGGATCGACCCGCGCTCCCCTCCGGTGCACGTGGCGACCAGGACCTCCACCCCCTGGGACACGTACATGGCCATGGTGGCGGCGCCCTTGCTGGACTCGTCGTCCGGGTGCGCGTGCACCGCCATCAAACGCAACTGCTCGCTCAACGCCTGATCCCCTTCAGGTACAGGTATGTCCGGGTTCGTCGGGCCGGCTCCCCCGCCGCCTCTGGCGCGGACGTGACCCTCCTATAGTGACGGACTGGAGGGCCCGTCCATTCCCACCGAAGGACGAACGCCCCTCCGCGAAAGGACCGAGCCCCGCCATGGACCACAGCCCTACGCCCGAAACGCGCACCGCACCGCCGGCCGCGACGTCGGCCGCCGCGCCGGTCGCCCCGCCGGCGGGCCGCTACAGCCGGGCCGACGACCGGGCGGCGGACCGCCGGCTGCGGGTGGCCGCGGCGGTGTGCGGGGTGCTGTTCCTCGGGCTGATCGCCTGGCTGGGCGGCTCGTACCTGCTGCGGGAGACGAAGCTGAACGGTACGGTGCCCACCTTCCAGACGGTGTCGGACACCGAGGTGCAGCTGCAGCTGTCGGTGCGCAAGAGCGAGGGCACCTCCGGGGTGTGCACCGTCCGCTCGCAGGGGACGGACGGCTCGGTGGTCGGCCAGTCGGACTTCCAGGTCCCGGCGGCGGGCAGCAGCTACGACGAGGTGGTCACGCTGCGGACCACCGCCCGCGGCACCACCGCGGAGCTGCTCGGCTGCACCCCCGACAAGGGGTGACGCGCTCCTCCGCCGCCTCGCTCACCCTTTCGGAGGGCGTCCCCGCACGGGGACGGCGCGGGCCGCTCGCGGCCCTCCCGTCCGCGCCCGGAACTTGTTAGGCTCGTGGTTTCGCCCCTTCCGCGCCGACCGGCTCGGGAGCGGGCGTTGATTTGCATCTGCCCAGGAAATCGACCCACCGCCACCGGCCCACCCCCGGGGGGCGGCGCCAGCACCGACGAGGAGCACCCTGTGACCCAGACCAACGATGACGTGACCTGGCTCACTCAGGACCACTACAACAAGCTCAAGGCCGAGCTTGACCACCTGACCGGGCCCTGGCGCATCGAGATCGCCCAGAAGATCGAGGCCGCGCGCGAGGAGGGCGACCTCAAGGAGAACGCCGGCTACCACGCGGCCAAGGACGAGCAGGGCAAGACCGAGGCGCGGATCCGCCAGCTGACCCAGCTGCTGGAGCGGGCGAAGGTCGGCGAGGCCCCGGCCGACTCCGGCGTGGTGGCCCCGGGCATGCTGGTGAAGGTCGCCTTCGACGGCGACGAGGACGACACCATGGAGTTCCTGCTGGCCTCCCGCGAGGTCACCGACGGTGACATCGACGTGTACTCCCCGCAGTCGCCGCTGGGCCGGGCCATCATCGGCAAGTCGGTGGGCCAGAACGCCCAGTACGAGCTGCCGAACGGCAAGAAGGCCGGCGTGAAGATCGTCGACGCCAAGCCGTTCTCCGGCTGACCGTCCCGCACGGACCGCACGGACCGCACGCACGACGACGGCCGCTCCCCCGGGTGGGGGGAGCGGCCGTCGCGCGTCCGGGGCGGGCGGGGCCTCAGCCGGCCGCGCGGCGGTACTTGCGCACCGCCAGCCAGGAGAAGAGCGCCATGATGACCAGCGACCAGACCACCGACACCAGCGCGGCGTGCTGCATCGGCCAGGCGTCCGGCACCGGGCCGAGCTGGTTGCCGAACAGGCTGCGGCAGGCCTGCACGGTGGCGGAGAACGGGTTCCAGTAGGCGACCGGCTGCAGCCAGCCGGGCATCGAGCTGACCGGCACGAAGGCGTTGGAGACGAAGGTCAGCGGGAACAGCCAGATCAGCCCGGCCGAGGTGGCCGCCTCGGGGCTGCGCACCGACAGGCCGATCAGCGCGCCGATCCAGGAGAAGGCGTAGCCGAGCAGCAGCAGCAGGCCGAAGGCGGCCAGCATGTCCAGCACGCCGTTGTGGATCCGCCAGCCGACCAGCAGCGCGACCAGCGCCAGCACGACCAGGATGAACGCGGTCTGCACCAGGTCGGCCAGGGTGCGCCCGGTGAGCACCGCGGCCCGGGACATCGGCAGCGAGCGGAACCGGTCGACCAGGCCCTTGGTCATGTCCTCCGCGATGCCGGCCGAGGCGCCGGCCACCGCGAAGGTGACGGTCTGGGCGAAGATGCCGGCCATCAGGTACTCGATGTACGTCTGGTGGCTGGGCGGGGCGCCGGGGATGGCGATCGCGCCGCCCATGACGTACGAGAACAGCAGCACGAACATGACCGGCTGCATCAGCCCGAAGACCACGATCTCGGGGATGCGGGTCATCCGGCGCAGGTTCCGCTTGGCCACCACCCAGGAGTCGTGGGCGGTGGCGGCGACGCCGCGGCGCGGGGTCACGGGGGCGCCGCCGATGGCGCCCCGGGTGTCGGAGAGTGTCATCTCAGGCGTCCTTCCCCTGGCCGCGACGGCCCTTCCCGGCGGCGACCGGGCCGCCCTCCTCGTCCTCGCCCGCCCCGCCCTCGGTGACGTGACCGGTGAGGGAGAGGAAGACGTCGTCCAGGGTCGGGCGGCGCAGGCCGATGTCGTCGATCTCGATGGAGCGGGCGTCCAGTTCGCGGATGGCGTCGGCCAGGACGCGGGCGCCGCCGCTGACCGGGACGGTGATCCGGCGGGTGTTCTTCTCCACCGTCGGGTCGCCCTTGGCGTACGGGGTGAGCGCGGCGACCGCCTCGGGGACGAGGTCGGCGGCGCGGACGACCACCTCGATGCGCTCGCCGCCGATCTCGCGCTTGAGCTCGTCGGCGGTGCCGCGGGCGATCACCTTGCCGTGGTCGACGACCGCGATGTCGTGGGCGAGGCGGTCGGCCTCCTCCAGGTACTGGGTGGTGAGCAGCAGGGTGGTGCCCTGTTCGACCAGGGTCTCGATGACCTCCCACAGGGCGAGCCGGTTGCGCGGGTCGAGGCCGGTGGTGGGCTCGTCGAGGAACATCACCGGGGGCCGGACCACCAGGGCGGCGGCCAGGTCGAGGCGGCGGCGCATGCCCCCGGAGTAGGTCTTGGCGGTGCGGTCCGCGGCCTCGGCGAGGTTGAACCACTCCAGCAGCTCCAGGGCCCGCTTCTTCGCGTCCCGGGCGCTCATCTGGTAGAGCTCGCCGACCATCTGGAGGTTCTCCCGGCCGGTGAGGTACTCGTCGACGGCGGCGTACTGGCCGGACAGGCCGATCAGGCTGCGCACCTTGTTGGGGTGCTTGAGGACGTCGACCCCGGCCACGGTGGCCCGGCCGGAGTCCGGTTGGAGCAGGGTGGTCAGCACCCGGACGGTGGTGGTCTTGCCGGCGCCGTTGGGGCCGAGCAGGCCGAGCACGGTGCCCTCCGGCACGTCCAGGCTCACGCCGTCCAGGGCGCGGACGTCACCGAAGGTCTTGACCAGGTTCTCGGCTTCGATGGCTGCCGCCATGGGCCTGCCTCATCTCCTGATGCGAGTCGATTGTGGGGAAATCATCCGGTTTGTTACCCGAGCCCGCCTGCGCGGAAGCTCGCGATACATCGCAAGATGCTGTCACTCGCGATATATCGCGTCAAGCGCCGCAGGTGAGGCGGGTCACAGCCTGGCAGCCGCCACTGACAACCCCCGCCGCGTCAGCGGCTGACCACGTACCCGGCCTCGCGCAGCTCGCCGATCACCACCGTGCAGTGCTCGGGGCCCTTGGTCTCCAGGTGCAGGTCCACCTCGACCTCGGTCAGGCCCAGCTGCGGGTCGATCCGCACGTGCGCGACGTCCAGCACGTTGGCGTCCACCCTGGTCAGCACGGACAGCAGGTCGGCCAGCGCGCCCGGCCGGTCGAACAGCCGCACCCGCAGCGACAGGTAGCGGCCCGCCGCGGCCAGGCCGTGCCGCAGCACCCGCTGCATCAGCTGCGGGTCGATGTTGCCGCCGGAGAGCACCGCCACCACCGGCCCCTCGAACCGGCCGGGCTCGGCCAGCAGCGCGGCGATCGGCGCCGCCCCGGCGGGCTCGACCACCAGCTTCAGCCGCTCCAGGCCGACCAGCAGCGAACGGGAGAGCTCGTCCTCGGAGACGGTCAGCACCCCGTCCGCGAGCGTGTTCACCACCTCGAACGGGATGTCGCCGGGGCGGCCGACCATGATGCCGTCCGCCATGGTGGCGTACTTCTCCAGCGAGACCGGGCGCCCCGCCGCCAGCGACAGCGGGTACGCGGCGGCCGCGGCCGCCTGCACGCCGATCACCCTGACGTCCGGGCGCAGCGCCTTGACCGCGATCGCCACGCCCGCCAGCAGCCCGCCGCCGCCGGTGCCCACCAGCACGGTGCGCACCTCGGGGCACTGCTCCAGCACCTCCAGGCCGACGGTGGCCTGGCCGGTGATCACGTCCCAGTGGTCGAAGGGGTGGATGAACACCGCGCCGGTCGCCTCGGCGTACTCGCGGGCGGCCTGCAGCGCCTGGTCGACGTTGGCGCCGTGCAGCCGGACCTCGGCGCCGTACTCGCGGGTGGCGGCGACCTTCGGCAGCGGCGCGGCGAGCGGCATGAAGACGGTGGAGCGCACGCCCAGCAGCGCGGCGGCCAGCGCGACGCCCTGCGCGTGGTTGCCGGCGCTGGCGGCGACCACCCCGGCGGCCCGCTCGACCGGGGACAGCCCGGCGATCCGCACGTACGCGCCGCGCAGCTTGAACGAGCCGGTGCGCTGCAGGTTCTCGCACTTGAGGTGGACGGGCGTGCCGGCCACCCCGGAGAGGTGGCGGCTGGTCTGCATGGGGGTGACCCGGGCCACCCCGGCCAGCATCTTCTGCGCGCCCAGGACGTCGTCCACCGTGATCGGCCAACTGTGCATGGGGGCAGCCTAGGACGCGCACTGTTCCGGTGTTCGCCCGGCGCGCGTACGCTGCTGGTCACGAGTCGCCCGCACCCCCCGTGAGCCGCGATGAGCCTGCCTGCGCCCGATTCCCCCACCGACCCCGACGGCCTCGATCCGGACCGTCAACTCCCCTACCAGGTCGCGGTGTTCGCGCGGCGCATCAGTGCCGCCGGCGAGCTCGACCGGGCCGCGTTCCTGCTGCTGGAGCAGCTCTCCGCCACCGGCCCGGCCAATGTGAAGACGCTGGCGGCGGAGCTCGGGGTGGACTCCTCGACGGTGACCCGGCAGGCCGCGCCGCTGCTGCGGGAGCGGCTGGTGGCGCGGCTGCCGTACCCGGCGGACCGGCGGGCGGTGCGCCTGGCGCTGACGCCGCTGGGGGCCGGACGGTTGGACCAGGTGCGGCAGCGGCGGCGGGAGTTGATCGCCGAGCTGACCGCGGGCTGGACGGCCCGGGAGCGGGCGGTGTTCTGCGCGCTGCTGGCCCGGTTCAACGACGGTCTGCTGGACCGCCGTTGAACCGGGCGCCGGGGCGGCGTCAGCCGAGGGCCTGCTCCAGGTCGGCCAGCAGGTCGGCGGCGGACTCGATGCCCACCGAGATGCGCACCAGGTCGGCGGGCACCTCCAGCGGGGAGCCGGCCGCGGAGGCGTGGGTCATCCGCCCGGGGTGCTCGATCAGCGACTCGACGCCGCCCAACGACTCGCCCAGGGTGAAGAGTTCGGCCCGGTTGCAGACCTCGACGGCGGCCTGCTCGCCGCCCGCGACCCGGAAGGACACCATGCCGCCGAACGCCTTCATCTGCTTGGCCGCGACGTCGTGCCCGGGGTGGGTGGGCAGGCCCGGGTAGAGCACCTGGGTCACCTTCGGGTGGCCCGCGAGCAGTTCGGCGACCTTCTCGGCGTTCTCCGAGTGCCGGTCCATCCGGACGCCGAGCGTCTTGATGCCGCGCAGCACCAGCCAGGCGTCGAACGGCCCGGCGACCGCGCCCATCGCGTTCTGGTGGTAGGCGACCTCCTCGGCCAGGCCCGCGTCGGCCACCACCAGGGCGCCGCCGACCACGTCGGAGTGCCCGCCCATGTACTTGGTGGTGGAGTGCACCACGACGTCCGCGCCGAAGGAGATCGGCTGCTGGAGGTAGGAGCTGGCGAAGGTGTTGTCGACCACCAGCCGCGCACCGGCGGCGTGCGCGATCTCGCCGACCGCGGCGAGGTCGGTGATGCCGAGCAGCGGGTTGGAGGGGGTCTCCACCCACACCGCGCGGGTGGTCGGGCGGATCGCCTCGCGGACCTTCTCGGGGTGGTGGGTGTCGGCGACGGAGAACTCGACGCCCCAGCGGGTCAGCACCTTGGCGAACAGCCGGAAGGTGCCGCCGTACGCGTCGTTCGGGATGACGATGTGGTCGCCGGGCTTGAGCAGGGTGCGCAGCAGGGTGTCCTCGGCGGCCAGCCCGGAGGCGAAGGCGAGGCCGCGCGCGCCGCCCTCGATCGCGGCCAGGCACTCCTCCAGCGCGGTGCGGGTCGGGTTGGCGGAGCGGCTGTACTCGTAGCCCTCGCGCAGCCCGCCGACGCCGTCCTGCTTGTAGGTGGACACCTGGTAGATCGGCGTCACGACTGCCCCGGTCCGGGGGTCCGCTTCCTGGCCCGCGTGGATGGCGAGGGTCTCGAAGCCGTGGGAAAGCTGGTGCTGGGTCATGCCACCGAGCCTAGTGGCGCGGCGGGTTGCGCGCGGGGCTCGCGGAGCGGTGTTTCGGGTCTCCGAAAGACCTCGCGGCGGCACGGGCCGCACCGGTGCGGTCGGCCGGCCCGCTGCCGGTGCCCGGCCGGTTCTGCGGCGACCCGGTGCACGTCATCCGGTTGGACCGCCTCACCGCCGCCCTCCAGGTCGAGGGCCACTGACCGTCCCGCGTCGCGCCCGCCCGGTCGGGTGGCGAGGATGGAGTGGTCAGCCTCGCCCCGTCGCCGAGCCCGGCGGCGGGGCGCGGGTCGTTCTCGGCCGGAGGTGAGCGGTGATGGCCGGATTGGTGCGGATGAGTCTGGACGAACCGGAGGAGGTGCGCCCGTTCGAGGGCGGCAAGGGGCAGTTGGCGCTGGTGAACCTGGCGGCGGGCGGCGTCGGCCGGGCGGTGTTCGAGCCGGGCTGGCGCTGGTCGGAGCACGTGAAGCCGATCGCCGGCACCGACAGCTGCCGGGCCTCGCACGCCGGGTACGTGATCTCCGGCCGGCTGCGGGTGGAGATGGACGACGGCGAGGCCGAGGAGTTCGGCCCGGGCGACTTCATGCTCTGCTCGCCCGGCCACGACGCCTGGGTGGTGGGCGACGAGCCCTGCGTGGTGCTCGACTGGCAGGGCTACGCCGACTACGCGAAGCCGAAGGGCTGAACGCTAGGCCCGCCGCACCTCGTGCATGAAACAGCCGAACTCGACGGCCCGCACGTGCAGCACGGCGGTCTCCGGGTCGGCCAGCAACTCGGCGGCCAGGGAAGCGAGTTCACCGGGCTCACCGACCTGCCCGCCGAGGATCCGGCCGTCCGCGGAGTAGGCCCGCAGCACCCGCGGCCCGCGGTGGAAGCCCTCCGGCCAGCCGCCGGGGTGGCCCGCGCACGGCCCGGCGTGCACGAACACCGGCCCGGTCTCCAGGTAGGGGCCGGGGTCGCGGCCGGTCTCGGCGGCCCAGCGCAGCAGCGGCGCGTACGACAGCAGGGTGATCCGGTCGCCGGGCCTGGCCCTGGTCAGGCAGCAGCGCAGCGGCTCGTCGCCGGTCTCGGTGACGAGGGCCTCCCGGGCGCGCCCGGCGTCGTCGGCGCGGAGCAGTTCGGCGAGCACCGGGGCGGGCACGGCCCGGACGTCCAGGGCGGTGGCGGTGGTGACGCCGGGGGCGGAAGCGGTGGCGGTGGCGGTGGCGGTGGTGTCCATGCCCTCCAGCCTGCGCCGCGGCGACGCCCCGGTCCGGCGGCTTTTGGACGTCGCGCTGCCGGGCCCGGGAACGTGGCGCGGCCCGCCGCGGCGTGCTGCCGCGACGGGCCGTTTCTCACGGACTCCCTGACCTCCCGACGGTGCGTCAGGTCAGCTCGGGGGCCAGTTCCTTGATCTCGGCGAACGAGAGGCCGCTGTGGTTCATCGACTCGGCGGTCTCCCGGTCGATGCCGAGCCCCTTCAGCTGGGCGAGCTGGGACTCGGTCAGCGGTTCGGCGGGGGTGAGGGAGGTGCTGTCGAAGTCCTCGTCCCCGTAGTCGTCGCCCTCGCTCATCGCGGCGAACACGTCCTGGAGCTTGCCGAGGTCGAGCTCGGTGGCGCCGGAGGGGGCGGTGATCGCGGCGCCCTGGGTGGTGATGCCGAGCCGGACCGGCAGGTGCGCCGTCCAGTCGTCCCCGTCCGCGAACTGGGCCAGGTCGACGGTGATCGCCGAGGCCCGGCCGTCCACGATCCGCACGTCGGCGGCGAACTTGCGGTCCGGCACGTCCTCGAAGCCGTTGAACTTGTTCTTGCTCGGGATCTCCGGGTACCCGGGGATCTCCTTGGCGACCTCGCTGAACGAGCCGTACAGGCTCTCTACCAGCGGGCGCATGGGCGCGGACAGCCGGATCACGTCGGCGTCGCCGGACTTGCCGAGGTCCTCCACCGAGACGTTCTTGGAGAAGGCGCCCTTCACCGATTCGCAGAAGTGCCGGAGCACGGAGGGGTCGACGCTGGGCGCGGCGCTCGGGTTCTTGCCGGCGTCGCGCTCCGGCTCGCCGCCCTGCATCTGCCGGGAGAGCTTCTTGAACGCGTCCGGGTCCACCGAGACCCACTTGCCGTCGACCAGGTCCTTGAGCGGGGCGGCCTCGGGCGGCAGGTCGCCGAGCCGGTCGATCTCCTCGGCGTCCGCCCCGCCCAGTTCGGCGATGCCGCGCACGTCCGCCTTGGCGTACGCCTTGTCGTCGACCAGCCGGAGGTCGAAGTAGGTCTTGCCGTTCTTCTTGCCGTTCAGCGCGTAGTCGATCGAGACCCCGTCGGTGCCGGAGCCGGCGGACGCGGTGTCGCAGCCGCCCTTGAAGAACCCGGTCTCCTTGAGCGGCTTGTCGTAGCTCACCGAGACGGAGAGCTTCAGATCGGAGAGGAGGGCGGCCTCCTCCTTCTCGATCGGGGAGTCGGTCGCCTCGCCGAACGCGACCAGCTGGTCGGCGCCGGCGTCGACGGACAGGTCGAGGGTGAGCGTCCGGGCGTCCCCGAGCTTCTCGAACGCGTTGCCGAGCTTCTCGCCGGCGTTGAGCTCCTTGACGGCGCCGCAGGCGACGAGGCCGCCGCCGAGGAGAGCGGCCCCGGTGGTGACGGCTATGCCGGCGCGCAGGGCGCGGCGGCGAATGGCGGTGTTGATGGCTTGCTCCTGCTAGTGGAGACGGTTCGGGCCCGGTCGGCCCTGCCGCGGAGGCAAGCTCAGCACAGTGACGCGTCCCCCCGCACGCGAATATTTTTACCATTCGTTTAGGACATTCTCACGAGGCCCCCCACCTCCGTGCCCGAACCGCCTCCCGCCGGAGGCGTCGTCAGACGGCGCTGCCCGCGACCCAGTCCGCCCAGCTCATGTTCCAGCCGTTCAGGCCGTTGGCGGGATTCACCGTGCGGTCACCGGAGTTGATCACCTCGACCACGTCGCCGACCATCGAGCTCGCGTAGAACTTCGCCGCGTCGGTGCCCGGGTCGCCGCCGCCCTGGACGTCCTGCAGCGCGATGCAGCCGTGGCTGGTGTTGTCGTTGCCGAACTGCGAGGCGGGCGACCAGTAGTTGCCGTGGACGAAGGTGCCCGAGGTGGTCAGCCGCTGGGCGTGCGGCACGTCCGGGATGTCGTACTCGCTGCCCAGGCCGACCGTGCTGGAGTTCATCCGGGTCTGCTGGTACTTCTCCGAGATCACCAGCTTGCCGCCCCAGGTGCGGTGCTCCGGCGCGCCGCCGATCACCGGGTAGGTGGCGGTGACCCGGCCGTCGGTGCGGACGGTGAGGGTGTCGGCCTTCAGGTCGGCGGTGGAGACCTGGCTGCGGCCGACGGTGAAGGTGACGTCCTTGGTCTGCGTCCCGTACACGCCCTTGGCGCCGGCCACGTCCTTGAGCCGGAGCTTGAGGGTGACCTTGGTGCCCTTCGCCCAGTACTCCTGCGGGCGGAAGTCGAGCCGGGTGGAGTCGAACCAGTGGCCGACGATCTCCACCGGCGGGTCGGCGACCACGGTGATCGCCCGCTGGACGGCCTTGCGGTCGGTGATCGCCTTGTTGAAGTTGATCGACACCGGCATGCCGACGCCGACGGTGGTGCCGTCCTCGGGGGTGAAGTAGCCGACGAAGGTGTTGGCCGGGGAGGCGGTGGAGAAGCTCGCGTTGGCGTCGGCCGGGCGCTGGTCGCCGTCCACGGCGGAGGCCGCGACGGTGTACTGGCTGCCGCTGGAGAGCTTGGCGGTGGAGGTCCAGCTCGCCTTGTCGGCGGAGAACTCCCCCGCTATCGCCTTGCCGGTGCCGTCGGTGACGGTCACCGAGGTCAGGGTGCCGTCCAGCACGGTGACGGTGACCGGCTCGGTGAACGGCGCGGCGGTGGTGCCGTCGGCGGGCTTGACGGTGATCTGCGCGACCGAGGCCTTGGGGCTGGTGGACGGGCTGCCCGTCGGCTCGCCCCCGGCGGGGGCCGAGCCGGAGGCGCTCGGCCCGGCGGGCTTCGCCTTGTCGCCCGAGCAGGCGGCGACCAGCAGCACCGGAGCGCCCAGCAGTCCGGAGAGCACGCCGCGCCGGCTCCAGTTGCCGCCGCGCGGCCGGTCCTGCTTCTCCGCTGCGGTCACGTCCACGCTCCTCGATCCCAAGATCACTCATTTATGTGCAGATCGTACGAGAGTACCCAAGTGGGCGGCAGAACGGACAAAAGCCCGGTCCGGAGTACCGGACCGGGCTCTCGCCGGGGTGGAACGGGGCGGGGACGGGCGTCACTGCACCTCGTACTCGTCCCAGCTCTCGTCGTCGGGGTCGTAGTCGGTGCTCGCGGACTCCCAGGTCGCGGAGGCGAGCTCCACGCCGGGGATGTCGCCGAGGAGGGCCACCGGGTCCACGAAGTGGGCGAGCGAACCGGTCGGGTCCACCTCGATCGCCTCGACGGCCTGGGCCCGCTCGTCGTCCTCCAGATACTCGTCGTCGGCGACCTGGGTGAGCGCGGCGGCCTTCAGGGCACCCTCGTCGGTGATCTCGGCGATCAGCTCGATGGTGAGGCGAACGTAGCGCGGTGCGTCCTGCTCGGGCAGGTCGGTGCTGGTCATACCGGCGAGCCTAGGGCCTCGCACACCCTTCCGACGCCCACCCCTCCGAAAACGCGCCCCGGACGCGAGGGAGGGCCGGCCCGGGCGAACCCGGACCGGCCCTGCCTCCTCCGCTCGGACTCCCCCACCCGGGAGCTCACGGAGCCGCGCCTCGCGGCGCGATATCTGTCGCGGGAGCCGCCGCACCCTGGATGACAGGGGCGGGACGACGGCGCCTCCCGCGACCGGACACGGTGGGCCGGGTCAGGGCCGACCGGTCGTGTCCCTGGTGACTTCGGAGGCTGGGGAGCCGCTCCCTTCCTCCGTTGTCACCGCTCTCGGCTTGTTTGCCGTGCTTCAAAGATGCCCTGCCCGTGTTAACCGGGTGATGCGCGGTTGTGACGTCCGGGTACCAACCTTTCCCCGGGCCCCGGCCCTCACCCGGACGGCGGACGCTCCCCCGCCCGGCGCCGGGTCAGTGACCGGCCCGGGCGGTCAGGAAGGCCAGCAGGTCCTGCCTGGTCACGATGCCCTGGGGCTTGCCCTCCACCAGCACCACCACCGCGTCGGCCTTCTCCAGCACCGCCATCAGGTTGGTCACCGACTCGCCGGAGCCGACCACCGGCAGCGGCTTCGACATCACCTTGTCGAGGGTGTCGGACAGCTGGATCCGCCCGCTGAACAGGCCCTCCAGCAGCTCCCGCTCGACCACCGAGCCGACCACCTCGCCCGCCATGATGTCCGGGTGCCCGGCGCCCGGGGAGACCACCGGCATCTGCGAGACGCCGAAGTCCCGCAGCACCCGGACCGCCTCGGCGACCGTCTCGTTCGGGTGCATGTGCACGAACTGCGGGATGCCCTCGTGCTCGATCGCGTCCTTGCGGGCCAGCACCTCGCCGATGTGCGCCTCGTCGGTGGCGGCCGGCAGGAAGCCGTAGTCGGCCATCCAGTCGTCGTTGAAGATCTTCGACAGGTAGCCGCGGCCGCCGTCCGGCAGCAGCACCACCACCACGTCGTCCGGCCCCAGCTCGCGGGCCACCTCCAGCGCCGCCACCACGGCCATCCCGCAGGAGCCGCCGACCAGCAGGCCCTCCTCCTTGGCCAGCCGGCGGGTCATCTGGAACGAGTCCTTGTCCGAGACCGCGACGATCCGGTCCGCGACCCTGCGGTCGTACGCGGTCGGCCAGAAGTCCTCGCCGACGCCCTCCACCAGGTACGGCCGCCCGGTCCCGCCCGAGTACACCGAGCCCTCCGGGTCCGCGCCGATGACCTGCACCTTCCCGCCGGAGACCTCCTTCAGGTAGTTGCCGGTCCCGGAGATCGTCCCGCCGGTGCCGACGCCCGCCACGAAGTGGGTGATCCGCCCCCCGGTCTGCTCCCACAGCTCCGGGCCGGTGGAGTGGTAGTGCGAGGCCGGGTTCTCCGGGTTGGAGTACTGGTCCGGCTTCCACGCGTTCGGGGTCTCGCGGACCAGCCGGTCCGAGACGTTGTAGTACGAGTCAGGGTGCTCGGGCGCGACCGCGGTCGGACAGACCACGACCTCCGCGCCGTACGCCCGCAGGGTGTTGATCTTGTCCGTGGACACCTTGTCCGGGCAGACGAAGATGCACTTGTAGCCCTTCTGCTGGGCCACGATCGCCAGCCCCACCCCGGTGTTCCCGCTGGTGGGCTCGACGATGGTGCCGCCGGGCTTGAGCGCGCCGGAGGCCTCCGCCGCCTCGATCATCCGCATCGCGATCCGGTCCTTCACCGAACCGCCCGGATTGAAGTACTCGACCTTCGCCAGCACGGTGGCGCTGATCCCCTCGGAGACCTTGTTGAGCCTCACCAGCGGGGTGTCGCCGACCAGCTCGATGATCGAATTGTGGTACCGCACGGGGGTCCTCCCGGTCGATGGCATCACTGATTTCCCGAAACCCCCAGCCTAGGGCCTGTCTCTTATACACATCTGACGCTGCCGACGATACTCCTTGTGTAGATCTCGGTGGTCGC
>NZ_JNWZ01000038.1 GCF_000716545.1 Kitasatospora phosalacinea
AAGAGACAGGGTGAGGGCGGGGGCGGGGGCGGGGATCGGCTCGGTGGTGAGCAACTCCCGGTGCAGGGAGCGAAGTTCGGCCCCCGGGTCGGTGCCCAGCTCCTCGGCCAGGGTGCGCCGGATCTCCTCGTAGCGGCCGAGCGCCTCGGCGGTGCGGCCGGCCGCGCGCAGGGCGCGCAGTTGGAGGGCCTGCAACTGCTCGTCGAAGGGGTGCTCGCGGCAGAGTTCGGCGAGTTCGGCGGTGACCTCGGCGGCGCGGCCGAGTTCCAGGGCGGCGGTCAGCCGGTGCCGGCGGGCCTCCTCGCGCTGGGACTCCAGCCGGGCGGCGGGGGCGGTGCGGTCGGGCAGGTCGGCGAGGGCGGGGCCGCGCCACAGCGCGAGCGCGGCGGCGAGCTGCTCGGCGGCGGCGGCCGGGTCGCCGCCCCGCAGGGCGCGGGCGCCGTCGGCGGCCCGGCGCTGGAACTCGGCGACGTCGGTGCGCGGGTCGGTCAGCCAGTACCCGGCGGGCCCGGAGCCGATCTCGGCCCGGCCGACGGTCCGGCGCAGCCGGCCGACCAGGGTCTGCAGCGCGGCGGCGGCGTCCTGCGGGGGCTCGTCGGCCCACACCTCGTCGGCGAGCAGCTCGGCGGGCACCGGTCGGCCCTGGCGCAGCGCGAGCGCGGCCAGCAGCGCGCGCAGCCGGGCGCCGCCGAGGGCGACCGGGGTGCCGTCGTCGTGGTGGGCGGTGGTGGTGCCGAGGATGCCGTAGTGCACCCGCCCATTCTGGGGGACGCGCCGACCGCCGTGGGCACACCCGTGCGGAACGCCCGGCCGCTCCCGTACGTTCACCCGGGGCCGCTTGTCCGGCCCGCCCGTCCGACGGCATGATCGGACGCCCCGTCCGTCACCCACCTCGGAGCCCCCTCGACATGACCTACGCCAGCACCGGCCAGCGCAGCGCGGAGAACCGGGTCAGCCCGATCTTCCTGGCGATGGCCGGCATCTTCCTCGCCTCCGGTCTCGCGCTGGCCACCGGCTGGGGCAACGACCGGCTCGGGGTGTTCCTGTTCGTGGTGGCGGGCTGGATGGTCTCGCTCTGCCTGCACGAGTACGCGCACGCCCGCACCGCGCTGGCGGGCGGCGACATCACGGTCGGCACCAAGGGCTACCTGACGCTGAACCCGCTGAAGTACGGGCACGTGGTGCTGAGCTTCGTGCTGCCGGTGGTCTTCGTGATCATGGGCGGCATCGGCCTGCCCGGCGGCGCGGTGTACATCGAGCGGGACCGGGTCTCCGGCCGGCTCAAGCACAGCCTGATCTCGGCGGCCGGCCCGCTGGTGAACGTGGCCTTCGGCGTGGTGACGCTGCTGCTGGTCGGCCGGGGCTGGTTCGACAACCCGGACGTGCCGTCCACCGTGGGCGAGCTCGAGTACGGGATCTCACCGCTGCCGGCCGCCCTGGCCTTCCTCGCCTACCTGCAGGTCACCGCGGCGATCCTGAACCTGCTGCCGGTGCCCGGCCTGGACGGCTACGGCATCGTCGAGCCCTGGCTGTCGTACAAGGTGCGCCGCGCGATCGCCCCGTACGCGCCGTACGGCATGCTGCTGCTGTTCGCGCTGGTGTGGCAGAGCCAGGTCGGGGAGTGGCTGCAGGAGGGGACGCTGCGGATCTTCGACCTGTTCGGCGTCGACCCGGTCTACCCCGCGCTCGGCGACCACCTGTTCCGGTTCTGGAAGTAGCCGCTCAGCCCCGCTCGGCGGCGGCCGCGGCGCGGCGCTCGGCGCGGCCCTTGCGCAGGTGGTACCAGGCGAGGTTGCTGGCCACGCCGGCCATCAGGATCCACACCACGCCGAACCAGGCGCCGTTGGCGAAGGAGACCACCGCGGCGACCACCGCCAGGACGAGGACGATCGTGGCGTACAGGGCGTTGCGGGGCATGGCGGGGGCTCCTCGGGAGTGGCGGTGTCGCCCGGCCATTCTCGCCGACCGAACGTACCGGCCGGGGCCGGGGGTGGTGACGGTACGGGCGCGCGCCGGGAGCGCGGGGCCGGCCCCGGCGCGCGCCGGGCTCACACGTCGGTGATCCGCAGTCCCGCGTGCGCCTTGTAGCGGCGGTTGACCGAGATCAGGTTGGCGACCAGCGACTCCACCTGGTGGGCGTTGCGCAGCCGGCCGGCGAAGATGCCGCGCATGCCGGGGATCCGGGAGGCCAGCGCCTGCACGGTCTCGGTGGCGGCCCGGTCCTCGCCGAGCACCATCACGTCGGTGTCGATCCGCTCCACGCTCTCGTCCTGGAGCAGCACCGCGGACAGGTGGTGGAAGGCGGCGGTGACGGTGGAGTCGGGCAGCAGCGCGGCGGCCTGCTGGGCGGCCGAGCCCTCGGGCACCTGGAGCGGGTAGGCGCCCTGCTTGTCGAAGCCCAGCGGGTTGACGCAGTCGACCACGATCTTCCCGGCGAGTTCGGCGCGCAGCGCGGTCAGCGTCTCGGCGTGGCCGTCCCACGGCACCGCGACGATCACCACGTCGCTGTCGGCGGCGCAGGCCGCGTTGTCGGCGCCGCGGATGCCCAGGCCGAGCTCGGCGGCGCAGGCTTCGGCGCGTTCGGCGCTGCGGGAGCCGATCACCACCCGCTGTCCGGCCTTGGCGAGCCGCAGCGCGAGGCCGCGGCCCTGGTCCCCGGTGCCGCCGAGGACACCCACCACGAGGTGGGAGACGTCGGGGAGGTTCCGGCCCGGCCCGGCCGTCGCGTTCACTGAATCGGGTTGCGTCATGCCGAAGATCCTGCCAAACCCGCTGCCCGGGCAGCATGCTGTCGCGCATGGACGCGGTGAGAGTTTCCGCACTCCGGCAGTCACTGGCCGGCACCGGCTGGCCCGAGCGGGCGGGCGCCTTCGCCGCCGCGCTGCGCGGCTCGGTGACCAGGCGCAGCGCGAGCGGCCTGCTGCTGGTCGGCACCCCCCGCTACGAGCCGTGGCACCTGGCGGCGCACCTGAGCGACGAGGCCGCGTACGGCGGCCTGCCGGAGCTGGCCCCGACGCTGCTGCGGCACGCCGTCCCGGCGGGCGCGCCGGAGCACCTGGCCTGCGGGCTGCCCCGGCTCGCGGAGGCGCGCGGAGGCGCGACGGTGCTGCTGGTGGCGCCCGACCCGGCGGACGCGCCGCTGCTGGAGCGGCTGGACGACGCCCGCCGGGCCGGGGCGGTGCTGCTGGCGGTGGACGACGGCGATCCGGAGCTGGCCGGCCTGGCGCACGAGCGGCTCACCGTGCCGGGGGCCGCGCCGGAGCCGTTCGAGCTGGTGCAGCACCTGGTCAGCTCGGCCACCACGGCGGCCGAGCCGCGCTCGCGGCTGTCCCGGCTGGCGGAGCGGCTGACCGCCTCGCCGGTGCTGCGCTGGTAGGGCCGGACCGGGCCCGGCCCGACCGCTCCGAAAACCCGTTGCCGTCCGGGGGCCGCGTGACGCAGCATCTGGCCATGTGACAGGTACCGCTCCTCTTCTCCGTCGGCTCCTCCCGGATCTCACGCCCTGGCGTTCCTCCCGGGAATTCCGGCTGCTCTGGGCATCGGGGTGCGTCACCGGTTTCGGCAGTTTCCTGACCTTCGTGGCGCTGCCGATCCAGATCAAGGAACTGACCGGCTCGACCTTCGCGGTGGGCCTGGTCGGCGCGTTCGAGCTGGTGCCGCTGGTGGTGTTCGGCCTGTGGGGCGGCGCCCTGGCGGACGCGCTGGACCGGCGGCGCCTGGTGCTGCTGAGCGAGGCCGGGCTCGCCCTGCTGGCGGCGCTGCTGCTGGCGAACTCGCTGCTGCCGCGCCCGCTGCTGTGGCCGGTCTACCTGGTCGCGGCGCTGACGGCGGCGCTGGCCGGGGTGCAGCGCCCGGCGCTGGACTCGATGGTCCCCCGGGTGGTGGCGCACGACCAGCTGCCCGCCGCGTTCGCCCTCAACTCGCTGTACCGCAACGTCGCCTCGGTGGCCGGCCCGCCGCTGGCCGGCGTGGTGGTCGCGGTCGCCGGGGCCCGCAGCGCCTACGCGCTGGACCTGCTGACCTTCCTGGTCTCGCTGGCGCTGATCGCCCGGATGCGGCCGGTGCCGCCCGCCGAGAGCGCCGAGGCCCCGTCGCTGCGCACCATCGGGCAGGGCCTGTCGTACGCCTGGAGCCGCAAGGACCTGCTGGGCACGTACGCGATCGACCTGGTGGCGATGCTGTTCGCCTACCCGGTGGCGCTGTACCCGTTCCTGGCCGCGGAGCTGGACGCCGAGTGGGCGCTGGGCCTGCTGTACGGGGCCACGGCGGCGGGGGCGCTGCTGGTGGCGGCGACCGGCGGCTGGACGGCCCGGGTGCACCGGCACGGGCGGATGCTGCTGTTCGCGGCGCTCGGCTGGGGCGGTGCGATGGCGCTGGCGGGCCTGGTCGGGAACGTCTGGCTGGTGCTGCTGTTCCTGGCGGCGGCCGGCGGGGCGGACCAGGTGAGCGGGGTGGCCAGGTCGACGATCTGGAACCAGTCCATCCCCGACCAGCTGCGCGGGCGGCTCGCCGGGGTGGAGGTGCTCTCCTACTCGGCGGGCCCGCAGCTGGGCCAGGTGCGGGCCGGCGGGATGGCGGCGCTGGTGGGGGTGCGCGGCTCGATCTGGGCGGGCGGGGTGATGTGCGTGGCGGGCGTGCTGGCGCTGACCGCGGCGATCCCGAAGCTGCTGGCCTGGGACTCGCGCACCGACCCGCACGCGCTGGCGGTGCGGGCCCAGCACGAGCGCCAGGCCGCGGGCGTCTCCTGACCGGCCCTCACTCCCGGGGTTCGTCGTCGTTCCAGCGCGGGTCCTGCCGCCACTCCTGGTTGCGCTCGGCGGCGGTCTCCAGGGCGTGCGCGGCCTCCTCCCGGCTGGCGTACGGGCCGAGCCGGTCCTTGGCGGGGCACTCCGGGCCCTCCTCGACCTTGCCGTGCTTGATGCAGTAGAACCACTCCCCCGGCTGCCCGGTGGGCTTGCTGCGGCCGAACGCCATGGTCTGCTCTCCCGTCCTGGTGGTGGCGCCGCGGCGGGGCCGCGGCGGTCGGTGGTGATCCTTTCCCCCGGCGGCGGCCCTACACGCGGCCGGGGCCGGACGGGCGGCGGCCGATACACTCGCCGTCATGGCTCTGGTACCCGGCACGCTGTCCCCCACCCGCAAGGTCCCCGCGCACATCGCGCGTCCGGAGTACGTCGGCAAGCCCGCGCCGACGCCGTACACCGGCCCCGAGGTGCAGGACGCCGAGACGGTCGAGAAGATGCGGATCGCCGGCCGGATCGCGGCCCGGGCGATGGCCGAGGCGGCGAAGCTGATCGCCCCCGGCGTGACCACCGACGAACTGGACGCCGTCGCCCACGCGTACATGTGCGACCACGGCGCGTACCCGTCGGACCTCGGCTACCGGGGCTTCCCGAAGTCGATCTGCACCTCGATCAACGAGGTGATCTGCCACGGCATCCCGGACTCGACGGTGCTCCGGGACGGCGACATCGTCAACATCGACGCCACCGCGTACATCCACGGCGTGCACGGCGACCTGAACGCCACCTACCTGTGCGGCGAGGTGGACGAGGAGTCCCGGCTGCTGGTCGAGCGCACCGAGGAGTCGCTGAACCGGGCGATCAAGGCGGTCAAGCCGGGCCGGCAGATCAACGTGATCGGCCGGGTCATCGAGTCGTACGCCAAGCGGTTCGGCTACGGGGTGGTGCGCGACTTCACCGGCCACGGCATCAACACCTCGTTCCACTCCGGCCTGATCGTCCCGCACTACGACAGCGACCGGGCCACCCAGGTGATCAAGCCCGGGATGACCTTCACCATCGAGCCGATGCTCACCCTGGGCACCTACGACTACGAGATCTGGCCGGACGGCTGGACGGTGGTCACCAAGGACCGCAAGCGCACCGCCCAGTTCGAGCACACCCTGCTGGTGACCGCGGACGGCGCGGAGATCCTCACCCTGCCGGCAGCGGGCGCTCGGGGCCGCGCAGCCAGCGCACCTCGGAGCCGCCCGGCAGCGCGGCCGGCGGGACGAGGGTGTACGAGCCCCGGCAGTGCCAGCGCAGGCCGGGGTGCTCGGAGACGGTGTCGGGGGTGGCGTCCAGCGCGCTGGTCCACCACTCGTCCTCGTCCTGCGGGGTGCCGCGCGTCGCGGTGAAGAACAGGTACCTGTCGGCGCCGACCGCGGCGACCGGGCCGACCGCGCCGAGCGCCTCCAGCCGCTCCAGGGCCAGCACGCCGGCCTCGGCCGGCACGTCCAGCACGTCGTGCGCGCGGCCGGTCGCGGTGACGAAGTTCGCCTCCGGGTCCCGGGAGAGCCAGCGCTCCAACTGCTCGGCGTCGGTGGTGGCCTGGGACTGCCAGGCGAAGGAGAGCGGGTGCTGGGCCGGGGCCGGACAGCCGACCCGGTCGCACGAGCACCGGTGCCCGGCCGGGTGCGCCGCGGGCGCCACCGGGAACCCCGCCCCGGCCGCTCCCAGCAGCAGGTCCAGCCGCGCGGCCGCGTCCCCTCCGGGGGCCTGCGGACGATCCCGCCGGTCCCGCCGCCACCAGGACGTCCACCTGCTGCTGGCTACCATCTGGCCCCTTCCGCACGCACCTGTCTGAGCTGCCGTGCCAGGTACGGCACGGCCACCGACGCAACAACCGACGCCAACGCACGGAGCGGCTCGCTGCTTCCCGAGGGGCACCACGCGCGGGGGCGTCCTGCCGCCGACCGGCGCCGGGGTCTCCGGGCCGCCGACGTCCGGGGTCGGGTACGGAGTACGAGGTTCGTGCTCGGCGGGCGGGCGCACCGCGGCGCGCCCCACCCGACCCGTACGGGCCCGCGGACCCGGGTGAACCCCGGGGGCGTACGTAGCAGGATAAGGCTCCCGGAGGCCTCCGGATGACCGGGGGCGGTGCCGCCCCCGTCACACCCGCTCCACACCCCCGCTCCGGAACGGACACACCCGCCCGCTCAGGGCCCCCGCGCCGCCCCTACCCTGGACGGGTGAAGAGCGCCGACACCGAGTTCGTCGGGGGACCGCTGGACGGGCGGGTCCTGCCGGTCCTGCTGGGCATGACCCACAGCGTCCCCAAGGTCTACCGGGTGCCCGTCCCCGCGCACGGGGACACCCCGGCGACCACCCTGGTCTACCGCCGCGCCAAGGAGTACGACGCCAAGGGGCGCTACCGCTGGCGCTACGAGTACGACGCCGGAGCCTGACCGCCCGCGCGTCCGCGCGCCCTCGTACCCTCACCCCTAGTCCGCGCCTCGCCCGCGCCTCGCCCGCGCCTCGCCCGCTGCCGGCGGGGCTCAGTCCTCCTCGGCCAGGATCAGGTACAGCTTCTTCTTCGCCTCGGCCAGCACCGCGAGGCCCTTGGTCCGCTGCTCCTCGGTGCCGGTCATCATGACCTGCCGCACCGCGTGGTCCACCGCCGCGAGCGCGGCGCCGACCTCCTGCACGGCCTCCCAGTCGTCCCGCCGGCCGGCCTCGTCCCACGGGGACGCCCCGGCCTGCCCGGCCTCGGCCCGGCCCTGCTCGGTCAGTTCGAACAGCTTCTTGCCGGACTCCTCGTTGGCCTTGATCAGCCCCTCCTCCTCCAGCAGTTGGAGCGTCGGGTAGACCGATCCGGGGCTGGGCCGCCAGGCCCCGCCGGTGCGCTCACCGATCTCGGTGATCATCTCGTAGCCGTGCATCGGACGCTCCAGCAGCAGCGCGAGCAGCGAGGCCCGCACGTCCCCCCGCCTGGCCCGCCCGCCGCGCCGCCCGCCGTGCCCGCGCGGACCGTGGCCCCCGAACCCGCGCCCGCCCGGCCCGAACCCGGGCCCGAACGGCGGCATCGGCCGCCCCGGCGCCCCGAACGGCCCGAACGCCGCCCGCCCGTCGAACCCGCCGGGCCCGTCCCCGGGCGTCCCCGGCCGCTCGGGGCCGCCGGCCCAGCGACGCCGGCCCTCTCCACCGACTCCACCAAAACGCTTGTCGTACCGCATGACGAACACCTGTCTTCCAAGAAGAGTGGACGCTCCACTTACCGAAGCATCTCGATACCTCGACGATATATCGCTAACTATCGGAAGACAACCCGTTCCGACACTCGTCCGCCGCCGGGCCCGCACCGCCTCCCCGGGCCGGGGGACGCACTACCGTGGCGGCATGGCAGGCGAACGCGACCTCGACAAGCTGCTCTCCGGGATGCGCCCCGTCCACAACCCGGGCCGCTACGTGTTCTGCACCCTCCCGGGACGGGTGCCCGCCGGGCTGCGGCCGGTGGTCACCGTGGCCGAGCCCGAGGGCGTCACCTTCGTGGTCGCGCAGGAGGAGGCCGACTCGCTCGGGCTGCCGTACTCGTACGTCGCCGCCTGGCTGACCCTGCGGGTGCACTCGGCGCTGGAGGCGGTCGGGCTGACCGCCGCCGTGGCCGGTGCGCTCGCCGAGCGGGGGATCGGTTGCAACGTGGTGGCCGGCTTCCACCACGACCACCTGTTCGTCCCCGTGGACGAGGCGGACCGGGCCGTCGAGGCGCTCGACTCGCTGGCGGCGTCCCGCTCCTGAGCCGCCGCCGGTCAGGTGCTCCGGCACCGGTCAGGTGCTCCGGCACCGGTCGGGCGCTCCGGCACCGGTCGGGCCTCTGGCACCGGAGGCCCGGCGCGGGCGACAATCCGGGGGAAGGCACCGCCGGCCGGAGGGGAGGGACGTCGTGTCCGCCGATCCGCAGCGGCGCGCCGCCGACTGGCTCCGCGCCACCACCGCCGCACTGGGCGACGCGCTCGGGGCCGCGGTGGACGGCGGCCAGTTCCCCGGCGGGGTGCTGGTGGTCGGGCAGGCCGGGGCGGGACGGGCGGTGGCCGCCCGCGGGGTGGTCGCCCCCGAGTGCGGCGAGGCCCGCCCCGACGAGCACACCCGCTACGACCTGGCCTCGCTCACCAAGGTGCTCGCCACCTGGCCGCTGGTCGGCACCGCCGTCCGCGCCGGGCTCCTCGACCTGGACGCCCCGCTGCGCGCCGCCTTCCCCGGACTCCCCTCCCCCGGCGGCGAGTTGACCGCCGCCCAGCTGCTGAGCCACACCTCGGGGCTGCTCCCGCAGACCGGCCTGGCCCGGTACCAGCACACCGGCCGGCCGCTGGTCGAGCACCTGTGCGCCGAACCGCTGGTCTCCGCGCCCGGCGCGCACCACAGGTACGTCGACCGCGGGTTCATCCTGCTCGGCCTGCTGCTGCCCGAACTGCTGGGCCGCCCGCTGCCGGTGCTCGCGGACGGACTCTGGCGCGGGCTCGGCCTGGACGCCACCGCGTACGGCCCGCTGCCGCGCGACCCGTGGCTCGCCCCGACCGAGCAGCGGCTGCGCGGCGCGCCCCGCACCTGGGGCATCCCGCACGACCCGAGCGCGGCCCTGCTCGGCGGGGTGGCCGGGCACGCCGGGGTGTTCTCCTCCGCCGCCGACCTGGCCGCCTTCGCCGAGCACCTGCTCGGCGCGTCCGGCCCGCTGCCCGAGTGGTTCGCGCTGAGCCGCCGCCCGCGCACCGCCGTCGAACCCGGCCTGCACCGCGGGCTGGCCTGGATCGTCACCGCGGACGGCTCGGTGGCCTACCACCACGGCTTCACCGGCACCAGCCTGTACCTCGCCCCGCCCACCGGCCGCTTCGTGGTGCTGTGCACCAACGCCGTCTACCACGGCTGGGACCGCGCCCGGCTGGCCGGGCTGCGCGGGATGGCCCTGCGCGCGCTGCTGCCCTCGGGCTGAGGCGGCCCGGCGGGCAGGCCCGGCGCAGCGGCCATGCGCGGCGGGTCAGCGCGGTACTCCAGCGCGGCGGGTCAGGTCTGCGCGTCCCGGCGGCCGCCGGTCAGCACGGTGAGCACCTCCCCCGGGTGGCGGCGGTGGCCCGGGCGCGGGGCGACCGGGGCGGCGGCGAGCAGCGCGATGTCGTCCTCGGCGGGGGCGGGGGCGTGCGCCAGGACGGCGTCCAGCAGGTCGGCCGGGCCCGTGCCGGCGGGCGGGCGCAGGGCGGTGAGCCGGGCCAGCGAGCGGTCGATGTCCTCGTCGCGGCGCTCGACCAGGCCGTCGGTGTACAGCAGCAGGGTGCGGCCGGGCGGGAGGAGGGCGGTCGTCCGGGTGTACCCGTTCAGGCCGGTGCCGAGCGGGGGGCCGGGCTCGACCGGGAGCAGGGCCACCTCCCCGCCGGGGCCGACCACGGCGGGCGGCAGGTGGCCGGCGCTGGCCAGCGAGTACCGGCCGCGGGCGGGGTCGGCGTAGACCACCAGGCAGGTGGAGGGCCGGTAGTCGTGGACCTCGCAGGCCAGGTGGTCGAGGCGGGTCAGCAGCCGGTCGGCGGTGGGTTCGAGCAGGGCCATGGCGCGCAGCATCGCCTGGTAGTGGCTCATGTGGGCGGCGGCCTCGATGCCGTGGCCCATCACGTCGCCGATGGCCAGCACGGTGCGGCCGTCGGGCAGCGCCACCGCCTCGTACCAGTCGCCGCCGACCAGCGCGCCGGTGCCGGCCGGGCGGTAGCGGAAGGCGACGTCGAGGTCGGGGTGCGGGCTGCCGGGCTCGGCGAGCATGGCACGCTGCAGGTCGACCGCGATGGCGTGCTCGTGGCTGTAGCGACTGGCGTTGTCGAGCGTGATCGCGGTGCGCCCGGCGAGGTCCTGGGCGGCGACGGCGTCGTCCTCGGTGAAGCCCGGGGAGGCGCCGGCCCGCATCAGCGTGACGGTGCCGATCCGGTGGCCGCGGGCGGTGAGCGGCACGATCATGCCGGAGTGGATGCCGATCTCCCGGTAGCGGGCGACCCGTTCGGCGTTGGGGGCGGAGCGGGCCAACTCCCGGTCGCCGAGCAGGTTCTCGATGACCGGGCGGCCGGTGTCCAGGCAGCGCGGGATGGCCGAGCCGGGCTGGTAGTCGACGTGCTCGCCGCGGTCGCCGAGCCCGCGGACCCCGGCCAGCAGGGCGGGGGCGGCGGCCAGTGCGGCGCGGCGCAGTCGGCGGCCGCCGTCGGGGCGGGGGCGGGCGTGCCGACTGTCCGGGTGCGGGAGGAGTTCGACGGTCGCGGCGTCGGCGAGGTGCTCGACCAGGAAGGCGGCGAGTTCGCCGCAGGTGGTGTCGACGTCGAGGGTGGTGCCGACCTGGGTGGCTGCGGCGTCCAGCAGGGAGAGCCGGGACCTGGCCTGTTCGAGTTCGTGCTGCTGCTCGCGGGAGGCGGTGACCTCCAGGACGATGCCGACCAGACCGAGCGGGCGGCCGTCCTCGGCGTCGATCCGGTGGTAGGCGCCGTGCCAGTAGCGGCGGCGCAGCGAGGAGGCGGCCCGGGTGTGGCCGTTGGAGGTGACCTCACGGGCCCTGCCGTCGGCCAGGACGGCGCGCAGCACCTCCTCCCGGGCGTCGATGTCGGGGAGCAGTTCGGCGATGGTGCGGCCGAGGTGCAGTTCGGCGGGGACGCCGTTCATCCCGGCGAGGGCGGGGTTGACGTAGCGGTAGCGCAGGCCGGTGTCGAGGACGGCGATGCCGGCGGCGGTGCCGTCCAGGACTTGGCGCAGCGGCGGGGGCAGGGCGCTCCAGAGCTCGTCGGCCATGGCTGGCGCACCTCCTCGCCGGGCGCTGGGACACCGTGGACCCGGCACTGTGACCAGTAAACACAGCGGCGCGGATCGGGGCGATCCGGTGCCGGGCGGCCTCGGCCGGGCCGGGCCCGGGGCGGCGCGTTCACCCGGATGGAGTCGCCCGAATGCCCGGGGGCGGGCTGTGCCGGAGGGTCGAACCAAGACCTGCTTCGGCCTAGGAGGTTCCATGAGCTCGTCTGTCGGTCCGACCGCAACACCGCCCCCCGGTTCACACGCCGGAACCTCTCCCCGGGCTCCGCGGAACAGGGGCTGGGTCTCCGGGATGGTGCTGTTCGCCGGTGTGATCATGCTGGTGAGCGGCATCCTGGAAGTGTTCCGCGGGATCATGGCGATCGCCGAGGACGACGTCTTCGTCACCACGCCCCGGTACGTCTTCAGGTTCGACCTCACTTCCTGGGGTTGGATCCACCTGGTGATCGGCGCGCTGGTCGCGCTGGTCGGTTTCTTCGTGATCAAGGGGGCGGCCTGGGCCCGGATCATCGGTATCTTCCTGGTCTCGCTCGGCCTGATCGGGAACTTCCTGGACCTGCCGTACTACCCGCTGTGGTCCGTGGTGATCATCGCGCTGGACGTGTTCGTGATCTGGGCGCTGGCCGTCTACCGGGAGGAGTGAACCCGGAGCGCCGTGTGCCGCCGGTGCGCGGCCGGGCAGCCCGCCCGGTGGCGTCCGGAGGGACGTCGAGGGGCCCCGCGGGCCCGCTCCTCCGGGAGCGGGCCCGCGGGCTGTGCGCCGCCGGTCTCGGGGCGGCCGGCGGCGTGACCCGCGGTGGGTCACTTGTTGAGGGCGTCCACCCCGGCCTGGGCGAACTGCTCGTCCTGGTCGCCGCTCGGGGCGCCGGCCACGCCGATGCCCGCGATCGGGGCGCCCTTGACCTGGACCGGGGCGCCGCCGCCCAGGAACAGGGTGCCGGGGATGTCCTTCAGGTTCGGGGCCTGGGCCAGGCGCTTGACCAGCTCGGAGGTCGGCGCGTTCCAGGACACCGCGGTGTAGGCCTTGCGCTCGGCCGACTCGAAGGCCTGCGGGCCGGAGCCGTCGCCGCGCAGCTCGACGATCACGTTGCCGTTGCGGTCGACGACGGCGACGGCGACCTTCTGGCCGGCCTTGGCGGCGGCGTCCAGGCTGGCCTGGGCGGCCTTGGTGGCGGCCTCGACCGTCAGGTGGGTGGACTGGAAGGTGTTCTTGTTCTGGACGTCGGAGTTGACCGCGGCGGCGGGGGCCGCGTTCGGGGTCTCGGCGCTGGCGGAGACGGCACCGACCACGCCGGCCCCGACCACGACGACCGCGGCAGCACCGGTGGCGACGCGGGTGCGGGTGCTCAGCTTCTTCATTTTCAGCTCCTGTATCGGGGTCTGCATCGGGGGCTGTACCGGGGATCGGCGTTTCGGTCCGGCGCCGGATTCCTGTGCGCTCCGGCCTCGGCATCCATGTTTCGCCCCGGCACCCCCTCCCCGGATCGGCGGACCGGCTCGCTCCGCGGAGCATGATGGACGACATCCGTGTCAACCGATCGGTGGATGTGCGGGCGGCCGCCCCGGTCCACCATCGCTATGACGGGCGTGACGCAGCGTGATCCTCCGTGATCGAGCGTCACACCGCGTCGCTCCGCCGGGAGCCCGGCGGGAGACCGGCAGAACGCGAAGGAGGCCGCCGTGATGCGTCAACCCCTGTCCCGGGCCATCGACCCGGACGCGGGCTGGCTCACCGTCGTGATGCGGTTGGCCTTCCTGCTGCTGCTCGGCACCTCGCTCGCGAGGTACCTGGCGCACCACCTGTACAGCCCGCTGACGCCCTGGGTGGTGGCGCTGAGCCTGGCACTGGCCGTGGGCCACCTGTCGGGGCTGTCGGAGCGGCGGCCGGCCTGGCTGACGGCGGTACTGGCGAGCTGGGCGGTGCTGGTGCTGATGGCGCCGAGCTTCGCCTGGTGCGCCGTCCCGCTGGTGTACACGGTGCTCCGGGCGCTGCCGCCACGGGCCGCGATCCCGCTGGTGACGGCGCTGACGGTGCTGGTGGTGGTGTCCGAGCTGCGGCTGCCGGGCGGCTTCGACCCGACGATGCTGCTGCTGCCCCCGGCCGTCGCCGCGCTGGCCACCGCGGTGTTCCTGTACATGCAGCGGCAGGGCGCCCGGCAGCGGAAGCTGATCGTCGACCTGATCCGCACCCGGCGGGAGCTGGCCGCGGTGGAGCGCCGGCAGGGCGCGCTGGCCGAGCGGGAGCGGCTGTCGGTGGAGATCCACGACACGCTGGCCCAGGGCCTGTCCAGCCAGCAGATGCTGCTCCAGGCCGCGGAGCGGACGTGGCAGCAGGATCCGGCGGCCGCCCTGGGCCACGTCCGGACGGCCGCCGCGATCGCCTCGCGCAACCTCGCGGAGGCCCGCCGCTTCGTCCACGACCTCGCCCCGGCCGACCTGGCGGAGCAGGGCACCCTGGAGGCCGCCCTGGAGGCGCTGGCCGACCGGGAGGCCGCGGAGAGCGGCCTGGCGGTCCGCTTCCACCTGGACGGGCCTCCGATACCCATGCCGGCCGCCGCGCAGTCCGCCCTGTTGCGGATCGCGCAGGGCGCGCTGGCGAACACCAGGGAGCACGCCCGGGCCGAGCACGCCTCGATCACGCTGTCCTACCTGGGCGACCAGGCGGTGCTGGACATCGCGGACGACGGCTGCGGCTTCACCCCCGGCCGGTCCGACCGGGGCGAGCGCGGCGAACGGGCGGGCGACGGGAACCGCGGGCACGGGCTCCCGGCGATGCGGGCCCGGCTGCGCCAGCTCGGCGGCACGCTCACCATCGAGTCCGCCCCGGGCGAGGGCACGGTGGTCTCCGCGGCCATCCCGCTGGCGGGCCGCTGAGCCGACTCCGACGCCGGAGCCGGCACCGGAACCGACCGGTAGCGTCGGCCGCCGACGGCAACACGAGAGGAGCTGTTCATGAACGACACCGTCCGGTTGGTCATCTGCGACGACCACGCCATGGTCCGGGCCGGGCTGCTGGCCCTGCTGTCCAGCGATCCGGCGATCGAGGTGGTCGGCGAGGCCAGCACCGGGGAGGAGGCCGTCTCGCTGTCCGCCGCCCTCCGGCCGGACGTGGTCCTGATGGACCTCCAGCTCGGCGCGGGCATCGACGGGGTGGAGGCCACCCGGCGGATCCTCGCCGGTCCCGGCCACAGCCACGTCCTGGTGCTGACCACCTTCGACACCGACACCGACATCAGCCGGGCGATCAGCGCGGGCGCGACCGGCTACCTGCTGAAGGCGGAGAAGCCGGAGGAGCTGTTCGCCGCCATCCGCGCCGCGTCGGCGGGCCGGCCCGCCCTGTCCCCGCCGATCGCCTCCCGGGTGATGGCACAGATGCGCTCCCCGCTGCCCCAGCTCACCGACCGCGAGCAGGACATCCTCGACCAACTGGGCCAGGGGCTCGGCAACAAGGAGATCGCCCGGGCGCTGTTCATCAGCGAGGCGACGGTGAAGACCCACCTCGGCCGGATCTACGCCAAGCTCGGCGTGGACACCCGCTCCGGCGCGGTGGCCATCGCCAAGGAGCGCCGCCTGCTGCGCTGACACCTCCCGCTCCGTCCCACCGCCCCGCCATCCCAACCGCCTCACCACCTCCACCGCCTCACCACCCCGAGCGCCCCACCGCCCCCACCGCCTCACCGCTCCTTGACAACCGAACAGACACCCACCGAACGGCCGCCGAACAGCTACGAGCGCCCCCGCCCCACCCCCAACCGCTCTGCTGCGTACCGGACCTGACGAACCGGCGGCTTCCGGGAGGTGCAGAAGTGGCGGGAGAGGGGTAACCACACGAGGCCCTCCGCTTCTGACGCGAACGCGTAAGAAAGGCGCCACCCTCCGCTCACCTCCCCCTCGCCGACCTGTCGTTCGGGCGCGACACGGTTTGGCCGGAACCGACGTCACGAAAGGCGGACGCGCACCATGCCGACCGCACCACCCCCGCCGGCGCGTCCGCGCCGTCTCGGGGAGCACGGGCTCGCCTGGGCGTTCCTGCTCCCCTCGGTCGCCGTCTTCGCCCTGTTCATCGGCTATCCGCTCGGGCGCACCCTCTACCTCAGCGCGCACGCCAACGACCTGTTCGGCGCGCCCTCGCGGTACGTCGGGCTGAAGCACTACACCGACCTGCTGGCCTCCGCCGAGTTCCGCGACACCCTGCTCACCACCGCCCTGTTCGTGCTGCTCACCGTCGTCCCCGGGGTGCTCGGCGCGCTGGCCGTGGTGCTGCTGCTGGAGGGCCGGATCCGCGGCGTCCGGCTGCTGCGCTCGGCCTTCGCCCTGCCGTTCGCCTTCTCGGTGGCCAGCGCCTCGGTGGTCTTCTCGGTCTTCTACAACCCGGCCAGCGGGGTGCTCAACGGGCTGCTCTCCCAGTTCCACCTGGGGCCGGTCGGCTGGCTCACCGACTCGCGGTACGCGCTGCTCTCGGTCGCCGCGTCCACGGTCTGGATGAACCTCGGCTACAACGTGCTGGTGCTGTCCGCCGGCATCGGCTCGATCCCCGACGAGATCACCGAGGCCGCCCGACTGGACGGCGCCTCGGGGCTGCGGCTGGCCCGCTCGATCACGGTCCCGCTGCTCGGCCCCAGCCTGTTCTTCCTGACCGTGGTCTCCACCGTGAACGCGCTGCAGAGCTTCGGCCAGATCCACATCCTGACCAGGGGCGGCCCGGACGGCGCGACCCGCACCCTGGTCTACTCCGTCTACCAGAATGCCTTCGCCTACGGCTCCAGCGACTTCGGCACCGCCAGCGCCCAGGCCGTGGTGCTGCTGGTCGTCGTCCTGGCCTGCACCGGCGTCCAGTTCGGCACCCTGGAGCGGAAGGTGCACTACGCATGACGGCCGCCCCCGCCGAGACCGGCACGCCCGCCGCCTCCGCCCCCGCCGCCCCGGCCCGCACCGCCCGGCGCCCCCGCCGGAGCCCGCGCGGCAGGCTCGCCACGGCCGTGGTGTACCTGCTGCTGCTCGCCGCCGTGCTGACGGTGCTCTTCCCGGTCTACTACGTGTTCGCCGGCGCGTTCATGCGCCCGGACGAGATCGCCGGCTACCCGCCCTCGCTGGTGCCGCACTCGCTCACCGGGCGGAACTTCTCCGGCGCCGTGCACGCGGTGCCACTGGCCCGCCAGTACGCCAACTCGGTGCTGGTGGCCGGCGTGATCACCGCGGCACAGCTGTTCACCTCGGTGCTGGCCGCGTACGCCTTCGTCTTCCTGCCGCTGCGGGCCCGCCGGGTGGTGTTCGGGCTGTTCCTGGCCACCCTGATGGTGCCGTGGGAGTCCGTGGTCATCCCCAACTACCTGACGCTGTCCGGCTGGGGGCTGGGCAACACCTACTTCGGGCTGGTGCTGCCGTTCCTGGCCTCCGCCTTCGGGACGTTCCTGCTGCGGCAGTCGTTCCGGCAGTTCCCAGCCGAACTGCGGGACGCCGCCCGGATCGACGGGGCGGGCCACTGGCGGTTCCTGTGGCGGATCCTGGTGCCGCTGAACCGGCCGGTGCTGGCGGCGCTCGCCGTCTACGTGTTCCTGTCCGCCTGGAACCAGTACTTCTGGCCGCTCATCATCACCCGCACCGCGGAGATGCAGACCCTGCAGATCGGCCTGTCCACGCTGCGCGACTCGGAGATGGCCGACCCCGGCCTGATCCTGGCCGGCGTGGTGCTGTCGCTGCTGCCCACCCTGGTGCTGGTGCTGTTCGGTCAGCGCTTCATCGTCCGCGGCCTGACCGCCGGCGCCGTCCGCTGACACACCGTCCGCTGATGAGCCATCCGCTGACGAGGCGTCATTCACCCTGCGCGCGAGCACCATCCGCTCCCGCAACCGTTCCCGCCCCACTCTCCCGGTACCCACCCTCGCAGAAGAGAGAAGCCCGTGAAGAAGAGTGCCCGCGCGCTCGCCGCCCTGCTGGTGTCCGGCCTGGCCCTGACGGCCTGCAGCTCCGGCGGATCCGGCGGCGGCGCCTCCGGTGACGCCGCCGCGCCCGCCGCCTCCGCCCTCGACCAGGCGTCCGGAACGACCACCGTCGAGTTCTGGCACTCGATGACGGGCAAGAACGCCGAGGCGCTGACCGCCCTGGTGACCGAGTTCAACGCCGCGCACCAGGGGAAGATCGAGGTGAAGCCGGTCTTCCAGGGCTCCTACGACGACCTGATCGCCAAGTACAAGGCGTCCGTGCAGCAGAAGGCCACCCCGGCGCTGGTGCAGGTCTACGACATCGGCACCCGCTTCATGATCGACTCCAAGCAGACCGTCCCGACCCAGGCCTTCGCCGACCGGGACGGCTACTCGCTGGACGACCTCCAGCCCAACATCCGCAACTACTACTCGGTCGACGGCAAGCTCGCCTCGATGCCGTTCAACTCCTCGGTGCCGCTGCTCTACCTGAACACCGACGCCTTCCGGGAGGTCGGCCTCGACCCGGCCCAGCCGCCCGCCACGCTGGCCGAACTCGGCGACCTGGCCAAGAGGTTGACCAAGAAGGACGGCAGCGGACAGACCGTCAGGTACGGCTTCGGTGCGGCCGTCTACGGCTGGTTCGTCGAGGAGCTGCTGGCCGAGTCCGGCTCGCTCTACTGCGACAACGGCAACGGCCGGACCGGCAAGGCCGCCAAGGTCTCCTTCGACACCGCCAAGGGCGCCGAGGTCGTCCAGTGGTGGGCCGACCTGGTCAAGGGCGGCTACGCGGCCAACACCGGCCGCCAGACCACCGACGCCCAGGCCGCGTTCAAGGCCGGCACGGTGGCCATGCACCTGGAGTCCACCGGCGTGCTGCGCGGCTACACCGAGGCCGCCAAGTTCACCGTCGGCACCGCGCCGTTCCCGAAGACCGCCGCCGGCGACCAGGGCGGCCCGGTCATCGGCGGCGCCTCGCTGTGGATCTCCGGACCGGGCCACTCGGACGCCCAGAAGCGGGCCTCCTGGGAGTTCGAGAAGTTCCTCGCCTCCCCCGAGCAGCAGGCCGCCTGGCACACCGGCACCGGCTACTTCCCGGTCAACACCAAGGCCCTGGACGTCGCCGCCGACAAGCAGTGGGTCGCCAAGTACCCCCAGTTCCAGACCGCCATCGACCAGTTGGCCGCGACCAAGCCCACCCCCGCCACGGCCGGCTGCCTGCTCGGCGTGATGCCGCAGGCCCGCAAGGGCGTCGAGACCGCGATCGAGCAGACCGTCTCCGGCTCCAAGACCGCCCAACAGGCCCTGGCCGACGCCGCGAAGGAGCTCCAGCCCGCCATCGACGGCTACAACGCCTCGGTCGGCTGACACCCCGCTCCCCCGCCCCCGCCCCGTCCGCCACACCCGCCACAGGGCCCTGACACACCGTCCGCCACACCCGCCGCAGGGGTCCGGCCGCCACGCCGCCGGGCCCCTGCGGCACGTCGTGTGAAGACTTGCCGCCGGAGCGTCGGGCACTTTGTGTGCAGTCGACACCTACCCCGTCTGTCGGGGTGTCGGCCGGAGGGTGTATTAATTCTCCGCCGGATCACACAGGCCCGGCTATTCTCTGGAGGGGGATAAATGCGTAACAGCACGCTCAAGCGTGCCGCCGCGCTGCTCATCGGCGCGGGCGCTCTCATGGCCGCCACCATTCCTGCGGCGTCCGCCAACGCGGCCCCGAAGGTGGACACCAGCAAGGCCGAGGTCGTCAAGCGCGCGCTGCCGAAGTCCGTGGCGCCGAAGCAGTCCCGGACCGCCAAGTCGGCCGCCGCGGCGACCGACCCGGTCGTGACTCCGACCTACGCGCTGCTGAACCCGGGCGCCGTCCTGAAGTCCGGCACCGACCTCGTGGTGGGCAACACCACGCTGTCGATGCAGACCGACGGCAACATGGTGCTCTACTTGAACGCCGGCAACGGCTCGCACATCCAGGTGCTGTGGAGCAGCAAGACCTGGGGCAACACGGGCGCCTACGGCGTCATGCAGTCCGACGGCAACTTCGTGATCTACCGGGCGGGCGGCGAGTCGGCCGGCGCCGTGTGGAGCACCCAGACCTGGAACAAGCCGAACTCCGCGTTCGCGCTCTACCAGGGCGACCTGTCCGTCAGCGACGAGACCACCTACTACTGGGAGAGCCAGACCGGCTTCCTCCCGGTCCGGGACGCCGCGGGCAACTACGGCGAGACGCCGTCGGACATCCTGAAGAACGACCAGGCGCTCTTCCCGAACACCTGGATGGAGTCGTCCACCACCGTCCTGGTCATGCAGGGCGACGGCAACCTGGTGCTCTACCGCAAGAGCGACGGCAAGGTCATCTGGTCGTCCAACACCTGGGGCCACCCGGGCGCGCTGGCCGTCCTGACCGACACCGGGATCTTCGGCGTGGCGGACCAGAACAACGCGTACTGGTACACCAACACCTCCGGCAACTACGGCGCCTACGTCAAGGTCCAGTCCGACGGCAACGTCGTGCTGTACCGCGCGGGCGGCGAGTCGGCCGGCGCCGCCTGGGCCAGCAACACCTGGGGCAAGGCCTGATCCACCCGCGGGCCTTCGGGCCCTGAGGTGATCCGGTAGTGCGAGGAGGGGAGCAGTCGCACCGCGGCTGCTCCCCTTCGCCGTCCCCGGCCCGTTCCGTCCCGCCGGCGCCCGCCGGAGGGACGGCGGGGCCCCGCGCACGGCCGGTGCCCCGCCCGTCGGGGGGCCTTCGCAGGGGTGCGCAGAACAGCCTTCGCAGGGGGCGCCCGGCACGAGGGCGCGCAACGCGAGGGGGCACAGAACCCGGGCCGGACCGCCAGAGGTCCGGCCGCTCGTTGGAGGGGGATACATGCACACCAGCACGCTCAAGCGTGCCGCCGCGCTGCTCGTCGGCGCGGGAGCTCTCATAGCCGCCACCGTTCCCGCCGCGTCCGCCGACCCGGCGCCGGCGGGCCTGTCCCCGCGGGCGACCGCGGCGGGCGACCCGACCTACCTGAAGCTGGCCCCGGGCGCGACCCTGGCGTCCGGTCAGAACATGGTGCTCGGCAACACCACGCTGTCGATGCAGTCCGACGGCAACCTGGTGCTCTACTTGAACGCCGCCAACGGCTCGCACATCCAGGTGCTGTGGTCGACCGGCACCTGGAACAACCCGGGCGCCTACGCCGTCATGCAGACCGACGGCAACTTCGTGATCTACCGGGCGGGCGGCGAGTCCGCCGGCGCCGTGTGGAGCACCCAGACCTGGAACCAGCCCGGTGCCGTCTTCGTCCTCACCGAGGGCGACCTGCTGGTCGGTTCGGACCAGACCGGTGCCGTCTCCTGGGAGTCCAAGACCGGCTACCTCCCGGCCCTGGTCAACGGCGAGCCCACGGCGCAGCCCGCGGACACCATCGCCCCGGACGCGAGCCTGGGCGCCAACCACTGGGTGGAGTCGAGCAGCACCGTCCTGATCATGCAGGGTGACGGCAACCTCGTCCTGTACCGCAAGAGCGACGGCGCCGCCGTCTGGGCGACCGGCACCTGGAACCACCCGAACGCGATCGCGGCCGTGAACGGGGCGTCCGGCCTCTTCCACGTCTCGATCCGGGCCTCGCGGTACTGGGACAGCGGCAGCCCGAACTCCCCCGGCGCCTACGTGAAGGTGCAGGGCGACGGCAACGTCGTGCTGTACCCGGCGGCCGGCGAGTCGGCCGGCGCCCTGTGGGCGTCCGGCACCTGGGGCAAGGCCTGATCCAGGCCGGCTCCCGGAGCCCGAGGGGGGTGGCCGCGCCGCGGCCGCTCCCCTTTTCCGCGCTCCCGGGGGCGGCGGGGAAAACGGCGCGCGAAATTTCCGGGCCCTTTATGGAGTGGCCACGACAAACGCGGGGAGTTCGCACCCGATCACAGCTCGGTGCGGCGGAACCCGGAACCGGGATACGGGATACGGAACCCGGGATACGGAACCCGGAACCGGCGCCGGCGGGCGGCGTGCGGAAGCGGGGACCGGAGGCGGCGGACGAGTCGGCCTGTACGCCGGGTTCTGTCTCCCAGGCCGCTCGCGCGGCCGGGGGAGGCGGCCATCCATCTAGGGCTGCCGTTGCCGACAGCCTCGTGCGGTCTACCCGCGGGCTCGGGCGAGCAGCCCTCGAACACCCGCGCACGGTGCCCGGGGGCACCGATCTTGACCTTGCTCCGAGTGGGGTTTACCGAGCCGGCCGAGTCACCTCGGTCGCTGGTGGTCTCTTACACCACCGTTTCACCCTTACCTGCCGCCGGAGCGGCAGGCGGTCTGCTTTCTGTGGCACTGTCCCGCGGGTCACCCCGGGTGGGCGTTACCCACCACCCTGCTCTGTGGAGCCCGGACGTTCCTCGGCGGGCCCCGAAGGGACCCGACGCGACCGCCCGGCCGGCTCGTCCGCCGTACTGGTCATCGTAGCCGCTCCGCGGGGTGCTCCCGCACGCCGCCCGGCCGCCGGTCGGAGCGGGCGGCGACCCGGGCGGCGGTGGCGGTGGCCCAGGGGGTGGTGGTGACCAGGCCGAGCAGCAGGACGGTCAGGCCGAGGCCGGTGACGATCCACCAGCCGGCGTGGGTGGCGGGGGTGAAGCCGCCGGCCGAGGCGACCGCGCCGGCGACCACGCTGCCGATCACCGCGACGCCCAGCGACTGGCCGACCTGGCGGCTGGTGGAGGCGACCGCGGCGGCCACCCCGGCCTGGGAGAGCGGCATGCCGGAGACCGCGGAATTGGTGATCGGGGCGTTGACCAGGCCGAAGCCGATGCCGAACAGGGCGTACGCGGGCAGCAGCAGGAGCGCGGAGGAGTCGGCGGTCAGCCGGGTCAGCAGCAGCCCGCTGGCGGTGATCGCCGCGCCGGAGACCAGCAGCGGCAGGCGCGGACCGCGACCGGCCACGATCCGGCCGGACAGCGGGGCGGCGACCAGGGTGAGCCCGGCCATCGGGAGCGTCCACAGTCCGGCCACCACCGGGGTGTAGTGGCGGACCTCCTGCAGGTAGAGGGTGTTGAGGAAGAGGAAGCCGCCGAGCGCCGCGAACGCGCACACCGCGGTGACGGTGGCGCCGGTGAACGGGGCGCTGCGGAAGAAGCGGGGGTCGATCAGCGGCTCGGCGACCCGCAGTTCCCACAGCGGGAAGGCGACCAGCGCGGCGGCGGCGAGGGCGGCCAGGGCGAGGATGCCGGGCGAGGTCCAGCCGTGGCCGGGGCCCTCGATGATCGCGGCGGTGCCGCAGCCCAGCAGCACCACCATCAGCAGCTGCCCGACCGGGTCGAGCCGGCGGGCCCGGGGCGCCCGGGACTCCGGGACGTACCGGAAGGTCAGCAGGCAGGCGGCCAGCCCGACCGGCACGTTGATCAGGAAGACCGACGGCCAGCCCGCACTGTCCACCAGGAGGCCGCCGATCAGCGGGCCGAGCGCCATGCTGATGCCGATCACGCCGCCCCAGACGCCGATCGCCCGGGCCCGCTCCCCGGGGTCGGTGAAGGTGTTGGTGATGATCGACATCGCCACCGGGTTCATCATCGACCCGCCGACCGCCTGCACCGCGCGGAAGCCGATCAGCCAGCCCAGCCCGGGGGCGAGGCTGCACAGCAGCGAGCCGAGCACGAACAGCACCAGCCCGGTCATGAACACCCGCTTGCGGCCGATCCGGTCGGCCACCGAGCCGGAGAGCATCAGCAGCGAGGCCAGCACCAGGGTGTAGGCGTCGATCACCCACTGGAGGCCGGAGGCGGGCGCGTCCAGGTCCTCGCGGATCGCGGGCAGCGCGATGTTCACGACGGTGTTGTCCAGGCCGACGATGAACAGGCTGAGGCAGCAGACGGCCAGGATCAGCAGCCTGTGACGGCGGTCCGGCGCGGTGATCGGTCGGCTCATCATCCGATCCTCCCACCGCCTCCTGAACGGTTCCTGGGACTACCCGGCGGCCGCCAGCGCGAACCGGACGGACCGGGTCGCCGGATCGGCCAGGGTCAGCCGGACGGTGACCCGGCGGCCCAGCGGCAGCCGGTCGGGGGCGTCGCACTTGGCGACCACCGCCGGGTCGCGCAGCTGCACCGTGCCCACGGTGGGGCGGCGCTCGTCCACGTCGACCACCACCGCCTCGAACTCCTCGCCCTCCCGGCCGCGCAGCAGCTCGGTCTCCACCAGGTCCACGCAGGCCCGCTCCACCTCGTGCGCCCGCCGGTCGCCCGACTCCATCAGCCCCGGCACCAGCGGCAGGGCGTCCCGCACCCAGCCCGGCACGTCGGTGCCGCCCGCCACCGCCGCGCAGACCTCCAGCGCGTACCGGTCGCCGAGCCGGCGCAGCGGCGCGGTGCAGTGCGCGTACGGGGCGGCCAGCGCGGCGTGGACCGGGTCGGCGGGCGGGGCGGTGCCCCGGGCGGTGTCGAAGGCCCGGTAGCCGGCGCCGCGCAGCAGGCCGGTGCACTCGTTGAGGAAGGCGGCGTCGGCGGTGCGGCCCGGGTCGAGCGAGCGGATCAGCGCCGGGTAGGGCAGGCCCTCCGGCCAGTCGACGCCGAGCGCGGCGGCGGTGCGGCGCAGCCTGTCGTACGCGGGCACGGGGGCGGCGGGCAGGGTGCGCAGCAGGCCGATCCCGGCGTCCAGCATCAGCTCGGCGGCGGCCGTCCCGGTCAGCAGCGAGATCTGCGCGTTCCAGCCCTCGGCGGGGCGCGGCGCCCGGTAGCCGAGCCGGTAGCCGCCGTCCTCGGCGGTCACCTCCTGCTCGGGCACGGGCAGGCTGACGCCGCCGCGCTCCCGCTCCCGGGCCTCGCGCAGGGCGCCGACCTCGGCGAGCAGGGCGAGCTGTTCGTCGGCCCGGCCCGCGTCGATCCTGGCCTGGACGCCCGCGTAGTCGAGCCGGCGCCGGGAGCGGACCCGGGCCCGGCGCAGGTCGGCCAGGACCAGCGCGCCGTCGGCGTCCAGGTCGAGCTGCCAGAGCAGGGCGGGCCGCAGCTCGCCGGGCAGCAGGCTGGCGGCGCCCTCGGAGAGCCGGGCCGGGTGCAGCGGCACGTTCCCGTCCGGGAAGTACAGCGTCTGCACCCGGTGCGCGGCCTCGGTGTCGATCGCCCCGCCCGGGGTGACGTACGCGCCGACGTCGGCGATCGCGTAGTGCACCCGGTAGCCGGTGCCCCGGCGGGACAGCTGCATCGCCTGGTCCAGGTCCCGGGAGTCCGGCGGGTCGAGGGTGAACAGGTCCAGGTCGGTGGCGTCGAACTCCGGCAGCCGGGGCAGCGCGGCGGCCCGGTCGGCCTCCGCGAGCACCTCCGGCGACCAGTCGGTGCGGATCTCCAGGCGGGTCCTGAGGTCGGCGAGCTCGGTGTTGATCCTGGCGGTCTGGGCGGCCCGGACGCTGAGGTGTCGGCGCGGCATGGTCGCAGCGTAAGCGGCGGTGGCGTGGAAGGCGCGGTGAAACAGGCGTGAAGGCGGTTGTGGCGCACGGGGATTGACCACGGGGACGCCGGGGCCGCGACGGTGCGGACGGGCGCGGGGGGCGCTCCGGCGACGGGTGCGGGCGTCCGGAACGGCGGGGGGCCGCGCTCCCCCTCCCGGGTGTTCCGGGATTCGGGACGCGCCCGGGCGGTCGTTAGGGTGGTCGGGTTCGGGTGCCACGGGTTGTCGAAGGGGTGTCGTCGTGCTGGTTCTGCTGCCGCCGTCCGAGGGGAAGGCCGCGCCGGAGGCGGGTGCGCCGGTGGAGCTGGCGGAGTTGTCGCTGCCGGGGCTGACCGGGGCGCGGCGGCGGGTGCTCGGCGCGCTGGTGGAGCTGTGCGCCGGGGACGAGGAGCGGGCGGCCGGGGTGCTGGGGCTGAGCAAGGGGCTGCGCGGGGAGGTGGGCAAGAACGCCGGCCTGCTGACGGCGGGGGCCCGTCCGGCGGGCGAGGTCTACACGGGGGTGCTGTTCGACAACCTGGGCCTGGCGAAGCTGGACGAGGCCGCGTACGCCCGGGCGGAGCGTTCGCTGCTGGTGTTCTCGGGGCTGTGGGGCGCGGTGCGGATCGGCGACCGGATCCCGCCGTACCGCTGCTCGATGGGCGTGAAGCTGCCCCCGCTGGGCGCGCTGGGCGCGTACTGGCGGGGCGAGTTGGACGCGGTGCTGCCCGAGGTCGCGGACGGCCTGGTGCTGGACCTGCGCAGTTCGGCGTACGCGGCGGCGTGGAAGCCCGCCGGGGCGGTCGCGGGCCGGACGGTGACGGTGCGGGTGCTGCAGGAGCGCGAGGTGGACGGGGTGCTGAGGCGATCGGTGGTGTCGCACTTCAACAAGGCCACCAAGGGCCGGCTGGTGCGCGACCTGCTCGCGGCCGGCACGGAGCCCGCCGCCCCCGGCGAACTGGTGGACGCGCTGGAGCAGTCGGGCCACCGGGTGGAGGTCTCGGCGCGCGGCACCGACCGCAGGCCGTGGCAGCTGGACGTCGTGGTGACCGACGTCCACTGACCGCCCGCCGGGGGTGCCTCAGCGCAGGTGCGAGGTGTCGTTGAGCAGCCGCACCGAGGCGTTGCCGTCGCTGTAGTACTGGACGGCGCAGAGCGAGGCCGCGGACAGTTCCATCCGGTGCACGGCGTCCGGCGGGGCGCCCAGGGCGAGCCGGACCAGCGTCTTGATCGGGCTGACGTGGGAGACCACCAGGACGGTCTGCCCGGCGTACCGGGCGGTGATCCGGTCGCGGGCCCGGGCGACCCGCTGGGCCAGGGTGGTGAGGGATTCGGCGCTGCCGGTGGGCTTGGCCCGGGCGGAGCCGAGCCAGGTGGTGAGGTCGTCGGGGTGGCGCTCCATCACCTCGGCGAAGGTGAGCCCCTCCCAGTCGCCGAAGTCGAGTTCGCGCAGGTCCTCCTCGATCCGCACCTCCAGGCCGAGCCGGCGGGCGGTGGCCTCGGCGGTCTGCCGGGTGCGCAGCATCGGGGAGGCCACCACGGCCTGCACGGTGCCGCGGGCGGCCAGGGCCTCGGCGGCGCGTTCGACCTGCCAGCGGCCCTTCTCGGAGAGGCCGGGGTCGCTGCCGGTGCTGCCGGAGAAGCGCTTGAGCGGGGTGAGCGGGGTCTCGCCGTGGCGCAGCAGCACGAAGGTGGTGGGGGCGCCGAGGTCGGCGGGCGCGGCCCAGCCGGCCCTGGGCGCGGACGCGGCGGGCACCGGTTCGTCCACCGCCGCGGGCACGGGCGCGGCGGGCCGGGCGGCGGGCTCCCACCGGCGGCCCCGCTGCCCGGCGTCCATCGCCTCGTTGGCGAGCCGGTCGGCGTCCTTGTTGCGCTCGCGCGGGATCCACTCGTAGGTGACGTTCCCGGCCGGGAGGACGGTGCGGGCCTCGGCGGCCAGCGGCCGCATGTCGGGGTGCTTGACCTGCCAGCGCCCGGACATCTGCTCGACGACCAGTTTGGAGTCCATCCGGACCGCGACCCGGGCGTCCGGGTCGAGGTCGCGGGCGGCCCGCAGTCCGGCGATCAGGCCCCGGTACTCGGCGACGTTGTTGGTGGCGTGGCCGATGTACTCGGCGGCCTCGACCAGGACCTGCCCGGTGCCGGCGTCGCGCACCACCGCGCCGTAGCCGGCCGGCCCCGGGTTGCCCCGGGAGCCGCCGTCGGCCTCGACGACGTACCGGGCGCCCGCCACCGGATCCCGCACGGGGATCAGACGCCCGACTCGCCGGTGCGGACCAGGATCCGGCCGCAGTTCTCGCAGCGCAGCACCTTGTCGGCGGGCTCGGCCTTGATCGCGTTGAACTCGGTGATCGAGAACTCGGTGCGGCAGCCCTCGCAGCGGCGCTGGTAGAGGCGGGCCGCGCCGGTGCCGCCCTGCTGCTCGCGCAGGCGCAGGTAGAGCTTCATCAGGTCGGCGGGGATGACGTTGGCGACGGCCTCGCGGTCGCGGCGGACCTTGTCGGCCTCGGCGTCGATCTCGGCGAACTTGGCGTCCCGGCGGCCCTCGGCCTCGGCGACCACCACGGCGGAGTGCTCCAGGCGGGCGGTCAGCTCGACGACCCGGGTCTGGGCGGACTCCAGCCGCTCCATCACCTCCAGGACGATGTCCTCCAGGTCTCCCTGGCGCTTGGCCAGCGAGGCGTTCTCGTGCTGGAGGTTCTCCAGGTCCCTGGAGGAGCCGACCGCGCCGGAGTCCATCCGCTGCTGGTTGCGGGCGGCCCGGGCGCGGACCTGCTCGACGTCCGCCTCGGCCTTGGCCTGCTCGCGGGTGGTGTCGCCGAGCTGGGCCTGGGCGGCGATCACCAGGTCCTTGAGGGCGGTGTGGTCGGCGGCGGCCTTGTCGATCTCGGCGTGCTCGGGCAGGGTGCGGCGCCGGTGGGCCAGCTGGTCGAGGCGGGAGTCGAGGGCCTGCAGGTCGAGCAGGCGGTTCTGGTCGGCGGGCGCGGCGTTCACGCGGCAGGGCTCCTGTTGAGTTGGTTCGGCGGGAGGTCAGGGGGCGTACGGCATCGGCGCGTGCGCCGTCCACGGGTCGGTGACCCGGGTGGAGACGCGGGTCTCCAGCGGCCAGCCGCGGCTGTCGGCGCGGCCGGTGAGCTCGCGGGCGGCGAGGGTGAGCCAGGGCCACTCGGTGGCCCAGTGCGCGGCGTCGACCAGGGCGACCGGGGCCGCCTCGACGGCCTCGGAGGCCGGGTGGTGCCGCAGGTCGGCGGTGACGTACGCGTCCACGCCGGCCGCGCGGGCCTCGGCCAGGAAGGAGTCGCCGGAGCCGCCGCAGACCGCGACCCGGCGGACGAGCCGCTCCGGGTCGCCGGCGGCGCGGACGCCCGCGGCGGTGGCGGGCAGCCCGGCGGCGACCTGCGCGGCGAACGCGGCCAGCGTCATCGGCTGCGGCAGTTCGCCGATCCGGCCGCTGCCCCGGCGGCCCGCCGGGTCGGTCGGGTCGGCCACCAGCGGGCCGGTGACCTTCAGCCCGACGGCCTCGGCCAGGGCGTCCGAGACGCCGGGGTCGGCGTGGTCGGCGTTGGTGTGCGCGACGTGCAGGGCGATGTCGTGCTTGATCAGGGTGTGCACCACCCGGCCCTTGAAGCCGGTGGCGGCGACGGTGGTGGTGCCGCGCAGGTAGAGGGGGTGGTGGGTGACCAGCAGGTCGGCGCCCCACTCGACGGCCTCGTCCACCACGGTCCGCACGGGGTCGACGGCGAACAGCACCCGGCGCACCTCGGCCCCGGGGTCGCCGCAGACCAGGCCCACCGCGTCCCAGGACTCCGCCCAGCGCGGGGGGTAGACCTCTTCGAGCACGGCGATGACGTCGGACAGTTTCGGCACCTGTCGAGACTACCGCGTGCCACGGCCGGCCCCGGTCGCGCGCCCGTTCCCGCCCCGGCGTGCGGTCCCGGCCCGAGCGTCGTACACCTGCGCGTCAACCCGGCCGAGGGCGGCGGGCGGGGGCTCCGGACGGTGCCCCGGCGGGCCCGCGGAGCGGAGCTGACCGGCGGCCGCGCGGCACGCCCTGCCCACACACCCCGGGCGAACGGATTCGAAAACGAAACTGGATCACCCTTACGGGTGAAGTGACCCGACCGGTGTTGAGTCGCACCCTCCCCGAAAGTAACTTCTAGTCCTGCGAACGAGAGTTGCCTCGACCAGGGGGGTCGAAAAAGGCGACCGGCCGCAATTCCCCCGTGCGACGCGTGGAATTCCGCGTGGAACCCCGGCGAATTCGGCGGGCGCCGCCGAGGCTCTCGCGACTTCCGCAGACCGCTCGGTCGAGTCCACCGCGAAGGGGTGTGAAGCAGATGGGGACGGGCACACCGCCGCGCAGGACAGGGGCCGGGTCCGGTCGACGACGGGCCGGGTGTGGACGGCACGTCGGTGGAGGCGGCACGGGCGGCCGTGGCCGGCAGCAGGGCCCGGGGAGGCGGCGGCGACCGGGCGGTCGCCGCCGGGGGCTCCTGGTGCACGGCGCGGCCGCCCGGCCGCGGTCTCCCCGTCCGGCGCCGGGGGCCGGGGCCGCACGCCGGCGCGGCCTCCCCGGCGGCGGTCGGGGTGCTGTCCGCCGTGGCCCCGGTGATCGCCGGCGGTCCGTGCGCCTTCGAATTCACCGCCGACCGGAATCGGCTCCGCGAAATCGGTTCCCGGAAGAACGGGCGCGGCCCGGCCGGGAAATTCCTCACCGCCCGCCCGGGCGGCGACGAGCAATTCCGGCGGCGGCTCGCCGAGGAACTCCACCTCGCCACCGCCGGAATGTCCGGGCCGGTGGTAACCCCGACCGCCCGCCCCGGGCGGCCGACCCCGTCGAGGGGGCGGGATCGGCCCCCGGCGGCGGACCGGCACCCGGCGGCACCGGCAGGGGCTCGGAGAGCGGCGGGGACTCGGAGAGCGGCGGGCCCGCGCCGCCGGAGGTCGCGTCCCGTCGAAGCCCCGTGCCGCTCCCGGCCTGAGGACGGAACCGGAAGCCGATACCGCGCACGGGCGGTGAACCCGCAGCCGCCACGGCCCCGCCGTTCCCCGGGCCCCTGGACGCTCCGTCTCCCGAAAGGCGATCCCCGATGAGCACGCAGACCGTGCACCTCGCGTTGCGACGGCTCGGCTTCACCTTCGCCGACGACGGCTCGCACGCCGCGTGCCTGGCCGCCGGGGCCGACGGCGGGTGGTACGCGGAGAGCTGGCGCCTTCCGGCGGAGGGACCGGCCGTGCCGACCGCGCTGCCGTCCCGGGAGGGGCTGCGGGCGCAGCTGCTCGCGCTGCCGGACGGCCGGGTGCTGGTGTGCCGGCACGACGGGGACCGGCACGCGCTGGTGCTGCTGGCGGCCGAGGTCCCGGAGGTGCCGTTGGCGGCGCTGCGGCTGCCGGGTCTGCGGATGCTCGCGGTGCCGGGCGGAGCGGCGGCGGGGGGCCCGGCCGGGGGCGCCCCGGTCGCGGTGCTGCTGGGCACGGACGCCCGTCCGGTGACGACGGTGTGGCTGCTGGCGGCGGACGGCTCGGCGCCGCGGGAGGTCGCGCAGTTGCCGGGGGTGCACGGCGGCGGGGTGTGGCTGGACGCCGCGGGGCGGCTGCTGGCGCTGGACCGGGTGGTCGGCGGGATGGTGAAGACCGTCGTGCTGGATCTCGAACTGGCTTCCACCACACCGCTGTTGGAGCTGGGCGCGAGCAGCAACGACCGGCTGGTGCTGTTCGACCCGGCGACCGGGTTCGGGATGCTGCGCAGCGACGCGCCGGGGGTGGACCGGCTGGGCTGGGCGCTGATCGGCGGCGGTGAGCCGGTCCGCTTCCCGGACTGCCTGCACCAGCCGGGGCGGCTGCTGCGTCCGGTGGCGGCGGCGCCCGGGTCGGCGCCGGGCGCGGAGCCGCAGGTGGTGCTGCAGGTGGACCACGGGGCGTCGTCGGCGCTGGTGCTGTGGCGGGCGGGCGAGAAGCGGTTGCGTCCGCTGCCGGTGCCGCCGGGCCGGCTGGGGGCGGTCGGGCACTGGTCGGCGGCGGGGCTGCGGATGCCGTACTCGGCGCCGGACCGTCCGGCGGCGCTGGCCACGCTGGACGTGGCGGCGCTGCTGGTGGCGGAGCCGCGCCCGGAGGCGGCCCCGATGGCGTTGCCGCTGCCGCTGGCGCCGCTGGACTCGCCGTCCTCCCGGCGGACGGGCCCGTCGGCCCCGGAGGCCCCGGCGGGCTGGCGGCTGGACGGTTCGGCGGCGCCGGGGGACGGGAGCCGGTGGCGGCCGGCGCAGTGCCTGGAGCTGGCCGGTCCGGCCGGTCCGGTCGAGTCGGTGGTGTACGGCGGCGACGGGTGGCTGTCGGCGCCGCACCTGGTGCTGGCGCTGCACGGCGGACCGGCGGACGCCTGGCGGCTGGAGTTCGATCCGGCGCTGCAGCGGATGGCGGCGGACGGCCTGGCGGTGCTGGCGCCGAACCAGCGCGGTTCGACGGGGTACGGCCCGGAGTACGCGATGGCGATCCGGGGCGCCTGGGGCGGGCCGGACCTGGAGGACGTGCTGGCGCTGCTGGAGGGCGTGGCGGGGCAGCGGGCGGCGTTGGGGCTGGAGCCGCCGGCGCTGTTCGGGGTGAGCTACGGCGCGTTCCTGGCGCTGCTGGCGGCGGCGCACGCCCCGGCGGGGTCGGTGTCGCGGTGCGCGGTGGTGGCGCCGTTCCTGTCCGGCGGGCGGCTGCTGGCGGAGGCGTCGGCGCCGGTGCGGGCGCTGACCGCCCGGCTGGGCGGCGACCGGGTGGTCGAGGACGCGCGGGGGCCGCGCGACGTGCTGCGGGTCGCGGACCGGCTGCGGGCGCCGCTGCTGGTGGTGCACGGGGACCGGGACGAGGTGGTGCCGGTCGGCCAGTCCCGTTCGCTGCGGCACGAGTTGCTGCGGCTGGGGCGGGTGGAGGGCGTCGACTTCCGGTACGTGGAGGCGGCGGGGGCGGGGCACGAGGTGCTCGCCGAGGAGGGCGCGGCGGCGGTGCACGAGCTGCTGGCGGGCTTCCTGCGCACCGGCCGCCCGGCCTGACGCCCCGGCGGAACGCCCGGGTCCCCCGGCGCCGTCCGCCGGGGCCGCGGCTGCTGCGGGTCCACCGTCGTTGCGCGGCGCCGGCTCCGGGTTCCGCTCCCCGGCCCGAAGCAGCACGGGCCTTCGGCGGACCCCGGCCTTCAGCGGCACGGCCCCGCCGCTCCCCGGGCCCCTGGTCGCTCCCGCCCCGCGCGGAGGTTCACCGTGCGCCCGGCCGGGGTTTCGGTAGGCTCCGATGATGTTCGGCGGCACCGACCACGCCCGCTTCCTTCGCCCGGAGAAGACCGACCTGATGTCCGAGACCATCGACGGCACCACCGAGCACGGCCACCGCGCGCCGGGCACCGACGAGACCCCCGACGGCGGGGCGCACGGCCGGCACCGGGGCACCACCGCCGGCGACGACGCCCCGGAGGCGGACCCGCACGGCCGGCACCGCCGCTGACCCCGGGTCGCCGCGGGGGAGCCCCGGAAGAGACCACATCGCACCGGTCCGGCGCCCCCGGTTCCCGTCACCGTCCTGACGGGGACCGGGGCGTCGGCGTCAGTCGGTGAGCAGGACGGTGCGCAGCGCCTCGCCGGCCCGCATCTGCCCGATCGCCTCGTTGACGCGTTCCAGCGGCAGCCGGTGGGTGATCATCCCGGCCAGGTCGAGCCGTCCGGCGCGCCACAGGTCGATCGCCAGGCCGACGGTGCGGCGGACGTCGCCGCCGCCGTACAGCGAGGGCAGCAGCCGCTTCTCGTTGAAGAAGAGTTCGCCCATGTGGAAGGAGACTTCGTCGTCCCGGGCGCCCGCGCCGATCACCACGACGGCGCCGCCGCGCCGGGCCGCGTCGTAGCCGGCCCGGACGGTCGCGGCCCGGCCGACCGCCTCGAACACGTGGTCGTAGCCGCCGGCGGGCAACTCGCGGGCGGCGGACTTGAGTTGCTCGGGAGCGATGGCGTCGGTGGCGCCGAAGCCGAGGGCCCGTTCACGCCGGGAGGCGACGGGGTCGACGACGGTGATCCGGGCGGCTCCGCTGATCCGCGCGCCCTGGACGGCGGCGACGCCGACGCCGCCCGCCCCGATCACGGCGACGGTCTCGCCGGCCCGGACCCCCGCGGTGTTGACGACCGCGCCGAGCCCGGTGGTGACGCCGCAGCCGATCAGGGCGGCGAGCTCGAAGGGCAGGTCGGCGGGCACCGGGATGACGGTGTCGGCGGCGACCACGAGCTCCTCGGCGAACGCGCCGGTGCTGTAGAAGCCGTACGCGTCGGTGTCGCCGCCGATCCGGAAGGTGGGGGTGGTCAGGCGGCGGATCGAGGCGGTGCACAGGTGGGTGCGCCCGGCCAGGCAGGCGGGGCAGCGGCCGCAGGGGGGCATCCAGCAGAGCACCACCCGGTCGCCGGGGGCGAGGCCGGTGACGCCCGCGCCGACCTCGACCACCTCGCCGGCGCCCTCGTGGCCGGGCACGAACGGGGCGGGCTGCGGCAGGACCCCGGCCATCGCCGACAGGTCGGAGTGGCAGAGGCTGGCGGCCCGGACCCGGACCCGGACCCTTCCGGGCCCGAAGCCGACCGCCTCGACGTCGTCGCGGACGTCCAGGGCGTCCTGTCCGGTCTGCTGCAGGATCGCTGCGCGCACGGGCTGCTCCCAGGGTGTTCGGCCGCCGGTGACGGCGGGGTGACGGCCTGCGGTGGAACACGTTCCACCACGGCCGCCCCTGTATAGCGCATCCCCGCCCGGTGCGCCGGTCCGCTCGGCGGCGGTGCGGGACAGCGCTTCCCCCCGGTCGTCCGGTGTGGCAGGATCCGCCGCCGTGTCCCTCTCCGAGATCCCCTCCCCGGCCGCGAACCCGCAGGTCAACGATGCCACCGGGGCCGCTGCGCCGCGCTGCCCCGAGTGCGGTGCGCCGGTGGCCGCGCAGGAGCGCTTCCCGACCTGGTGCCCGTCCTGCGAGTGGAACCTGCTGCCGCCCCGGCCGTCCACCGACGACCTGCCGCCCCGGGCCCGGCGCCGGGCCGAACGGGAGGAGCGGCGCGAGGAGAAGCGCCGACGGGAGGTCAGGGCCCGTACCGAGCAGGTGTTCCGGCTGGTCTCGGAGGGCGGGTCCGACCTGCGGCACGGCGCGTCGGCGGGCGCCTTCCTGCTCGCCGGGGCGGTGCACCTGGTGTCGCTGGCGGTGCTGCTGGCCGGGGTGCTCCTGGTCGTCGGGTGGCCGCTGGGCGGCCTGCCCGCCCGGGTGCTGGGCGTGATCGCGCTGGCGGTGGCGTTCCTGCTGCGTCCGCGGCTGGGCCGCCCGGAGCGCTCCGGAGTGCTGACCCGGGAGGCCGCGCCGAACCTGTACGGGCTGGTCGACCTGGTCTCGGCGGAGCTGGGCGCGCCGAAGGTCGACTCGATCGCGGTCACCTCCGCCTTCAACGCCTCCTTCGGCACCCACGGGCTGCGCCGCCACCGGCAGTTGAGGATCGGCCTGCCGCTGTGGACGGTGCTCACCCGGCAGCAGCGGGTGGCGCTGCTCGGGCACGAGATCGGGCACTGCGTGAACGGTGACGTCCGGCGCGGCGTGTGGACGGGTTCCGCGGTCAACGCGCTGGCCGAGTGGCACGGGCTCACCCGCCCGTCGCGCGGCGGCGGGCCGAACAGCAGCCTCGTCGTCGCCCTCGCCTCCGCCGTCGCCGACCTGGTGCTGGGCGCGGTCCACCTCGGGGTCCGGGCGCTGACGGAGCTGATGCACCGCCTGCACCTGCGCAGCGGGCAGGCCGCCGAGCACCGGGCCGACCTGATGGCCGCGCGGCTGGCGTCCCCCGGGGACGCGCGGGGCATGCTGCGGGCGCTGTCGAACGCGCCCACGCTGGAGGCGGCGCTGACCCGGCAGCGCGCCCTGCCCCGGGCCGGTGGCCGGGCGGCGCGGGCGGCCGCCGCCGCGAACCCGGCGCCGGACCTGTGGGAGGCGCTGGCGGAGGCCGTCCGGTCGGTCCCGCCGACCGAGGTGGAGCGCCGGGTGCGGCTGTCGGAGCGGGAGGCGTCCGCCACCGACCTCTCGCACCCGCCGACCTACCTGCGGCTGCGGCTGCTGGCCTCGGCTCCCCCGTCCGACCGTCCCCCGCTGGTGCTGGACGCCGGGCGGGCCGCCGCGATCGAGGCGGAGCTCGCACCGAGCCGGGCCCGGATCGCCGCCGAGCTGCTGTAACCGTCCCGCCCGGGACGCGGCGGGGGCGTCCCTACCATCCAGTAGGGTCCTGGGCAGTCACCCCCGGCCCGGCAGGAGCGCCCGATGACCGATCCCACCCCCACCGCTCAGGTCCCGGACCGGCAGGTCCTGGAGGCGTTCCGGGCCGCCACCGGCTTCATGCCCGAGGACGAGGGCCTGGCGCTGTACGCGGCGGCGCTCGACGCGGCCGGGCGCACCGGCCTGCCGCTGCTGGAGATCGGCACGTACTGCGGGCGCTCGGCGCTCCTGCTGGCGGACGCGGCCCGCCGGGCCGGGACGGTCGCGCTGACCGTCGACCACCACCGCGGCTCCGAGGAGCAGCAGCCCGGCTGGGAGTACCACGACCCGTCCCTGGTCGACCCGGAGGTCGGCCTGATGGACACCCTGCCGCGGTTCCGCCGCACCCTGCACGCGGCCGGCCTGGAGCCGCACGTGATCGCGCTGGTCGGCCGGTCGCCGCAGGTCGCGGCGGTGTGGCAGGGCCCGCTGGCGCTGGTGTTCGTGGACGGCGGGCACACCGACGAGCACGCCACCGGCGACTACGAGGGCTGGGTGCCGCACCTGGCCGCGGACGGCCTGCTGGTGGTGCACGACGTCTTCCCCGACCCGGCGGACGGCGGCCAGGCGCCCTACCGGGTGTACCTGCGGGCGCTCGCCGAGGGCTTCGAGGAGGTGTCGGCGACCGGCTCGCTGCGGGTGCTGCGCCGCCGGTCCGCGGTGTCCGGCTGACCGCCCGCCGAGCGGGCGGGTTCCCGTCCGGGGCCGGGATCCCGGCCCCGGACGGGAACGATCGACGCCGCTGCGGCGTCGTCCCCACCGCGACGCGTCGTCGATCCGCCGTGACCGCTCCCGCCGGCGGCCGGTACGGTGTCGGCGGCGGACGACGAACGGCCAGGCCGGGGAGCGGCCCGTTCGGAGCAGGGGCACCGGCCACCCGGTGCGGTACCGGTCAGTTGGGGGCGAGGGCAGGGCATGACGGAACAGGGCAGTGCCGCGAGGGCGGTCTGGGATCCCACCGCGAACAACGGCGCGGGCGGCTGGGTCCGCCGGCCGGTGGCGGACGACCCGGCTGCGGCGGGACCGCCCACCACGGCGATCCCGCTGCCGCCGATCCCGGCCGCTCCGGTGCCCCCGCCGGCCGCCCAGCAGCAGCCGGCCCAGCCCCAGCCGGCCCCGGGCGGCTACGGCTACCCGCAGGCGCCGGACCCGCAGCAGGGCTTCACCCCGCCGCCCGCCCAGCCGCAGCAGACCTTCGGCGGGCAGCAGCCCTTCCCGCCCCAGCAACCCCAGCAACCCCAGCAACCCCAGCAGACCTTCGGCGGCCAGCCCGGCTTCGCTCCCCCGCCCGCCGGCGGCCCGTCCTTCGGCGGGAACCAGACCTTCGGCGGCCAGCAGCAGCCGTTCCAGCCCGGCCCGCCGCCGCCCCAGCAGACCTTCGGCGGCCCGTCCTTCGGCGGCCAGCAGCAGTTCAACGCCCCTCCGAGCGGCTACGGCACCTACCAGGAGCCGGAGTTCGACTACGACGAGGACCCGCGCCGCCGCCGCACCCCGCTGCTGATCGGCGCGGCCGTGGCCCTGGTACTGCTGATCGGCGGGGCCGTGGTGCTGGTGGTGCAGAACAACGACTCGAAGGACTCCCCGTCCGCCAAGGGCAGCGCCGGCCCGACGGCGGCGCAGCCGAGTCCGGGCGGCGACGCCACGACCGGCGGCAGCCAGGACGGCGCGCCGTCGCCCTCCGCCCCGGCGTCCCCGTCGGCCTCCGCGTCCGCGTCCGCCTCGCCGTCGGCGGGCCCGCAGGCGGAGGCCCAGGCGAAGGCGCTGGACTCGCTGCTCAGCGAGGGCGAGAGCGCGAAGGCGCCGATCGCCAACGCGGTGGCGAAGGTGCGCAGTTGCCCGGCCAAGGCGGAGGTCGACAGCGCCGCGCAGGTCTTCGACACCGGCGCCCAGCAGCGCGACGCGCTGCTGACCAAGCTGGCCGTGCTGAAGACCGACAGCCTGCCGGGCGGCGACGCGGCGGTGACCTCGCTGCGGTCGGCCTGGCAGACCTCCGCGGACATCGACCGGGCGTACGCGGCCTGGGCCCGGACCGTCTCGGAGAAGGGCTGCACCAACAACCAGGCGCCCGGCGGGGCCGACCTGGCCCGCGCCAACGACCTCAACCCGAAGGCCACCCAGGCGAAGCAGGACTTCTCCGCGAAGTGGAAACCGATCGCCCAGCAGTACGGGCTGACCCCCCGTACCGGGGACAGGATCTGAGGAACACGTGACAGGCCGCACCACCCCGCACCACGTCCGTCCCCACGGCCCCGACGGACCGGACGGCCCCGGCGACCCGGACCCGTACGCCGACGCGGCGCGGCGGACCGCCCGCTGGCGGGCCCCCCCGGAGGGCGCGGCGGGGGGGGGGCCGGGGGGGCGGGTCCGGAGGACGGCTCCCCGGCCGCGACCGCCCAGGACCCGGCGGGGGCGCGGTCCGCGGCGGCCGCCCCGGCCCCGGCCTCCCCGGCCCCGGCCTCCCCGGCCCCGGCCTCCCCGAGCGGGGGCCCGAAGCCGCTGGCCGGGCGGACCGTCCTGCTCGACCCGGGCCACAACCCGGCCAACGCCGCGCACGCCACCGAGATCAACCGCAAGGTGGACATCGGCAACAGCCGCAAGGAGTGCGACACCACCGGCACCGAGACCAACGCCGGCTACCCGGAGGCCGACTTCACCCTCGACGTGGTGCACCGGGCCCGGCAGATCCTCCAGGACCGGGGCGCGAACGTGGTGCTCACCCAGGACGGCGACCGCCCGTGGGGCCCGTGCATCGACGAGCGCGCCCGGATCGGCAACGAGGCCGGGGCGGACGCCGCGGTCTCGGTGCACGCGGACGGCGCGCCGGCCTCCGGCACCGGCTTCCACGTGATCATGCCCGCCCGGGTGGTGGGCGGGGCGGCCGACACCTCGGCGATCGTCGACCCGTCGCACCGGCTGGGCGTGCTGCTGCGCGACGCCTTCGAGGCCGGCACCGGCGAGCCCTACTCCAGCTACATCGGCCAGCAGGGCCTGGACACCCGCGGCGACCTCGGCGGACTCAACCTGTCGAAGGTACCGAAGGTGTTCATCGAATGCGGCAACATGCGCAACTCGGGCGACGCCCAGCGCATGTCCGATCCGCAGTGGCGCCAGAGGGCCGCCCAGGCCCTCGCGGACGCCCTGACCAGCTATCTCACCGGGTGAACCACCGCGTCCACCTGCCGCTCCATCCCCGTCCCACCCTGATTCCCGGCACTCCCGTTCCGTACCGATTCGGTGCGGATCCGGAGGGTGCCGTGCACGCGGCGTCGCCTTGGCTCTAGGCTTTTGCCCCGTCGTACCGACCCGGTACCACGGGGGCCCGGTCAACCGCCCGCCGACCACGACTACACCAATGAGGGGAACGTCAGTGAATCTGCGCGCTCTCACCAGGGGAGACGCCGCCGTCGCCGGTGCGGCCGTATTGCTCCTGATTTCGTCCTTCCTGCCGTACCGCAGCTCCGACTGCAGCGGGCCGTACTGCGGCAAGGACACCTCGATCAACGCCTGGGAGTCGGACCTCTTCCCGATCCTCCAGTCGATCTTCCTGCTCGGCGTCATCGGCGCCGTGCTGATCGTGCTGGCCCGCACGCAGAAGGCGACGCTGGGCAACAAGGAGTTCATCGGGCTGCGCCTCGACCAGTGGGGCGGCGCCGCGATCGTGATCGCGCTGTGGGACATCCTGTGGTCCATGGGCGGCTTCACCGGTGGCAGCACCAGCATCGGTGGCGGCGCCTGGCTCGGCCTGGTCTGCCTGCTCGTCATGGGCGGCGTCGTGATCGCCGGCGGCGCGCTGCCGGCCCTCCAGGCCCCGCTGACCTCGGCCACCCCGGGCGCCCCGGGCGTCGGCCAGCAGTACCCGGCGTACGGCGCCCAGCAGCAGGGCGCCCCCGGCGCCTACGGCTACCCGGGCGCCCCCCAGCAGCAGCAGCCGTTCCCCGGCCAGCAGCAGCCGGCGCAGGCCCAGCCGGCTCCGGGCGGCTACGGCTTCCCGCAGGCCGCCCAGGCCGCCCAGGCTCCGTCCGCGGCCGCCGCGGCGGTGGCCCCGCTGCCCACCGCGGTGCAGCCGGCCGTCCAGGACCAGGTCCCGGCGCAGTCCGGCGGCCCGTTCTCGCCGTTCTGGTTCGCCGTCCCGGCGGTCCGTCAGCTCGCCAACAAGGACAACCCGGCCGCCCCGCCGGTCGGCGAGCTCGTCCCCGGCACCTGGTACCTGGCCGTCGACCAGCGCGGCGCCGCCCTGGTCGCCCAGCTCCCGGACGGCACCCACGGCGTCCTGAACGACACCAACGGCATCCAGCGCGGCTGACACCCCGTCTGCCGCGCCCTGGCCGGGGGCGCGCCCGGACACCCCAACGCGAAGGTCCGCCCGGAGAGGTAACCCCTCTCCGGGCGGACCTTCGCGTTGCGCCCCCGGGCGGAGCCGCCCGGGGGCGCCGCAACGCCTAGCAGCAGTCGTTGACCGCCAGCCCGCCCGGCAGGTGCTCGCCGCCGAAGACGCTGACCGTCGCGTGGTCGCCGCCCAGGGCCGCGACGGCGAGCAGCAGGGCGCCGGCGGTCCAGGTGGTGCGCTCCTCGGGCCAGATCGCGCGGTCCTCGTAGACGTAGCCGGTCCAGTAGGAGCCGTCCTCGTGCCGCAGGTGCTGGATCCAGCGGAGGATCTCGACGGCCCGGTCGGACTGTCCGGCGGCCCACAGGGCGAGGGCGAGTTCGGCGCTCTCGCCGCCGGTGACCCAGGGGCGGTCGCTGACGCAGCGCACGCCGAGGCCGGGGACGACGAAGCGGTCCCAGTCGGCGGCGAGCCGCCGGGCGGCGTCCTCGCCGCGCAGGGCGGTGCCGAGGACGGGGTAGTACCAGTCCATGGAGTAGCGGCCCTTGTCGAGGAACCGCTCGGGGTGGCGGGCGATGGCGTGCTGGAGGCGGCCGGCGGCGAGTTCCCAGTCGGGTTGCGGCCGGTCGAGGTGGTCGGCGACGGCCAGCCCGCAGCGCAGCGCGTGCAGGATCGAGCAGGAGCCGGTGAGCAGCGCGTCGGTGGCGGCGGTGCCGTCCTGGTCCTGGCGCCAGGCGATGGCGCCGCCGGGGAGGCTGAGCCCGACGGTGTGGTCGAGGGCGCGGCTGACGGTGGGCCAGATCCGTTCGAGGAAGCCGTCGTCGCCGGTGGCCAGGTGGTGGTGCCAGGCGCCGACGGCGACGTACGCGCAGAAGTTGGTCTCGCGGGCGAGGTCGGTGGCGGTGCCGTCGGCCGTGCCGGGCTGCCCGTAGGCGTAGGCGGCGTACCAGGAGCCGTCGGGGTTCTGCCGGTCGGCGAGCCAGCCGTAGGCGGCTTCGGCGGCGGCGTGTTCGCCGGCGGTGTCGAGCGCCATGGCGGCCTCGGTGTGGTCCCAGGGGTCGAGGTGGCCGCCGTGGAACCAGGGGACGGCGCCGTCGGGCTGCTGGTGGGCGAGGATCGAGCGGACGGTGTCGGCGGCCTGCGCGGCGTCCAGGACGCCGTCGAGCAGCAGGGCGGCGGGGACGGCGGCCGTCACGCGACGGCTCCGGGCTCGTGCGGCTTGCTGGCGTAGACCACGAAGGACTTGCCGAGGACGGGGTTGAGGGCCTTCTCGGCGGCCCTGGTGAGGGTGGAGACGACGGGGGTGCCGACGATGTCCCAGACCAGCAGCCGGTGGTAGGCGCGCACCGGCAGCGCCTTGTCGTTGTCGACGCCGACCGCGCACTTGATCCACCAGTAGGGGGCGTGCAGGGCGTGCGCGTGGTGGGTGCCGTACGGGGTGAGCCCGGCCGCGCGGACCTTCCCGACGAGTTCGTCGCCCTTGTAGATCCGGATGTGGCCGCCCTCGACCTCGTGGTACTCGTCGGACAGCGCCCAGCAGATCTTCTCGGGCAGGTAGCGGGGCACGGTGACGGCGAGCAGTCCGCCGGGCTTGAGGACGCGGACCATCTCGGCGAGGACGCCCTCGTCGTCGGGGATGTGCTCCATCACCTCGGAGATGATGATCTTGTCGAAGGTGCCGTCCTCGAAGGGCAGGTTCAGCGCGTCGCCCTCCATCGCGGTGGCACTGGCCCCGGCGGGGGCCTCACCGGCCTGCTCCATGGCGGCGAACCACTTGCGGACCTCGGCGATCTCCTCGGCGTTCCGGTCGAGGGCGACCACGTTGGCACCGCGCCGGTAGCACTCGAACGCGTGCCGGCCGCCGCCGCAGCCCAGGTCGAGCACCCGGTCGCCGGGGGCGAGCGGGAAGCGGGAGAAGTCGACGGTCAGCACTGCGGGGCTCCCATTCACGAAGGGGGTGGTACCGAGAGGTTGACAGGTCATCGGCCGGCAGGGCGTCAGCCGACGCGGCGTCAGCCGGTACGGGCTCAGCCGACGTAGCGCCAGCCGGGGCCGGAGCGGGCGGCGGCGCCGGTGCCGGTGGCGATCGCGGCCCGGTAGCGCTCGACGGTGAGTTCGGCGGCCCGGGCCCAGGTGAACCGGGCCAGGACGCGCTCGCGGCCGGCGGCGCCGAGCCGCTCGCGCAGGGCGGGGTCGTCCAGCAGCCGGCCGAGCGCGGCGGCCAGCGCGCCCGCGTCGCCGGGCGGCACCGCGAGGCAGGTGACGCCGTCGGGCCCGGCGACCTCGGGGATGGCGCCGCCGGTGGTGGCGACCAGCGGGGTGGCGGTGGCCATCGCCTCGGCGGCGGGCAGCGAGAAGCCCTCGTACAGCGAGGGGACGCAGGCGGCTTCGGCGGAGCGGTACAGGTCGACGAGTTCGGCGTCGCTCAGGCCGGTGCGGAACTCGATGTGCCCCTCCAGGCCGAAGCGGCGCACCGCCGCGGTGACCGGCCCGTCCTCCTTCTGCGGCTTGCCGACCACCACCAGGTGCGCGTCGCGCTCGGTGCGGACCTTGGCGAGCGCCTCGACCAGGTGCACCAGGCCCTTGAGCGGGACGTCGGCGCTGGAGGTGGTGACGATCCGGCCCGGGACGCGGGCGGTGGCGGCGGACGGCGACCACAGCCGGGTGTCGGCGCCGATCGGGACGACCGAGACGGCGCCGGGCGCGGTGCCGAGGTGCTCGGCGATCTCGGCCCTGGAGCTCTCCGAGACGGTGATGACGTGCGCCAGCCGGGCTGCGACCCGGCGCTGCATCCGGGTGAAGGCGTACCAACGGCGCTTGCCGAGCCGCTCCAGCCGGGTGCGGGCGGCGTCGATCTCCAGCCGCCGGTCCACGGTGACGGGGTGGTGGACGGTGGTGACCAGCGGGAAGCCGTGCCGGTCCAGGCCGAGCAGGCCGTAGCCGAGCGTCTGGTTGTCGTGCACGACGTCGTAGCGGCCCCGGTGCCGGGCCAGGAAGGCGCGGGCGCGCAGCGAGAAGGTCAGCGGCTCGGGGAAGCCGCCGGTGCGCATCACCGCGTACTCCAGCAGGTCGACCGGGCCGCGGAACTCGCCGGGGGCGGGGGTGCGGAACGGGTCGTCGGCGCGGTACAGGTCGAGGCCGGGCAGTTCGACCAGGCGGACCGAGCCGGGGCCGTCGACCTCGTCGAGCACCGGGTACGGCTGGGCGCCGATCACGTCGACGTGGTGGCCGAGCCGGGCCAGTTCCCGCGACAGGTGGCGCACGTACACGCCCTGGCCGCCGCAGAACGGGTCGCCGCGGTACGACAGCAGGGCGATCCGCAGCGGCGGCGGCGACACAGCGGTCATCCCCAGTCCCCTTCTTCGGTGCTCACCGGGACCGGCGACGGAAGCGGCCGCCGACCGGTAAAGTAGATCACGTTTCACAGCGGTGCGGGCTCGTCGTTGGAGAAAGTGAACAACGAGGGACCTCGAAGATTACCGGCCCGTAGCTTGTCGTCAGGAGCCCCGGCGGGTGATTCGCACCACGCCGTTCCCGCCGCCCGCCGCCCCGCTCCTGGAGTGCCCGTGACCGCCACCGCCGCCGACGGGCCGCTGACGCCCCGCCAGGCCGAGCGCCGCCGGGGCATCCTGCGCGCGGCCACCGCGCTGGCCGCCCGGGGCGGGTACGAGGCGGTGCAGATGCGCGAGGTCGCGGAGGACGCGCACGTCGCGCTCGGCACCCTGTACCGGTACTTCCCGTCCAAGGTGCACCTGCTGGTGGCGGTGATGCGCGAGCAGTTGGAGCGCCTGCACGAGCAGGTCCGGCGCCATCCGCCGGCCGGCGCGGACCCGGCGGCCCGGGTCGCCGGGGCGCTCACCGCCGCCTTCCACGCGCTGCAGCGCGAACCCCGGCTGGCGGAGGCCATGGTGCGGGCGCTGTCCTTCGCGGACCGCTCGGTGGGCTCCGAGGTGGACGAGGTCACCCAGGCCACCGGCGCCATCGTGCTGACCGCCGCCCGGCTGCCCGGCCCGCCCACCGCCGACCAGCAGGCGGCGCTGCGGGTGGTCGGCCACACCTGGCACGCCACCCTGCTGGCGTGGCTGTCCGGGCGGGCCTCGCTGGCCGAGGTCCGGGCCGACCTGCACACCGCCGCCCGACTGCTGGCCCCCGCCCGGGCGGGGGCCGACGAACCGTCGGAACTGCAACCGGTTCCACCACCTGCCTCCGGTGCGGTGCCGACCGAGGGCTAGAGTCAGGGGGCGCGGTCGGCCCGTCCGGCCCGCGACAACTTCACATCCGCCTCCGAGGCCGGGGGAAGCCGGTGCGATTCCGGCGCTGACCCGCAACCGTGAGCCGCCCCCGCACCGCCGGGGCGCGGCGCAGTCGGACTGCCCGGCCGGAGGCGAGCGGCCCTCCTCCGTCGTGGGTCTACGGGCGAAACCGGGGTGTGCCCCGGCCCGCTGCGACCGCTCACCGAAAGGCTTCACCCCCCATGCCGACCGCTGCCCGCCTGGGCGCCGCCGCGCTCGCCGGCGCCCTGCTCGCCGGCGCCGCCACCGCGCCCGCGCTCGCCGACACCGCCTCCCCCTCGGTTTCCCCTTCGGCCTCCACCACCGCCTCCGCCTCGCCGTCCCCGTCCTCGGGCGTGCCCGCCGGGCTGTACGGCAAGGGCGACCCGCAGTACGACGGGGTGTGGCGGCAGTCGCTGGCGCTGATCGCGCTCCACCAGCAGCAGGTCGAACCGGCCGAGGCCGCCGTGCAGTGGCTGCTCGGCCAGCAGTGCGAGGACGGCGGCTGGCCCTCGTACCGGGCCGAGGGCACCCCGTGCGCCCCCGCCACCGAGGACACCAACGCCACCTCGATGGCCGTCCAGGCGCTCACCGAGCTCGGCGGCCACCAGCAGCCCGTCACCCGCGCCGCCGACTGGCTGCGCGCCCACCAGAACCCGGACGGCAGCTGGGCGTACAACCCGGGCGCGCCCGGCGACGCCAACTCCACCGCCGTGGTGCTGAACGGCCTGCTCGCGGCCGGCCTCGACCCGGCGCGGGTCTCCGCCGGCGGCCGCACCGGCTGGGACGGCCTGGCCTCCTTCCAGCTGGGCTGCGCCACCGCCGCCGACCAGCGCGGCGCCTTCCTCTACCAGCCCGCCGAGGGCGTCCCGGCCGCCGCCGACACCCTCGCCTCCGCGCAGGCCCTGCTCGCCGCCGCCGGCGGACACCTCCCGGTCACCACCACCGACCGCAAGGACGCCCCGCCCAAGGCGTTCCCCTGCGACGGCGGCCAGGCGGCCGGGCCGGTCGCGCACGCCGACTCCGCCGAGGCCGACGCCGCCTGGCTGACCGCCCGCCTCGCCGCCGACGGCCAGCACCTGGTGGCCAAGACCCCCGGCGCGGACACCGCCACCCCCGCCTACGACTCCACCGCCTGGACGGTCCTCGGCCTGGTCGCCTCCGGCCACCCCGCCGAGGCCGCCAGCGCCGCCGACTGGCTGGCCGGCAACGCCTACCCGTGGGCCGCCCAGGGCAAGGACGGCACCAACCCGGCCGCCACCGCCACCCTGGTGCTGACCGCCCGCGCCGCCAAGCTCGACCCGTACAACTTCGGCGGCGCCAACCTGGTGCAGTTGCTGATCGACTCCGGCCCCGCCCCGAAGTCGGCCCCCGCCGCCGGCGACCCGCAGGCCACCCGCGCCCCCGGCGCGGCCATCACCGAGCCCGACGAGAACAGCGGTTTCTCGGCCGGCTGGCTGATCGGCCTCGCCCTCGCCGTCGGCGTCGTCGTGGTCGTCCTGCTCAGCCTCAACCGCCGCCGCCAGAAGGCGGTCCCCGCCGCCCCCGGCACCGAGGCCCCCGCCCCGGACGCGGCCCCGGCCCCGGCCTCGTCCTCGGACGACCAGCCGGAGCAGACCCGATGACCGGCCCCGCCCCCGGCCCCTCCCGCCGCCCCTCCCCCTCCCCTTCTCCCTCCGGCCCCTCCTTCGTCTTCCCGCTCCTCCTCGCCCTCCTCACCGCGTGCGCGACGCTCCTCGGCCCGGCCGCCGTCAGCTCCGCCGCCACCGAGTACCGCTACTGGTCCTTCTGGAAGGGCGGCGCCGACGGCTGGGCCTACCAGCAGGTCGGTCCGGCCGGGAACGTGCCGGCGGACGGGGCGGTGGACGGCTGGCGGTTCGCGCTGAGCCCGGACGGCGGCCAGGACGCGCCGCGGCCCGGCCCGGCGCCCGACTTCGCGTCGGTCTGCCAGGGCACCGCACCCGGCGGCGGCCACAAGCGGGTCGCCGTGGTGCTGGACTTCGGCACCGCGCAGGACGCCCCGAACGGCGAACAGCCGCCCGCCGCCCGCTCGGTGTGCGCCTCGGTGCCGGCCTCGGCGAACTCCGCCGAGGTGCTGGCCGCGGTCGCCGCCCCGCTGCGCTACGACTCCGGCGCGATGCTGTGCGCGATCACCGGCTACCCGCGCGCGGGCTGCGGCGACCAGGTCGCGGCGGGCGCGGACACCTCGGCCGCGCAAGGCGGTCCGAGCGGTGACGGCGGTGACGGCGGCCCGAGCGTGGGCCTGTTCGCCGGTGCCGGCGCGGTGCTGCTGCTGGGCGCGGGCGCGGTCTGGCAGGCCCGTCGCCGCCGCGCGCGCTGAGCATGTCCACCTCCTACCGCCGGACAGCCGACTCCCGTCCCCCGCAGGGCCGTTCGGCTGCCGTGCACAGCCGGTCGCTGCCGCGGCAGCTGCACCCGGGGGCGTGGTGGCTGTGGTCGCTGGGCCTGGCCGCGGCGGCCAGCCGGACCACCAATCCGCTGCTCCTGCTGCTGATCCTGGCGGTGGCGGGTTTCGTGGTCGCGGCCCGGCGCGGCGACGCGCCCTGGTCGCGCTCGTACGCGGCGTTCCTGCGGCTGGGCCTGCTGGTGCTGGCCGCCCGGATGGTGTTCGCGGTGCTGCTGGGCTCCCCCGTCGGCGGCACCCACGTCCTGTTCACGCTGCCCCAAGTCCCGTTGCCCGCCTGGGCGCAGGGCGTCCGGCTGGGTGGTGCGGTGACGCTGGAGGGGGTGCTGTTCGCACTGTACGAGGGGTTGCGGCTGGCGGCGCTGCTGGCGTGCGTGGGCGCGGCGAACGCGCTGGCCTCGCCGTCGCGGCTGCTGCGTTCGCTGCCGGGCGCGCTGTACGAGGCGGGGGTCGCGGCGGTGGTGGCGCTGACCTTCGCGCCGAACCTGGTCGCGGACGTGCGGCGGCTGCGCGCGGCCCGTCGGCTGCGCGGGCGTTCGGACCGGGGGGTGCGGGCGGTGCTGTCGGTCGGACTGCCGGTGCTGGAGGGCGCGCTGGAGCGTTCGGTGGCGCTGGCGGCGGCGATGGACACCCGGGGTTTCGGCCGGACGGCCGCCGTCCCGCGCCGGGTGGTGCGCACGGCGGGGGCACTGACCCTGCTGGGGCTGCTGGCGGTGTGCGCGGCGACGTACGGGCTGCTCGCCGCGGGCAGTCACCCGTGGGCACCGCCGGTGCTGCTGGCGGGCGCCGCCGCGGCCGGTGCGGGCCTGGTGCTGGGCGGTCGCCGCTCGGTGCGCACCCGCTACCGGCCCGACCCGTGGGCGCTGCCGGAGTGGCTGACGGCCGCCTCGGGCGCGCTGGTCGCGGCCGCGCTGATCTGGTACTCGGGCCGCTGGCCGGGGGCGCTGACCCCGGGCGTCGTCCCGCCGACCGCGCCGACCCTGCCGCTGCTGCCCGCACTGGCCGCGCTGCTCGGCCTGCTGCCCGCCTTCGTCACCCCCGAGCCGCCCCGGAGCACCCGGTGATCACTTTCGAACAGGTCGGCGTGCAGTACGCCGACGCGCCCGCACCGGCCCTGTCCGGTGTCGAACTGACCATCCCGGAAGGCGAGTTGTGCCTGCTGGTCGGCCCGTCCGGCTCCGGCAAGTCCACTCTCCTCGGCACCGTCTGCGGCCTGGTGCCGCACTTCACCGGCGGCACCCTGACCGGCCGGGTCACGGTGGCCGGACGGGACACCCGCACGCACCGGCCGCGCGACCTCGCGGACGTGGTCGGCACCGTCGGGCAGGACCCGGCCGCGCACTTCGTCACCGACACCGTCGAGGAGGAACTCGCCTACGGCATGGAGTCGATGGGCCTGGCCCCGGCGGTGATGCGCCGCCGGGTCGAGGAGATGCTCGACCTGCTGGGCCTGGCCGAGCTGCGCGGCCGGGCGCTGTCCTCGCTGTCCGGCGGGCAGCGCCAGCGGGTAGCGATCGGCTCGGTGCTGACCGTCCACCCGAAGGTGCTGGTGCTGGACGAGCCGACCTCGGCGCTCGACCCGGGCGCCGCCGAGGAGGTGCTGGCCGTCCTGCAACGCCTGGTGCACGACCTGGGCACCACCGTGCTGCTGTCCGAGCACCGCCTGGAGCGCGTCGTCCAGTACGCCGACCAGGTGCTGCTGCTGACCGGCCCGGGCGAGCCGCCCGTCCTCGGCGACCCGGCCGCGCTGATGGCCCGCTCCCCGGTCCGGCCGCCGGTGGTCGAGCTCGGGCTGCTGGCGGGCTGGACGCCGCTGCCGCTCACCGTCCGCGACGCCCGCCGCCGAGCGGCGCCGCTGCGCGAGCAGCTCCCGCCGCCCGCACCGCGGTTGCCGCCCGCCCCGGCCTCCCCCGCCGAACCGGTCGCCACCGTGAGCCGCCTGGTGGTCTCCCGGGGGGCCGTCCCGGCCCTGCGCGGGGTCGAACTCACCCTCCTGCCGGGGCAGATCACCGCCCTGATGGGGCGCAACGGCGCCGGCAAGTCCACCCTGCTCGGCACCCTGGTCGGCCTGCACGCCCCCGCCTCCGGCACCGTCCGGGTCGACGGCCGCACCCCGCACAAGACCCGCCCCAAGGAGCTGATCCGCTCCGTCGGGCTCGTCCCGCAGGACCCGCGCGACCTGCTGTACGCGGAGACCGTCGCCGAGGAGTGCGCCGCGGCCGACCGGGACGCCGGCGCCGCCCCGGGCACCTGCCGCGACCTGCTGGCCACCCTGCTGCCCGGCGTCGCCGACGACCGCCACCCCCGCGACCTCTCCGAGGGCCAGCGCCTCACCCTCGCCCTGGCCGTCGTCCTGACCGCCCGCCCGCCCGTCCTGCTGCTCGACGAGCCCACCCGGGGCCTCGACTACGCGGCCAAGGCCCGCCTGGTCACCGTCCTGCGCGACCTCGCCGCCCGGGGCCACGCCGTCCTGCTCGCCACCCACGACGTCGAACTCGCCGCCGAACTCGCCCACCGCACCGCCGTGCTGGCCGAGGGCGAGATCGTCGCCGACGGCCCCACCCCCGAAGTCGTCCTCGCCTCGCCCACCTTCGCCCCGCAGACCGCGAAGATCCTCCCGCCCCACCTCACCGTCCCCGAGGCCGCCGCCGCCCTCGCGGCCCTCGACCAGCCCGCCGCGCCCGCCGCGGAGCCGCCGCGATGAAGCCCGCCGCCCCCCTCGACCGCCCCGTCCCGCTCGGCCGCCGCTCCGCCCTCCTGCTCGTCCTGGTCTCCGCGGTCGGCGCCGCCTCCTTCGGCTGGCCGCTGCTCGCCGCCCGCACCTCCGACCTGGTCGGCCACTCCGCCGACGCGCCCTGGCTGTTCGCCCTGCTGATGCCGCTGCTGCTGGCCGTCCTGCTCGCCCAGCTCTCCGAGAACCGCGACGCCACCGGCGCCCCCGGCCTGGACGCCAAGGCCGTCGCCATGCTCGGCGTCCTCGCCGCGGCCGGCGCCGCGCTGCGTCCGCTGGGCGCGGGCACCGCGGGCCTGGAGCCGATGTTCTTCCTGATGGTGCTGGCCGGCCGCGCCCTCGGCCCCGGCTTCGGCTTCGTGCTGGGCGCGCTCACCATGTTCTCCTCCGCCCTGCTCACCGGCGGCGTCGGCCCCTGGCTGCCGTTCCAGATGCTCACCATGGGCTGGGTCTGCCTCGGCGCCGGCCTCCTCCCGGGCGCCGCCCGCCTGCGCGGCCGCCCCGAACTGCTCGTGCTCGCCGCCTACGGCGTCCTCGCCTCCGTCGGCTACGGCACCGTGATGAACCTCCAGGGCTGGCCGTACATCGGCGGCCTGGGCCTGTCGATCTCCTTCGTCCCCGGCGACCCGCTCCCCGCCAACCTCGCCCGCTTCGTCCTCTACTGCCTCACCACCTCCCTCGGCTGGGACCTCTCCCGCGCCGCCCTCACCGCCGTCCTCTGCCTCACCGTCGGCGGCCCCCTGCTGCGCACCCTGCGCCGCGCCACCCGCCGCGCCGCCTTCCGCTAGCACGGCACGGTGCCCGATCGACCGGTGCCGTCGACGCGCCCGGCGGCATACTGGCGGGATGCGTTCCGAGGTGTGGGCCGGCGAGGGCTGCACGGTGTTCGGGGAGAGGTTGCCGCGGGTGGCGGAGGGCCTCGGGGTCGTCCTGCCCGAGCAGGACGACCGGGGCGCGTACGTCGCCGCAGGGCTGGACCGGCGGGCGAGTGTGTTTCCGGTCGACGAGCAGCGTCGGACCTTCTGGGTGTACCTGCGGAGCGGCCACCTCCGCCTGGCCGCCGGGATGACCGCCGATCCGGCCGAGATGGTCAGGGCGGTGGCGGCCTGGGCCGATGGAGCGGGGCTCGAGGAGACCAAGGAGCGGGCCCCGTTCATCGAGTTCCGCCCCTGGGCGCTCGCGCACGAGCGGGAGCCGCTCGGTGCCGTCGAGTTGGAGTGGTGCCGCAGGCTCGACGGCGTCCACACCTGGCCGATGAACGGCTTCCCGCGCGTGCACGCGCTGCTGGTGGCGGCGTACGCCCAACCGGTGCTCCGCCGACTGATGCCGGTGACCAGCCACGACAACCTCTGGTTCTCCACCAGCACCATTCCGAACTGGCATCCGGAAAGGGTCGGGCCGATGATCTGGCCGCACTACGAGCGGACCTGCGCGGTGCGGGACGGGCACGAGGTGCTCGCGCAGTTCGAGACGCCGGAGGAGACCGTCGCCTTCGTGGTGGCCTGCCTACCGGAGGGCACCGGGCCTACGAGTTGAGGCGCCGCCCGAGCGGTACCGGTAGCGATCGCGGCCGCAGCGGCACCCCGACGGAGGGCCGGTCCGACCGGGACCGGCCCTCGTGCTGCGCTACCTCGTCACGCCTTCGGGCCGGTCTGCTGCACGACCTCGAACGACCACACCTCCGACCCACTGGCCGCCGGTCGCGGACGGTCACCCCCGCCCTGGTGCGCGGCCTTCATCGGGCCCTCCATCCACGCCTTGAACGACTCCTCGTCGCGCCACCGCGTGTACACCAGGTACTGGTCCGTTCCCTCCACCGGCCGCAGCAGCTCGAACCACTCGAACCCGTCCGAGCCCTCCACCGCACCGGCCCGCGAGGCGAACCGCTGCTCCAGCACCTCCCGCTGCTCAGCGGGAACCGTCAGCACGTTGATCTTCACTACGCTCATGCCGTCCATCCTGCCCCACCTCACACCCGTCCCGGCGGTCCGGCGACCCCGTCGGCAGGAGGTGGTCGAACTCCCCGCCCAGCAGCAGTTCCCGCAGCCGCGCGAACTCGGCCCGGGTCGCGAACACCACGGCGTTCGGCTGGTCCACGTGCGCGATCGCCACCCCGTCCCGGCCCGACTCGGCCAGCACCAGGCCGCGCACCTCGCCCTCCCCGTCCACCCGCGTCGCCTCCCAGTGCAGCCCGAACACACCGGCGGGGTAGAACTCGACCACGCTCATCGCCACTCCTCGCCCACCGTCGGCGCCCCGCCGACCTCCAGCCACAGGTACGCCCGGCGCTCCGTCTTCCGGTGCCCGAACCGGTCCCCCCGCCCCAGCACGTCCAGCACGGCCCGCGCCAGCGTCTCGTCGTGCCGACCCCGCACCCGCACCGAGACCTTGACCGCCCCGCCCCGCGTCCACGTCACCGAGGGCCGCTCCCCCGTCAACGCGTACAACTCCCGGGCGTGCCCCCTGGCCGCCGCCCGCTCGGCGTGCCCGCTCACCGTCGTTTCCACCACTTGCCCCGCTCTCACCGGTTGTCGCTTTCCGTCATCAAGCATCGACCGGCGGTAGTACCGTGACGAGGGGTCAGTTCTTGACAAGAACCGGTGTCACCCGGGGAGCCGCACGGTGGAACGTCGCAAGGGCACACACGGATCGGCGTTCTGCTCGCCGGACTTCTTCGCCTCCGAACTCGTCCGGGCCCGCGAGAGGGCCGGTCTCTCCCAGGGCGACCTGGCCAACCTGGCCCACTGTGACCGCTCGTTGATCAGCCGCATCGAAGCAGCCGAACGGGTCCCCCAGCAGGACTTCGTCCGGGCCTGCGACAAGTTGCTGGACGCGGACGGACTGCTGCTGCGGATCTGGGAACGCGTGCCGTGGCGCCAAGGCGTCGAATACCCCGACTGGTTCCGGCGCTTCGCGGAGATGGAGGCGCGGGCGACCATGCTCCGTGACTACCAAGTCTCGCGCGTCACCGGCTTGTTGCAGACTCCGGAGTACGCCAGGGCGCTGCTCGCCCAGGGCGATGCGGCGGGCGACGAGCAACTGATCGACGAACGCGTGGCGGCGCGCATGGACCGGCAGCGCCGGTTCTTCGAACTGGACGAGGACGGGCCGCTGCTGATCGTCGTCCTGCACGAGGCGGCGATCCGTACCGTGGTCGGCGGCCCCGCAGTGATGGCCCGGCAGTTGGAGCGGCTGCTGGAGGTGGCGCGCCACCCGAACATCCTGCTCCAGATCGCCCCGTTCGACATGGGCGAGCACACGCCCTCCAGCGTGTCACTGACCCTGGTCACGCTGCCGGGCGGCCAGGAGTGCGTCTACTCGCAGAGCCTCAACAGGGGCCACTTCATCAGCGACAACGCCGAGATCACCCGCCTGGCCCGGCGATATGATCGACTCCGAGCCAACGCCCTGTCAGCACCCGACTCCGCCCGCCTGATCCGCAGCATCATGGAAGGACTGTTGAACATGCTCCCCCAGCTCGACCTGGCCTCCGCCTCGTGGTCCAAGAGCAGCTACAGCGACGAGAACGGCGGCCAGTGCGTCGAGGCTTCCCACACCTTCGCCACCACCGCCGGCATCGTCCCGGTCCGCGACAGCAAGGACCCCGAAGGCCCGGCCCTGCTCTTCCCCACCACCACTTGGCAGACCTTCCTCACCGGCCTCAAATCCGGTGACATCACCACCTGACACGCCCTCACCCGTGCCCCCACGGACACCCCCACAACCGCCGTCCCGGTCAGGGTCGTCCGGGCCTTGGTGGCAAGCCAGGCCCGGTTGGACCCCGATGGGTACCGTGCTGCGAGGCGGTCACATCGTTCCTACCACCGCGGTCAACTCGCTGACGAAGGTCTGCCAGGAGGGAAGCAGGGAGACCGGCCCGTACGGATCGAGGCGTTCGAGAAGCTTGTGCCGGTGCTGGGGGAAGCGCTTCTGGAAGCCCTCCAACCGACGGCCGGAGTATCCGCTGGCCGTGGCCAGCGAGTCCTTGAGCAGCTTCTTGGGGTCGGCGACCTTCTCGACGGACGCTCCCTTGGGCAGGTTCAGCGGTACCCGGCCCTTCGGGTTCTCTGCGACCTGGCGGATCAACGCCTCGTCGAGCAGCAGCCAAGCCTCCAGCATCCGGACCGGGACGACCGCGATGTGCGGACAGTTCGGCCACTCGGACGCGACTGCTTCCGCGATCTCCTCCCGGCGCTCCGACACGCCGGCCCGGTCGGCGTCCCGGTGGATCGCGATCAGGTCGTAGTCGTCTCCGAACTTTCTCGCCACCCGCAGCTTGTCCGGTACGGAGTGGGCCGCGACGTTGCTCAGACGGCCGAAGTCCGGCGAGGTGACGGACGCCGTTCTGCCTGCGCGGGCCACGATCGCCTCGATGTGGCGGACCAGGCCGTCATCGCTGCTTCCCTCACCGGTGAAGAGGACACGGAACGTCACATGTCCCCCAAGTCGAGCGTGGTCTGGGCTCCTGGGGGAGTAGTGAGGTAGGGAAGGATATCGGCCTTCGTCACGTAGGTCCGATGCCCCTCGGGTACCCGCCAGGTGTCGCGCAGCGGACGCAGTCGCAGGGCTCGTGCGATCGAGCCGTCTTCCAGCGGGTGCAGTGCGGTGTCCGCGAACAGGAGGTCATCGGGGGAGACCAGTTGAACAACGCCGGGGGAATGGGTATTGATCAGCACTTGCCGGAACGGGTTGTCCGTTCCGGGGGCGGTCATCGGGTCGACGGCGAGGTCCCGGACGAGATCCACCATGGGGACGAGATTGGCCGGGTGGATTCCGTTCTCCGGTTCCTCCATGCACAGCATGCCCCGAACGGTGGGGTCTTCCAGCAGGACGCACAGTGCGAGGAAACGCAGGGTGCCCTCGGAGAGGCTTCGAGCGGGCAGCACCATGCCGTCCGACTCGCGTACCTGGACGGTCAGCAGTTGACGGACTTCGTCCTGATCCACGGCCAGGTCACTGACCTGCACGCCTGTCAGGTCGGACAGGCGGCCTGCGACCCGGGCGTACACCTGCTCCGGGTCCTCTCCGGCAACGGTGTGGGCGACGCGGTACAACGCCGCCGGCAGGTGGACACCGTCCACGCCCATCACCTGCGGGTCGATGAAGCGGTCGGCACTGCGCAGGGCCGAAGGCTCCAGGGCGAGTCGCCGCCAGGACTCCATCTCCCGCCGTGCCGCGAGGATGGTCGGATCATCGCTGGAGGTGATGGTGGAAACCACGGTGGCGGGTGCCCGGGATGCGGCGGCGGGCTTGGGCTGTCCGCGGCTGCCGCCGTCCTGGTGGATCTTGACGATCGGGCTGCCGGATTCGGCGTCGATGTCGGTCGAGATGAACGGAGCGCCACTTCGATGTCCGACGATCACCTTGTCGCGGAACTGGCCGGCACTGTGCGGGAAGCGCAGATGGCGTTTGGCGGCACCCTTCGTGATGTGCCGGAGTTCCTCGTGCAGGAGCGTGAGGCGGCCGAAGCGGTCGAGTCCCGAAGGGTCCTGGTAGCCGATTTCGAGTTCGTAGCGGAGGAAGGAAGTGGTGGGCTTCGTCGCTCGCCCGAAATCGTCCTCGATGGCCAGCGGAACGATCATCTCTGCGGCGAATCGCATCCTCAGCCGCTGGGAACCGAAGCCCTTCCAGAAGAGGTCGCGAGGGTCACCGTGCCGTTCGCCGTGGACTCCGCGGACCTCCTGGGCCGCCTCCATCATCGACTTGTCAGCGAGCAAGGAGAGGAACTGGACGGCGTCGAACACATTCGACTTTCCGGTGCCGTTCGCACCCGCGATACAGGTGAACGGACCGAAATCGATTGCGGTGTCCAGCAGGTTCTTGAATCCGTGGACTTCGAGTCTGGTGAGCATCAGGGGCTGGCCTCCGAAGGGTCTTCAGACGTGAGGGTACTCGCCCGCGAGGCCGCAGCCTGCGGTCTCGCGGGCGACGACTCTCCGGGCCGTGCTCGAGAAGCGTGCGGGAATATGTGGGAATGTGCGGGCCTCTCTCTGGAGGAACTCGGCTGCTGGACGGCCATGTTCGCCATCAGACCCCAACTCCCAGATGCCTTCCCGCTGGTGGAGCACTACAACGTCGGCTCCTACACCCTGTGACTGCACGATGCGGCCGTCACCTCCTAGCCACGGCCTCACGGGCGTCGAACGCTTCGGCCTGACCGTCACCCCGAGAGCCGCGCCGTCTGGCCGGACGGCCCGTCAGGACGCGCGGGTGAGCGCCCCGATGAGGCAGCCGAAGGCGGCGGTGGAGGTGACGGCCCGGACCAGGTTCCAGCGGACCCAGACGTCCTCGAACGCGGCGCGGACGGCGGCCGGGTCGGTGAGCGTGCCGGGTTCGCCCGCGGCGGCGAGCCTGTCGTTGAGCGGGACGTTGACCGTGCCGGTGATCACCAGCATGGCCAGGTACAGGACGGCGGCGGCGGCGATCCACAGCAGGACGGCGCGGTCGCCCCCGCCGTGCCACTGGCACAGGCCCGCGGCGGCGATCAGCACCAGCGCGCCGAGGAAGCCGAGCATGAACCAGCCGTTCAGGATGGCCGTGTTGATGCGCTGCATGGTCTCGATGAAGACCCGGTCGTCGACCCTGGCCAGGCCCGGCATCACCGAGCAGGCGTAGGAGTAGAACAGCCCGGCGCTGAGCCCGGTCAGCAGGACCGCGCCGACCAGCGTCGCCGTACGGAGAACTGCCATGCCGGGAACCCCCGTTCGTGTCGTCATGCCCCCCAGTCAACCCGCCCGGCGGACCATGATCCATGGCTCGGACGCTCGTCGGCATGCGCCTGCGTCCACCGCCCCGGAGGGCCCCGACTACCCTGGCGGCCATGGACGCGCTCACCGCCCTGCTGACCGGCCCCCGGGCGAGCGGGGCGTTCCTGCTCCGCTCGGTGTTCGACCCGCCGTGGTCGCTGCGGATCGAGGACCGCGCTCCGCTGACGGTGCTGACCACGGTGCGCGGCACCGGCTGGGTCGTCCCGGACGGCGCGGCGCCGGTGCCCCTGCACCCCGGCGACCTGGTGATCGTCCGCGGCCCGGAGCCCTACACCGTCGCGGACCTGCCGCAGACCCCGCCGCAGGTGGTGATCCACCCGGGGCAGGTGTCCACCACCGTCGGCGGCGAGCGGATGTGCGAGGAGCTCGACCAGGGCGTGCGCACCTGGGGCACCGGCCGGGACGCGGCGACGGTGCTGCTCAGCGGCACGTACCAGTTGCACGGCGAGGTGAGCGGACGGCTGCTGCGGGCGCTGCCGCCGGTGCTGCGGCTGGACGCCGGGGAGTGGGCCTCGGCGCTGCCGGCGCTGCTGGAGGCGGAGATCGGCCGGGACGAGCCGGGCCAGGACGCGGTGCTCGACCGGCTGCTGGACCTGCTGCTGATCTCCGCGCTGCGCAGCTGGTTCGCCCGGGAGGACGGCCGGGCCCCGGCCTGGTACCGGGCCCACTCCGATCCGCTGGTGGGCCGCGCCCTGGGCCTGCTGCACGCCGACCCGGCCCGGGCCTGGACGGTGCGGGACCTGGCGGCGGAGTGCGGGGTCTCCCGGGCCGCGCTGGCCAGGCGCTTCACCGACCTGGTCGGCGAGCCCCCGATGGCCTACCTCACCGGCTGGCGCCTGGCCCGGGCCGCCGACCTGCTGGCCGAACCGGACGCCACGCTGTCCGCCGTCGCCCGCAAGGTCGGCTACGGCAGCGGTTTCGCCCTCAGCGCCGCGTTCAAGCGGGTCCGCGGGATCAGCCCCCAGCAGTTCCGCGACCGGTCCGCCGCCGCCGGAGCCGGTGCGGACGGCCGAGACCCGGCGGACTGGAGCCCGGACGGCCGGGGCCCGGGCGGCTGAGACCCGACGGTCGAGGCCCGACGGCCGAGGTCCGGCCCCGTCGGCGGAGACGCCCGGCGGGCGGCAAGCGACGGCGGGCGGCAAGCGACGGCAGGCGGCAGGCGGCGACAACCCGGCGAAACCCCGGCAAACCGGGCGGGAAGCGGGCCCGGGCCCGGCCTTCCCTGTCGCCCCGGGGAATGCTCCTGCATAATCACCCCCGTTCGATTCCGACCCGAGGAGGACCGGCCCATGCCGGCAGAGCGCTGCCCCCGTTGCGGTACCCCGCGCACGGCCGGCAGTTGCGGGTGCCACGCCGTCTCCCCGGTCGAGGAGACCGCCGTCCTCCCGCACCTGGAGGGGCCGCCGCTGGTGCGGCCGTACGTGGCCGGGGCGTCCGTGGTGGAGCCCGGGGACCCGGCCCTCGACCCGTTCGCCACCAGGAGCGCCCCGCCGCCGGTGCAGCCGATCGCCGCGTCCCCGCAGGGCCTGCCGCAGCCGCCCGCCGCCGGACCGCCGGTCGCCGTGCCGACCACCGCCGCACGGCCGCCCGCCGTGCAGCCGATCACCGCCCCGCCGGCCGCGCCCGCCACCCCGCCCCCGCCCCCGCCGCCGGACCGGGCCCCGCACGTCCCGCAGGCCGCCAGCCCGTTCGGTCCGCCGCAGCCGGAGCCGGACGCCGCCGCGACCCAACTGCTGCCGCCCGTCCCGCAACAGCAACAGAGCACGCCGCAGCAGAGCACGCCGCAGCAGACCCCGCCGCAGGGGGCGCCGGGCCGCTTCGTCCCGATCCCGCCGCCCGGCCCGGCGCGGGGCCCGGGCCAGGTGCCGGCGGCCGAGCAGACCATGCCGCTCACCCTGGGCCCGGTGGTGGCACCGCCGCCGCCCTCGCCGGTCTCGGCCGCGTACCCGCCGGTGGCCCCGGCGCCGGCCGGCCCCGAGGCGCTCGAAGCGACCCGGGTGCTCAAGCTCGACGGGCACGGTCCGCGGCACGACAGCGGTGACGCGCACGGCGAGGAGGCGTCGCCCCGGCAGGCCGCCGCGCCCACCGCCGACCTCGGCATGTTCACCTTCCGCGAGGACGGCGCCGAGGGCCCGGTCAGCCGGGCCGACCGCCGGGAGCGGCGCCGGCAGAGCGCCGACCGCCGCCGGCTGGTGATCGCGGGCGGCGCGGTCGGGGTGACCGCGCTGGGCGCGAGCCTGGCGATGCTGCTGTCCTCCTCGCCGGCGAAGGTCGACAACGCGCTGCCCGCGCCGACCGGCCCGGCGGTCTCCTCCCCCGCCGAGGTCTCGCCGAGCCCCACCGCCCCCGCCCCGGCCACCGAGACCTCCGCCCCGGCCCAGCCGACGGGGAGCGCCTCGCCGACCCGCACCACGGCCCGTCCGACCCAGGCCGTCACCAGCAAGGCCGCCGCCGCCCCGACCGGCGAGGCCCCGCCCGCGCCGAGCACCCCGGCCGCGCCGAGCACCACCGCCCAGCCGTCGGCCTCCGGCAAGGTGCTGAAGTTCGGCGACACCGGCCCGGAGGTGACGCAGATGCAGCAGGCCCTGATGGCGTACCGGTGCGACCGGATCGGGCCGCTGACCATCGACCGCACCCGCAGCGGCCAGCAGGGCTTCGGCGACTGGACGCGGCAGGTCCTGTCCGGCGTGCAGCACGACCTGTTCGGCGACGCCAAGCCCCGGCCGTACCAGGACGGCGTCTACGACGCGGCCACCCAGGCCGCCCTGGCCCAGACGCCGCGGGGTGCGAGCTGCTGACCCCGCGCCGCCCGGGCCGGGCCCGCCGACCAGGCGGTCGACGCGCCGTCAGCCGGTGACCGCCCTGAACAGGCTCCAGCCCGCCAGCACGATCATCGCCAGCGCGGCGACCCGCACGATGACCTTCATCGGCACGTGCCGGAGCAGCTTCTGCCCGCCGACGACGGCCACGCCGCCGACCGCGCACAGCGCCAGCCACGCGCCGAGGCCGACGGCCGGCGGGTCGGCGTACTTGGCGGCCAGGTTGGCGGTCATGATCTGGGTGAGGTCGCCGAACTCGGCGACCGCGACGACGGCGAAGCTGGTCCCGGCGACCTTCCAGAAGGAGTCGTTCGCGGGTTCCCTGCCCTCGGCGCCGTCGTCCTCCTCCTCCTTGTGCCACAGCAGCATGGCCGCGCCGCCCAGGAACAGCAGTCCGGTGACGCCCTCGACCCAGCGGTGCGGCAGCAGGGCCAGCAGGCTGCCGGCGGCCAGCGCCAGGCCGACCTGGAGGGCGAACGCGGCGGCGATGCCCGCGAAGACGTAGCCGGCCCGGTACTTGGTGCCGAGGACCAGGCTGGCCAGGGCGGTCTTGTCCGGGAGTTCGGCGAGGAAGATGATGCCGAACGTCAGCGCGGCGATGGTCAGGCTGTTCATCGGTGGCGGGGTCTCTCGGTCTCGGGCCGCCGGCCCCGGGGCCACCCGCAGCAGGGGACGCCTCGGCCCGGCAGCACTGGTTCATGGTCACAGCACTGCGGCCGAAGGTCTCGCCGACACCCCGCGGGGTGCCCCGGGCGCCGGGCGGTCCACGAGGGACGGGCCAGTGTGTCGACGGTCCGGTGGAGGGCTACTCCCCTTCAACAACGCGCCGAGCCTACCGGACGCCGGCGGGCGCCCCGACCAGCCCCCGGCCGACCAGTTCCAGCACCGCCGTCACCGCGACCGCCTCCACGGCGAGCAGCGCGACCAGCACGAACAGCTGCACCGCCCCGGCCTGCACGGGCGTCGCCCCGCCGAGCAGCATGCCGACGAACGCGCCGGGCAGGGTGACCAGTCCGACGGTGCGGGTCTGGTCGAGTGCGGGGACCAGCGAGGTCGCGGCGGCGGCGCGGCAGACCTCCAGCCGGGCGTTGCGCTCCTCGAAGCCCAGCGCGAGGGCGGCCTCCACCTCGCCGTGCCGGGACCGCAACTCGTCCAGGGCCCGCCGGCCGGCCAGCGAGGTCGCGGTGAGCGCCCCGCCGATCAGGATCCCGGCCACCGGGACGACGGTGATGCCCTTGGCGGGCAGCAGTCCGGTCGCGGCGAGCAGCAGCAGGACGGGCAGCACCCCGGCGGCGATCGGCACCGCCGCCCACGCCCACTCCCACCTCGCGGCGGACCTCCCGCCCTCGCCGACCCGCCGCCCGGCGGTCCGCACCGCGACGGCGAACATCAGCAGCACGAACAGCGCGGACGTCCACAGCGAGCGCACCACCCAGGCGATCACCAGCGCGACCAGCGCCAACTGGACGGCCGCCCGCAGCCCGGCCCGCAGCACCGCCCGGCCGTGCCCGAGCCCGCCCCGCCCGGCGACCAGGGCGGCGACGGCCAGCAGCACCGCGCAGGCGGCACCCAGCGCCGGGGTGACCGGCAGCAGTCCGGCGCCGCCCGCGGCGACGAACCCGCTCATCGCGGCATCAGATCCAACTGATGAACCACATCCGGTCGTGCCAGTCGGACATCGGGATCACCTCCGCCGTGTACAGCGGGTAGAAGAACGCGAAGCACCCGATGACCGCGACCACGATCAGCCCGGCCCCGGCCGCGCCCCAGCGCCGCCGGCTCGGCGTGCTGCCGGCCGGGCCGAGCATCGCGCCGAGCATCTGCGCGACGGCCAGGCACAGGAACGGCACCAGCACCACCATGTAGAAGGAGAAGACGGTGCGCTCCTGGTACTGGAACCAGGGCAGGTAGACGCCGGCGACGGCGGCCAGGATCGCCCCGGAGCGCCAGTCCCGCCGGAAGAACCAGCGGTAGAGCGCGTACGCCAGCGCGAAGCAGGCCGCCCACCACAGGACCGGGGTGCCCAGCGCGAGGATCTGGCTGGCGCAGCCCTCGGACGCGGTGCAGCCCTTCTGCCCGGCCGCCGGCTGCTCCCAGTACATGGAGACCGGGCGGCCCTGCACCAGCCAGCTCCACGGGTTCGACTGGTAGGTGTGCGGGTCGTGCAGGTTGGTGTTGAAGTGCCAGATCTCGGAGTGGTAGTGCCACAGGCTGCGCAGCGGCGCGGGCACCCAGTCGAACGCCCCGGACCGCCCGTCCGCCCAGTGCCGGTCGTAGCCGCCGTCGGTGGCCAACCAGCCCGTCCAGGACAGCAGGTAGGCGGCCAGCGCGGCGAAGGGCATCGACAGCGCGGCGGGCCACAGGTCGCGCCGGAGCATCGACCGCCAGGGGCGGTGGGCCCCGGCGGCGCGGCGGCCGGCCTGGTCCCAGAGCAGGACGAGGACGGTGAAGACCGCGAGCACGGGCGCGCCGGTCCACTTCACCGCGCAGGCCGCGCCGAGCAGCACGCCGGCGGTGAGCCGCCAGGGGCGCGGGCCGAGGCGGACTTCGTCGGCGGCCCGGCCGCCCTCGGCGCGGGCGGCGCGCAGCAGGCTCCGGGTGCGGTCGCGGTCGACCAGCAGGGCGCCGAACGCGCCGAGCACCAGGAACGCCGAGACGCCGTCGAGCAGGCCGACCCGGCTCATCACGAACTGCAGGCCGTCGACGGCCAGCAGCAGCCCGGCGACGCAGCCGATCAGGGTGGAGCGGAACAGCCGGCGCCCGATCCGGGCGACCATCAGCACGCCGAGGGTGCCGAGCAGCGCGACGACGATCCGCCAGCCGAAGGGGTGCAGGCCCCAGAAGTGGGTGCCCAGGCCGATGATCCACTTGCCGAGCGGCGGGTGGGCGATGAACGCGGCGGCCTTGCCCAGCGGGATGATCTGCGGGTCGCCGAGGATCTGCTGGTTGGCGTTGTCCGGCCAGGTCGTCTCGTAGCCCTCGTGCCACAACGACCAGGCGTCCTTGGGGTAGTACGTCTCGTCGAAGACGAAGGCGTGCGGGTACCCCAGGTTCCACAGCCGCAGCACCCCGGCGAAGACGGCCACCGCCAGCGGCCCCCACCACCGGTACCTGTCCTTCGCCGGCGCGGCGTGCACCGTCTCCCGTTCCTGCCGCCGCTCCGCTACCGCCAGCGCCATACCCTCCCCGTTCGAACGCAGTTGACGACTTGTCCGCAATGTCCGCATCCTAGCCTGCGGCCGCGCGGCCCCACGGGCATCGGCCCGGGGTGCCCGGAGCATTCTCCCCCGTGCGCGCCGCACGGTTACGGTTGACCCTCGACCAGGTCGAGGGCCCAGGGTCAACCCCGTGGAGAGCACCATGCGCAGCATCGGCGAGATGGCCAGGGCCAGCGGCCTCGGCCCCGGCACCCTCCGGTTCTACGACGGCGCGGGCGTCTTCGTCCCCGCCGAGGTGGACCCGCGCACCGGGTACCGCCGGTACGCGGACGAACAGCTGCGGGACGCCCGGCTGCTGGCCCGGCTCCGCCGGGTCGGGATGCCGCTGGCCGGGATCACCCGGGTGCTGACCGGCTCCCCGGCCGAGGCCCGGGCCGAACTGGACGCGCACCTGCGCCGCCTGGAGGACGGCCTGACCGACGCCCGCCGGGAACTCTCCACCGTCCGTGACCTACTCGACTCCCGGGAGTTCCCCGTGCCGCAGACCCGCCTGACCGTAGCCGCCCCCGCACTGGCCGCCGCCCTGGACGCGGTGCGCTTCGCCGCCCCGGCCGACGCCGCCCTGCCCGCCGTCGCCGGCGTCTTCCTGGACGCGGAGGACGGCGCACTGCACCTGGTCGCCACCGACCGCTACCGCCTCGCGGTCGCCGACTGCCCGGCCGCGCTGGACGGCCCGCCGGCCTCCGCCCTGCTGCCCACCGCCCTCGCGGACGCCGCCCGGGCCCTGCTCGCCGACGCCGAGGAAGCCGAACTGACCATCGACGGCGGGCGGTTCACCATCCGCGCGGCCGGCCGAGCCCTCTCCGGCGAGCACGCCGAAGCCGACTTCCCCGACTACCGCCGCCTGCTCCGCCTGGAACCCACCCACCGCATCACCCTGACCGCCGCCCAACTGCGCGCCCTCCCCGGGGGCACCGACTCCGGCGCCCCCACCGCCACCCTCACCGCCACCCCCGCCGACGCCGTCCCCGGCACCCCCGCCCCCGGCGACCTGCTGGTCCACGTCAACCGCGACTTCCTGCTCGAAGCCGCCGGCGCCGCCGAACAGCTCGTCCTCGAACTCGGCGGCCCGATCGCCCCCCTCGCCATCCGCTTCCCCGCCCGCACGGACACCTTCTCCCTGCTGATGCCGGTAGCCCCGTAGGGACGGGAGGGAACGACCAGGGGCCCGGGGAACGGCGGGACCGTGGCCGTGGCCGTGGCCGCTGACGGTGCACCGCCGTCGCGCGCACCGGCTTCCGGTTCCGCCACCGCGGTGCGGCAGCACGGAACCTCCGACGGGCTCCGGCCACCGGCGGCAGCGGCTCCCCGCTCCCCGGGCCCGGTTCCGCTCAGGCCGCCGTCTGCAGCTCCCGCGCCGCCCGCGGCTCGCGCTGCGGCACCGCCAGCACCCGGACGTTGTCCTGCGCGGGCGTGAGGTGCCCGCGCAGGCGGACGGCGAGGGCGACGATCAGCAGCGTGCACAGCGCCATCGCGGCGAGGTACAGCGGCCACGTCCCGGAGCCGACCAGCAGCACGCCGACGGCGGGGCCGACGGCGACCGCGATCTGCTTCACCAGCGCGTACCCGGCGTTGTAGGTGCCGAGCAGCCGGCTGGGGGCGAGGTCCGCGACGATCGGGCCCATGGTGGGCGCGAGCAGCGACTCGCCGACGCCGAACAGGGCGTAGACGGCGACGATCGCCACCGTCGCGGCCACCGTCTCGGTGCGGATCAGCCCGGCGACCACGGCCATGCCCCAGGCCGCCAGCCAGACCGCGCCGGCGGCGGCCATCGCGGTGGTGCGGCGGCGGCGCTCGGTGATCCGGACGACGAACATCTGCAGCAGCACGATGGTCAGCGCGTTGGCGCCGATGGCCAGGCCGAGGGTGGAGGGCGCGGTGCCGACGGTGTCGGTGGCGAACGCGGCGACACCGGACTCGAACTGCCCGTAGCAGGTGAAGAAGATCAGCCCGGCGAGCGCGCACAGCCGCAGCATCGCCTTGTCGGCGACCATCGCCCGCAGCCCGCCGCCGCTCTTCGCCCGGCCGCCCGCCGGGTCCGGTTCGACGACGACCGGGGGCGTCTTCGCGGTGCCGGTGACGGCGGCCAGGCCGAGGAAGGTCAGCGCCTCGATGGTGAACAGCCGGGTGAGGCTGGCCGGGTCGGAGGTGTCGACGATCTGGCCGCCGACCAGGGCGCCGATGCCCATGCCCAGGTTGACCAGGGTGAACTGGAGCGCGAAGGCGCGCGAGCGCTCGGTGCGCCCGGTGCAGCGGACGATCATCGTGGCCAGCGCGGGCTGGCAGGTGGTGACGCCCGCGCCGAACAGGAAGGAGGAGAGCAGCAGCCCGGTCGTGCCGGTGGCCTGCCCGAAGGCGAACGCGCCGGCCGCGGCCATCGCGGTGCCGGCCAGCAGCACCGGCCGCGGCCCGTACCGGTCGATGCCGCGGCCGGTGAACGGCAGCACGGCCAGCGCGGCCAGCGCGAACACGGTGAACACCGCGCCCGCCGCCGCGGCGCCGAGGCCCCGCACCTGGTCCACGTACACGAACATGTACGGCAAGGTGAAGCCGCTGCCGAAAGCGCTGAGCGCGTTTCCGATCTGGACGCGGCGCAGTCGGCCGCCCCGCTCCTTCACTGCACACCCCTCTTCGCATGCGTCGGGCCGCGGCTCCTCGCCCCGGCCTTTACTCCGTAAGATTTCAGACCTAAAGTCTTACCATCCGAAGCCTAAGGCGTCAAAGGCTTAACGGCTGCACCCTGCGTGGGAGGATGGGCGCATGAGCACACGCAGAGCGGAGCCCCAGACCGCCACCGAGCTCGGCATCGCCGAACAGGTGGCCGTCTACCAGCGGGAATTCCCCACCGTGGACCCGCAGGTGGAGACGATCGTCTCCACCCTCTCCCGGCTGGCCCGCCGGATGAACGTGGCGTACGGCCGCCAGCTGGCCACCCTCGGCATCACCTCGGCCGAGTGGGAGGTGCTCAAGGCGCTGGTGTTCGCCGGCGCCCCGTACCGGCTGGGCCCGGGCGAGCTGGCCAAGCGGCTCGGCCTGACCCCGGCCGCGATGACCCACCGGATCGACCGGATGGTCGCCGAGGGCCTGGTCACCCGGGACCGCGACGAGGCCAACCGGGTCCGGGTGATCATCGAGCTGACCGCCGAGGGCCGCGACAAGTGGCTGGAGCTGATGCGGATGGCCGCCGTCTTCGAGGCCGACCTGCTCCAGGACGTGACCGGCGCGGCCCGCCCGGAGCTGGCCGCCGCGCTGACCAGGATGCTGCGCCGGATCGAGGAGACCCAGCCGGACGCGCTCGGCCGCACCGACGACCTGACCTGCTGACCGCCCGGACGCGCCGTCCGGACGCACCGCCCGGGCGCACCGTCCGGGAAAAGCGGACGAGGGGCGCGGGGAGATTCCTCTCCTCGCGCCCCTCGCGGGGTTCAGCTCAGCCGATCAGCGATCAGCAGGCGCCGTTGTCGGTCCAGACGCCCCACTGGCCGCTCAGGCTCGGGTCCTCGTTGGTGGTCCACCACTTGTTGGTGTAGTAGTGGCCCTTCCAGGAGACCTTGGTCGGGGTGGCGTACACGGTGGCCGCGCTCCAGCTCGGGGCACCGGCGCAGGCGCCGGTCGAGGCGGAGGACGACGCGGAGGCCGAAGCGGACGCCGAGGCCGAGGCGGACGCCGAGGCCGAGGCGGACGCGGACGCGGACGGCGACGGGCTGGCCGACTGCGAGGCGGAGGCCGAGGCCGAGGGGCTGGCCGAGCCGGTCGGGGCGGCCGGGCAGGAGGCGGCGGAGCCGTTGGTGGCGCTCACCGTCTTGTCGAACAGCGCGGTCTGGGTGCCCAGGTCGTACATCGAGAACATGAACGAGCCGCCGAGGCCGTTGCAGTGCGCGTAGTCGAGCTTGGCCTGGATGGACTGGGCGTTCTCGCCGGACCAGAAGGTGGTGCCGTCGTAGAAGTAGGCGGCCTTGGCGGTGTCGTCCCAGTAGGTGTAGCCGGGGTTGTCGACGAAGCCGTTCAGCTCCTTGTACATCTTGATGCCGGCGACGCCGCCGGAGTAGGTGCCGCCGGGGGCCGGGGCGGACGCCTTCTGGAACAGGCCGTGGGTGGTGCCGGCGGAGACGCCGGTCCAGCCGCGGTAGTAGAACGGGACGCCGACGTTGATCTTCTTCGCCGGGAAGCCGCCGGGGATGCCGTACTGCGGGTCGCCCACGGTGTAGGCCTTGACCGCCGCGTCCACCGAGTACTTGCCGTTGCCACCCGGGACGGGGTTCATCGGGTCGTTCGGGTTGGTGTAGATCGGGGCCTGGTGGTTGGTCGGGCCCTGGGCCTCCCAACCGCCGTGCATGTCGTACGTCATGATGTCCAGGAAGGTCAGGTACTGGCCGATCTTGTCGGTCTCGACGTACTTGATCTTGTCCTGGCCGGCGCCGACCGCGGCCGCGAGGCCGTAGGTCTTGTTGTCGGTCTTGCCCTGGGCGTCCAGCTGGCTGCGGAACTCGGCGAGCAGCGCGGTGAAGTTCTGCTTGTCGTTGGGCGAGGAGTGGTTGCCGGTGTGGCCGTTGCCACCCGGGTACTCCCAGTCCAGGTCGAAGCCGTCGAAGATGCCGGCGCCGGTGCCCGGGCCGCCGTAGCCGCCCTCGGAGGGCAGGTTGCCCTTGATGAACATGTCGATGCAGGAGGACACCAGCTTCTTGCGGGAAGCGTCGGTGGCCGCGGCGTCGGAGAAGTACTTGGAGTACGTCCAGCCGCCGATCGACATCAGGACCTTGAGGTTCGGGTTCTTCGCCTTCAGCTTCTTCAGCTGGTTGAAGTTGCCGACGATCGGCTGGTTCCAGGTGTCGCCCACGCCGTCGACCGAGATGTCGGCGCCGAAGCTCTTCTGGTAGTCGGCGAACGAGTCGCCCGCGCCGTCACCCGCGTTGGGGTCGTCCTCGTTCTGCGACGCGGCCTTGTTGGCCTCGAAACAGGAGAGGGTGGTCGGGTTGATGTTCGCGAAGTCGTAGATGATGTAGTCGAGCTTCCCGGCGGCGCCGGTGTCCTGCATCGTCTTGAGGTAGTACGCGTTCGAGTAGATCGACCACTGGTCGAAGTACGCGACCTTGATGCCGCCGCTGGTGGCGGGGGCACCGGTGGAGTTGCCCGGCGCGGCCTGGGCGGTGCCGCCGGTCAGCGCCAGGGTGCCGCCGAGCAGCAGGGAGGCCGCGGTGCCGGCCGCGAGCGCGGCCCAGCCCTTCGGCCGCCGGCGCGAAGGCGCCGGGGAGGAAACGGAACGAAGCATGGCTGCGTGACTCCTGGTTGTGGGGGTCCTGTCAAGACCGGGCACGAACCGTGCGAGGTGGGGTCACACGGCCTGGGCATGACAGGGGAATCGAGCTTTGGCCTGCACAAACACCGGATGCGGGTAAGCCGAACCGGCGCCGGTGGTGTAGACCACCGACGCCGGCCCAGGGGCTCCCTGCACCTGCCAAGTAAAATGGACTAGACCAACTCGGCCGTCAAGAGCGGGATCTGACGCTTACGCCGCGCTTAAGGTTCGGTGTCCGGTCAGTAGCGCAGCGCGTTGGCCACCACCGGCTTCACATCGCCCTGCAGCGAACGGTTGCTCTCCGCCGTGGCCTGCGCGGACGCCCCCGCCGCCACCTCCGGCACGTTCACCACCACCGCGTCCAGCAGGTTCCCCGACCCGTCCTCGAAGTTGACTTGAATCGTGTACTTCCCGGACTGGGAACCGTGGTTGGTGACCGTCAGCGGCACCGAGACCTTTCCGTCCGAACCGGTGGCGGCCGTCCCCACCGCCACGTCGTCCTTCGCGTCCAGCCCGCCCTTGACGCTCGCCAGCGCCGAGGAGGCGGCGGCCTGCGCCGAGGCGCCCAGCGAGGCGACGGCCGAACCGACCGCCGCCGTGGCCGAGGAGGCCGCCGAGGCCACCGCCGACTTGGCGCCCTCCACCGCCGAGGACACCGCGGGGGACGGCGAGCCGTCCGAGGAGCACCCGGCCAGCACCGCACCGCCCAGCAGTGCGGCTGCCGTCCATCCGGCGGCGGCCCGCATCGATCGCTTCATCAGCACAAGATCCCTTCGGTTGCGGACGCCCGGCGGGCGCACGGGGGTTCGTGGCGGGCCCGGGTTCCGAACGGGCCCGGCGTCAGGGGCGGGCCCGGGTTCCGGGCGGGCCGGGCGCTCAGGAGAGCCCGGTGCCGTCCTCGCGGGCCGCCTCGTCGGCGGCCCGCGCCTCCCGGCGGCGCACCTCGTCCTGCCGGCGGGCCACCACCGCGGCCGCGCCCAGCGCACTCGCCGCGAACGCCAGCACGCCCATCCACGGGCGGGCCAGCCGGTGCCCCAGCGCGGCGTCCAGCGAGTAGCGGCCCGCGCCGGCCACGCCCAGGGCCAGGCCGCAGGCCCCCAGCAGGGCCGGGTACTCGTAGCCGCCGCCGTGCGCGAAGAAGCCCGCCGGGGCGTGCACCGCGACCGCGCCCGCCATCGTCCCGGCGACGACGGAGCCGGCCGCGGGGGTGGCCAGGCCGATCGCCAGCAGCGCGCCGCCGCCCGCCTCGCCCAGGCCCGCGGCCCGCGCGCTGCGCTCGCCCGGGACGAAGCCCATGTGCTCCATGGCCTGCGCGGTGCCCTCCGGCCCGGCGCCGCCGAACCAGCCGTACAGCTTCTGCGTCCCGTGCGCGAACAGGACACCCCCGACGGCCGCGCGCAGTGCCAGCAGGCCGAGATCCTTGCGGTGCAGACTGGTCATGGTGTGCCCCTGGTGTGGAAAGAGAAGACTTGGGGCCCATCCCAACGCGCGCGCGGGCCCCGTTCGACCCGGCGAACCCATCCGGGCGACGCGCACCGGCAGACAGGAGCCCTCCGATGCCCACCGCACCGAAGCCGCCCGAGTACGCCCTGCACGGCGAACGGGTCACCGACGAGCCCGCGCTCTGGGCCGAACTGGGCCGCGCCGTCGGGGCCCCCGACGGCTACTACGGCCGGAACCTGGACGCCCTGGCCGACTGCCTGCGCGGCGGTTTCGGCCCCGAGCCGCCGTTCGTCCTGGTCTGGCGGCGGGCGCTGGTCTCCGCGCAGGTCCTGACCCGCCGGGTGACCGGCCCCGACGAGGAGGAGCGCTCCTACTTCGACGCGGTCCTCGACGTGCTGCGCCAGGGTGGCGTCACGGTTCGGCTGCGCTGACGGCCCATCATGGGCGCATGTCGGCGATCTCCCTGAGCACCGTCTTCGTCACCTTCTTCGCCGTGGTCGGCCCGCCCAAGGTGCTGCTCGCGTTCGCCCAGCTCAGCCAGAGGCGCACCCCCGCCGAGCTGCGCAAGCTCACCCTGGTGTCCTCGCTGGTGGCGGCCGTGGTCGGTCTGGTGCTGGCCTACAGCGCGGACTTCATGGCCGCGCTGTTCCACATCTCCGACCAGTCGCTGCAGCTCGCCGGCGGGGTGATCTTCTTCATCTACGCGGTGGCCCTGGTCCTGGGCGTCCACCTCGGCGGCGGCAAGGACCAGGGCCACCTGGCCAACCCCCTGGCCGACGGCATCCGGGAACTGCTGCTGCCGTACGTGGCCAGCCCGCTGGCGATCACCGCGCTGCTGGTCGAGTCGCTGACCCGGGACACCCTGGGCTGGCACTCCACCGTCGCCGCCATGTACGTGGCGGTGATCGCGGTGGACTGCCTGTGCGTGCTGCTGCTCGCCCCGCTGCTGCGGGCCAGCCGGCGCACCTCGCTGGAGGTGCTGTCCCGGCTGCTGGGGCTGCTGCTGGCGGCGGTCGGCGTGGAGATGTTCCTGTACGGCCTGGAGAGCCTGGGCGTGCACCTGGCCGAGCCGCGGAACGGCTACTGACCCGGGGCGGCCGCCCGTCCCGGGTCAGGGGCTGAGCGGCCGCCACGGCACCGGGCTGGACAGGATCATCGAACTGGTCGGCTGCCCGTAGCCGCCGAGCCGGTCGGTCAGCCGGGCGAACGCCGGCATGTCCGGCACCCCGACCAGCAGCACGCAGCACGCCCCGCCGGTGACCCGGTGCAGCTGGAACACCTCCGGCCAGGCGGCCACCTCCGGGTCGCGCAGCAGGCAGCGCACCCCGTAGCACTCCACCGTGACCAGCGCCATCACCGCCGCCCCGGCCTTCTCGGGGGCCAGGTGCGCGTGGTAGCCGGTGATCACGCCGTCCGCCTCCAGCCGGCGCACCCGCTCCGCCACGGCCGGCGGGGACAGGTTCACCCGGCGCGACAGCTCGTTGTACGACAGCCGCGCGTCGGCCTGCAGTTCGGCCAGCAGCAGGCGGTCCACCGCGTCCACGGCGGCTCCTTCACGTTCGTCAGGCGATCGGGGCCGAGCGCCTCGCGAACGAAAGGCCGATGCCCCCATCCGGGCTACGACGCCCATTCAAGAGCAGGGCCCGGCGCCGCACAATGGGTGGCGCCCGCCGCACCCCGAGCGGGCGGACCCGAGGAGGTACCGGCCATGACCGGCCAGACCCACCGCCCCCACCTGCGGTTCGGCCCCGACCAGGACCCAGGCGACCAGGACCCCGGCGCGTCCACCCCCTACGCCCGGTACGTGCGCCTGGCCGAGCTGCACGCGCTCCAGCGGCCGCGCAGCACGGAGCCCGCCGAGTACTCGTTCATCGTCACCACCCAGGTGATGGAGCTGCTGTTCGACCTGCTGCACCGCGACTGGGACGCCGCCCGCACCGCCCTGCGCGCCGACGACCTGGACGGCGCGCTGGCCGCGCTGCGCCGCGGGCAGCACACCCAGGACGTGCTGACCGGCTCCTGGGACCTGCTGGCCACCATGACGCCCGCCGAGTTCAGCGCCTTCCGCCCGACCCTGGGCGAGGCCTCCGGCTTCCAGTCCTCGGCCTTCCTGCTGCTGGAGTTCCTGCTCGGCAACCGCAGCGAGGGCCTGCTGGAGATGTACCGGGACTCCCCCGCCGAGTACGACGCGCTGTTCGCCGCGCTGCGCACCCCCAGCCTGTACGCCGAGGCGCTGGCCGTGCTGGCCCGGCGCGGCCTGGAGATACCCGCGCGGCCGGTCACCGCCCGGCACCACCCCGACCCGGCCGTCGAGGCCGCCTGGCGCGCCGTCTACACCGACCCGGCGCTGGCCGACCTGGTCCCGCTCGGCGAGGCCCTGCTGGACACCGCCGAGCGGGTCACCCGCTGGCGCCAGCGCCACTACTCCACCGTCAAGCGGACCATGGGCGGCAAGCCCGGCACCGGCGGCTCCAGCGGCCTCAGCTGGCTCAAGCACTCCGCCGACCAGGACGTCTTCCCCGAGCTGTGGTCCGTCCGCGACAACCTCTGAGCACCCCCGGGAGCAACGCCGTGACCCCCACCCGCGAGCAGTGCGCGGCCCTGGACGCCGCCGACCCGCTGCACGCCCTGCGCGCCGAGTTCGACCTGCCCGCCGGGGTGCTCTACCTCGACGGCAACTCGCTGGGCGCGCTGCCCCGCCGCACCCCCGGCCGGCTGGCGGAGGTGGTGGAGGGCGAGTGGGGAGCCGGCCTGATCAGGTCCTGGAACGACGCCGGCTGGTTCCACCAGCCCGGCCGGCTCGGCGACCGGCTCGGCGCGCACCTGCTGGGCGCCGCGCCCGGGCAGGTGGTGGTCTGCGACTCCACCTCCGTCAACCTGTTCAAGGTGCTCGGCGCGGCCCTGCGGCTGCGCCCCGCCCGCCCGGCGCTGCTCGCCGAGCGGCACGCCTTCCCCACCGACCTGTACGTGGCCGACGGCCTGACCGCCCTGCACCCGGGCGCCAGGCCGGTGCTGCTGGACTCCGCCGCCGGGTTGGACGCCGCCCTGGACTCCGACGCCGCCGTGGTGCTGCTCTCGCACGTCGACTACCGCACCGGCGAACTGCTGGACATGGCGGCCCTCACCGAGCGGATCCACGCCGCCGGGGCGCTGGCCGTCTGGGACCTGTGCCACACCGCGGGCGCGCTGCCGGTCGAACTGGACGCGGCGGGCGCCGACTTCGCCGTCGGCTGCGGCTACAAGTACCTCAACGGCGGCCCCGGCGCGCCCGCCTTCCTGTACGCCGCGGCCCGCCACCAGGCGGACGCCAGGCAGCCGCTGACCGGCTGGTTCGGGCACGCCCGGCAGTTCGACTTCGAGCCCGGCTACCGGCCCGCCGAGGGCGTCACCCGCTTCCTCACCGGCACCCCGCCGATCCTCGGCCTGGCCGCGCTGGAAGCCGGCCTGGAGGTCTGGGAAATGGCCGACCCGGCCGCCGTCCGCGCCAAGAGCCTCGAACTGACCGACCTCTTCCTGGAGTTGACCGCCGACCTGGACGTCGAACCGGTCACCCCGCGGGAGCACGCCCGGCGCGGCAGCCAGGTCGCGCTGCAGCACCCCGACGGCTACGCGGTCGTCCAGGCGCTGATCGCCCGCGGCGTGATCGGCGACTTCCGCGCCCCCGACCTGATGCGCTTCGGTTTCACCCCGCTCTACCTCTCCCGCACCGACGTGCACGACGCGGCGGCCGCCCTGCGCGAGGTGCTGGCGAGCGGCGAGTGGCGCGCCGAGCGCTTCGCCCGCCGCGGCGAGGTCACCTGACGGGCCGCCCGCGCACGGCGACGGCCGGAGCCCGTCCGGGCTCCGGCCGTTCCTCGCTCCGGGCGCTCTCAGCTGTGGCGGCCCCGGGCGCGGCGGGCCAGCGCGATCACGCCGCCGCCCAGGCCCAGCAGCACCGCGGCGGCCCCCGCCGCCGGGGCGACCAGGTCACCGCCGCCGGTGTCCGGCAGCGGCGGTCCGGCCGGGGTCGAGGTGGAGCCGGTCGGCGGCGGGGTGCTCCGGCTCGGCGACGGCGCGGAGGTGCTCCCGCTCGGCGAGGGCGACGGGGACGGGGACGGGCTGGTGCTTCCACTCGGCGACGGGCTCGGCGAGGGCGACGGGCTGGGGCTGTCGCCGCACTCCGGCAGGTCGCCGTTGAACGGGTAGTTGTGGATCTCGGTGCCGGCGCTGCCCTGTTGGAGCAGGCTGCCCGCCAGGTAGACCCGGCCGTTGGTGCCCGGGTTGGAGAGCGTGGTGTTGCTCGCCGGGTTGCCCGTCATGATCGAGCCCTGCCACTGGGCGTCGCCCTCCACCACCACGTTGGTGGCGGTCGGGAAGTTCCACATCAGGTTCGGGCGCAGGATCGTCAGCGGGTCGTCGACCGCGCCGGTGCCGCTGCTGGTGTTGACCGTCACGTCGCTGCCGGTCATGTTGACGATCACCGTCGCGCCGGCCGGGATGCCCGCGAACACGATGGCCCGGCGGCCGCCGTCGGTGCCGATGTTCTGGCCGTAGTCGAAGACCTGCCGGGCGCTGGTGCCGTCGCCGGTGAAGGTGACGGTGGTGCCGTCGTCCACCACGGTGCCGGTGGCGGTCTGCCGGGCCATGCAGGCGGAGTGGTTCTCGATGACCGGCCGCAGCGGCTTGAACTTGTCGATCGCGGCCGGGTCCTGGACGGCCTGGCCGTCGGGGGTGATGTCGTAGGCGCCGGTCAGCGTGGTGCCGTAGACCAGGTTGCCCCACAGGGCCTTCGGCGGCTGGACGAAGAAGTCGGTGCCGCCGATGAACAGTCTGCTGGGGTTGGCCTGCGAGGCGTCCATGGTGACCGAGCCGCCCACCGTGACGTGGTCCGAGCCGTTCGGCGGGGTGACCATCGAACCGACGCCCACCACGCCCATGTTGAACGCGCCGCCCATCGCCTTGTCGATGTCGAGGCTGCCGAGGACCGCGATCTCGCCCTCCGCCTCGGCGGCGTTCTGCCGCACCAGGTAGTCGCCGCCCACGTACACGTTGAGCGAGGCGTCCGCACCGTTGAACGGCCCGGTGTGCGGCGGGTCCCACTGGCTCGGGCAGTCCGGACCGGAGCACGGACCCAGCGGCGGGAGCATCTGGGCGGCCTCGCCGGACGCGGCCAGGGTGATCAGCGGGGCGGCGAGTGCCGCCACAGCAGCGAGGCGGAGCAGCGGGTTCTTGCCACGGATGCCGTGTCGCACGGACACCCCTCTCGTTGACGGTGGGTCAGCAGGCAGCAGACCCGGCCAGCGAAGAGGAGGCCGGCACGGCGTCTCGAACAGCGGGACACCGACTCGCCGGAGAACCATTCGAACGGACTATTTTGATGTCACGTCACTGAATCTCGTCAGCGACCCCGCCAGTACCCGGAAAGGGAGAACCGTGCCGAACCCGCCGTTCGCCATGCTCGCCACCACCGCCGAGGTGCTCGCCCGGCCGGACGCCGACGAGCGGTTGCTCACCGGGTTCGAACGCGAGCGCCTGCAGCGCTTCCGGCGGCCCGCCGACCGCGACGACTACCTCGCCGCCCACCTCCTGGTCCGCCACTGCGCCGCCGCGCACCTCGGCACCGACCCGGCCGACATCGCCTTCGGCCAGCACTGCCCCGGCTGCGGCAGCACCGCCCACGGCCGCCCCCACCTCACCGACCGCCCCGGCACGCACCTGAGCCTCTCCCACACCAGCGGCATCATCGCCGCCGCGGCCGCCCCCGTCCCGGTCGGCGTCGACGTCGAGCACCTCGGCCTGCGCACCAACGACCCGGCCACCCTGCAGCACGTCCTCACCCCCGCCGAGGCCGCGCTGGTCCAAGGCCACCCCGACCCCACCGCCGCCTTCCTCCGGCTGTGGGTGCGCAAGGAGGCGCTGATCAAGCTCGGCCGCACCACCCTCGACGCCCTCACCGGGCTCGACCTCTCGCACCTCCCGCTCGACCCGCCCACCGCCCACCGGGACGGCGACCTCCACTACCTCGAACTCGCCACCCCCACCGCCGTCTTCACCGCCGCCGCGACGCTCCCCGTCGAACTCGTCCCGCTCGCCGGGTTCTAGTACTCCAGTGCGGTTTCGCGATCTACGTGGATGAGGGTGCGGAGAGTCGTCGTCGGTAGTGGCTGCGGCGGGCTGAAGCTTGGTGGCTTCTGCGCCAGTGCGACCACTCCAGGAGTCTCCTGAGAGAGCTGGTGGGTGGGGTTCAGCAGAGCGTCGACCAGGCGGCGGATCTCCGGGACGGTCAGGTCGACCGGGTCCTCGCTGCGGGCGGCGCGATTCGGGTCCGCTGGTCTGCTCGGCCTGGCGTCGTCCACGGCGACGGCGAGGAACGCGAGGGCGAGCATGGCCAAGGTGATGTGCCGGTGCCAGGCGGTCCAGTTGCGGACCTGATAGTGGTCCAGGCCGACCTGGCCCTTGGCCGCCTGGAAGCACTCCTCGATGCTCCAGCGAGACCCGGCGACCCGCACCACCTCCGGAAGGGGCACGTTCCTCGGTGACCAGCAGACGTAGAAGGCGAGCACGCCTGTTGCAGGGTTGCGCCGGATGAGCAGGTGGCGATGTTCCTCGGTTCCGGTGTGCACCCAGGCCCAGTCGTAGTAGCGCGGGCCCTGGCACCGGTCCCGGCACTGTGCCGATGCCAGGCAGCGACGGGCAGCCGACGGGCGGCTTCGTCCGCGCGGATCGCGGTGCGGCCTGAGTTGATCCAAACCCTGGTCGCGCAGGAGACCGCCAGCACGTAGCCGACTCCGCGAGCCTCCAGGCCAGCTCGCAGGCTGGGGTCCTGCCCGTAAGCCTCGTCACCGGTCACCCACGATGCGCCCACTCCCGCGTCCAGGGCCGCCGCGATCATCTGCAGAGCCAGGCGGGGCTTGGTCGCGAACACGACCTCTGCCGGAACACCAGCCAGGCGGCGCCGCTCAGGATCCTGGCACCAGGTCTGCTCGGGAAGGTAGAGCCGACGGTCGATCAATGCCCGGCCCCTGCTGGAGGCGTAGGCGAGGAAGACTCCGACCTGGCTGTTCTCGATCCGCCCGGCGGTGCCGGTGTACTGCCGTTGGACGCCTGCGGAGGCGCGGCCCTTCTTCAAGAAGCCCGTCTCGTCCACGACCAGGATGCCGTCGTCGGCGCCGAGGTGGTCGACGACGTAGCGGCGGACCTGGTCGCGCAGCGCGTCCGCGTCCCAGCGAGCGGTGCGAAGCAGTCGCTGCATCGGTCCGGGCCGGGCGTGCCCGGCCAGCCGCCAGCAGTTCTTCCGCTCGGCGCCGGACAGCAGTCCAAGCAGGTAGGCGCGGGCAGTCGCACGCGGTTCCACCCGCCCGAACAGGCCGGCGATCCGGGCCATGGCCTGGTCGAACAACTCCCGCCAGCGGACAGGGTCTACGCTATGGCCCACGGCCACCGCACGATCTTCAAGAGTCCATACAACCCTTGATCATCTCACGGTGGCCGCATCCGTCTGGCGTCGTAGCACTCGCCGTCGTCGCCTTGGACCCACGCGTCCAGCACTCTCGCCACCTGACACATCTTGGCGAGCAACACGTCGCTCGGATGCTTGGTCGTGATCCGCCCATCCCACCGGTACAGAGCCCCTCCGGACTCACCACCAACTCGGCGATCCATCGCCCCCCTCCGGGCCAGCCACCGCCAGGAATAACCATCACCAGGTCGGGATGCAGCGACCGCTGCCTACCACTCGTGCGTGCTGATGTCCCGCCCCTGCTCGTCCCACCAGTTCTCGCGGCACGTGATGTGCACGTCGTACCTATGGGCAGGCACGGTAGGCCATGGAACCGACAAGATCGCGAAACGGCAGTGGAGTACTAAGCGTTTGCCGTGGCTTGTACGGTGGCGATCCGGGTCGGTGCGTGGTTCGTCTCCACCGAGATGGTTCCATGAGCGCCCACCGCTGTATCTGATCGTTTCAGAATGATCGCGAGAGCCGCCGCAGGCAGATGATCGAGCACGCAAGTTCGAGCAGTCCCTGGTGAAGGTCCGCCCGGCGCTCGTAGCGGATGCGCAGGCGCTTGAACTGATGCAGCCAGGCAAACGCACGCTCCACGACCCAGCGAACTTTGCCAAGGCCGGAGCCGTGAGCGACTCCGCGTCGGGCGATCATGGGCTTGATGCCAAGCTTCCACAGCTGACGCCGGTACTTGTCGAAGTCGTAGCCCCGGTCGGCATACAGGCGTCGGGGTTTGCGGCGGGGGCGCCCTCGCAAGCCTCGGATCGGCGGGACTGCGTCCAGCAGCGGTAGAAGCTGGGTGACGTCGTGTCGGTTACCGCCGGTGAGCTTGACGGCCAGCGGGGTGCCGTGGCGGTCGACAATCAGGTGGTGCTTGGAGCCAGGCCTGGCGCGGTCGACTGGCGAGGGGCCGACGTGATCCCCCCTTTGAGGGCCCGGATGTGCGAGCCGTCCACGGCGCAGTCGTCCAGGTCCAGCAGGTCGGCTCGGCGCAGTTCGGTCAGCAGTGCGGCATGCAGGCGGGGCCAGACGCCCGCCTCGGTCCAGTTCCGCAGCCTGCGCCAGGCCGTCACCCCGGAGCAACCGACGACCTGACTTGGTACGTCGCGCCAGGCGACGCCCTTGCGTAGGACGTAGACGATGCCGGCCAGCGCGACCCGGTCGGGCACTGGGAGCCGCCCGGGATGGCGGTGCCGTCGCGCGGGCTGTGCCGGCAGCAGTGGGGCTATCCGATCCCACAGCTCGTTGGGGACAAGGTTCGCGGTCACGATGCGGAAGCATGCCAGAGAACCCGGTTGAGCCCTTCGAGTCCGCTCGACATACTCCCCGAATGACCAACACTGGGACCGAAGACGCAGAGCAGGGATGGGACGGACCCTGGTACCGCGTCCGAACGGATCAGTTCGAGGCGTCGTTCCTACCCAACGCGGGCGAAGCTCTGGACAGCGTCTGCAACGTCGATGTCGAGGTCCGGCTCACAGCGGACGGCTCACGCTGGAGCGCGACCGTATTCACGCTTGCCGAGGTAGAACGCATCATGGAGCGGTGGTCCCGCACCGGCGAGGCACTGGGCGGCCGCTACTTCTGGTGCTCCGATGGCCTCATCGTCCGAGATCCCGGAATCGACAGTATCACCCAGGTGCTGGCCGGCCTCCTCGACGACGGCGACTTCGCGCAGGTTCTCCAGCAGCTCGACGGCGAAGGACCGTCCGACGCCTCATTCTGAAATGATCAGTATGTCATGGTCGCCATAGTCGCGGGGGATAATTTGCTCTCTGGCCTGCGGCGATGATGTGGCGGGCGGTTACTGACGTCAGTGGGTCCGTCGCGGATTCTTCGAGGACAGGGGAGGCCGGATGCACTCGCTGGGTGCCAGGCTCAGCACTGCCCGGGCACGTGCTTTCGTGGGTCGTGAGATCGAGCTGGACTGCTTCGGCAAAGCCCTGCGCGGGGACGTCGACGCCCCGTTCGTGTTCTGGCTGGTCGGGCCGGGCGGGATCGGGAAGTCGGCTTTGCTGCGGCGTCTTGGGGATCGGGCGCGGGCCGAGGGACGGGTTCTGGTCGAGTTGGACGGCCGGTTCCTGGGACGCGACCCGGCGGACTTCGAGGATGCGGCGGACGCGTTCGTGAGCGTCCCCGGAACAGTGCTGTTCATCGACTCGTTCGAGCACTGTCAGTGGCTGGAGAGCCGTCTGTGGCAGCGGTTCCTGCCGCGGGCCGCTCCAGGGGCACTGGTGGTGTTGGCCGGGCGGCTCGCTCCGCTGCCGCAGTGGACCGCCGATCCGGCGTGGGCAGGTCTGCTGCAGGTCCGGGAGCTGCGGCCGCTCAGCGGTGGCGAGGCCGAGGCGTTGCTGGAGGCGGCATCGGTGCGGCCGGAGCGGCGGGACGCGGTGCTGCGTTTTGCCGGGGGCAATCCCTTGGCGTTGACCCTGGCGGCCGCAGCCGACTCCGCCGGGCGGGTGGGCAGTGAGTGGTCCCCGTCTGCCGAAGTGCTACGCACGTTGGTGGCCGGACTGGTCGGGGAGGTCCCCTCGGCGGCACATCGTCGAGCACTTGAGGTGGCAGCGCAGGCTCACGCGACGACCGAGGAGTTGCTCACGGCGGTACTCGCCGAGCAGGACGCGTCGGGGTTGTTCCAGTGGTTGCGTGAGCTGCCGTTCGTCGAATCGACGCCCTTGGGGCTGTATCCGCACGACGCTGCGCGGGAGACGTTGATGGCCGACCTGCGATGGCGGGCGCCCACTGCGTTCCAGGCGATGCGGCAGCGTCTGGCGGAGGAGTACTTGCGTTTGCTGCGCGAGGCACGGCCGGAGCGGGTGCGGGCGGTCACCGACGATCTGTTCTACCTGTTCCGGGACGTCCAGAAGTTGCAGCGGACGAGGGTGTGGGTCAGCACCGAGGAAGACCTGTACGAGGATGTGCTCGAAATCGAGGACCACGACCTGGTGCTGTCCATGGCCGAGCAGGCTGAGGGGCCGGAATCGGCCGAGTTGGTGCGTTACTGGCTGACGCGGCAACCGCAGGGCTTCAGCGTCTTCCGGCTGATCTCCAGCGGGCGCATCGTCGCGTTCACCACGCGCCTGGTTCTGCCGGCCCCGCCGGACATCACCGACACCGACACCGATCCGGTCGTGGCGGCGGCGTGGCGGTACAGCCAGGAGACCGCGCCGGTGAGGCCGGGCGAGCACATCGCCATGACCCGGTTCTCGATATATCCCGGGCGCTATCAAGTACCTTCCCGCGTCATCGACTTGAGCAACTCCAGGGTCCAGGCGGAAGCCATGCGGGCGCGCGGACGCGCGCACGGGTTCCTCGTCTACCGCGACCACCCGGCGTGGGCGGAGCGGCTGCAGGGAGTCCTGGCCGACTCCGGGGTCCGCTGCGACGTCGGCGGCCGTGAGTACGGGCTGTTCACGATCGACTGGCGCAAGGTCCCGGTGGAGCGGTGGCTCCGGCACCTGATCGACGCCACCGAGATGCCGGCTCTGTCCGGGCCGTCGGGTACGCCGCGCCCGGCTTTCGACCAGGCCGTCCGCGAGGCGCTGCAGCTGTGGCGCGACCCCGGCGCGTTCGCCGCCTGCGCCCTGCTGCGCACCCGCCTGGTGGCCGACTGCGACGACCCGGTGCAGGACCTGAAAGACCTGCTGCGACAGGCAGTTGAGGCGCTCGCCGCCGACCCGCGCGGTGTGCGGGCCAAGGAGGCCCTGGCGACCGCGTTCTTCTCGGGCGCGCCGACGCAGGAGGCTGCGGCGAGGCGCTTGGGCCTTCCCTACGGGACGTTCCGGCGCCACCTGCGGCAAGGTCTCGACCTGCTGTGCGCGTCCCTGTGGGAGAAGGAGCTGTACGGCACGGACTGAGCCTCCGGCGTCGGCCGAGTGGACAGGCGTGGACAGCAACGGACAGCGCCGGGGCTGGGAAGTGGACAGCCGATGGGGCCAGGCTATGAGCCATGAACCCCACCGGCTGCAAGCCACGACGATCCCGCCCCGGCGACCCAGGGCGGGCACCGCCCGACCGTGAGCCTCACCGGCCGCGGACCCTACAGGTCCGGGTTGACTCCCCAAAGTGTGAGTGGTTGAGTACTCACATGAAGAGCGAACGATCCCGCCAGCTGTCCACCGCCGAGGAGCGCCGCGAGACGGTGCTGCGCACCGCCATCGGGGCCTTTGCCGCCCGCGGTTACTGGGGCACCACCACGACCGAGGTGGCCAAGGCGGCGGGTATCTCGCAGGCCTATGTGTACCGCCTGTTCCCGAGTAAGGAACTGCTCTTCACCGCGGTGGTCGAGCACTGCTTCGTGCAGGTGCGGGCCGCCCTGGAGCGGGCGGCCGCCGACGCCAAGGGCAGCTCCTCGGAGGTGGTCCTCGGGGCCATGGGAGAGGCGTACGCCCGCCTGATCAGCGACAACGACCTGATGCTGATCCAGCTCCACGCCCAGGCGGCGGCGGTGTCCGAGCCGGCTGTGCGCGAGGCCGTGCGGCAGGGCTACGCCCGGCTGGTGGAGTACGTGCGCGGCGCCTCCGGCGGCACCGAGCAGCAGATCCAGGAGTTCTTCGCCCTGGGCATGCTGTGCCATCTCATCGTCTCCATGGGGGCCGAAGAGGTGGACGCCCCCTGGACCAGGACGCTTTCGGCCGGCATCAGGCACTACTGAGCCGAGCGCGACGGCGCGACCAGGTCATCGGCGGGGCCCGCGGCCCCGCCTTCCTTGGCCAACAAATGTGAGTGGTTAACCACACAGGGAGTGTTCTCGTGAAGTCCACCGGCACCACCCGCAGCCCTGGAGCCGCTCTCGCGGCGCTGGCCGGGGCGCAGTTCACCGTCATGCTGGCCACCTCGATCGTGAACGTGGCGCTGCCGCAGATCCGGTCGGGCGTGGGCCTGTCGGACAGCGCCACCACCTGGGTGGTCAACGCCTACGGCCTGGCTTTCGGAGCCCTGCTGCTGGCCGGCGGCCGGGCGGCGGACCTGCTGGGCCGACGGCGGCTCCTGCTGGCGGGCCTGGGGATCTTCGCCGCCTCGTCGCTGGCTGCGGGGCTCGTCTCCTCGTCCGCAGCGCTGATCGCAGCGCGGGCGGCGCAGGGCCTGGGAGCGGCGGCGATCGCCCCCGCGGCACTGGCCCTGGTGATGGACGTGTTCCCTCCGGGCCCCGGTCGCGGGAAGGCGCTCGGCGTGTGGGGTGCGGTGTCCGGTGCGGGAGGTGCGGCCGGGGTCCTCCTCGGCGGCGTGCTCACCCAGGCATGGGGCTGGCCGTGGATCTTCTACACGGTCGCGATCGGCGCCGCCCTCGTCCTGGCCGCCACGGTCGCCAGCGTGCCACGGGCGCCCGCCCAGGTGAGCGGACGCTTCGACGTCCTCGGTACCGCCACCGTGACCCTCGCCCTCACCGCGCTGGTGTGGGGTCTGACGACCGCGCGCCGCACCGGGTGGAGTGATCCGTCCGTCCTGGGGAGCTTCGCCATCGCCGCCGCACTGCTGACCGCGTTCGTCCTGGTCGAACGCCGCCACCCGCACCCGCTGCTGCCGCCCCGCCTGTTGCAAACAGGTCGGGTCGCCACCGGCAACGCGCTGATGGCGCTGCTGGGATCGGTGTGGATCGCCCTGTTCTTCTTCCTGCCGCTCTACCAGCAACAGGTCCTCGGCGACAGCCCGCTGACCACAGGGCTCGGCCAACTCCCCCTCGCCTTCGCCAACATGCTCGGCTCCACCCTCGCACCACGGATCTCCCGCCGCATCGGCGCCACCGCCACGATCACCGGCGCGCTGCTGACCGAGGCAGCCGGACTGCTGTGGCTATCCCGGCTCAGCGCAGACGGCAGCTACGCCGTCGACGTCCTAGGCCCCAGCCTGCTGATCGGCCTCGGCCTGAGCATCGCCTTCGTCCAGCTGACCGCCCTGTCCGTCGAGGGCGTCCCCGCCCAAGACGCAGGTCTGGCCGGCGGCCTGGTCAACACCACCCGCCAGGTCGGCGGCGCCATCGGTCTGGCCGTCCTGGCCACTCTCGCCGGCACCGTCACCACCCACGCGGCCACCCACCAACCGCACCTGGAAGCACTGACCGCCGGCTACCGCACCGCCTTCGCCATCAGCTCCGCGGTCCTGGCCGCCACCGCCGTGCTCGCACTCCTGCTCTCCTGCCGGCACACCACGACCCCGGCGACCGGCCGACGCCTCCCGCAGCCCGCAACCAACCGCCACTGACCAGCCGAACCCCTTCAACTCACCGAACCTGACACCCCGTCAATCGAAAGAGGAACCACCGCCATGTTCACCATCGACGAGACCGCCCCCGTCATCGTCCGCCTGTCCACCGTCATCGACGCCCCCCTGGAACGCATCTGGGCCCTGCACACCGACATCGACACCTGGGCCGAATGGAACGCCGACGTCGACCAGGCCAAGCTCGACGGCCCGCTGCTGCCTGGCAACTCCTTCCACTGGAAGACCCACGGACTGGACATCACCTCCACCATCCGCGAGATCGTCCCCGGCGAGCGCCTGGTGTGGGGCGGCCCCGCCAACGGCATCGACGGCATCCACGTGTGGACCTTCGAGCAGACCGGCAGCCACGTCACCGTCCACACCGAGGAGTCCTGGGCCGGGGCCCCTGTCGAGGCCGCCGCCGACCAGCTCGGCCAGGCCCTCAAGGAGTCCCTGACCACCTGGCTCGCCAGCCTCAAGACCCGCGCCGAACAGCACGCCTGAATCCCCCTCCCATCCCGCCCCATCGAATCGAGGTTCCTGCCATGACCACCGCCAAGCCGTACCTGACCGGCCACTACACGCCCGCCGTCGACGAACTGACCGCCACCGAGCTGACCGTCGAGGGCACCCTGCCGCCGGAGCTGACCGGCCGACTGATCCGCAACAGCCACAACCCGAAGGCCGGCGTCACCCCCACCCACTGGTTCAAGGGCTCCGGCATGGTCCACGGCGTCCGCCTGCGCGAGGGCCGCGCCGAGTGGTACCGCAACCGCTGGGTCCACACCCCCGCCCTCGACGGCGCCCCCTACATGACCGAGCGCGGCCCCGACCTGACCGCCAGCACCGCCGGCACCCACGTCATCGAGCACGCCGGCCGCCTGCTGGCCCTGTGCGAGGCCAACTTCCCCTTCGAGCTCACCCCCGAACTGGAGACCGTCGGCCCCTACGACTTCGACGGCAAGCTGCGCAGCGCGATGACCGCGCACCCGAAGACCGACCCGGTCACCGGCGAGCTGCACTTCTTCGGCTCCTCCCCGTTCCCGCCCTATCTGATCTACTACGTCGCCGACGCCAAGGGGCAGATCACCCACAGCGCCGAAATCCCCGGAGCGACCGCTTCCCTCAAGCACGACTTCGCCATCACCCGCCACCACGTGATCTTCGTCGAGGGCACCGTCACCTTCGACCCCACCGAGCACTCCGGCATCCCCTACTCCTGGCAGGACGCCCAGCCTGCCCGGATCGGCGTCATGCCGCGCGGAGCGCAGGGCGCCGGGAAGATCCGCTGGTTCTCCATCGAGCCGGGCAACATGCTGCACGCCGCCAACGCCTACGAGGACGGCCAGGGCCGGATCGTCCTGGAGGGCCCCACCGTCGACCGGGAAGGCTTCCAGCTCTCCTGGAACTGGTGGGTCGGCGCCCCCGGCCGCGGAACCGAACCCAACACCCGCTCCTACACCCGCCGCTGGATCATCGACCTCAACACCGGCAGCGTCGACGAGCAGATCATCGACGACCTCGCCGTCGAATTCCCGACCCTCAACGACGACTTCCTCGGAGCCGAGCACCGCTACCAGTACGCCATCTCCTTCCCCGACCAGGAAGGCTTCGGCGGCTACGGCGTCGTCAAGTACGACCGCACCACCGGCGCCCGCCGCATCCACCAGGTCGGCGACGCCCGGCTGCCCAGCGAAGCCGTCTTCGTCCCCGCCACCGGAGCCACCCGCGAAGACGACGGCTACCTGCTCACCGTCGTCTCCGACCTCAAGCAGGACGCCTCCCAACTCCTGGTCCTGGACGCCTCCGGCCTCGACACGATCGCCACCGTCCACCTCCCGCGCCGCGTCACCGGCGGCATCCACGGCTCCTGGATCCCCGACAGCGAGCCCAACAACTGACCCACCCCTGCGGCGGGGCGGGCCCGCCCCGCCGCAGGCAAGCCCCCGACCAACCCGCCTCCACACAAGGACCTGACCATGCGCATCCTCACCGCCACCAAGTTCTTCGCCGCCACCACCGGCGCCCTCCTCCTCGCCACCGGCACCGCCTACGCCCTCAGCGACGACCAGCTGGCCGTCTCCTCCAGCCAGTCGCTGACCTGCGGCGGCGTCCACCCCGACGAGTCCGCACCGGTGATCACCCGCAAGAGCACCGTGATCCACGCGCCGCTGAAGACCGTCTGGAAGGTGCAGACGGACGTCGAGAACTGGCCTGCCTGGCAGCCCAATGTCACGTCGCTGGTGAAGGACACCCCCGGCGCTCTGCGGTCCGGGTCGGTGTTCCGCTGGGCCACCGAGGGCCTGGACATCACCTCCACCGTCAAGAAGGTCGAACACGACAAGTGCCTGGCCTGGGGCGGCCCCGCCCAGGGCATCGACGCCATCCACGTGTGGACGTTCACCCCGACCGCCGACGGCGTGCTCGTGCGCACCGAGGAGTCGTGGACCGGCGCCCCGGTCGTGGCGAACACCGCCTACCTGCAGGCAGCCCTGGACAACTCCCTCCAGAACTGGGTCAACAACCTCAAGCACGAGGCCGAGGCCCAGGCCCAGGCCCAGGCCACCAAGTAACCCCCTATCCAGCCTCCGGAGCCCTCACCAGCTCCGGAGGCGCCCATTGCCGGAGAGGTCCACCATGCCGCTCGACAGCGCGCTGCTCACGATCCACGTCCTCGCCGCCCTCGTGATGCTCGCCAGCCTCTCCCTCGACTGGATCGGCGTCCTGCGGCTGCGACGCGCCAGCACGCTTCCCCACGCCCGTGAAGGCGTCACCGCCCTCGAACGGTCGGCCGCTTTCGGCGCCTGGGCCCGCCTGATCACCCTGGCCGCCGGACTCTGGCTCGCCATCGACACCGGCCACTGGCCCGGCTGGATCATCGCCGCACTCGCCGGATGGACCGCCCTCGTCCTCCTCGGCGAACCCCTAACCGGCAAAGACCTGCGCACCATGGCCAAAACCGGGCGCAAGAGCGACGGCCTGACCCCCACACTCGCGGCCGAGATCCACCACCCGCGCCTGTGGTCCTCCCTCCACACCTGCACCGCAGTGGTAGCCGCCGCCCTCACCGACATGCTCGCCAAGCCTGCCCTGGCCCTCGCCCTCACCCTTCTGGCCGCCGGATACCTCACCGGCACCCTCACCGCACGACTGACCCGCAACCGCCAACCCGAGCCAAGCCCGTGAGCCGGGCGTAACCGCCACAGACTCCCCGCCCGGAGCCCCCGACCGAACGCGCGCCCCCCTACAAGCGACGCGCACCGAGCCCCGCCCGCCCTGCGGGCGGGGCTCACCGACTTGGAGGACCCGTCATGACCAGCGCCCACAACATTCGCCAGCGCACCCGCGATGACTTCCTGAAAGAAGTCCGAACCGTCGCGCACCAGCACCTCGCGCAGCACGGCACCCCACGGGCTGGCCCTGCGCGCCGTCGCCCGAGACATAGGAATGGCCCCGTCCGCGCTCCACCGCTTCTTCACCAGTCGCGAGGCTCTCCTGAGCGCGAAACCGCACTGGAGTACTAGGCGCACCGGCGGCGGGGCCCGGAAGGCGCCGGTCACACCTGCCGCAGCAGGGCGACGAGTTCGGCGTGCGCGCCGGGCGCGGCGGCGAGGAAGGACGGCGCGGCGGGCGTCCAGGGGGCGCCCTGCGCGTCGCTGACGACGGCCCCGGCCTCGGCGGCGAGCAGCGCGCCGGGCAGCAGGTTGGCGGGGTCGGCGCCGTACTGCCAGAACAGGGTGAGGTGGCCGGAGCCGACCTGGGCGGCCTGCAGGGCGGTGGGGCCGAGGTTGCGCACGGCGGGGACGTGCGGCAGGACGGCGGCCAGCGAGGCGCCGGCGGCGCGCAGCGCGTCCGGGTCGCGGGCGACGCCCGGCGGCTGGGAGGTGGCGGCGAGGGCGGTGGCCAGGGTGCGCGGGCGGGGCGCGCGGCGGCGGCCGTTCAGCCGGGCGCCGCCGCCGGCCGCCGCGGTGTAGGTGGCCCCGGCGAGCGGGGCGTGCACCACCGCCAGGACGGGGGCGCCGTCGCGCAGCAGCGTCGCGGTGACGGCCCACTGCGGGAGGGCGCTCAGGTACTGGACGGCGCCGTCGGTGGCGTCGCACAGCCACCACTCGCCGTCCCCGGGCACCTCGCGCGCCCACTCGTCGTCCAGCCAGCCGGCCCGCGGGCGCAGCGCGGTGAGGCGTTCGCGCAGCAGCCCGGCGGCGGGCCGGTCGAGCGCGTCGAAGGCGGCGCGCGTCTCGGCGGGGGTGGCGGCGGCGAGCGGCTCGGCGCCCTGCCGCCCGGCCAGGTGGCGGCCGACTTCGCGCACGGCCCGTTCGACGGCGTCCAGCAGTTCCTGCACGGCGGGGTCCTCCTTCGTCCGGTGGTGGTCCAGGAGTACCGTCGGGGCGGCGCTCCGGGACGTCCCGGAGCCCGGAGCGACGGAGATCGGACACCATGGACACCGAGGCGACGGATCCCGCCACCGTGCTGGACGCGCTGGACCGGCGGCTGGTGCACGCCCTGCAGGTGGACGGGCGGGCCGAGCCGGGGCGGATCGCCGAGGTGCTGGGAGTGTCGGCGCGGACGGTGACCAGGCGGCTGGGGCGGCTGCTGGGGACGGGCGCCGTCCGGGTGGTGCGGATGCCGGACGCCCGGGCGGACGCGCTCGGCGCGCTGCTGCTGCGGGTGCGGGTGCTGCGCGGGCGGACGGACGCGATCGCGCTGGCGCTGGCCGCGCACCCGGAGGTGCCGTTCGTCGACGTGATGCTCGGCGGGCAGGAGGTGTCGGCGGTGGTGCTGGGCGACGCGTCCGCCCGCGACCGGCTGCTGTACGGGCGGCTGCCCGCCACCGGCGCGGTGCTGGAGTCGACCGCGCACGCCGCGCTGCACCTGTTCGCGGACGCCTCCGCCTGGCGCTGCGGCGCGCTGACGGCCGATCAGGAGGCCGCGCTCGCCCCGCCGCCGGCCGCCCCGGCCGACCCGCTGCCCGCCCTGGACGCGCTGGACCCGCTGGACCACCGGCTGCTGGACGCGCTGGGCGCCGACGCCCGCCGCTCGCACGCGGCGCTGGCCGCCGCTCTGGACGTGTCCGAGTCGACCGTCCGGCGCCGGCTGCACCGGCTCGGCGCGGGCGGGCTGCTGCGCACCCACGTCAGCGTGGACCCGCGCCTGCTGGGCGTCACGGTCGACGCCAACCTCTGGCTGGACGTGGCTCCCGGCGACCTCGCGGCGACCGGCGAGGCGCTGGCCCGGCACCCGCAGGTGCACGGGGTGCTGGCCACCAGCGGGCCGAGCAACCTGATGGCCGCCGTGTTCTGCCCCGACCACGCGGCGCTGTACCGGTTCCAGACCGAGGTGCTGGGCCCGCTGGGCGTGCGGCGGGTGGAGACCGCGATCGTGGCCCGCGCGGTCAAGCGGGCCGGGGCGCGGCTGCGCCAACTCCCGGGCTGAGTGTCAGCGGGGCGCGGCAGACTGGAGGCATGTGCCGAAGCATCAAGACGCTCCGCCCGCCGATGACGCCCGACGCCACCCCCGAGGACGTGCACGCGGCGGCGCTCCAGTACGTCCGCAAGATCTCCGGGTTCCGGGCGCCGGCCGCGCACAACCGGGAGGCGTTCGACGCGGCGGTGGCCGCCGTCGCGGCCGCCACCGCCCAGTTGCTCGCCTCGATCGAGGTGCGCGGGGTCACGCCCCGTTCGTCGACCCCGGCCGGATGACCATCAGCACCAGGACGACCGCCCACAACAGGTTGAACACGCCCGCCGTCATCGGCAGCGTCCGCAACTTGCCGGTGGCGCGGGCCGTTTCGGCGTCCTTGTCCTCGGTGGCGTCCAGCGCGTCCACGGTCGCCTGCTGACCGGGCAGCACCACCAGCAGCAGCACGCCTGCGGCGACGGCGGTCAGCACGATCGAGGTGACCAGCCAGGCGTTGCCCAGCACGCCCATCGCCTGGGCGGTGCCGATGCCCAGCACCGGGATGCCGACGCCGATCAGCGCGTACACGTTGCTGATCCGGTGCAGCAGCCGCACCGAAGCCTGCGCGGCCGGCTGCTCCGGGCCCGCCGCGAGGGCGGCCTTCGCCCTGCGCGGGAACATGCTCACCGCCACCGCGACCGGGCCGATGCACAGCGCCACCACCAGCAGGTGCAGACTCAGCAGGAACTTGGCCATCGCCGGCGCGACCCTTCCACCACAACGGAACCTCGACGGCCGCCACGCTAGCAGCGCTTATCCCGTGGGGTTCCGGGAGCCGGACGGGCGGCGCCGGGGGCCCGGGGAGGTCGCCGCCCCCGGGCCCGGGGCGCGCTACGGGCGGGGCAGCACGCAGCCCGCCCTGGTCAGGTCGAGCACGTTGCCCGGCGCGAAGCAGTTCGGGATGGTGTACGTCTCCTGGGCGTAGCCGATGCCCGGGTGGATGGTGACGGTGCCGTTCTGGTCGACCTCGCAGGGGTTGTTCAGGGTGCAGGTCTGGCCGTCCTCGTTGATCGTGTTGTTCACCGCGACGACCTGCCCGCTGACCGCGTCGACCACCGGGGAGCCGGAGGTGCCGCCGATGACGTCGCAGCCGGAGGTGTAGCGGACCGAGTCCTTGAAGGTCCAGCCGCCCTCCTTGAGCCGGTAGGCGAAGCCGTCGACGCTGCAGGAGTAGGTCTTCTTCCAGTACCCGGAGACCACCTTGATCGAGCTGCCGGCCACCGGGTGGGCGGTGGACATCGTGAGCGGGGATATCCCGTAGCGGCTCTTGATCGTCGCGTAGCTGGTGCTCAGCCGGTAGAGGGTGACGTCGGTGTCGGTCATCGTCGAGTAGAGGACCCGGTTGGCGCGCACCGTGCCGAGGCTGCCGCCGGAGGCGCTGAGCAGGGTGAAACCACGCGTGGACGCCTGGTTGGTGACGACCTGTCCGGCGGCGGGCATGCCGCTCTCCAGGCAGTGGCCGTTGGTGAGGATCAGCCCGGGGTCGCTGTCCACGGAGTTCGGCATCCGCACCAGCGAGCCGGAGCAGTTGCTGAGCGCGACCGTCCCCGCGAAGGTCACGGTGGCGGCGGAGGCGGGGGCGGCGGTGGCCAGGGCGGTGGCCCCGGCGAGGGCCAGCGCGCAGAGCGCGCCGGTGAGCGGCTTCTTCATGAGGGTGCCTCTCGGGGTGTGGGGGTACCACTGGGGTCCTACTGGGGTTCCCCTAAGTTGGCGCGCCCATGACATCGTGTCAAGGGCGCCGCCGCACCCGACGCACCGTCAACCCGCTCCCCCCGCGGGGCCACCGGCCGGCCGGCGCTCAGACCCGCAGGGCCCGGACCGCGGTCGGGGCGTGGCCCGGCTCGGTGGCGGTCTCCTCCCACTCGACGACCTTGTCGATGTCCGCGGCGGCCATCGAGATGTTGGTGACGCGCTCCAGGATCGCCTCGACCACCACCGGGACGCGGAACTCGGCGGCCAGCTTCTTGGCCTGCTCGAACGCGGGCAGCAGCTCCTCGGGGCGGGTGACCCGGATCGCCTTGCAGCCCAGCCCCTCGGCGACCCGGACGTGGTCGACGCCGTAGACGCCCAGCTCGGGCGCGTTGAGGTTCTCGAACTCCAGCCTGACCTGGAAGTCGATGTCGAAGTTGCGCTGCGCCTGCCGGATCAGCCCGAGGTAGGCGTTGTTGACCAGCACGTGGACGTACGGGATGCGGTGCTGCGCGCCGACCGCCAGTTCCTCGATCATGAACTGGAAGTCGTAGTCGCCGGAGAGCGCGACCACCTGCCCCTCGGGGTCGGCGGTGGCGACGCCGAGCGCGGCCGGGATGGTCCAGCCGAGCGGGCCGGCCTGGCCGCAGTTGATCCAGTGCCGGGGCTTGTAGACGTGCAGCAGCTGGGCGCCGGCGATCTGCGAGAGGCCGATGGTGGTGACGTAGCGGGTCTCGGGGCCGAAGGCGCGGTTCATCTCCTCGTAGACGCGCTGCGGCTTGAGCGGCACGTCGTCGAAGTGGGTCCGGCGCTGGAGCGCGGCCCGCCGCTCCTGGGTGCTCGCGGCCCACTCCCGGCGGTCCTTCAGCCGCCCGGCGGCGGCCAGTTCGCGGGCGACCTCCAGCAGCAGCACCAGCGCGGCCTTGGCGTCGGAGGCGATGCCCAGGTCGGGGGCGAAGATCCTGCCGATCTGGGTGGGCTCGACGTCGATGTGGACGAACGTGCGGCCCGCGGTGTAGACGTCCAGGCCGCCGGTGTGGCGGTTGGCCCAGCGGTTGCCGATGCCGAGGACGAAGTCGGAGGCGAGGAAGTTCTCGTTGCCGTAGCGGTGCGAGGTCTGCAGGCCGACCATGCCCGCGTTGAGCTCGTGGTCGTCGGGGACGACGCCCCAGCCCATCAGCGTCGGGACGACCGGGACGCCGGTCAGCTCGGCGAACTCCAGCAGCAGTCCGGCGGCGTCCGCGTTGATGACGCCGCCGCCGGCCACGATCAGCGGCCGCTCGGACTCCTGGAGCAGGGCGATCGCCTTCTCGATCTGCACCCGGTTCGCGGCGGGCTTGTAGACCGGCAGCGGCTGGTACGCCTCGGGGTCGAACTCGATCTCGGCGAGCTGCACGTCGATCGGCAGGTCGATCAGCACCGGCCCGGGCCGGCCGGAGCGCATCAGGTGGAAGGCCTGCTGGAACACCCCGGGCACCTGCGCGGCCTCCAGCACCGTGGTGGCGGCCTTGGTGACCGGCTTGGCGATCGAGGCGATGTCGACGGCCTGGAAGTCCTCCTTGTGCAGCCGGGTGACGGGCGCCTGGCCGGTGATGCACAGGATCGGGATCGAGTCGGCGATCGCCGAGTACAGGCCGGTGATCATGTCGGTGCCGGCCGGGCCCGAGGTGCCGACGCAGACGCCGATGTTGCCCGCCTTCGCCCGGGTGTACCCCTCGGCCATGTGCGAGGCGCCCTCGACGTGCCGGGCCAGGGTGTGCCGGATGCCGCCGGAGGCCTTGAGCGCGGCGTAGAAGGGGTTGATCGCGGCGCCGGGCACGCCGAACGCCACCTCGACGCCTTCGAGCTTGAGGATCTCCACGGCCGCGCGGGCGGCTGTCATGCGGGGCATCGGCTACTCCTACCGTCGACGCTTCTTCCGCGATGCGGAAGAATAGTTTTGGAATGCGAAAGCAAGCTAAGGCGGCCGCGCCGGGGCCGTCAAGGTGGGTTTCAACAAAACGTTGCAGAGTCGCCCGCCCGGGCCGCTCTCCCGCGCCGACGGCTGTCCGATTCTCACCAGGTGCTGTCGGCCCGGCACCTCGCCCACCTGGTCGGCCCGCCCGTACCGTCGAGCTGTCGACGGAAAACGCCAAGCGGCGGACCTACCAGAGGAGACAGTCACGATGAGCACCATCACCCTGTACGGCGCCACCGGCACCATCGGCTCCCGCGTGCTGGACGAGGCGCTGCGCCGCGGCCACACGGTGACCGCCGTGGTCCGCGACCCCGCGAAGCTGCCGGTCGAGCACCCGGCGCTGACCGTCGTGGCCGGCGACGTGCTGAACCCGGCCTCGGTGGCCGACAGCGCCAAGGGCGCGGACGTGGTGGTCAGCGCGGTCGGCGGCGGCGACGGGCCGGGCCACCAGGCGCTGATCCGGCCGTCCTTCGAGTCGCTGGTGGCCGGGCTGCGCACGCTGGGCGCCGACGCGCCGCGACTGGTCACGGTGGGCGGGGCGGGCTCGCTGCGCACCCCGGACGGCAAGCGGGTCTGGGACGCCGAGGGCCTGCCGGAGTTCCTGCTGCAGATCATGCACGCGCACGGCGACGCGCTGGACTACCTGCGCACCGTCACCGACCTGCGCTGGACCAACCTCTCCCCGGCCGGCACCATCGCCCCCGGCGAGCGCACCGGCACCTACCGCGAGGGCCTGGAGGACCTGCTGATCGGCGCGGACGGCGAGAGCCGGATCTCCACCGAGGACTACGCGGTGGCGCTGCTGGACGAGGTCGAGGACCCGAAGCACGTGGGCGAGCGCTTCACCGTCGCGTACTGACCCGCGAGGACGCCGGAGGGCCCCGAACCACCCGGTGGTTCGGGGCCCTCCGCGCTCCCCGGCTCAGTCGGGGATGACCAGGGCGGGGGTGTCCCGGGTGAGCACCTCGCCGCGGAAGAACGCCGGGCTGCGGCGCGTCATCACGGCCATCACCACCAGGCCCAGCGCCAGCAGCCCGGCCCCGACCACGAAGACCGAGCCGACGCCGAACACCGAACTGCCGCTGCCGTAGGAGGGGTCGGCCATGTCGACCAGCGACTTGCCGAAGATCGCGGCCAGGGTGAGCCCGCCGAGCAGCGGGAAGACGCACTTGAGCAGCGCGTCGCGGACCGAGCGGCGCAGGTCGTGGCGGAAGTACCAGGCGCAGGCGAACGCGGTCAGCGAGTAGTAGAAGCAGATCATCAGCGTCAGCGCGGCGATGGTGTCGGCCAGTACGTGCGAACTGACCAGCGTCATCACGGTGTAGAACGCGCCGGTGCCGACGCCGGCGGTGACGATCGCCCGGCCGGGGGTCTTGTGGCGCTCGTTGACCTCGGCGAAGGAGGCCGGCAGCGCCTCGTACACGCTCATCGCCAGCACGGTGCGGCTGACCGGGATGAAGGTGGTCTGCAGGCTCGCCGAGGCGGAGGCCAGCACGGCGACGAACAGCAGGACGCCCAGGCCGGTGCCCATCACCGGACCGGCCAGCACCGCCAGCACGTTGGAGGAGGTCTCGGGGTTGCCCAGGCCGGTGCCGGTGGTGCCGATGCCCGCGTACATCTGCACCGCGACGGCGGTGAACAGGTAGGAGCCGACCAGCACCGCCATCGCCAGCATCGCGGCCCGGCCGGGGGTCTTCTCGCTGCCGCCGGTCTCCTCGTTGGCGCTCAGGCAGGCGTCCCAGCCCCAGTACATGAACAGCGAGAGCGACAGGCCCGCCACGAAGGAGGTGAAGGAGGTCGCCCGGAACGGGTCGAGCCAGCTCCAGGAGAAGTGCAGCGAGCCGGCCGCGCCGTGGCCCGACGCCTTGACGATCGCCATCACGCCGAACAGGCCGAGCACCGCGAGCTGCAGCCCGACCAGGGCGTACTGGACGCCCTTGGTCGCGGTCATGCCGCGGTAGCTGATCATCGTGGCGACCGCGATCAGCGCCAGGCAGGTGAGGACGTGGACCAGCCTGTTGTCGTTGAGAGCCGCGACCGAGTCGCTGCGGGTGATCTCGCCGAGCAGCAGGTACAGGTACTCGGTGGCGACGCCCGCCAGGTTGGACAGCACGATGATCGTCGCGATCACCAGGCCCCAGCCGCACATCCAGCCGACCTTGGGGCCGAACGCCTTGACCGTCCAGGTGAAGGAGGTGCCGCTGTCGGGGATCGCCTTGTTCAGCTCCCGGTAGGCGAAGGCCACCAGCATCATCGGCAGGAAGCCGGCCAGGAAGAGGGCCGGCATCCGCAGGCCGACGGCGGCCACCGTGGTGCCCAGGGTGGTGGTCAGGCAGTACACCGGGGCGACGGTGGACACGCCGATCACCGCGTTGCCGAGCAGGCCCACCGAGCCGCTGTCGAGGCCCTTGGAACGGACGCCCCCGGGGGCTTGGGCGCCGGGGGCTTCGTTGCCGCCCGGGCGGTTGTGGAGCTGAACCATGCCGGAACCGTAACCCCCACTGTTTCCGCAGCGAGCCGAGGCGGAAGCCGGTCGATCACCTTCACTTCACCCTGATGATAGGGTGAGTTTCCGTTGATTGCATGATCTTTTGTGGCCGATTGCCTTCGTTTCGACCTCCCGAGCGGCCGCTCGGCCCGGGACGAAAACCGCACCGCACCCCGTTTCCGCCTTTTCGGGCATGAGTATGAGAAACGCCACATACCCTCCCGAACCGGAACCGATCGTTCGGACACCTCTGGTGTCCCCCGCCCGCGGGCCCCTATCGTTCCCCCGTCACTTCAGGGAGGGGACCGGGATGACCGGCACGCTGACGTCCGACACCGGGATCCGCACCGTCCGGGCCGGCCGCCCGGGCCCGGGCTCCGTCCGCTGCTCCGTCGGCGACCTGCTGCTCGCCGACCTGCCCGTCTCCGTGGTCTTCTTCCACGACCGCCCGCTCGACCCCGACGCCCTCGCCGCCGGGCTCGCCCGCGCCCTGCGCCGGCTGCCCGAGTTCGCCGGGCGCCTGCGCACCGACGGCGCCGGCGACCTGTGGATCGACACCGACGACTCCGGCGTCCCCTTCACCGTCGCCGACGCCCCCTACACCCTCACCGAGGCGTTCGACCGGATGGTGCTGCCCGCCGCCGGCCTGGTCGACCACGTCCGCGCCGCCGAGGCCCGCCGCGAACCGCTGCCGCTGCTCACCGTCCGGCTCAACCGGCTCACCGACGGCACCTGCGCGCTCGGCGTCTCCTGGCACCACGCCGTCGGCGACATGCAGACCTTCGCCCTGCTGATGCGCGCCTGGTCGGCCGGCACCGGGGGCACCGACCTCCCCGAACCCGTCCGCGCCCCCGACCGGGACGCCCACCTGGACGCCCACCTCCCCGCCGAGGACTGCGGCACGCCCGCGCTGCGGCTGCCCGACCCCGCCGAGAGCGCCGAACTGCGCCGCACCGTCGCCGCCGCCGCCCTCGCCAACCGCACCGTCCAGGCCTGGTTCTCCCCCGCCGAGACCGAACGCCTGCGCGCCGCGTACAGCGCCGAGGCCGGCCGCCGCCTCTCCGCCAACGACGCGCTCTGCGCCCACCTGCTGCACGTGCTGCGCGAGGTCGACGGCGCCGACGCGGAGGAGCAGACGCTCACCATGCCGGTCAACCTCCGCCGCCCCCTCGGCCTGCCCGACACCACCCTCGGCAACCTGCTCGGCGAGATCCGCCTGCCCTACCGGCCCGGCACCGCACCCGCCCGGTACGCCGCCGAACTGCGCACCGCCGTCGAGGAGTTCACCGAGAAGCACCTCAGCGTCCGGAGCAACCTGCGCTTCCTCGAACAGGTCGGCCGCGACCGCGCCGCCGAGTGCGTCCCGGTCGGCTTCGACCCCGCCCGCCGCACCCTGACCATCTCCAGCTGGTGCCGCCTCGGCCTCCAGGACCTCCCGCTGGCCGGCCACCGCCCCGTCGCCTTCAGCCCCGCCGCCACCCTCCAACTCCCCTGGACCTCCTGGCTGGTCGAGGGCCCCCGCGGCGAGGGCCACCTCTACACCCTCGTCCTCCCCACCCGCACCGCCGCCAGGCTCCGCGCCGCCGGCGCCCTCCTCCACCCCCACCGCCACCCCGACGACCCCGCCCCCGCCCTGGCCCCGCGCAAGCTCCTGTGAGCCCCGCTCACCCGGCGCCCGGCCCGCCGGGCTCCAGTGCCCGGGCGACCGCGTCCAGGGCCGCCTCCCACGGGTACGGGCCGGCCGCGCCCGGCTCGTTCGGGACGAAGGCCCCCTCCCCGAGCAGGACCTCCACGCCCGCCTCGCGCAGGGCGGCCACGCTGCGCGGGAACTGCGGGTGCGCGGCCAGGGCGGTGTTCACGCACGGCATCACCAGCACCGGGACGCCCTTGCCCGCCGCCTCCGCCGCGTAGCCCGCCACCCAGGACGAAGTCAGCCCCAGGGCCAGGCTGTTGACCGAGTTGAAGGTCGCCGGGGCGAACAGCACCGCGTCGGCCGGCGGCAGCACGTCCGGCTGCCCCGGCCACCGGTACGCGGACTTCACCGGGTGCCCGGTCAGCCCCTCCAGCTCCGGCACCCGCCCCTCCAGCCACCCCCGCGCCGCCGGGGTCAGCCCCACCGCCACGTCCCACCCCCGGGCCAGTCCCGCCCGCACCGCCCCGTCGATCCCGAGCACCGCGCCCGCCGCCGACCCGAACAGGTACACCACCGGCCGTCCGGCCCCCGCGTCTGCCATGCCCCCATGCAACCGGGTCGGCGCCCCGCTCCGCAACGGCCCGGAAAAAGCAGCAGGCCCCGGCCGGGATGCTGCTCCGACCTGGGCCTTCGGCTGTACTGCGGGGTGCGAAGTGGGCGCAGACGGTTTCGAACCGCCGACATCCGCCTTGTAAGGGCGGCGCTCTACCGCTGAGCTATGCGCCCTCGCCGAAGTGGACCGGCGCGGCCGGTCACACGACGAGTGGACAGACTACCTGGTCCGGGGAGTGCTTCGCCGCCCCCTCCCCCGACGGGGACGGGGACGGGGGGTGCCGGGCGGGGCGGGTGATCGGCAAGAATGGCGGGGAGAGCGGCGGGACGGATCCGGAGCAGGGAGCGCGCGGTGAGCAGTGGCGGTGGTCGGGGCGGCTGGTGGGGCGGCGGCCGCCGGGACGGTGTCCGCGCGGACGCCAGGGCGGCCCGGGAGGCCGCCCAGGAGTCGTTCTACGAACTGGACTCGGCCCAGCGGGACGCGCTGCTCGCGGTGGAGACGGTGAAGTCCGCGGGCGAGCCCGCCACCGCCCGCCGGGTGGAGCAGGAGTTCGCCGACCTGACCGCCAGGATCGACCAGGTCACCGTCGCCTACCTGGGCGCGCTGGACTCCGTCGACCTGGAGTCCGCCGAGACCGACCCGGGGACAGTGTCCCGGGCCAGGCAGCAGCTGGACCAGGCCAAGCGCGAACTGGACGCCAAGCGCGCCGAACTGGGCACCTTCGTCAGCCGCCTGCAGCCGGTCCTCGACCACGCCGAGGCCCAGCTGATCCGGGTCGCGCCCGCCGTCGAACGGGCCAAGCGGACGCTGCTCGCCGCGACCACCGCCCTGGAGCAGGCGCGCGGCGCCGGCCTGCGCGCGGACGACCTGGCGGCCCGGCTGGCCGAGCTCGCGCCCGAGCTGACCAGGCTGAACCAGGGCGTCTCCCAGCACGGCGTCCCCGCCACCCTGCAGCGCGCCGAGGACGTCGCCCGGCGGGCCGAGGAAGTTCGCGTCGAGGCCGTGCAACTCCCGGAGCGGGCCGCGGAGATCGACCGCCGGGTGGCCTCGCTGCGCACCCGCATCGACGCGCTGGAGAACCGGGCCCACACCGTCGACCCGGCGCTCAGCGAGCTGCGCCGCCGCTTCTCGACGGCCTGCTGGCAGGACCTCCAGCAGGTGCCCGCGCAGACCGCCGACGCCGTCCGCACCGCCCGCACCAGGCTGGCCGAGGCCGGCCGGGCCCGCGACGAGCAGCGCTGGGCGGACGCGACGGCGGCGATCGGCACCGTGCGCGCCCTGCTGGACACCGCGGGCGGCTCGGTCACCGCGGTCAACGACCGGCTGCGGCAGCTCGACGAAGTCCAGCACGACCCGAACCGGGAGATCGAGCGGGCCAGGTTCGCGATCCGCGACGCCCAGCGCCTGGCGATGGCCGGCCGGCAGGCCCCCGACCCGCGCCACGCCGGGCCGCTGGACGCCGCGGTGGGCCGCCTGGACCGGGCCGTCGCCGCACTGGAGGAGTCCGGCCGGCACCCCGACTACTGGCGCTTCCTGACCGAGCTGGCCGCCGTCCGGGAGACGGCGGCCGAAGTGGTCTCGATGATCCGCGGCCACTGAACCGGCTCTCGGTACCCTGCTCGGTATGCCTCGCTACGACTTCCGCTGCCGCTCCTGCGGCACCACCTTCGAACTCAACCGGCCGATGGCCCGGGCGAACGACCCGGCCACCTGCCCCGAGGGCCACCCCGACACCGTCAAGCTGCTCTCCACCGTCGCCGTCACCGGCGCGAAGGCCTCCGCGCCGTCCCCCGCCGGCGGTGGCGGGGGCGGCGGCTGCTGCGGCGGGGGCTGCTGCGGGTAGCCGCACGCCCGGGGCGCCGGGGCGGTGTCGGCGCCGCCGCCGGTGACGGTTCCGGCGCGGTGCCGGGGCCGGTTCCGCCGCCGGGGCCGGAACCTCAGCTGATGTGCTTGAGCACCTGGCGGAGGATCTCCTCCCCCGCGCCCACCCCGGTCTCGCTGAGCGCGGTGACGCTCGGCGCCGTCCAGCCGGTCTCGGCGAGTTCGCCGTGCCCCGGCCGCCAGGCCAGGTCCGCGGCGAGCAGGAGTTCGGCGTCCAGCAGGGAGTCGCCGGCCGCCAGGACCGTCCCGGCGCCGCTGCGCCGCCGCACCTCGTCCAGGGCCGCGCCCTTGGAGAGCGGCGCGGGCACGGCGTAGACCTTGCGGCCCTGGAGGGAGACCGTCCAGCCGCGCTCGGCGCACCAGGCGGTGAGCTCGCCGATCCAGCCGGGCGGGAGTTCGGCGCGCTCGACCACCAGGTAGGCGAACAGCTCGTCGGCGACGCGCCGCTTGTGGGTCCACTCCGGGTCGGCGGCCAGGGCGAGGTGCTCGACGACCTGGGCGAGCGGGGCGCTCTCCGCGTCGAGCCGGGTGCGGACCTGCCGCTGCCAGTCCTGGTCGGGGACGCCGTCGACCAGCAGGTGGCCGCCGTTGGCGCAGACCGCGTACGGGGGGATCCAGTCCGCGGTGGGGCCGGGGAGGTGGATCCGCTCGTACTGGGCGCGGGTGCGGGTGGTGACCGGGACGACCGGGGCGAGGGCCGCGATCTCGGCGAGCAGGGCGGCGGCCTGCTCGGTCATGAAGGAGAGCGCCTTGCCGTCGTGCACCTCCACCGCGAGCAGCCGGGGGGCGAGCCGGTCGGGCACGTCCAGGCCGAGGGCGCGGTTGGAGTAGACGAGGGTGCGGTCGAGGTCGCTGGCGACCAGGAACTGCGGCACGGGCGGGGTCTCCTTCGTTCGGGGGCGGGGTCAGGTCTGGACGGCGGTGCCGTCCGCGCCGGTGGCGCCACGGGTGTAGCGCGGGTGGATCAGGCCGACGCAGGTGTAGGGCAGGTCGTCGGTCTCCTCGACCGGGACGCCGCGCTGCTCGGCCAGCAGCCGGACGTGGTCGAGGTCGGCTCCGGCGCCGCGGCGGGCGAGGATCCGCCAGGGGACGCGGCGCAGCAGGACGCGGGTGGTCTCGCCGACGCCGGGCTTGACCAGGTTGACGCTGTCGATGCCGTACTCGGCGCTGATCCGTTCGACGGCGGCCCAGCCCTCCCAGGTGGGGGTGCGGTCGGCGGTGGCGAGCCGGGCGGTCTCGGCGGCGACGGCCTCGGCGACGGCGGGGAACGCGGCGGCGACGGTGTCGACGAAGTGGCGGGAGACGTCGGCCCCGGCCAGTTCGCGGTAGAACTTGGCGCCGTGGAACTCGTCCGGCCCGGTCAGGTCGGCGCGCAGCACGGTGCGGGAGACCAGGCCGGAGACGGTGGAGTTGAGGCAGGCGGAGGGGATCAGGAAGTCGTCCCGGGTGCCGTAGGTGCGCACGCAGCCGCCGGGGTCGGCGAGGACGGCGAGCTCGGGGTCGAAGCCGGTGCCGGCCAGGGCCTGTTCGAGTTCGCGGGTGATGGCGCCCTTGCCCGTCCAGCCGTCGACGAAGACCACGTCGGCGGGGCGGTGGTGGGCGGCGAGGTGGCGCAGGGCGACCTGGTCGATGCCGCGGCCGCGGACGATGGAGACGGTGTAGTGCGGCACGTCGAGGCCGTGGGCGTGGGCGAGCCAGCGGCGGATCAGGATGCCGACGGGGGTGCCGGCCCGGGCGAGCGAGGCGAGCACCAGGTGCGGGCCGCGTTCGCGCAGCAGCGTCTCGGCGACGGTGCCGACGGCGGTGGCCAGGCGGGTCGCGGAGGCGTCGAGGGCGGTGTGGAAGAGCTGCTGGTAGGCGGCGTCGGGCTGGTACTCGACGGGCAGCGACTCGGCGTAGTGGGCGCCGCCGGACTGCACGGCCTCCTCGCGCTCCTCGGTGGGCGCTTCGAGGTGGACGTCGGAGAGGTCCTTGAGCAGCCAGGTGACGTCGGCGGCCGGGTAGCTGGAGAAGGCCGGCCCGTGCAGCGGGCGGGCGGCGGTCGGGGAGGGGGCGGTGTGCGCGGTCATGCTGGGTGCCTTCGACGGGGTACGGGTCATGCTCGGGCAGCGGGGCGTCGGGCGGGTGGCTCGGGGCGGTACGACGGGAGAACGGCGAGCACCACCCGGTCGGTGGTGGTGCGCAGGGCGGGCAGCAGGGCGTCGGGGCCGTGGTGCAGGGCGGGGGTGTCCGCGGGGTCGTCGACGACCAGGACGACGGTGTCGAAGCGGCGGGCGGGGTCGGCGCCGGGGGCGACGTTGTAGGCGTAGCGCTCGGTGGAGCGGTCGGCCGGGTCGTCGTGGGCGGCGAAGGCGAGCCGGGTGCGGATGGCGTAGCCGGGCTCGTCGAGGGCGAACACCGGGGAGCGGGTGGTGGTGGAGAAGCGCACCTCGGTGTCGGGGCGGGCGTGCTGCAGCGCTTCGGCGAGCCGGAGCGGGGCGTACATCAGCTCTTCGCAGCCGAGCACCAGGACCCGGCCGGGGCGGGGGCCGACGGCGGCCGCGAGCGCGGTGCCGAGGGCGGGCAGGGCCGCGTCGAGGCGGCGTCGGTGGTCGGGGGTGAAGCCGTGCCGGCCGCCGTCGGGCAGGTCGGCGGGCCAGGGCAGGTCGAGCCTGACCAGTTCGCCGGGCGGGCCGGCGGAGGGCCGCGGGGCGGGGGCGGCCTCGATCAGCTCCCGGGCCCGCTCCAGCACGCCCTCGGGCAGTTCGACGCCGCCGGCGGCGGTGGCGACCAGGTCGAGGCGGGCGCCGAGCGCGGCGGCCGCGGCGTGCAGCCGCTCGCGGTCGGCGGGGGTGCGCAGGTCGACCAGGGCGACGGCGACGTACCGCTCGCGCGGGTGGGCGGCGTGCAGGGCGCGGATGGTGTTGATGACGGTGGTGCCGGTGGAGAACTCGTCGTCGACCAGCACCAGCGGGCCGTCGCCGGCCAGCAGCAGCGGGTCCTCGGGGAGCAACAGGTGGCTGGTGGCGTGCGAGTGCTCCTCCTCGAAGCCGCCGAGCGGGGCGACGCCGGGGACGGGCCGCCGGGTGGAGTGCAGGTAGGGGGCGTCGAGCCCGTCGGCGACGCTGTGGCCGAGGGCGGTGGCGGTCTCGGCGTACCCGAGCACCACGGCCCGCGCGGCCTCCTCGGGGCCGAGCAGCGCGGCGACCCGGCGGCCGAGGTCGAGCCCGGTGCCGTGCACCGTCGCGGGCCGCTGCGGGACGTGCTTGCCCAGCACCCGGGAGACCAGCAGGTGGGCGCGCTTGGGGTTGACCCGCAGGGCGAGGCCGATCAGCCCGGTCAGTTCGGGCCCGCCGGTGAGGCGCAGGCCGAGCCGGTCGGTGACCCACTGGCCCGTCCAGGGCTCGGCCCCGACGGGCCCGGGGGCGGTGGTGTCGGCGGTCATCGGGGCTCCTCTCGACGAGCACGGTGGCACGGAAGGCGGTGCGGATGGTGCTGGTGGTGCTGGTAGTGCTGGTGGTGCCAATGGGACGGACGCGGACGCGCGGGTGTGCGGTTCGGGTTCGAGCGTACGGGGCGCGCCGGGACCCCCGGATCACCCGACCGGCCGGGAAGCCCGCGCCGACCGGCCGGGAAGCCCGCGCCGACCGGCCGACCCGCCCGTCGTCCGACCGGCTGATGCGGCATCGGCCGAACCGGCCGCGGCGGGCAGTCCGGCCGGTTCAGCCGATGCAGGCGGACAGCAGCTCCGCGAAGGTGACCTCGGGGCGGGCGACGCCGAACACCTCGGCCCGCAGCAGCACCCGCTCGGCCCAGGCCCGGTGCGGCTTGGCCTCGTTCATCTTGTTGGTGTACGCGGAGCGGCTGACCCCGCCGCCGCCGCGGTGCTGCTGCAGGATGTCCTGCGCGTCGCACAGCTCCTCGTGGGTGACCACGGACAGCGCGTGCACGGCGGCGACGTGGCTGGGGTGGATGCAGGTCTTGCCGAGCAGCCCGTTGGCCCGGTCGAGCTCGATCTCCCGGATCAGCCCGTCCAGGTCGTGCTCGATCAGCCGCTGGCGGACCCGGTCGGCGGGCGGGATGACCTCGGCGAACGGGGTGCGGCGCAGCTGGGGCTTGAACATCCGCTCCTGGAGCGGGAAGTACTCCCAGACCGGCCCGGTGACGGTGTGCCCGGTGCCGTCGGCCCGGCCGAGCACGTTGACCACGTCCCCGATCACGCCGGCCACCAGGGCGACGTCGTAGGCGGTCAGGTCGGGCGAGCGGCGCAGCCCGTACGCGGAGCACAGGTCGGTGACGCCGAGCCGGACGGCCAGGACGCGTCCGCGGTGCTTGTCGAGCAGCCGGGCGATGCCGTGCAACTGCTCGCGGCGGCTCTCCAGGTGGGCGAGTTCGGGCGATTCGAGCACCGGCATGACGAACAGCCGCTGCCCGGTGCGCTCCTCGGCGCCGGTCAGCGCCTCCAGGAAGGGCAGCCCGCTGTCCTCGGTGAACTTGGGCACCACGAAGCCGCTGAGCAGGCGCAGCGCGGGGCCCAGCCGTCCGGTCAGGTCGGTGATCTGCTCGGGGGTCCGGACCCGGACGAACAGCAGCGGCAGTTCGGCGTCGGCGCCCTGCTCGGCGAGCGCGGTGAGCTGGTCCACCAGGTTCCGTTCGGCGTCGTCGACCTCGTGGTCGGCGATCGCGTCCTCCAGGCAGAGCACCATGGAGACCACGCCGCGGGCGGCCTGCTTGAGGACGTCCCGGGCCAGGGTGGGCCGGGTGGCGGGGCTGTAGAGCGTGGCTCCGAGGGCGGTGGCGAGGACGGCCGCCTCGCTGTCGCGGTCGAAGGCGGCGGGCTGCTCGTGAAAGAGCCGGCTGCGGACGTCGTCCGCGAGATGCCCGAAGTGGCGCAAGGTGCTCTCCCGCTGTGGTCTGGTGGGCCCGCCGGCGGCGGGAACGGCTGCCGCCTCTCTGTCCATGGGACGGTCGGCACGGCCGGAAAGTTCGCCGGAGCGCGCACGCCGTCGCCGGGTGGGGAGCACCGGGGGCCGTTGGCCGCTTATCGTACGGCCGGATGACCTCGACCGAAGAGTTCGAAACATCGAATTCTCGCAAGGTTGTCAGCGCCGTCACCGAGCCCGCCGGGCACCCCGGCCCGCGGCACCGCCGGCGCCCGCGCCACCGGCACCCGGCGGGGCCTCCCCGACGGGGCGCGCCGATGACGCGCCCCGCGTTGTCCCGGGCCCCCGGCAGGCGGCAGGATGGTGCGCTATGACGCACGTGATGGCGAAGGGCGCCAACATCCCGCTGACGGCGGCCGCCGTCCGTGCCGTCCTGCGGTGGACGGACAGCCCGGGCACCCCGGACGTGGACGCCTCGGCCCTGCTGGTGACCGCCCACGGCAAGGTCCGCGACGACTCCGACTTCGTGTTCTACAACCAGCCCCGGCACCCGTCCGGCCTGGTCCGGCACCTGCCCAAGCAGGTCGCGGACGGGACGGTCCGGGACGGGCTGGAGATCGACCTGTCCCAACTGCCCGCCGAGGTCGACCGGGTGGTGCTGGCCGGTTCGGCGGAGGGCGGCGCCTTCCCCGCGGTGCCCGACCTGCGGGTGCTGCTGTTCGACGCGGCCGCGCCCGAAGGGTCGCCCGCGCTGGCCGAGTTCGTGGTGGACGAGGGCGAGCAGGTGACCGCGCTGGTCGCCGCCGAGCTCTACCGCCGGGCCGGCGGCTGGAAGTTCCGCGCGGTCGGCCAGGGCTACGTGGACGGGCTGCTCGCGCTGGCCACCGACTTCGGCATCACGGTCGAGGACGAGGACGCCGCCCCGGGCGGCTCCGCGGTCGACCTGACCGACCGCGGCGGCGACCCGCGCGTCCCCGCCCAGGCCCCGCAGTCGCAGCCCGCCGCCCAGCCCCAGTCGCAGCCGCAGTCGCAGGCGCAGTCGCTCCCGGTCGACGAGGACGACTGGACGATCGCCCCGGCGACACCGCTGCCGACCCCGCAGACCGCCCCGCCCGCCCCGGAGCCCCAGCCGGTCCAGGCCGCCCAGCCGGTCCGGCCCCCCGCCGCCCCCGCCCCGCCCCCCCCGCCCCCCCCCCCGCCGCCGCCGCCCCGCCCACCACCC
>NZ_JNWZ01000039.1 GCF_000716545.1 Kitasatospora phosalacinea
GCGCGTCCCGGTCAGGTTCCGCGTACACGGCGACGCTGGCGATTCCCGCGTCCCGGCAGGCCCGGGCGACGCGGACGGCGATTTCTCCGCGGTTGGCGATGAGCACCTTGCGCACTGTGGCTCCCTTCTCGAACCTCGTTGAGTCTATGGATTGGAGGGCGCTACCGGCGAGTAGTCCCTGGTGGTGAGCGTGCTCACACGCTCGGTCGCCGGACTCCCGTACGAGCGGCGGCCGTTGGCGGTACACCGCAGGCAGCGGGCCGGGCACGGGTGTGGCGGCGGGTCGGGGGCGCCCGGAGCGGGTGGGGTGGTCTTGGCCACACCGGTCGGGTCAGGCGGCCGCCGGCCGGGGGCGGGTGGTCGCCGCGGCCGTCACGTCGGCCTCCAGCTCGACCACGTCCGGGCCGTAGGCGCGGGCGTTCACCACCCGCAGCACCACCGCGAACGCGCCGTCCCGGCCGTGCTCGCGCGACAGCGTCCGGTGGTTGGCCGCCAGGTAGCGGGCTCCCGCGTGGTTGGACACCGCGGTCTGCCCGGCTATCACGAACACCGGCCGGCTGCCCGCGCGCGGGTGTATCCGGGCCAGCAGCACGTGTGCCCGCTGGCCGGGCTCCTCCGAGGCGGTCAGGAACCGGAACTCGCGCGAGCCGACCAGCAGGGTGTGCACCGGGTGCCCGACCTCCGCGGGCGGGCTGACGAACGCCACCCCCGGCAGCCAGGACTCCAGGTGGGCCGCCGTCCGCTTGTTGCCGGCCGGGCCGCCCACGCAGAACTCGGACTTGTCGCCCAGCCCCTGCCGGACCTCGTCGTGCCCGGTCAGCGTCGCCCGGGCGCCGCACTCGCGCACCAGCGCGGCCAGCTCCATCAGCGCGTACACGTCGTCGCGGGCCACGCTCTTCACGTCCGGTGCCGAAGCCTGGCGGTTGACCACCAGCAGCGCCTCGCCGTTGGCGGGGAGCCCGAAGAAGGCCCGTTGCCGCCCCAGCCGGCGCCGCCGGCGCAGCGTCTGGGCCAGCCAGCCCAGCCCGGCGCTGATCGCCGAAGCGGCCAGCCCCAGAACGACGTTGAGCACACCATCGGTCATCTTCCGCTCCTCGTCGCTCCTTTCCGGCCCGGCTGCGTCAGCCTAACGGCGCCCCGGTCGGCAGTGGAGTGGAACTCTGCAACAGATGTGCGAGCCGGGTTCTGTCCGATTCCGCACCCCGTGGAGGGAATCCGTTGTTCCATCCGCTGGCGCTTCCGCGATAACGGAATGGTCCGGACCATTGACCCGGCTCCGGCCGCTCCCTAGCGTCACAGCCGACCACCGCACCATTCGCACGATTCACGGGGGAAAACGTGAAGCGTTCCACGCTGCCCGTCGCGCTGGCCGCGACCGCGCTCCTGCTCACCGCCTGCTCCGGCGGCTCCGGGAAGACCGGGGCCGCGCCCGGCCCGAGCGCCGACACCTACGGCTGCCTCACCCGGGCCGAGGCCGAGAAGGGGTCCTTCACCCTGGACGCGGGCACCTCCGGCGGCTCGTCCCTGGACGCCTACTACCGGGACTCCGACGCCGGCCACGCCAAGGTCGCGGTGATCTTCTCGCACCAGCGGGACGGCTCGCTCTGCGAGTGGGCGCTCGACCTCCCGGCCTTCACCAAGGCCGGGTACGCCGTCCTGGCCTACACCTCGGAGGGCGACGTCACCGAGGTGATCAAGGCCGGCTCCGCCCACCTGAAGTCCAAGGGCGTCGGCGCGGTCGCGCTGGTCGGCGCCTCCAAGGGCGCCGCCGGCTCCCTGGTCGCCGCCAAGCTGGACAACCCGCTGCCGATCAAGGCCGTGGTCTCGCTCAGCTCGCCCGCTTCGTACCCGCAGTTCAACGCCGCGCTCGCGGTCACCACGGTCAGGACGCCCACCTACTTCGCCGCCGAACAGGCCGACAGCCCGTTCAACGACAACGCCCGGGCCCTCTACGACGCCTCCGTCGCGGAGGACAAGCAGCTCAAGATCTACCCGGGCGGCAGCCACGGCGCCCCGCTGCTCCGGGACGGCGCGCTGCCCGACGTGCTCGACTACCTGGCCAGGCACGCCCCCGCGGCGGGCTAGGCCGCCGGTCTCAGGCCCACAGGTCGGTGATGCGCACGTCCAGTTCGGCGAGCAGGCGGCGCAGCAGCGGCAGCGACAGGCCGATCACGTTGCCGGGGTCGCCGTCGATCCCCTCCACGAACGGTGCCGAACGGCCGTCCAGGGTGAACGCCCCGGCCACGTGCAGCGGTTCGCCGGAGGCGACGTACGCGGCGACCTCGGCGTCGTCCGGCGTCCCGAACCGGACGGTGGTCGAGGCGGTCTCGGCCGCCCGCCGCCCGGTCGCGGTGTCGATCACGCAGTGGCCGGTCCGCAGGACGCCCTCGCGGCCGCGCATCGCCCGCCAGCGGGCGACGGCCTCCGCCGCGTCGGCGGGCTTGCCCAGCGCGGCGCCGTCCAGCTCCAGCACCGAGTCGCAGCCGATCACCAGCGGCGGCTCGCCCGGTTCGGCGGACAGCTCGCCCGCGACCCTCTCCGCCTTCGCCACCGCCAGCACCAGCGCCAACTCGCCCGGCGTCGCGGCGCTCAGCGCGTCCTCGTCGACCCCGCTCACCCGCACCAGCGGATCCAGGCCCGCCTGTCGCAGCAGGCCCAGCCGGGCGGGGGAGGCGGACGCGAGAACCAGCGGACGGCGAGCGGTCATGGCCACCAGCCTAGCCCGCGGCCCGGCCCCGCTACACCAGCACCAGGGCCGCCCCCGCGAGTGCCAGCAGTGCGATCAGCAGGGCCGTCCGACGCAGCTTGCGCTGCACCTCGCGGGCCTCTTGCGACGGCTCGTCGCGGGGATCTGACCAGAGCACTTCACCAGGGTGCGGCCCGCGGACGGGTCGGCGCCTGAGTATCCGTACTCAGTCCGGCGCGGCGGAAACGGTTCGGGTGCCCCTTGACGCCGGGGCCCGGGTTCCCTGCAATAGAGCAATTGGATTGTCGGGTCCATGATCGGCGGCGTGCGGTCGTCGAACTGTTCCCGTGCCCGGCACCATGTCATCCCACATGGTCAGGGCACGCGCACAGCTCCAGAACCACCCCACTGGTTTCGGCTGAGGAGACAAACCATGTCCCAGTTCACCACCACGGCGAGAACCACCACCGCCGCGGCCCGCCCCCACCTGATCGCACTGCACCGCGTGGTCGTCGGGCTGCTCTTCGCCTGCCACGGCGCCGCGTCCCTGTTCGGCGTCCTGGGCGGCGCCTACGGCGGCGGCAGCATCAAGGTCGGCACCTGGCCCGGCTGGTACGCCGCGGTCATCCAACTGGTCTGCGGCTCCCTGGTCCTGCTCGGCCTCGGCACCCGCGTCGCCGCGCTCGTCGCCTCCGGATCGATGGCCTACGCCTACTTCACCGTCCACCAGGAGAACGCGCTCTTCCCGCTCCAGAACGGCGGCGAGTCCGCGGTGCTCTTCTGCTGGGCCTTCCTGCTGATCGCCGTCCTCGGCCCGGGCAGCTTCGCGATTACCGGCCGCGGCAACCGCGAGGAGTAGCACCCGCGCGTCCAGGGGCCCGGGGAACGGCGGTTCCGGGCCCCTGGTCGCGCGTGCCGCCGTTCCCCGGTGGAAGTTTCAGCGCGGCCAGAGGCTGGTGCGCCAGGCGTTCGGGCCCGGGGCCGGGACGGGGCGGGGCGTGCGGTCGGTCCAGACGGTGGCCGGGCCGCGGGAGGGGCCGGTGGCGGCCCGGTTCGCGGCCCGGGATTGGACCACCGCCAGGACGGTGGCCAGCTCCTCGGGGGTCGGCTGCCCGTGCAGCACCTGAATGGGGGTCATGGCGCGGGGTCCCTTCGGGAATCAGAGCGGGATGTTGCCGTGCTTCTTGGGCGGCAGCGCCTCCCGCTTGCCGCGCAGCGCCCGCAGCCCGCGGACGATGTGCCGCCGGGTCTCGCTGGGGGCGATGACCGCGTCGACGTAGCCGCGCTCGGCGGCCAGGTACGGGTTGAGCAGGGTGTCCTCGTACGAGGCGAGCAGTTCGGCGCGGCGCTCCTCGCCGAGGCCCTCGGCCTCGGCGGCGGCGATCTCCCGCCGGTGCAGGATGTTGACCGCGCCCTGGGCGCCCATCACGGCGATCTGGGCGGTCGGCCAGGCCAGGTTGATGTCGGCGCCCAGGTGCTTGGAGCCCATCACGTCGTACGCGCCGCCGAACGCCTTGCGGGTGATGACGGTGATCAGCGGCACGGTGGCCTCCGCGTACGCGAAGATCAGCTTGGCGCCGCGCCGGATGATGCCGTCCCACTCCTGGCCGGTGCCGGGCAGGAAGCCGGGCACGTCGACGAAGGTCAGCACCGGGATGTTGAACGCGTCGCAGGTGCGCACGAAGCGGGCGGCCTTCTCGCTGGCGGCGATGTCCAGGCAGCCGGCCAGGTCCATCGGCTGGTTGCCGACCACGCCCACCGGGTGGCCCTCGACCCGGCCGAAGCCGACCACGATGTTGCCCGCGTACAGCGGCTGGACCTCCAGGAAGTCGCCGTCGTCCAGGACGTGCTCGATCACCCGGCGGATGTCGTACGGCTGGTTCGCCGAGTCCGGGACGATGCCGTCGAGTTCGAGGTCCTCGGCGGTGACCGCGAGGTCGGCCTGCTCGGGGTAGGCCGGCGGGTCGGTCAGGTTGTTGGAGGGCAGGTACGACAGCAGCGCCTTGACGTACTCGATCGCCTCCTTCTCGTCGGCGGCCAGGTAGTGCGCGTTGCCGGACTTGGTGTTGTGGGTGCGGGCGCCGCCCAGCTCCTCCATGTCGACGTTCTCGCCGGTGACGGTCCTGATCACGTCCGGGCCGGTGATGAACATGTGCGAGGTCTTGTCGGCCATCACCACGAAGTCGGTCACCGCGGGGGAGTAGACCGCGCCACCCGCGCACGGGCCCATGATCAGCGAGATCTGCGGGATCACCCCGGAGGCGTGCACGTTGCGCCGGAAGATCTCGCCGTACAGGCCGAGCGAGGCCACGCCCTCCTGGATCCGGGCGCCGCCGGAGTCGTTGATGCCGATCATCGGACAGCCGGTCTTCAGCGCGAAGTCCATCACCTTGACGATCTTCTCGCCGAACACCTCGCCCAGCGAGCCGCCGAAGACGGTGAAGTCCTGCGAGAACACCGCGACCTGGCGGCCGTCCACGGTGCCGTAGCCGGTGACCACGCCGTCGCCGTACGGGCGGTTCCTCTCCTGCCCGAAGTTGGTGGAGCGGTGCCGGGCGAACTCGTCGAACTCGACGAAGGAGTCCTCGTCCAGCAGTTCGGCGATCCGCTCACGGGCCGTCAGCTTGCCCTTGGCGTGCTGCTTCTCGACGGCCGCGGCCGAGCCGGAGTGCACCGCCTCGTCGATCCGCCGGCGCAGGTCGGCGAGCTTCCCGGCGGTGGTGTGCGGGTCCTGCGGTGCCTGGGTCATTCGGGTGGCTCTCCCTGCGTCCTCGGCCGCCGGCCCGGCGCGCGAGGGGGGCGGGCAGGGCGGCGCTGCGGTCTACCGCACAGCAGCGTAACCAGCGTGGGCGCGTTCGTGGTTATGGCCATCGACACATCGTCCACCTGTCCGTTCTGCGAGACGATGAGGCGGCATGTGGCCGCTGCACGTGCCCCTAGGCTGGCCGGGTGACCACTCCCGACCGCCCCCGCCCCCGCCGTTCCGGCCTGCGCGGCTTCGGCCACGACGGCCCCTCCCCGTGGACCGACCTGGAGCGCCCGCCGCTGGACGAGCGGGCCCTGCGGCTCGACCTGCTGCGCCCCGGGGCGCTGTGGACCTCACTCGATGTGGTGAGCGAGACCGGCTCCACCAACGCCGACCTCGCCACCCGGGCGAAGGACGGCGCCCCCGAGGGCGCCGTCCTGGTCGCCGAGTCCCAGCACGCCGGACGCGGCCGCCTGGACCGCCGCTGGAACGCCCCGCCGCGCTCCGGACTGTTCCTGTCGCTGCTGCTGCGCCCGCGGGGCGTCCCGGTGGAGCGCTACGGCTGGCTGCCGATCCTGGTCGGCACCGCCGTCTCCGCCACCCTGGACCGGGTCGCCGAGGTGTCCACCGGCCTGAAGTGGCCCAACGACCTGCAGACCGTCGTCGACGGGCAGGAGCGCAAGCTCGGCGGCATCCTCACCGAGCTGTCCGGCGGCGCCGTGGTGGCCGGCCTCGGCCTGAACGTCTCGCTGCGCGCGGACGAGCTGCCCGTCCCCACCGCCACCTCGCTGGCCCTGGCCGGCGCCGGGACCACCGACCGGTCGACCCTGCTGCGCGCCCTGCTGCGCGAGTTCGCCGAGCTGTACGGCGAGTGGACCGCCGCCGCCGGCGACCCGCACGCCAGCGGCCTGCTGCCCGCGTACACCGCCCGCTGCACCACGCTGAACCGGCAGGTCAGGGTCCAGCTGCCCGGCGAGCGCGAACTGCTCGGCGAGGCCGTCGCGGTGGACGGCGACGGCCGCCTGGTGGTGCGCACCCCCGACGGCGCCAGGCACCCCGTCGCCGCCGGGGACGTGGTGCACGTGCGCCCGCAGGACTGAGCCGGACCGGTCCCGCCCCGCGGGAGCGGCCGGTCTCACCCTGCGGGACCGGCCGCCCGGCTGCCGGGCGGATGCCCCGGATTACGCGATTCCGTGCGAACATTCCACCTGGCAGCGGTGTGAGGCTCGCCACTACCCGCGCGGTGCCCGCGTGCCCACACCTCGAAGACGGCAAGACACAAGTGCGGCTGACCGCACGGGGACGGACCGGTGACAGACAACGACGGCGCCACGACGGGCTCCGGCAGCGGCGCGGCGGACGAGCCCACCGTCGCCACCGACCTGGAGCGGCTGATCCTCGACGCGCCGCGCAAGTACACCCCGTACCAGGCCGCGCGCGCCGCCGAAGTCCCGATGGACCTCGCCACCCGGTTCTGGCGCGCCATGGGCTTCCCCGACATCGGCCAGTCCCGCGCCCTCACCGACAACGACGTGATCGCGCTGCGCCGCCTCGCCGGCCTGATCGAGTCCGGACTGCTCAGCGAACCCATGGCGATCCAGGTCGCCCGCTCCACCGGCCAGACCACCGCCCGGCTGGCCGGCTGGCAGATGGACACCTTCCTCGACAACCTCACCCAGCCCGTCGAGCCCGGCATGAGCCGCTCCGACGTCGCCTACCCGCTGGTGGAACTGCTGCTGCCCGAACTGGAGCAGTTCCTGGTGTACGTCTGGCGCCGCCAGCTCGCCGCCGTCACCGGCCGGGTCGTCCAGGCCGCCGAGGACCACGAGGTCACCTCCGGCCGGCTCGCCGTCGCCTTCGCCGACCTGGTCGGCTTCACCCGGCTCTCCCGCCGGCTGGAGGAGGAGGAGCTCGGCGAACTCGTCGAGGGCTTCGAGAACACCTGCTCCGACCTGATCGCCGGCCAGGGCGGCCGGGTGGTCAAGACGCTCGGCGACGAGATCCTGTTCGTCTCCGAGGACCCGGCCACCGTCGCTGAGATCGCGCTCTCCCTGGTCGAGACGCTCGCCAAGGAGGACAACATGCCCGCCCTGCGGGTCGGCATGGCCTTCGGCACCGTCACCTCCCGGATGGGCGACGTCTTCGGCACCACCGTCAACCTCGCCTCCCGGCTCACCTCGATCGCCCCCAAGGACGCCGTCCTGGTCGACGGCGAACTCGCCGCCGCGCTCGAACAGCACGGCACCGCGAGCCTCCCCGAGACCGAGCCCGCCCCCGGCCACCGCTTCCACCTCCAGCCGATGTGGCGCCGCCCCGTGCGCGGCCTCGGCCTGGTCGAGCCGTGGCTGCTCACCCGGGTGCCCACCGCCGACTGACCCACCCGCGCGCCACCGGCCTCACCCGAAAACCGGACGCACCGCCCTAGGCTGGGTAGCAGGGTCACGCGGGCAGGGAGAAGGCTTACGGTGAGTGAGGCGACCATGGACGAGCGGGCCTCGTTCGAGGCGGCGGCGCCCGACCTGCGGCTGCAGGCCGTGGTGGAACTCGCCCAGGACATGGCGGGCGCGATGACCCCGCTGGAGGCCGTCCGGGCGGCGGCCGCCCGCGCCGTCTCCGCGCTCGGCGCCACCATGGCCGCCGTCTCCGTCTGGGACCGCGAGTCCGGGCGGCTGCGGGTGCTCGTCAACCACGGCGAACTCGCCCCCGGCGAGGAGGAGCTGCCCGAGGACGAGTCGTACCCCGTCGCCGACTTCCCCGAGATCGTCACCTACCTCGAAGAGCACTGGACCACCGGCCGGCTGCCCCGCGCCTGGATCCAGACCGCCGAGGACACCGGCCCGCACACCGGCCACCAGGACCACGTCTCCGGCGCGTTCTGCCGCCAGCGCGCCGCCGGACTGCGCCGCCGCGGCCGCGGCTGCTGCCTGGTCGCGCCGATCGTCCTGCACGGCCAGGCCTGGGGCGAGCTGTACCTCGCCCGCGGCACCGGCATGCCCGTCTTCACCGGCGCCGACGCCGAGTACGCCACCCTGCTCGCCGCCCAGGTCTCGGCCGGCCTCGCCCAGACCGAGCGCGTCGCCGACCTGCGCCGCCTCGCCTTCACCGACGCCCTCACCGGCCTCGCCAACCGCCGCGCCGTCGACGCCCGCCTCGACGCCGCGCTCAAGGCCCACACCCGGGACGGCGCGGTAGTCTCCCTGGTGGTCTGCGACGTCAACGGCCTCAAGCGGGTCAACGACCAGCTCGGCCACGAGATGGGCGACCGCCTCCTCGAACGCTTCGCCCACCAGCTCTCGCTGTCCGCCGCGAAACTCCCCGGCAGCCTGGCCGCCCGGCTCGGCGGCGACGAGTTCTGCCTGCTCGCGGAGGGCCAGTCGGCCGACGAAGTGGTCGTCGTCGCCGAGGAGCTCTGCGCCCGCGCACTGGAGTTGACCGACGGCGAGGGCGTCGCCTGCGGCATCGCCTCCACCGGCGACTCGATCGGCCCGGTCACCACCCCCGACCGCCTGTTCCGCCTCGCCGACGCCGCCCAGTACCGCGCCAAGGCCGGCCGCGCCGCCCACCCCGTCGTCGCCGGGCGCAGCCACGGCCCGGCGTACGCCCCCGACCCGACCATCCAGCTCGCCGACGCGGCCGACCCCCAGCGCAGGGCCGCCGGCGGGCGGCCGAACGGCGACCGCCGGCGCTTCCGCGGCGCCGCGCACAGCGCCGACCCCGGACAGCTCCTCACCGCCGTCCTCGGCGCCCTCGACCAGGGCGGCGGCACCCACCCCGCCGACACCCTCGGCCGGCTCGTCCTGGTCGCCGAGACCGCCTCCCGGCTGCTCAACGCCGTCGGCTGGTGGATCTCCTACGTCCCGCCCGGCTCCCAGCTGATGCGCACCGCCCGGCACGCCGTCTACCGGATGACCGGCGGCCCCGCCAGCACCCGCGCCCAGACCCAGCGCGCCCAGATCGAAGCCCCCGACGCCGTCTTCGACCTCCGCCACTACCCCCTCACCTCCCGCGCCGTCACCGGCGGCTCCTTCACCCTCCGGGCCGGCGCCCCCGGCAACGACGCCGCCGAGGAGGCCGTCATGGTCGTCTCCGGCTACCGCGCCATGGCCGCCGCCGGCGGCTGCAACCCGGCCGGCGGCTGGCTCCTCGAACTCTTCGCCGACGAATCCACCCTCCCCCTCACCCAGACCGCCCCCGCCCTGCGCAGCCTGGTCGCCGTCGCCCTCTCCGGCCCCTGCTCGCCGCCGCCGTCGTAGGCGGGGCCCCGCCGGGGCTCGGGGGACGGCGGGCAGCGCGACCCCGGCGGACGCCGCGGTGCCGGTGACGGCCCGTCAGGCGGCCTCGTCGCCGTCCCAGTCGATGCCGATCTCGGCCAGCCAGCGGCGGTCCTCCGCGTCGGGCTCGGGGTTCGGCTGGCCGGGGCGGGCCGGCGGGCGCGGGATGTGCTGGACCGGGCCGACGCCGTAGCGGTCGGCGGCCCGGTCGGCGGCGGCGGCCTCCTCGCCGCCCGGTTCCAGGACGCCGATGTGCACGGCCTCCTCGTCGCCCGGGTCGAGGACGGTCAGTTCGGGGTGCGGCGGGCGGCGCAGCGCGATGCGGCGGCCGCAGAGCGGGCAGGACCATTCGTCGGCTCCGGAACCGAGCCGTCCGGTGAGCCTCATCTGGTGGATCGGCGGTGGCATTGGACTTCCCCCGTCCAAGCTGTCTTTCTCCCTACTCAGAGGGATGCCCGCTCACCACCCGTCGTCAACCCGACGAAAAGGTGTCATTCGGCAAACAACAGGTGTCAGTCCAGGAAGAGCTGACGGGCCGTCGCGGACTGCTCGATGGCCTCCAACCGGGCTTCGGCTCCCGGCAGTTCGTCGCACATGGTCTGCAGCAGGACGCGGCCCAGCATCATCGGCGCGCACGCGGTGTCGAAGACCAGGCCGGTGCCGACGGCGGCGGGCAGCAGCACGTCGGAGAGCTTGGCGACGGGGGCGAAGGCCGAGTCGGCGACGGTGAGCACCGTCAGGCCGCACTCCCGGGCCACCGTGAGGGCGTCCATCAGCTCGCGCGGGTAGCGCGGCAGGGCGAAGCAGAGCAGCGCGGTGGCCCCGGCGGCGGCGGCCTGCTCCAGCCGGTCGGCGAGCATCGAGCCGCCCTCGTCGAGCAGCCGGATGTCGGGGTGCACCTTGCCGGCGAAGTACGCGAAGCCGTGGGCCTGCGCGGAGGCGGCCCGCAGGCCGAGCACCGGCAGCGGGCGGGAGGCGGCCAGGATCCGGGCGGCCCGGACGATCGGGGCCGGGTCGGCGAGCAGTTCGGCGAGGTGCCGCAGGTGCTCGATCTCGGCGAGCACGGCCTGCTGGTGCTCGTTGCGCACCACCTCGTCGTGGCTCTCGGGCGCGCCGCCCTCGCCGACGCCGAGTTCGCGCAGCTGCTTGCGCAGCGCCGGGTAGCCGTCGTAGCCGAGCGCGACCGCGAACCTGGTCACCGAGGGCTGGCTGACCCCGGCGAGTTCGGCGACCTCGACGCTGGACAGGAACGGCGCCTCGGTGGCGTGCCGGACCAGCGAGTGGGCGATCCGCCGCTGGGTCGGGGTCAGCCGGTGGCCCTCGAAGAGGTGGAGCAGCCGGGCGGAGGGCCCGGTGGTGGTGCCGGTCTCGTCCAGGGCGGTCATGTGCGGTACCTCCACGCTCGGTTGGGCGGTCGCCGGTGGCTTCGACGGTGGGACGACTGTGGCGCAGTCCCGGCAGGTGGGCAATCGCGTATCGACTGGCGGGACGGGCGGGTCCGGAGGCCGGTGACCCGGCTCCGGCGGGTGCGCCCGCCCGTCCCGGGCCGGTGGTCAGGCGAGCGGTCCGGTGACCTTCTCGACCGCCGCCAGCAGGGCGCCGGAGGCGACCAGGGCGGCCGCCGCCTCCAGGTCCGGGGAGAGGAAGCGGTCGCGGCCCGGGCCGCCGACCCCGGCCGCGCGGGCGGCGGCGACGGCGGCGGCGGTCGCCGGGGCGAGCGCGCCCGGCTGCTCGGCGGCCTGCTCCCGGATCTCCAACGCCCGTGCGGCGGCCACGAGTTCCACCGCCAGCACGCGTCCGAGGTTGGCCACCGACTGGCGCAGCTTGCGGGCCGCCGACCAGCCCATCGAGACGTGGTCCTCCTGCATCGCCGAGGACGGGATGGAGTCCACCGAGGCGGGCACCGCCAGCCGCTTGTTCTCGCTGACCAGTGCGGCCTGGGTGTACTGGGCGATCATCAGGCCGGAGTCCACGCCCGGGTCGTCGGCGAGGAACGCGGGCAGGCCGTGCGAGCGGGCCTTGTCGAGCAGCCGGTCGGTGCGCCGCTCGGAGATCGAGGCCAGGTCGGCGGCGGCGATCGCCAGGAAGTCCAGCACGTAGCCCACGGGCGCGCCGTGGAAGTTGCCGTTCGACTCGACCCGGCCGTCGGGCAGCACCACCGGGTTGTCCACCGAGGCGGCCAGCTCCCGTTCGGCGACCAGCGCGGCGTGCGCCAGGGTGTCCCGGCCGGCGCCCGCGACCTGCGGGGCGCAGCGGATCGAGTACGCGTCCTGCACCCGCGGTGCGTCGTCCTGGTGGTGGCCGGTCAGGCCCGAACCCCGCAGCACCGCGAGCATGTTGGCGGCCGAGGCGGCCTGGCCCGGGTGCGGGCGGATCGGGGCGTGCAGCTCGGGGGCGAGCACCTTGTCGGTGCCCAGCAGCGCCTCCAGGCTCATCGCGGCGGTGACGTCGGCGGTGGTGTAGAGCCGGCGCAGGTCGGCCAGCGCCATCACCAGCATGCCGAGCATGCCGTCGGTGCCGTTGATGAGGGCCAGGCCCTCCTTCTCCAGCAGCTCGACGGGTTCGATCCCGGCGGCGGCCAGCAGTTCGGCGGTGTCCTTCTCCACCCCGTCCGGCCCGAACGCGGTGCCCTCGCCCATCAGCGCCAGCGCGCAGTGCGAGAGCGGCGCGAGGTCGCCGGAGCAGCCCAGCGAGCCGAACTCCCGCACCGCCGGGGTGATGTGCGCGTTCAGCAGCGCGGCCATGGTCTCGGCGACCAGCGGGCGCACGCCCGTCCGCCCGGACGCCAGCGTCTTCATCCGCAGGAACATCAGGGCCCGGACCACCTCGGTCTCCACCACCGGCCCCATGCCCGCCGCGTGCGAGCGCACCAGCGAACGCTGCAGCTGGGCCCGGAGCTCCGGGCTGATGTGCCGCACCGCCAGCGCCCCGAAACCGGTGGACACCCCGTACACCGGCCGCGGCTCGGCCGCCAGCGCGTCGATCCGGGCCCGGGCCGCGGCCATCTCGGCGAGCGCGTCCGGCCCGATCTCCACCCGGGCCCCGCCGCGGGCGACGGCGAGGACGTCCTCGGCGCTGACGTCGGCCTTGCCGACCCGGACGACGACACTGTGCATATCCATATGCACAATCTCATCAGGTGAATGGTGATGTGACAAGCAGGGCTGCGCACCGCACCGCTGCGCACCGCACCGCCGTGCTCCGTGCGCGCTTGCGATCGGAGGGCGGGGCCGGGGGGCGGGAACGGCACGCTGACGGTCGGGGGGCCGGAGGGCGGCCGTGTCCGGACCGCGTGTCACGGCCTGACGGGGTGGTTGACTGGCCCGCGGAGGTGTGAGACGCATGGCGCGGGCAACGGAACGGCGACGAGTGGTGCGGCTGCGCGGGGACGAACGCTCCGCGCGGCCCGACAGCCTGGCGGCGGAGGAGCCGCTGGAGATCCGGATCGGCGGCGAGGCGCTGACCGTCACCATGCGCACCCCCGGCCACGACTTCGACCTGGTCGCCGGGTTCCTGGTCGGCGAGGGCCTGGTCGGCGCCGCCGGGGAACTCGCCGCGCTGCGCTACTGCGCCGGGACGGACGCGGACGGCGCCAACACGTACAACGTCCTCGACGCCACCGTCCGCGGCGCCCGCCCCGCGCTCTCCGCCCACCGCAACCTGCTCACCACCAGCGCGTGCGGCCTGTGCGGCCGCGACACCGTCGACGCCGTCCGCACCCGCTCCCGCTGGGACGTCTCCGCCGACCCGCTCACCGTCCCCGCCGAGGTCCTGTACGGCCTCCCGGAGCGGCTGCGCGCCGCCCAGCGCGCCTTCGACGCCACCGGCGGCCTGCACGCGGCCGGGCTGTTCGCCGCGGACGGGACGCTGCTGTGCGTGCGCGAGGACGTCGGCCGCCACAACGCGGTCGACAAGGTCGTCGGCTGGGCGCTGCGCGAGGGCCGCCTCCCGCTGACCGGCCACCTGCTGCTGGTCTCCGGCCGGGCCTCCTTCGAGCTCACCCAGAAGGCCGCGCTGGCCGGCCTCCCCCTCCTCGCCGCCGTCTCCGCACCCTCCTCCCTCGCCGTCGACCTCGCCGAGGAGTTGGGCCTCACCCTGGTCGGCTTCCTGCGCGACCGCGGCGCCAACGTGTACACCCGCGCGGACCGGATCCCATAGGCGCGTCAGGGGTGCGGTGGCGCGCACCCTGGTCGGCGTGGTGCTGTTTGGATATATTCAGCCAGGTCGAGAGTGAATGAATTGCATCCGGCAGGGAGGCTGGCCCATGGCAGAGCAGACGAGCGGCCCGCGCGAGGTGCGCGCGGCGCGGGGGAGCGGGCTGAGTGCGCGGGGCTGGCAGCAGGAGGCGGCCCTGCGGATGCTGATGAACAACCTGGACCCGGAGGTCGCCGAGCACCCGTCGAAGCTGGTGGTCTACGGCGGGACGGGGAAGGCGGCCCGGGACTGGCGCTCCTTCGACGCGATGGTGCGGACGCTGCGGGAGCTGAAGCAGGACGAGACCATGCTGGTGCAGTCCGGCCGCCCGGTCGGCGTGATGCGGACCCACGAGTGGGCGCCGCGGGTGCTGATCGCCAACTCCAACCTGGTCGGCGACTGGGCGAACTGGGAGGAGTTCCGCCGGCTGGAGTCGCTCGGCCTCACCATGTACGGCCAGATGACCGCCGGCTCGTGGATCTACATCGGCACCCAGGGCATCCTGCAGGGCACCTACGAGACCTTCGCGGCCGTCGCGAACAAGAAGTTCGGCGGCACGCTCGAAGGCACCATCACCCTCACCGCGGGCCTCGGCGGCATGGGCGGCGCCCAGCCGCTGGCCGTCACCATGAACGGCGGCGTCGCGATCTGCGTCGACTGCGACCCGTCCCGGATCGCCCGCCGGATCGAGCACCGGTACCTGGACGTCGAGGCGAGCAGCCTCGACCACGCCCTGCAACTGGCCGTCGAGGCCCGCGACCGGCGGCGGCCGCTCTCCATCGGCCTGCTCGGCAACGCCGCCGACCTGCTGCCGCAGCTGCTCGCCATGGACGCCCCGGTCGACATCGTCACCGACCAGACCAGCGCCCACGACCCGCTCGCCTACCTGCCCACCGGCGTCGCCTTCGAGGACATGGCGGCGTACGCGGCCGAGAAGCCCGCCGAGTTCACCCGGCGGGCCCGCGAGTCGATGGCCCGGCACGTGGAGGCGATGGTCGGCTTCCAGGACCGCGGCGCGGAGGTCTTCGACTACGGCAACTCGATCCGCGGCGAGGCGCGACTCGCCGGGTACGAGCGGGCGTTCGACTTCCCCGGGTTCGTCCCCGCGTACATCAGGCCGCTGTTCTGCGAGGGCAAGGGCCCGTTCCGCTGGGCCGCGCTCTCCGGCGACCCGAAGGACATCCACAAGACCGACCGGGCCGTGCTCGACCTCTTCCCGGAGAACGAGTCGCTGCACCGCTGGATCACCATGGCCCAGGAGAAGGTGCACTTCCAGGGCCTGCCCGCGCGGATCTGCTGGCTCGGCTACGGCGAGCGCGACAAGGCCGGCGAGCGGTTCAACGACATGGTGGCCTCCGGCGAACTCTCCGCGCCGATCGTGATCGGCCGCGACCACCTGGACTGCGGCTCGGTCGCCTCCCCGTACCGGGAGACCGAGGCGATGCTCGACGGCTCCGACGCGATCGCCGACTGGCCGCTGCTCAACGCCATGGTCAACGTGGCCTCCGGCGCGTCCTGGGTGTCCATCCACCACGGCGGCGGCGTCGGCATCGGCCGCTCGATCCACGCCGGGCAGGTCACCGTCGCCGACGGCACCCCGCTGGCCGGCGAGAAGATCCGCCGGGTGCTCACCAACGACCCCGGCATGGGCGTCATCCGGCACGTCGACGCCGGCTACGACCGGGCGGAGGAGGTCGCGGCGGAGCGCGGCGTCCGGGTGCCGATGGGCGAGCTGTGAGCTTCGACGCGATGTGGGCGGAGCTGCTCCCGGTGGGCCGCTCCGCCGCCACCGGCGGCTACCGGAGGCACGCCTGGAACTCCGCCGACGCCGAGTGCCGGGCCTGGTTCGAGCAGCAGGCCCGGGCCCGCGGCCTGGCCTGCGAGAGCGACCGCAACGGCAACCAGTGGGCCTGGTACGGGGATCCGGCCGCCGGGAACGCCGTGGTCACCGGCTCCCACCTGGACTCCGTCCCCGACGGCGGCGCCTACGACGGCCCGCTCGGGGTGATCTCCGCCTTCGCCGCGTTCGACGAACTGCGGGCCCGGGGCGCCGAGTTCGCCCGCCCGCTGGCGATCGTCAACTTCACGGACGAGGAGGGCGCCCGGTTCGGCGTCGCCTGCGTCGGCTCCCGGCTGGCCACCGGCGCGCTCGACCGGCGGGCCGCGTACGAGCTGCGCGACGCCGACGGCGTCCGGTTGCCCGACGCCATGGAGCGGGCCGGGCACGACCCGGCGCGGATCGGCGCCGACCCCGAACTGCTCGGCCGGATCGGCGCGTTCGTCGAACTCCACGTCGAACAGGGCCGGTACCTGGCCGAGGGGCGGCCGGTCGGGGTGGCCGGCGCGATCTGGCCGCACGGCCGGTGGCGGTTCGACTTCCACGGCGAGGCCAACCACGCCGGCACCACCCTGCTCGCCGACCGCCGCGACCCGATGCTCACCTACGCCACCACCGTCCTCGCCGCCCGCAAGAAGGCCCGGCTCGCCGGGGCGCTCGCCACCTTCGGCAAGGTCGCCGTCGAACCCAACGGCACCAACGCGATCGCCTCGCTGGTACGCGGCTGGCTGGACTCCCGCGCCCCCGACGAGGCCACGCTCGCCCGGCTGGTGGAATCCATCGAGCAGTCGGCCGTCGAACGGGGCGAACGCGACGGCGTCCGGGTCGAGGCCACCCGCGAGTCGTACACCCCCGTGGTCGACTTCGACGCCCCGCTGCGCGACCGCCTCGCGGAGCTGCTGGGCGCCCCCGTCCTGCCCACCGGCGCGGGACACGACGCGGGCATCCTGGCGTCCGCCGTCCCGACCGCCATGCTGTTCGTGCGCAACCCCAGCGGGGTCTCGCACTCCCCGGCCGAGCACGCCGAACGGTCCGACTGCCACGCCGGGGTCACCGCCCTGGCCGACGTACTGGAGGACCTCGCATGCCGGCCGTCGTGACGTACTGGGCCGAACACGCCTGGCTGCCGCACCCGGACGGCCCGGCCGTCCGGCCCGAGGTGCTGATCACCGTCGGCGCCGGCGGGCGGATCACCGGGGTGGTCCCCGACAGCGGGCCCTGCCCGGCGGGCGCCGTCCGGCTGGCCGGGCTCGCGCTGCCCGGGCAGGCCAACGCGCACTCGCACGCCTTCCACCGGGCGCTGCGCTCCACCGCGCAGGTCGGCTCGGGGACGTTCTGGACCTGGCGCGAGACCATGTACCAGGTCGCCGCCGCGCTCGACCCCGACAGCTACCTGGCGCTCGCCACCGCCGTGTACGCCGAGATGGCGCTCGCCGGGATCACCGCCGTCGGCGAGTTCCACTACCTGCACCACGCGCCCGGCGGCGCCCGGTACGCGAACCCGAACGCGATGGGCGAGGCGCTGGTCGAGGCCGCCGCCCGGGCCGGGATCCGGATCACCCTGCTCGACACCTGCTACCTGTCCTCCGGTTTCGGCGCCGAACCGACCGGGCCCCAACTGCGCTTCTCCGACGGCGACGCGGACGCCTGGGCCGAGCGGGCCGCCGCCCTGACGGACGCCCCGCACGCCCGGATCGGCGCCGCCGTGCACAGCGTCCGGGCCGTCCCCGCCGGGCAGTTGGGCACCGTCGCGCACTGGGCGGCGACCCGCCGGGCGCCGCTGCACGTCCACCTCTCCGAGCAGACCGCTGAGAACGACGCCTGCCTCGCCGCGCACGGCGTCACCCCCACCCGGCTGCTCGCCGACCACGGCGTCCTCGGCCCGCGCACCTCCGCCGTGCACGCCACCCACCTCACCGACGAGGACGTCCGGCTGCTGGCCGGCTCCGCCACCACCGTCTGCATGTGCCCCACCACCGAACGGGACCTCGCCGACGGCATCGGCCCGGCCCGGCGGCTCGCCTCGGCGGGCTGCCCGATCAGCCTGGGCTCCGACAGCCACGCCGTCATCGACCCGTTCGAGGAGGCCCGCGCCCTGGAACTCGACGAACGCCTGCGCACCCGCACCCGCGGCCACTGGACGGCGAACGCCCTGCTCCGGGCCGGCGGCGCCGACGGCCACGCCTCGCTCGGCTGGCCCGAGGCCGGACGCCTGGAGCCGGGCGCGCTCGCCGACTTCTGCGTCCTCGCCCTCGACTCCGTCCGCACCGCCGGGGCGCCGCCCGCGCTCGGCGCCGAGACGGCGGTCTTCGCGGCGTCCGCCGCCGACGTCCGCCACCTGGTGGTCGGCGGCCGGCACGTGGTCGAGGACGGCGTGCACCGGCTCGTCCCGGAGACCGGACGCGCCCTCGCGGACGCGGTCGGCGCACTGCGCTGAGACCTGCCCCGCCACGGGCGGCGGCACCACCGACCAAGGACACAGACCCCCATGAGCCTGCTCATCAGCAACATCGGTTCGCTCGTCACCAACGACCCCGCCCTCGGCGCCGGCCCGCTCGGCCTGCTGGCCGACGCCGCCGTGGTGGTGGACGGCGACCGCGTCGCCTGGGTGGGGCCGAGCGCGGCCGCGCCCGCCGCCGACGAGCACGCGGACGCGGGCGGGCGGGCGCTGCTGCCCGGGTTCGTGGACAGCCACTCGCACCTGGTGTTCGCCGGCGACCGCACCGCCGAGTTCAGCGCCCGGATGTCGGGCCGGGCGTACGGCGCGGGCGGCATCCGCACCACCGTCGCCGCGACCCGGGCGGCGTCCGACGCCGAGCTGAACGCCAACCTGACCCGCTACCTGGAGGAGATGCTGCGCCAGGGCACCACCACCGTCGAGGTGAAGTCCGGGTACGGCCTGAGCACCGCCGACGAGGCCCGCTCGCTGCGGATCGCCGCCGGGCACACCGAGGAGACCACCTACCTGGGGGCGCACGTGGTGCCGCCCGAGTACGCCGACGACCCGGCCGGGTACGTGGAGCTGGTGACCGGCGAGATGCTCGCCGCGTGCGCGCCGTACGCCCGCTGGGTGGACGTGTTCTGCGAGCGCGGCGCCTTCGACGGCGACCAGGCCCGGGCGGTGCTGACCGCCGGCGCCGCCGCGGGCCTGCTGCCCCGGGTGCACGCCAACCAGCTGGGCCCCGGCCCCGGCGTGCGGCTCGCGGTCGAGCTGGGCGCCGCGTCCGCCGACCACTGCACCCACCTGAGCGACGCGGACGTCGCCGCGCTGGCCGACGGCGACACGGTCGCGACGCTGCTGCCGGGCGCCGAGTTCTCCACCCGCGCGCCCTACCCGGACGCCCGGCGGCTGCTGGACGCGGGCGCCGCCGTCGCGCTGTCCACCGACTGCAACCCGGGCTCCAGCTTCACCAGCTCGATGCCGTTCTGCGTGGCCGTCGCCGTCCGCGAGATGGGCATGACCCCCGACGAGGCGGTGCACGCCGCCACCGCGGGCGGCGCGCTCGCGCTGCGCCGCGCCGACGTGGGCCGGATCGCCCCCGGCGCCCGGGCGGACCTCCAACTGCTGGACGCGCCCTCGCACGTCCACCTGGCCTACCGCCCGGGCGTCCCGCTGACCGCCGCGGTGTGGCAGGGCGGGGTCAGGCGGGTCTGACGCCGGTCAGCGGGCGTCGCCCATCAGCTTCCCGATCCGGCCGCGGGCGGCGAACAGGCCGACGCCCGCGGCGATCGCCAGCAGGCCCTGGACGGCGAAGTACCAGGTCGAGCCGACCACGTCGTCGCCGAGCAGCAGCTGGGCGATGGCGGCCACGCAGTCGCCCGCGGTGACGGCGAGGAACCAGACGCCCATCATCTGGCTGGCGTACTTGGCGGGCGCCAGCTTGGTGGTGACGGACAGGCCGACCGGGGAGAGGGTCAGCTCGCCGGTGGTCTGGATCAGGTAGACCACGGCCAGCCAGAGCGGCGAGACCATGACGCCGCCGGACGCCGCCGCCATGGCGAGCATCATCACCAGGAAGGACGCGCCGATCATCAGCAGGCCGAAGGCGAACTTCGCGGTGGTGGAGGGGTTGCGGCCGCGCCGGGCGGCGGCGTTCCACAGCCAGGCGAAGACCGGGGCCAGCGCCATGATGTACAGCGGGTTCAGCGACTGGAACCAGCTGGACGGGAAGCCGAAGCCGAACAGGCTCCCGGCGGTGTTCTGCTCGGCGAACACGCTCAGGGTGGAGCCGGACTGGTCGTAGATCATCCAGAACACCGCGGCCGCCACGAAGAACCACAGGTAGCCGCCCATCCGGGAGCGCTCCGCGCCGGACAGGTCGCGGTCGCGGCGGATCCGGGCGAAGACCAGCGCGGGGATCGCGATGCCGGCCAGCGACAGCGGCCAGATCGCCCAGGAGACGGTGAAGTGCCCGGTGCCGGCCACCACGCCGTAGAACAGCGCGGCGGCGGCCAGCCAGAGCGCGGCCTTGCGCAGCACCGCGCGGCGCTCGTCCCGGCTCATCGGCGCGGCGACGACGCTCGAGCGCGGGCTGAGGTGGCGGCTGCCCAGCAGGTACTGGATCAGGCCGAGCGCCATGCCGACGCCCGCCAGCGCGAAGCCCAGGTGCCAGTTCACCTTCTGCCCGACGGTGCCGATCACCAGCGGTGCCAGGAAGGCGCCGAGGTTGATGCCCATGTAGAAGATGGTGAAGCCGCCGTCGCGGCGCGAGTCGTCGTCCTTGTCGTAGAGCTGGCCGACCATCGTGGAGATGTTGGCCTTCAGCAGGCCGGAGCCGATCGCGATCGGCACCAGGCCGGCGAAGAAGAACCCCTTGCTGGGGACGGCGAGCATGAAGTGCCCGACCATGATGACCAGCCCGCCGAGGGCGACGGTGCGCCGGGCGCCGAGCAGCCGGTCGGCGATCCAGCCGCCGGGCAGCGCGAGCAGGTAGACCATGGCGTTGTAGACCGAGTACACGGCGGCGGCGGTGGCCGCCGGGACCTCCAGGCCGCCCTTGGCCGCCGCGGTGGTCATGTAGAGCACCAGCAGCGCGCGCATGCCGTAGAAGCTGAAGCGCTCCCAGGTCTCGGTCATGAAGAGGGTGGCCAGGCCGCGGGGGTGGCCGAGGAAGGTCCGTCCCGGGCTGGGGGAGAGCCGTGCCTCGGACTCCAGGGTGGTCGGAGCCATGCTGATTCCTTGCCTGTTTTCTCGGGGGTTCCCACCACCCTAAGTCGCCGGTTCAGGTGATCACGGAGCGTGAAAGGTATGACGAAGGTAAAGCCTTGCGGCTATGTATCGTACATTTCAACGCCCAGAGCGGAAGACTGCCTGTGAAACAAAGGGCGATGTGGAGAATGTCCGTTAAAGTGCAGTTGTTGCCGAAGTGGGCCCCGAAATCAAGTTGATCACCGGCTGTGACGGTCTTCACAGGGCCCCGTCCGGAGCGGCCGGGACCGCCCGGGACCCCCTGATCGGCGGCCCCCGCGCGGTCTACCATCGCCCCTATGACCTGTGTGCTGCTGGCCGAGGACGACCCGGCAATCTCCGAACCGCTGGCCCGCGCCCTGCGCCGCGAGGGCTACGAGGTGCTCGTCCGCGAGGACGGGCCGACCGCCCTGGGCGCCGGCCTCAGCGAGGACGTCGACCTGATCGTGCTCGACCTCGGCCTTCCCGAGATGGACGGCCTGGAGGTGTGCCGGCGGCTGCGCGCCGACGGCAAGAGCTTCCCCGTCCTGGTGCTCACCGCCCGCGCCGACGAGGTGGACACCGTGGTCGGCCTGGACGCCGGCGCCGACGACTACGTCACCAAGCCGTTCCGGCTGGCCGAACTGCTCGCCCGGGTCCGGGCCCTGCTCCGGCGCGGCAACGTCGACCAGCTGACCACCGGCGCGCACGGCGTGAAGATCGACATCGAGTCGCACCGCGCCTGGCTCGGCGAGGAGGAACTCACCCTCTCCGCCAAGGAGTTCGAGCTGCTGCGGGTCCTGGTGCGGGACGCCGGACGGGTCGTCACCCGCGAGGAGATCATGCGCCAGGTCTGGGACACCACCTGGTGGACCTCCACCAAGACCCTGGACATGCACATCTCCTGGCTGCGCAAGAAGCTCGGCGACGACGCCGCGAACCCGCGCTACATCGCCACCGTGCGGGGCGTCGGCTTCCGCTTCGAGAAGAACTGACCGGAAGCACCGAAGCGACCCGGACCCGACCGAAGGACCGCCCGGCGTGAAGCGCAGGATGATCAACTCGCTGCTGGGCGTCGTCCTGGTGGTGGTCGCGGTGTTCTGCGTGCCGCTGGCCCTGATCGAGAAGCAGACGATCGTCAACGCCGCCAACGACCGGGTGGACGCGGTGGCGGTCCGGGTCCTCGGCCTGGTCGAGAGCCGGCTCGCCGCGGGGGAGCCGGTCAGCGGCGAGAAGTTCGCCGCGGTCGTCACCGGCGACGACTACCACGTCACCGTGGACATCCCCGGGCAGGAGCAGATCGCCCTCGGCCACCCCGTCGAGGGCGACGCGCTGACCGCCACCGAGACCGGCGCCAGCGGCGAGACCGTCACCGCCGCGCAGTCCCGCACCGCGCTCGACCACGAGATCGGCAACATGCTGCTGCTGCTCGGCGTGGTCGCGCTGCTCGCCGTCCAGGCCGCCGTGGCGCTCGCCGTCTGGCAGGCCAAGCGGCTGGCCCGGCCGCTCACCGACCTCGCCGAGACCGCCGAACGCCTCGGCTCCGGCGACCCGCGTCCGCAGGGCCGCCGCTACGGCGTCCCCGAACTCGACCGGATCGCCGAGGTGCTGGACACCAGTGCCGAGCGCATCGCCCGGATGCTCACCGCCGAGCGCCGGCTCGCCGCCGACGCCTCGCACCAACTGCGCACCCCCCTCACCGCGCTCTCCATGCGCCTGGAGGAGATCACCGCGCTCGCCGAGGACCCGGACACCGTCCGCGAGGAGGCCGCCATCGGCCTCCAGCAGGTCGAGCGGCTCACCGACGTGGTGCAGCGGCTGCTCACCAACCAGCGCGACCCCAACAGCCCCACCGCGGTGACCTTCGGGCTCGACGAGGTGGTCAAGCAGCAGGTCGAGGAGTGGGCCCCGACCCTGCGCGACGGCGGGCGGCGGCTGGTCATCGAGGGCCTGGCCGGGGCCCGGGTGATCGGCACCCCCGGCGCCGTCTCCCAGGTGCTCGCCACGCTGATCGAGAACTCGCTGATGCACGGCGCCGGCGCCATCACGCTGCGGGTGCGCCGCTCCGGCAGCTCGGTGGTCGCCGAGGTCCAGGACGAGGGCCCGGGCGTCCCCCGGGAGCTGGGCAACCGGGTCTTCGAACGGGCCGTCAGCGGCCGCAACTCCACCGGCATCGGGCTGGCCGTCGCCCGCGACATCGCCGAAGCCGACGGCGGCCGCCTCGAACTGCTGTCGCTGCGGCCGCCGGTGTTCGCGCTCTTCCTCGCCCGCGGGGACGGCTGAGGGGGCGCGGTCGGTTCAGTTCGCCAGCGCGGGGCGCTCCTCGGCGGCGAGCAGCAGCTCCGCCTCCTGCACGACCTCGGGGTCCTCCAGCTCCGGCATCGCCTTGAACACCCAGGTGCGGTAGGAGACGAAGCGGAAGACGGTGGCGATCGCCAGGCCGAGGAGCTTGCCGCCCAGCCGCTCGACGGGGCTGTCCAGCCCCAGCACGTACTGGGTGAAGCCCAGGGTGCCGGTCTCGATCAGCATGCCGACGCCGCTGAACAGCAGGAACAGCGTGATCTCCCGCTTGCGCGAGGCGGCGTCGCGGTCCCGGTAGAGCCAGTAGCGGTAGCCGAGGTAGTTGGTGGCGATCGCCACCACGGTCGCCGCGATGTTGGAGCGCAGCGAGGCCAGGCCCACGGCGTTGTTGAGGATCCAGAACAGTCCGAAGTTGACCACCACGCCGGAGGCGCCGATCAGGGCGAAGCCGAAGGCCTCCATGCGCAGCCCCCGCAGCCGCTGGAGCGGGGAGGGGCGCGTTTCGATGGTGCTCGTCATCCGGGCTGTCTCCGTCTACGTCTACTTCACATGATCGGATAAGTAGGTGTCGTGCGATCCGGCCCACCAGGCTACCCGCACTCCGCGGGTGCTCCGGCCCCGATCCGCGCGCGATCCGGGCGCGCGCGACCCCGCGCACGCGGGTACGAGTGCCCCCACCGGCCCGGATATCCTGGAGCGCGTGACTGTAGCGGGCAATGCGAACTTTCCAGTGGTCGGAGTCATCGGTGGCGGGCAGCTCGCCCGCATGATGCACCAGGCGGGCATCCCGCTGGGCATCCGCTTCAAACTCCTCGCCGACACCCCCCAGGAGTCGGCCGCGCAGGTGGTCGGCACCACCGTGCTCGGCGACTACCGCGACCTCGACACGCTGCGGGCCTTCGCCGCCGACTGCGACGTGATCACCTTCGACCACGAGCACGTGCCCACCGAGCACCTGCGCGCCCTGCAGGCCGAGGGCGTCGCCGTCCGCCCCGGCCCGGAGGCCCTGGTCAACGCCCAGGACAAGGGCGTCATGCGGGCCAGGCTCGACTCCATCGGCGTCCCCTGCCCCCGGCACCGCCTGGTCGCCGACCCGGCCGACGTCACCGCCTTCGCCGAGGAGGGCGACGGGTACCCCGTCGTCCTGAAGACCGTCCGCGGCGGCTACGACGGCAAGGGCGTCTGGGTCGTCGGGGACGAGACCGAGGCCGCCGCCCCCTTCCTGGCCGGCGTCCCCGTGCTGGCCGAGGAGAAGGTCGACTTCCTGCGCGAGCTCGCCGCCAACGTGGTCCGCTCGCCCAGCGGCCAGGCCGTCGCCTACCCCGTCGTCGAGTCCGTCCAGGAGAACGGCATCTGCGCCGAGGTCACCGCCCCCGCGCCCGACCTCGACCCCGCCCTCTCCGACGAGGCCCAGCAGCTCGCCCTCCGCATCGCCGGCGAACTCGACATCACCGGCCACCTCGCCGTCGAGCTCTTCCAGACCCGCGACGGCCGCATCCTGGTCAACGAACTCGCCATGCGCCCGCACAACTCCGGCCACTGGTCCCAGGACGGCGCCGTCACCTCCCAGTTCGAGAACCACCTGCGCGCCGTCCTCGACCTCCCCCTCGGCGACCCCCGCCCCCGCGCCAAGTGGACCGTCATGGTCAACGTCCTCGGCGGCGACTACCCCGACATGTACCGCGCCTTCCTGCACTGCATGGCCCGCGACCCCGGCCTCAAGATCCACATGTACGGAAAGGACGTGAAGCCCGGCCGCAAGGTCGGCCACGTCAACGTCTTCGGGGACGACCTCGAAGACGTCCGCGAGCGCGCCCGCCACGCGGCCGCCTACCTGCGAGGAACGATCACCGAATGACCTCTCCCCTTGTCGGCATCGTGATGGGCTCCGACTCCGACTGGCCCGTGATGGAGGCCGCCGCGCAGGCGCTCGACGAGTTCGAGATCCCGTACGAGGTCGACGTGGTCTCCGCGCACCGGATGCCGCGCGAGATGGTCGCCTACGGCGAGCAGGCGCACGGGCGCGGCCTGAAGGCGGTCATCGCGGGGGCCGGCGGGGCCGCGCACCTGCCCGGGATGCTGGCGTCGGTGACGCCGCTGCCGGTGATCGGCGTGCCGGTGCCGCTGCGCTACCTGGACGGGATGGACAGCCTGCTGTCGATCGTCCAGATGCCCGCCGGGGTGCCGGTGGCCACCGTCTCGGTCGCCGGGGCGCGCAACGCGGGGCTGCTCGCGGTGCGGATGCTGGCCGCGTTCGACGCCGAACTGGCCGAGAAGATGGTCGAGTTCCAGGCCGAGCTGAACAATCAGGCCACCGAGAAGGGGCGCAAGCTGCGCGCCAAGGTCGCGGGGAACGACTCCTTCGGCTTCGGCAAGTAGTAGAACGGGGGGATGACCCCCGAACTGCTCGACCGCGCCCGGGCCGTCCTGCGCACCACCCCGGTGCTGGACGGCCACAACGACCTGCCCTGGGCGATGCGCGCCCAGGCCGGGTACGACCTCGACGCCGTCGACCTGACGGCCGACCAGAGCCACCGGCTGCACACCGACTTCGGCCGCCTGCGCGCGGGCGGGGTCGGCGCGCAGTTCTGGTCGGTGTACGTGCCCGCCGAGCTGTCGGGGGACGGCGCGGTCAGCGCGACGCTGGAACAGGTCGACTTCGTCCGGACGATGACCGAGCGGTACCCCGAGCAGCTGCGGCTCGCGCTGACCGCCGACGACCTGGAGGCCGCCCGCGCCGAGGGCCGGATCGCCTCGCTGATGGGCGCCGAGGGCGGGCACTCGATCAACTCCTCGCTGGCCACCCTGCGCGCGCTGTACGAACTGGGCGTGCGCTACCTGACGCTCACCCACAACTCCAACGTGCCCTGGGCGGACTCCGCCACCGACGAGCCCGTGCACGGCGGGCTGAGCGCGTTCGGCGAAGAGGTGGTGCGGGAGATGAACCGGCTCGGCATGCTGGTCGACCTCTCGCACGTCTCGGCCGGCACCATGCGCGACGCGCTGCGGGTCTCCGAGGCGCCGGTGGTCTTCTCGCACTCCTCCGCCCGCGCCGTCTGCGACCACCCGCGCAACGTCCCCGACGACGTGCTGGCCGCGCTGCCCGCCAACGGCGGCGTCGCGATGGCCACCTTCGTGCCGAAGTTCGTGCTGCCCGCCGCCATCGAGTGGACGCTCGCCGCCGACGCCAACATGGCGGCCCGGGGCTTCCACCCGCTGGAGACGACGCCCGGGGCGATGGCCGTGCAGCGCGCCTACGAGGCCGAGCACCCCCGCCCGGTCGCCACCGCCGCCACCGTCGCCGACCACCTCGACCACATGCGGGAGGTCGCCGGCGTCGACCACATCGGCATCGGCGGCGACTACGACGGCACCGCCTTCACCCCGTCCGGCCTGGAGGACGTCTCCGGGTACCCGGTGCTGGTCGCCGAACTGCTGCGCCGCGGCTGGTCCGAGGCCGAACTCGCCAAGCTGACCTGGCACAACGCCGCCCGGGCGCTGCGCGAGGCCGAGACGGTCTCCCGCCGGCTGCGGGCCGAGCGCCGCCCCTCGACCGCCACCCGCGAGCAGCTGGACGGCGCGTGAACCACGAAGACCTTGACCCCGCCCCTGGGGCAGGCCGCAGCGTTGCCGGTGCGGAGGAGGAACGGCTGCTCACCACCGGCGAGTTCGCCCGGCGCGGCCTGCTGTCGCCCAAGGCGCTGCGGCTGTACGACCGGCAGGGGCTGCTGCCGCCGGACCGGATCGACCCGGACAGCGGCTACCGGTACTACCGGCCGGAGCGCCTGGCCACCGCGCGGCTGATCGTCCGGCTGCGCGGACTGGACATGCCGCTGGCCACGGTCGCCGAGGTGCTCGCCCTGCCGGGCCCCGCGGCGGCCGAGCGGATCGCCGCGTACTGGGCCGCCGTCGAACGGCGGACCGCCTCGCAGCGGACGCTGGCCGAGCACCTCCGCGTCCAACTCAGCGGACTGAAAGGGATCGACGAGATGTACCGGATCGAACTGCGCGAGGTGCCCGAGCAGCTGGTGCTCACCGAGCGGCGCCGCGCCAGGCCGGAGGAGCTGGACCGCTTCATCCCGGAGGCCACCGCCCGGCTGGAAGCCGTCGCGGCGGCCCACGGCGGCGTAGCGGCCGCCCCGTTCGTGGTCTACCACGGGGACGTCAACGAGGACGCCGACGGCCCGGTGGAGGTCTGCGTTCCGATCGACCCGGCCCGCGCCGAGGGGCTGACCGCCGCGCACCGCACCGAACCCGCGCACCGGGAGGCGTACACCACGATCACCAAGGCGCAGGTGGAGTACCCGCAGATCCTCAGCGCCTACGACGCGGTCTGCGACTGGACGGAGCGCGGCGGCACCCCGCGCCTCGGCCCCGGCCGCGAGGTGTACTTCGCCGACTGGGCCGCCGCCGGGCCGTCCGACCCGGTCTGCGACGTCGCCTTCCCGATCGGCGGCTGACCGGCGGGGGCCGCTACAGCTTCGGCAGCTCGATCGCCGGGCACCTGTCCATCACCATGTCGAGCCCGGCCGCGCGGGTGCGCGCGAAGGCCGCCTCGTCGACCACCCCGAGCTGGAACCAGACCGCATTCGCCCCCTTCGCCACCGCCTGGTCGGCGACCGGCCCGGCCAGCTCGGAGTTGACGAACACGTCCACCACGTCGACCGGGAACGGGATCTCGGCGAGCGAGGCGTAGCCCTGCTCGCCGAGCACCGTCTCGGCCTTCGGGTGCACCGGCACGATCCGCTTCCCGGCCCGCTGCAGCACCCGGGCCACCCCGTACGCGGCCCGCGCGGTGTTGTTCGACAGGCCGACCACGGCCCAGGTGTCGCCGGAGTCGGTGAGGATCTTCCGGACGGTGGCGTCGTCTCCGTAGCTCATGCCCGGAGCAACGACGCCACCGCGCCGCCCATTCCGCGCACCGCCGGCCCGACGCGCCGCCGGTTCGACCGCTACTCCGCCGACGGCCGGCCCATCGCCCGGTACGTCCAGCCGGCGGCCCGCCAGGCCTCGCCGTCCAGCACGTTGCGGCCGTCCACCACCCGGCGCTCGGCGACCACCGCGCCGACCTCCGTCGGGTCCAGCTCGCGGAACTCCTGCCACTCGGTCAGGTGCAGCACCACGTGCGCGCCCTCGGCGGCCTCCAGCGGGGAGGCCGCGTAGGAGAGGCTGGGGAACATCTTGCGGGCGTTGTCCATCGCCTTCGGGTCGTAGACCGTGACCTGGGCGCCCTGGAGCTGGATCTGCCCGGCCACGTTCAGCGCGGGCGAGTCCCGGATGTCGTCCGAGTTCGGCTTGAACGCGGCGCCCAGCACCGCGACCCGGCGGCCCAGGAACCCGCCGCCGCACTGCTCGCGGGCCAGCTCCACCATCCGGGAGCGGCGCCGCATGTTGATCGAGTCGACCTCGCGCAGGAAGGTCAGCGCCTGGTCCGCGCCCAGCTCGCCGGCCCGCGCCATGAACGCCCGGATGTCCTTGGGCAGGCAGCCGCCGCCGAAGCCCAGGCCGGCGTTCAGGAACTTCCGGCCGATCCGCTCGTCGTACGAGAGCGCCTTGGACAGCTGCACCACGTCGGCGCCGGCGCTCTCGCAGACCTCGGCCATCGCGTTGATGAAGGAGATCTTGGTGGCCAGGAAGGAGTTCGCGGCGGCCTTCACCAGCTCGGCGGTCGGGAAGTCGGTCACCACGAACGGCACGCCGTCCGCGATCGGGCCCGCGTACACCTCGCGCAGCAGCCGCTCGGCGCGCTCGCTGCGCACGCCGACCACCAGCCGGTCCGGGTGCAGGGTGTCGTCGACCGCGAAGCCCTCGCGCAGGAACTCCGGGTTCCAGGCCAGCTCGGCCTGCTCGCCCGCCGGGGCCAGCGCGGCCAGCCGCTCCGCCAGCCGGCTCGCCGAGCCCACCGGCACCGTCGACTTGCCCACCACCAGGGTCGGCCGCTCCAGCAGCGGCGCCAGCGCGTCCACCGCGGCGTCCACGTAGCTCATGTCGGCGGCGAACTCGCCCTTGCGCTGCGGGGTGTTCACGCAGACGAAGTGCACGTCGCCGAAGGCCGCGAGCTCCTCCCAGGAGTCGGTGAACCGCAGCCGCCCGGTCGAACCCTCGTGCCCCGCGACGTGCTTGAGCAGCAGCTCCGACAGCCCCGGCTCGTACATCGGCACCCGCCCGGAGGCCAGCGCCGCCAGCTTCTCCCGGTCGACGTCGAGCCCCAGGACCTCGAACCCGAGCTCCGCCATGCACGCGGCATGCGTCGCGCCCAGGTAGCCGGTGCCGATCACCGTGATGCGGGGAGCCACGCGCATTCCCTTCGGTCCGGGCCGTACCAGGGGTGAGCGACGGCCGCAGCCACCGATGGTAGCCGCCCGGCCGAGCGCCGGGACGCGCGGATTTCACGGTTTCGGCTCGAAGGCCCGCACGGGGGGTTCACAATGCCGCCATGAGTTCCAAGGGGCGGGGCGACGAACCGGAGGAGGACTCCGGTTCGCTGAGCATCTTCGACCGTGACGGGGACGGGGACGGGAACGGGAACGGCGGGGAGGACGGCGGCGGGGAGGGCGCGGCGGCGGAGTCCGCGCCGCGGCGCCGGCGGGGGCGGCGGCTGCTGGTGTGGACGCTGGCGGTGCTGCTGGTGCTGGCGGGCGGGGCGTTCGGCGGGCTGCTGTGGGTGGCGGACCACTACGCGTCCTCGGTGGAGCGGATCCCGAACGCCTTCCCGACCCTGGCCGCGTCCGAGCAGCCCCCGGCGGTGCCGCACAGCGGGCAGACCTTCCTGCTGGTCGGGCTGGACGCCCGCTCCGACCAGGCGACCACCGGCAAGGACGCCAAGGCGCCGGCCTGGCAGGCCGGGGCGCAGCGCAGCGACACCATGATGCTGATGCACGTCTCGGCGGACCGGAAGTCGGTCTCGCTGGTCTCCATCCCGCGCGACACCTGGGTGCCCGTCCCCGGCCACGGCAAGGCGAAGATCAACGCGGCCTACTCCTGGGGCGGCCCGGCGCTGATGATCCAGACCGTCCAGGACCTCACCAAGATCAGGATCGACCACGTCGCGGTGATCGACTGGAACGGCTTCCGGGCCCTCACCGACGCCGTCGGCGGCGTCGACATCACCATCCCGCGCACCATCGAGGCCAAGGGCGACGCCCGCGAGTGGCTGGCCGGCACCCACCACATGGACGGTGCCGAGGCGCTGCTCTACGTCCGCGAACGGCACGGCCTGCCCAACGGGGACCTCGACCGCACCAAGCGGCAGCAGAACTTCCTGCGCGCCCTGATGATCAAGACCATGAGCTCGGGCACCCTCTCCAGCCCGTCCAAGCTCACCGGCCTGCTCGGCACCATCGGCGACGTGGCCAGCGTCGACGACCGGCTCAGCAACACCGACCTGTACGACCTCGCCTGGAGCCTGCGCGACGTCCGCCCCGACGGCGTCCACTTCATGAACGCCCCGTTCGGCGGCTTCGACACCATCGACGGCCAGGCGGTGGTCCTGATGGACGACGGCGCCGCGGGCGTCCTGTGGAACGCCGTGCGCACCGACCGGATGGACGCCTACCTGGCCGAGCACCGCACCAGCACCGACACCCTGGGGCAGGACGTCAGCTGACGGCGGGCGCGGGCCCCTGCTCGTGCACCCGCTGCCGCTCGCCGACCTTCCGGGCCGGGGCGCCGGCCCAGACCTCGCCGGGCCCGGTGGAGCGGGTCAGCACCGCGTTGGCGCCGACGACGGTGTCGGCGCCGACGGTGAGCGTGCCGCTCTTGCAGACGATCTTCGCGCCGGCGCAGACCACCACGCCGTCCTCCAGCACCACCCGCCGCATCGCCGACAGCTCCTGCGGCACCCACGGGTCGGCGCGGCCGATGGTGACGCCGTTGTAGAGGGTGACGTTCGCGCCCAGGGTGGTGTACGGGTGCAGGACGGTGCCGAAGCCGCGGTGGAAGACCACCAGGCCGGGGCCGATCTCGGCGGCGGCCGGCACCTCCAGCCCGTAGAGGGCCAGGGCCTCCTGGACCAGGCGGCCGAACAGTCGGCTGCGGCGGCGGTAGATGAGGGCGGTCACCAGCGACATGGCCGACATTGTCCGCCGCCCCGCGCGGGGCGGCGCCGACGACGCGCGCCGCGGCGGCAGTTCGGATCCGCCGTGCGAATCGCGGATCCCGGACGCCGCCGCGGGGCGCGGCCGGTCGGGCCGGAACGGCCCGGAGGGAACGACCGGACGCGAACGGCCGGTCGGGGGCGGCTACTTGGCGACGGCTACTTGGCGGCGGCCGGGACGGGGGTGTCGTTGCGCATCGCCTCGAAGACCGCCTTGGACTTGGCCTCGTCCCACTTGACGGCGGACTCGCCGGTGGGGGTGCGGTAGTCCGGGTTGCCGATCGGGACGGTGATGGTCTTGCCGTCGCCGCCGGTGACGCCCTTCATGGCGAGGAACATCGAGCCCAGGTCGGTCAGGCCCGCGTCGTCGTCGACGATCACGGTGTCCAGGCCGGCCGAGACCAGCGGGTAGAAGGTGAACGGGTTGAGCAGCGTCGTCGGGGAGGCGGCCTGCTTGGCCAGCGCGCCGAGGAACTTCTGCTGGTTGCGCATCCGGCCGAGGTCCTGGTCGGCCATCTGGTGGCGCTGCCGGACGAAGGCCAGCGCCTGCTTGCCGCTCAGGGTCTGGGTGCCGGCCTGCAGGTCGAGGCCGGAGTCCTTGTCCTTGACCGGCTGCTCGATGTTCATCTCGACGCCGCCGACGGCGTCGACCAGGCCGACGAAGCCGGAGAAGCCGATCTCCGCGTAGTGGTCGATCCGCAGGTTCATGTTGGTCTCGACGGTCTGCACCAGCAGGCGGCCGCCACCGGCCGCGAAGGCCGCGTTGATCTTGCGGGTGGCGGCGGGGACGGTCTTGCCGTTGCCGGAGGTGTCCTGGTGGGCGGGGATCTGCACCCAGGAGTCGCGCGGGATCGACATCAGCGTGTTCCCGTTGTCGCCGATGTGCAGGACCATCATCGAGTCGCTGCGCTTGCCCTCGGCGGAGCCGGTGTGCAGGTCCTGCTCGTCGGCGTCGGTGAGGCCGGCCCGGCTGTCGGAGCCGACGATCAGCCAGTTGGTGCCCTTGCCCGGGGCCGGCCGGCCCGGGTAGTCGGCCAGCACGTTCTCGTGGTGCAGCTTGCCGTCCGCCCAGAAGTAGGTGCCGATCATGGTCACCAGCAGGGCGAGGACCAGGCCGAGCACCGAGTAGCCGACGGTCTTCTTGCGCGAGCGGCGCGGCCGGGCGGCCCCGGGCGCGCCGGCGCCCGCCCCCGCGCCGGAACCAGGACCGGCCGGGTTCGGCCCGGACTCGTACGGCGGCCGCCCCTGGGGCGGCCGCCCGCCGTACGGGGGCTGCCCGCCGCCGCCGTCGCGGTACGGGTCGCCGCCCTGCGGGCGGCCGTCGTCGGGTCGGTCCTGCCGGGCGGGACGGGAGAGCGGGACGCCCGTGCCGCGCGGGTTCAGCTCCGGCGGCAGCGGCGGTTCCGCCGCCGCTCCGCCCTGGCCCCGCGCCGCGTCGCCCCGCCCGTATGCGCCGCCCCCCGGGCGCTCCTGCCACGTGTTCATGGGGGAAGGATGCCCGAACCGGGGGCCGCGCGGTGGTCGAGGAGGCGCCGCGGGCCCCGTTGTGGCCGTTTTGATGCAGGGCGGGGACGGTTCGGAGCACTGTTCACCAGGCGGGCACGGCCTTGACCCGTCGAAACCGGGCGTGTTTGCATGACCGTATGGAGCAGCGTCAGGTCCTCACCCGTCGGCGGCACGTCGACCACGGTCGGGTGTCCTGCTCGCTGTGTCGCGGCTGACGCCTTCGCCGCGCACTCACCCGGGCGACCCGCGCCTCGCCCACTCCTTCCCCTCCCCCCTTCCCGGTCGCGGCGTGCCCGCGGCCGTACGCCCCGAGGTGACTCCATGGCCGTGATCCTGTCCGTCTCCGGTTCCCCGTCCGCGACCTCCCGCACCACCCGGCTGCTGCGCCACGTCGACCGCCGGCTCGCCTCGCACGGGCACCAGGTCCGCACGCTGGACGCCCGCTCGCTGCCCGCCGCCGCGCTGCTCGCCGCGGACACCTCGGACCCGGCGATAGCCAGGGCCGTCGAGCTGTTCGAGCAGGCCGACGGCGTGGTGATCGGCACCCCGGTCTACAAGGCCGCCTACTCGGGCCTGCTGAAGGCCCTGCTCGACCTGCTGCCGCAGTACGCGCTGCGCGGCAAGACGGTGCTGCCGCTGGCCACCGGCGGCTCCACCGCGCACGTGCTGGCGGTGGACTACGCGCTGCGGCCGGTGCTCAGCTCGATGGGCGCCGGGCACATCACCCAGGGCTGGTTCGTGCTGGACCGGCACGTCGGCGTGCGCGAGGACGGCGGCACCGAACTGGAGCGCGAGACCGAGGTGTTGCTGACCCCGGTGGTGGACGCGTTCTCCGCCGCGCTCGCCCCGCGGGTGGAGCTCGCCGTGGCGAGCTGACCGTTCGTCGGCGAAGCCGCCCCGCCCGGGGCCCGGGACCCTCAGACCGCAGCGCGGGAACCCCTAGGGGAGAGGGCCCGGGCCCCGGACGCTTTCCCGGGCCGGGGCTCAACCCGGTGGAGGACGACCGCTCCCGGGCCCCGCTCCTACCGTGGAGCCGTCCCCCGGGCCCCACCTCCAGAGGTAGGGCCAGCCCCACCCCGAAGACGGATGCCTGCTGGATTCCGCGGCCGGGGTCACGCCCGGAAGGCTGGGGGACGACGTCGGACCCCACCACGAGGAGCATGCAGTGACCACGGCAGCGAGCCCCGCTCACCTCTCATCCCTGCCGGAGCGGGGCGGCGCCGCCGCCCGGGCCAGGCAGGTCACCAAGGCGTACGGCGCGGGGGAGACCCGGGTGACGGCGCTGGACGCGGTCGACGTCGACATCGACCGCGGCCGCTTCACCGCGATCATGGGCCCGTCAGGGTCCGGCAAGTCGACGCTGATGCACTGCCTGGCCGGGCTGGACACCGTCTCCGAGGGGCGGATCTGGATCGGCGACACCGAGATCACCGGGCTGAAGGACAAGCAGCTGACCAAGCTGCGCCGGGACAAGATCGGCTTCATCTTCCAGGCCTTCAACCTGCTGCCCACGCTGAACGCGGTGGAGAACATCACGCTGCCGATGGACATCGCGGGCCGCAAGCCCGACCAGGCCTGGCTGCAGCAGGTGATCGACACCGTCGGCCTGTCCGGCCGGCTCAAGCACCGCCCCGGCCAGCTCTCCGGCGGCCAGCAGCAGCGCGTCGCGGTGGCCCGCGCCCTGGCCGCCCGGCCCGAGATCATCTTCGGCGACGAGCCCACCGGCAACCTCGACTCCCGCTCCGGCGCCGAGGTGCTCGGCTTCCTGCGCCGCTCCGTCGACGAACTCGGCCAGACCATCGTGATGGTGACGCACGACCCGGTCGCCGCCGGCCACGCGGACCGGGTGCTGTTCCTCGCCGACGGCGCGATCGTCGACGAGATGCACAACCCGACCGCCGACTCCGTCCTGACCCGCATGCGCCGTTTCGACGGCAAGCGCACCAGCTGAGACGGGGCCCGACCATGCTGCTCAAGACCTCGCTGCGGAGCTTCTTCGCCCACAAGTGGCGCCTGGTGCTCTCCCTGCTCGCCGTGGTGCTCTCGGTCGCCTTCGTGTCCGGCACCCTCGTCTTCTACAACACCGCCACCAGCACCTTCGACAAGCTGTTCGCCTCCACCGCCTCCGACCTGTCGGTCTCCAAGGCCGAGGACGAGATCGCCGACGGCGCCCCCGGCCGGGTGCCCACCATCCCGGTGGGGACGGTGGCGAAGGTCGCCGCCGAGCCCGGCGTCAAGGCCGCCCTCGGCCAGGTCATGACCTCCGACGCGACGCTGGTCGACCCCGCCACCAACAAGGTGATCGGCCCGACCAGCGGCGCCCCCACCCTCACCGGCAACTGGACCGACACCCCGCGCAACTCCGTCGACATCACCTCCGGCCACGCCCCGCAGGGCGACGGCCAACTGGTGCTGGACGCCGACACCGCGGAGAAGGCCCACCTCGGCCTCGGCTCCAAGGTCCGGATCATCACCGACGCCAACCACGACTTCACCGTCTCCGGCATCGCCACCTTCCGCACCACCAACCCCGGTGCCGCCCTCGCCTTCCTGGACACCGCCACCGCCCAGCGGGTGCTGCTCGGCACCGAGGCGTACACCTCGGTCGAGGTCTTCGGCGACGGCACCCGCACCGACGAGCAGCTGAAGGCCACCGCCCTGGCCGACCTCGGCGGCGGCTTCCAGGCCAAGACCGCCGCCGAGCAGAAGAAGGAGAACTCCGACGACGTCGGCTCCTTCCTGGACTTCATGAAGTACGCGATGCTCGGCTTCGCCGTCCTCGCGGCCGGCGTCGGCGGCTTCCTGATCGTCAACACCTTCTCCATGCTGGTCACCCAGCGCACCCGCGAGATCGGCCTGCTGCGCGCCATCGGCGGCAGCCGCTCCCAGGTCAACCGCTCGGTGCTGACCGAGGGCCTGTTCCTCGGCGTGCTCGGCTCCACCCTGGGCATCGGCGCCGGGCTCGGCCTCGCGCTCGGCATGATCCAGCTGATGAAGGCCGTCGGGATGAACCTGGACGCCTCGCTGGAGATCACCTGGACGGTTCCGGCGGTCTCGTACGCGGTCGGCGTGCTGGTGACGCTGCTCGCCGCGTTCGTCCCGGCCCGCCGCGCCTCCCGGATCACCCCGATGGCCGCGCTGCTCGACCACGCCGCCCCGGTCGAGCCCCGGGCCAACCGGATCCGCACCGCGGTCGGCGGCCTGGTCACGGTGGCCGGCGCCGCCGCCCTGGTGCTCGCCGCCTCCTCCTCCGGCGCCACCGGCGGGTCGCTGATCGGCCTCGGCGTGCTCGCCACCCTGGTCGGCGCCGTGGTGCTCGGCCCGCTGCTGGTCTCCGGCCTGCTCCGGCTGCTCGGCGGCGCGCTGTCCGCCCTGTTCGGCCCGGCCGGCCGCCTCGCCCAGCGGAACGTGATGCGCAACCCGCGCCGCACCGGATCCACCGCCGCCGCCCTGATGATCGGCCTGGCCGTGGTCGTCGGCGCCTCCGTGATCACCTCCTCCATGGTCTCCTCGGCCACCGCCCAGATCGACAAGTCCGTCGGCGCCGACTACATCGTCGGCGGCGGCCGCTCCCCGATCCCGGCGGAGGCGGCCGAGGCGGTCGAGCGCACCCCCGGCGTCGACCACATCACCCGGCAGAAGGAGGTGCCCGCCGAACTCACCACCCCCGACGGCGCCCGCACCAAGACCGAGCTGATCGCCGCCGACTCGAACTTCACCCGGGACTTCCGCCTGCCGGTCGCCTCCGGCACCGCCGAGGGCGTCTTCACCGGCGGCCTCTCGGTCGACCAGAAGTTCGCCGACGCGCACCACCTGCAGGTCGGCGACCGGATCGCCGTCGCCTACGGCGAGGGCCGCACCCAGACCATCCCGGTCGCCGCCGTCCTGAAGACCGGCAACCAGCTGTTCGACGGCAACTTCTTCACCGGCACCAGCACCGTCTCCACCGGCCTGAACGGCCGGCTCCCCGGCGACGGCACGCTGTTCGCCGGAGCCTCGGCCGGCGCCGACAAGGGCGCCGTGCTCGCCGGCCTGCAGAAGGCGCTGGAGCCCTACCCGCAGCTGATGGTCAAGGACCAGGCCGGCTACAAGGACATGATCAAGTCCCAGGTCGACCAGCTGCTGTCCATGGTCTACGGCCTGCTCGGCCTGACGATCGTGGTCGCCGTCCTCGGCGTGGTCAACACGCTGGCCCTGTCGGTCATCGAGCGCACCCGCGAGATCGGCCTGCTGCGCGCCATCGGCCTCTCCCGCCGCCAACTGCGCCGGGTGGTCCGGCTCGAATCCGTGGTCATCGCCCTGTTCGGCGCCGTCCTCGGCAGCGTGCTCGGCCTCTCCTGGGGCGTCGCCGCCCGCTCCGTGCTCGCCGACAACGGCCTGACCACCCTCACCGTCCCCACCGGCACCGTGCTCACCGTCCTGGTCGGATCCGTGGTCATCGGCCTGGCCGCCGCCCTCGTCCCGGCCTTCCGCGCCGCCCGGATGAACGTGCTGGCCGCCATCGCCACCGACTGACCGGCCGTCACCGCCCGCCGTTTCCCGCCCCCCTCGGGGCCCGGGGAACGGCGGGTCCGTGCCGCTCCGGGCCGGGGCCCGCCGAAGGCCCGTGCCGCTCCGGGCGGTACGGCACCCCGCACGCCCCTCAGCCCGGACAGCCGATCTCGGTCCCGCTCTCCGCCCCGGCCACCGCCGGAGCGGAAGCGGCGGCAGCCGGCGTCGCACTCGCCGCCCTGCTCGGGGAGGCCCCGCCCGCCGGGGAGCGGTACTCACTGCCCGCGACCACCTGGAAGGTCGACCCCAGGCCCGGCACGGACTCGAGTTCGGCGTCCGGCAGCGCCGCGGCCAGGGTCTTCACCGACTCGTCCCAGCGCGGGTCGTAGCGGATCACCGTCCGGGCGGCGGACGTCCCGCCGGGCGCGTTGGACGGCGTGCCGGTGGTGGCGAACCCGGCCTTGCGCAGCTCCGCGTCGACCCGGAAGCCCAGGCCCTGGACGCCCGCGCCGTTGAGCACCTGCACCCGCACCTCGCCCGGAGGAACCGTTCCGGCAACGGGCGGGGCGCTCGGCGGAGCGGTGGACGCCGGAGCCCCGGCGCCGGCCACGGTGAGCGGCCGCCCGGCCCGGACGGCCTCGAACAGCGCCGCCGCGCCCTTCTCGTCCCACAGCACGGTCGACCCCCACCCCGCCACCTGGTGGTCCACCTGGGCCAGCGGCACCGTGGCGAAGTCCGCGTTCGAGGCCGACAGGTCCTTCAACCGGCCCGCGAACTCCAGCAGTTCGGCGTTGCCCAGCCCCTTGTCGACCTTGACCGAATGCAGCACGGTGTCCAGCACCCCGGTCAGCTTCGCCGGGTCGAGCAGGGCGTTCCCGGCGGTCGCCCGGTGCAGCAGCTGCGCCAGGAACTTCTGCTGGCGGTGCATCCGCCCCAGGTCGGAGGAGCCGTCCACGTGCCGGGCCCGGACGTAGCGCAGCGCCCCCGCGCCGTCCAGCCGGCTGGTGCCGGCCGGCAGGTCCAGCCCCGAGTAGTCGTCCTTGAGCGGCTTGGGGGTGCACACCTCGACACCGCCCAGGGCGTCCACGGTGGAGACGAAGGCGAGGAAGTCCACCTCCACGTAGTGGTCGATCCGCAGCCCGGTGTTCTGCTCGACGGTGCGCACCGCCAGCGGCGCCCCGCCCATCCCGTACGCCGCGTTGATCTTGCCCTTGGAGGCGGCCACCTGCTTCCCGGTGGCGAGGTCCTGGTGCGCGGGGATGTCCACGTAGGAGTCGCGCGGGACGGACACCACGGTGGCCCGGCCGCGGTCCGCGGACAGCTGCACGACCATCATCGTGTCGGTGCAGTGGCAGGACTCGCCGCCCGCGTGCAGCACGTCCTTCAGGGTGGACTCCGGGATGCCCTCGCGCTCGTCGGTGCCCACCACCAGGAAGGTCGAGGCGCCGTCGTCGGCCGGGCGGTCCGGGCCGCCGCCGATCGCGTCCACCCGGTCGAGCGAGGAGCCGACGCCGTTCAGCACCGCCCACCCGCCGCACGAGGTGGCCAGGACCGCGAAGGACAGGACGCCCGCCGCCCAGCGGCCCCGGCTCCGACGGCCCGGACCTCGCCGCTGGACCGGTGCGGAGAGGCGTGCGGGCGGACGCTGCTGAGGCATCTTCCGGATGGTAGGCGGGCCGGCCGCGCCCGCCCGGACGGCGCGCCGGACGGGGGAGGACCCCGTCTGACAGGCACCGTGCCGCGCCGGTACGCTCGGGCACGATGAACACCAAGGCTGCTGAGGAGCTGCCGGCGGTCTCCGTGATCATGCCGGTGCTCAACGAGGAACGACACCTGCGCACCGCCGTCCGCCGCATCCTGGAGCAGGAGTACGGCGGCGAACTGGAGGTGGTGATCGCGCTGGGCCCGTCCTCGGACCGGACCGACGAGATCGCCGCCGCGCTCACCGCCGAGGACCCGCGGGTGCGCACCGTCCCCAACCCGACCGGCCGCACCCCGGCGGGCCTGAACGCGGCGATCCGGGCCAGCCGCCACCCCGTGGTGGTCCGGGTCGACGGCCACGGCCTGCTGACGCCCGGTTACATCGCCACGGCGGTCCGCCTGCTCGACGAGATGGAGGCCGCCAACGTCGGCGGCATCATGCACGCCGAGGGCGAGAACGACTGGGAACACGCCGTCGCCGCCGCGATGACCTCCAAGGTCGGCGTCGGCAACGCGGCCTTCCACACCGGCGGCCTGGCCGGCCCCGCCGACACCGTCTACCTCGGGGTGTTCCGCCGCGAGGTGCTGGAGCGGCAGGGCGGCTACAACGAGGAGTTCATCCGCGCCCAGGACTGGGAGCTCAACTACCGCATCCGCCGGGCCGGCGGCCTGGTCTGGTTCACCCCCCAGCTCAAGGTCACCTACCGTCCCCGGCCCAGCGTGCGCGCCCTGGCCAAGCAGTACAAGGACTACGGCCGCTGGCGCCGGGTCGTCACCCGCTACCACCGCGGCTCGGTCAACCTGCGCTACCTGGCCCCGCCGGCCGCCCTGCTCGGCGTGCTGGCCGGCCTGCTGCTCGGCGTCCTGGTGCACCCGGCGTTCCTCGTCCTGCCGGCCGGCTACCTGCTGGCGATCGTCCTCGGCAGCCTGAAGAGCCCCGGCCTGTCCGCGAAGTCGCGGCTGCTGCTCCCGGTGGCCCTCGCCACCATGCACATGAGCTGGGGCTTCGGCTTCCTCACCTCCCCGCGCAAGCTGGCCCGCAAGGTGATCGCCTCCACCCCGCCCGCCCCGATCGACCCGAAGCCCACCACCGCGGCCTGACGCCCCGTCGAGGACGGTCCCCGGAACGCCGGACGGGGGCCGTCGCCGCGCACTAGGCTCGCGCCATGACGAGCAGCGCCCCCAGGATCGAGGCCACCGCCGACGTCGACCCGAGCGCCGAGATCGGCCCCGGCAGCACCGTCTGGCACCTCGCCCAGATCCGCGAGGACGCCCGGATCGGCGCCGAGTGCATCATCGGCCGCGGCGCGTACGTCGGCCCCGGCGTCCGGCTCGGCGACCGGGTCAAGCTGCAGAACCACGCCCTGGTGTACGAGCCCGCAGTCCTGGAGGACGGCGTCTTCGTCGGCCCCGCCGCCGTCCTCACCAACGACCTCTACCCGCGCTCCGTGGACCCGGACGGCAGGCTCAAGCGCGGCGACGACTGGCACGCCCGCGGCGTCACCCTCCGCGAGGGCTGCTCGATCGGCGGCCGCGCCGTCCTGGTCGCCGGCGTCACCGTCGGCCGCTGGGCCCTGGTCGCCGCCGGCGCGGTCGTCCACCGCGACGTCCCCGACCACGCCCTGGTGGCCGGCGTCCCCGCCCGCCGGATCAAATGGGTCGGCCGGGCCGGCGAACCGCTCACCCCCGCCGGCCCCGGCCGCTGGCACTGCCCCCGCACCGGCGAGGGCTACACCGAGACCGGCCCCGACACCCTCGTCCGCGACGCCTAGCCAGGGCGGGCGGGCACCCCGGGGCCGGGGAGCGGAGGGGCCCCTCACTTCCCCTTGGCCGCACAGACGTTGGTGTCGTCCGCCTGCACCCGCTGGATGTCCTTGGGCGCCTCGGTCGGGGCCGGCGAGGGCGTGCCGGCCGCGCCGGTGAAGTCCTTGCCGATCACGACCACCACGCCGTCCTTGGCCCCGAGCCTGCTGCTCGCCTGCGCCGCCGTCGCGGGCAGTCCGAGGGCCGCGGCCACCGCCTGCGCCTCGTCCTCGTGCCCGGCGGGGTAGGAGACCGTGCTGGTGTCCGCCGCGTCCGCGTTGTTGCCCGCGACGGCCAGCTCGAAGCCCTTGTCCTGGAGCGCGGTGGCCGCCTTCGTGGCCTGCTTGGGGGTTCCGCTGCCGTTGCGCACGGTGACCTTCACGCCGGCCGCGTCCACCTGGGGCGCGGCGGGGGCGGAGGAGGCCGGGGCCTGGGGCGTCCCGGGGGCGGCGCTCGGCGCCGGGGCGCCGGTCAGCGAGCGGTCCGCGGCGATCATCGAGAACACCTGCTGGGCGTCGTTCGGCTTGAGCACCAGGTGGTTGTTGTTCGTCGGGTCGTCGATCACCGGCACCGTGGTGAAGGTGATGTTCTTGGTGTCGACCCGGGAGATGTCGAGCGCCAGGTCCTTCAGCTTGTTGACGCTGCCGATCCCGTCGTCCACGGTGAGCGCCTTGGTGGCGGCGTCCGCCAGGTCCCACAGCTTGGTGGGGCTGGTCAGGGTGTCGCTGCTCTTCATCTTGCGGATCATCGAGGAGATGAACTGCTGCTGCAGCGGGATGCGGGTCAGGTCGCCGCCGAAGCCCACCGCGTGCCGGGTGCGGACGAAGGCCAGCGCCTCCTCGCCCTGCACCACGTGCCGGCCCGCGGACATCTTCAGGTGCGAGTACGGGTCGTCGATGTCGGTGGCGGCGCACACCTCGACACCGCCGACCGCGGTCGAAAGGGTCTTCACCGCTTCGAAGTTGACCATCATGAAGTGGTTGATCCGGACGCCGGTCAGCTTCTCCACGGTCTTCCAGGTGCAGCCCGGGTCGCGCCCGTCCTGCCCCAGGCTGGTGTTGAACATCGCCCTGGCCTCGCCGGGGATGCTCGTGTCGCCGCTCTTGCAGTCCGGGATCTGCACCATCAGGTCGCGCGGGATGGACAGCACCGTCGCGTTGGAGCGGTCCTTGGCGATGTGGAACAGCAGCGTGGTGTCCGCGTGCCCGGTCGAGCCCTCGTCGCCGTACTCGCGGCCCAGGCCGACCCGGCTGTCGGTGCCGATCACCAGGATGTTCAGCGCGTCGGTCGCCTGCGGGCGCTCGGAGTCGTCACCGACCTCGACCTTCACCGAGGAGATGTTGTTGTTGAAGTGCTGGTACACGTAGTACGCGCCGCCGCAGCCCGCCACCAGCACCAGGCCCAGCGTGCCCGCGGACCACTTCAGCGCCCGCCGGCCGCGGGTCGAGCGGCCCTTGCGGCGGGCGGCCCGGCCGCCCGCCACCGCGGTCGCGCCCTTCCCGCCCCGGGCGGCCCGGGAGCCGCGGGGGGCCGGCGCGTCGGCGTCGGCGGCCTCGGCCGGGGCCCGGCGCGCGGACCGGGGGCGCGCGGCGGCGGGCCGGCGGCCGGCGTCCAGGTCGAGCCGGAACTCGCCGGTGGCCGGGTCGAGCACCCACTGGTCGGCGGGGTCGACGCCGGGAGGGTTCGAGTCCGCCGAGTCGCCCCGGTTCCGGTGTCCGCTGTTCATCCCGGACACCCTAAACGAGCCTGACGCCCCAACCGTCCACCATGTGATACCCGTCACCCGGCGGAAGGGTGGAAAACGGCGGCGGCGCTCCCCGCCCGGTCCGATCCGCCGGGCGGAGCGCGCCGCCGCCGCACTCCACTGCCATCGCCCCAGGACTACCCGTCCCGGTGGGCCCCGGTCGTCAACCCAGACGCAGAGTCACCCGTTCGGATTCGATCCGGCTCCGCCACTGATCCTCCGTCAACTTCCCGGAGTTGCGGCACAGGACGACCGACGCCCCGGCCGCCAGCGGCGCCAGCAGGCCCGCCTCCAGGCCCGTCCAGTCGTCGAACGACAGCGTCGAGAGCACCCGGCTGCCGCTGTCCAGGCCCAGCCGGGCCGCGCCCTCCCGGGCCAGCGCCACCGCCTGCTCGCCGGTCAGCTTCAGCGGCAGCCCGTCCACCAGCGTCTCCAGCGCCACCGCCTGCGGGTCCACCGGCGAGTACGGGGCGAACCGGTCGCCCTGCCCGGGCACCTCCGCCGCGTAGTCCAGGAACCCGTCCGGCCGCTGCGGGAACCGGCCGCCCAGCGGGCGCAGCGCCAGCGCCACCCGCTCGCCCGGGCACGCCTGCGCGGCCGCCAGCCCGTCCGGGCCCGAGACCACCAGGTCGGCGCCCTCCGGCTCGCCCTGCGGCACCGCCACCACGCCCACCGACCAGCAGGCCAGCAGCCACACCGCGCTCTGCCAGTGCGCCGGCAGCAGCAGCGCCGCCCGGTCGTCCGGTGCGGCGTTCAACTCGTCCTGCAGCAGGTTGGCCGTCTTCGCCACCCAGTTGTCGAACGTCTTCGCCGACAACTCCACCCGTTCCCCGGTCGAGTCGTCGTAGAAGGTCACCAACGGGCGGGACGGGTCGGCGGCGGACCCCGGGCGCAGGAAGGCCTGCAGCAGCTCGGCGGGGGTGCGGGCGTCGGCAGCGAAAGGCGCAGTCATGGTGCGGTCCAGCCTACGTCCTGCGCCCCGCCGGACGGGAGGGTGCCCGCCCGTTCGGCCCGCCGCGTCGCGACACCGCGCCGCGTTACGCTCACCCTGCCCCGTGCCCGAGCCCCGGGGTCCCGCCCCCGACTTCCGAGGATGTACCGATGTCCGCCCAGACCCGACAGTGGCGGCCCGGCTACCCGCTCGACCTGGGACGCACCCTCTTCCCGCTCCAGCACGGCGCCGGCGACCCCGCCTTCCAGCGCACCCCCGACGGCGCCGTCTGGCGCGCCTCCCGCACCCCCGACGGGCCCGGCACCCTGCGGATCCTCCAGCGCGCCGACGGGATCGACGCCACCGCCTGGGGGCCCGGCGCCGGCTGGCTGCTGGAACAGCTCCCGGCGATGCTCGGCGCGCACGACGACCCGGCCGGGCTCGTGCTGCCCCCCGGGCCGCTCCGCGAGGCCCAACGCTCCTGCCCGGGGCTCCGGTTGACCCGCACCGGCCTGGTGATGGAATCCCTGGTCCCGGTGATCCTGGAGCAGAAGGTCACCACCACGGAGGCCTACCGGGCCTGGCGCGCCCTGCTCCGCGACCACGGCACCCCGGCCCCCGGCCCGGCCGCCGACCTCGGCATGCGGGTCGTCCCCACCGCCCGCGAATGGACCCTCGTCCCCAGCTGGGCCTGGCACCGGGCCGGCGTCGACCCCAAGCGCTCCGCCACCGTCGTGCGCGCGGCCCGCCTCGCCGCCCGCCTCGAGCAGGCCGCCGCGATGGCCCCGGCGGACGCCTTCGCCCGCCTCACCGCCGTCCCCGGCATCGGCCCCTGGACGGCCGCGGAGACCCTCCAGCGCAGCAACGGCGACGCCGACGCCGTCTCCGTCGGGGACTTCCACCTCCCCAACACCGTCGGCTGGGCGCTGGCCGGCCGGCCCCGCAGCGACGACGCCCAGATGCTCGCCCTGCTGGAGCCCTACCGCCCCCACCGCCACCGCCTCTGCCGCATCCTCCCCCTCACCGGGGCCCGTCCTCCGAAGTACGGCCCCCGCCTCACCCCCAACGACCACCGGAACCGGTGAGACGCCGGGAGGGCACCGCGGCGGCCGCGCCCCCGCCGTTCCCCGGGCCCCTGGGTGCCCCTACCGCACCGTCAGGAAGGACTCCGCGTCCCGCGCCTGGCGTTCCCCCGGCCCCTGCGCCGCCCGGCCCACGGCGACCGCGCCCATCGGGTCCCAGCCCGCCGGGAGGTCCAGCGACTCGCGGACGGTGTCGCGGCAGAACATCGTCGAGGACACCCACGCCGAGCCGTAGCCCTCGCCGGCGAGCGCGACCAGCAGGTTCTGCACGGCGGCGCCGATCGCCACCACGAACATCTCCCGCTCGGCGGCGGCCCGCCGCTCGTCGGGGTAGTCGTGGGAGCCGTCCATGGCCAGGCACGGAACGATCAAGTACGGTGCGCCGCGCAGCACTTCGCCCCGGGCGGTGCGCCGGGCGATCCGCTCCTCGGTCCAGCCGTCGAGCTCCCGCAGGTCCCGCTGCCAGGCGGCGAGCATCGCGTCCAGCAGCCCGGTCCTGGCCTCCGGGGTCTCCAGCAGGACGAACCGCCAGGGGGTGGTGTGGTGCGGGGCGGGGGCGGTGACCGCGGCGGCGACGGCCCGCCGCACCGCGCCGCCGTCGACGGGTTCGTCGGTGAAGGCGCGCACCGTGCGCCGCAGGGTGACCGCCTCGCGGACGGCCTCGGAGGTGCCGAGGCGGAACATGTCCTGCCCGGCGGGGCGGACCAGCCCGCGGGCGCCCTCCCCGTCGTCCGCGGTGACCAGCCCGTCCAGGCCGCGGACGACCGCCACCGGGGTGCCGGTGGCCTTGCCCTTGACCAGGTCGGCGGCGGCGGCGAGCTCGTCGGCGGTGGCGGTGACGGTCAGCCGCAGCTCGTTGCCGTGGCTGTCGAAACGCCCGCGGTGGTCCTCCAGGACGGGCAGCCCGGCGGCGCCGATCGCCACGTCGGTGAGGCCGTTGCGCCAGGGCCGGCCGAAGGTGTCGGTGATCAGCACGGCCAGCCGCCGGCCCGTCAGCTCCTGCAGCCGGGAGCGCAGTCGCCGGGCCGAGGCGTCGGGGTCGACCGGCAGCAGCAGGACCGTGCCGGGCGCCGTGTTGGACGCGTCGACGCCGGCCGCGGCCATCACCAGGCCGTTGCGGTTCTCGACGATCCGGGTCCGGCCGCGCCGGGCCACCACCCGGACGGTCTCGGCGTCGATCGCGGCTTCCCGGTCGTCGGCGCGCACCAGCCGACCCTCGGCCTTGGAGACCACCTTGGAGGTGACCACCACGACGTCGCCGTCCGCGAACTCGCCCGCCTTGGCGATCAGTTCGGCCAGGTCGTCGCCGGCCGCGACCTCCGGCAGCCCGCGGACCGGCAGCACCGACAGTGCCGACGCCCCGGCGCTCACGCCCGAGTCCGCGCCCCCGCTCACTTCGCGACCTCCGCGGCCAGCGCCAGCGCGGCGCGCGCCATCTCGGCGGTGGCCTCGACGGAGCCCATCAGCAGCGGGACGGCCCGGCAGGCGATCCCGGCGGCGGCCACCTCGTCGACCGAGGCGGCGTCCGAGGTGTCCACCAGCCAGCCGTCCAGCAGCCCGCCGTCCCGGCGCGCGCCGTAGTGCCGGGCGACGGCCGCCGCGCTGGTCTCCACCCCGACGGCGGCCAGCACCTTGTCGGCCATGCCGCGCACCGGCGCACCGCCGACGATGGGGGAGAGGCCGACCACGGGGGCGCCCGCGGCGGCGACCGCCTCCCGGATGCCGGGCACGGCGAGGATGGTGCCGATCGAGACCACCGGGTTGGACGGCGGCAGCAGGACGAGGTCGGCCTCGGCGATCGCCTCCAGCACGCCGGGCGCGGGCTTCGCGCTCTCGGCGCCGACCGGCACGATCGCCTCGGCCGGGACGGCGGCGTGCAGCCGCACCCAGTACTCCTGGAAGTGCACCACCCGGGGCCCGTCCGCGTCGGTGATCCGGACGTGGGTCTCGACCCGGTCGTCGCTCATCGGCAGCAGCCGCACGCCGGGCTGCCAGCGGTCGCACAGCGCCTCGGTGACGGCGGACAGCGGGTACCCGGCGGCCAGCATCCGGGTGCGCACGATGTGGGTGGCGAAGTCCCGGTCGCCGAGCCCGAACCACTCGGGCCCGACCCCGTACGCCTTCATCTCCTCCTTGATCGACCAGGTCTCGTCGGTGCGGCCCCAGCCCTGTTCCTCGTGGATGCCGCCGCCGAGGGTGTACATCACGGTGTCCAGGTCGGGGCAGACCTTCAGGCCGTAGAGGTGGATGTCGTCCCCGGTGTTCCCGATCACGGTGATCCGGTCCTCGGGGGTGAGGGCCGCCCGCAGCCCGCGCAGGAACCTGGCTCCGCCGATCCCGCCCGCCAACGCAGTGATTCGCATGGTTTCATCCTGCCAGCGCGTCAGTGCACCCGGTGACGCCCCGGGTCGGCGGCGGCGCCCTCCGCGGCCTCCTGCGCGGTGCCGGCCGGGTACTGGTTCATCTCGACCAGGCCGGGCGTGTAGAGGTGGACGGAGACCGCGGGCTCCAGCGAGGCGTTGACCATCTCGTGCAGGTGGCCCGTGGAGAACACCCGCAGCCGGCCGGGGACCAGCGCGCGCGAACCCTCGCCGCCGGCCGTCAGCGAGCGTTCGGTGAGCTCACCCTCCAGGACGGTCATCACGCCGGAGGAGCGGCCGTGGTCGTGGAAGCCGCTGGACTGGCCGGGCAGCCAGCTCAGCAGCCAGACCTCGTAGCCGGGGCCGGTCTCCAGCCGGGCGTACCAGCGGGTCAGCGCGTCGTAGCGGACCAGCGGCTCCCAGCGGGCCCGGTCGGCGGCGATCTCGCGGACCAGCCGGGCGTAGCCGCCGAGCGTGGTGGGGTGCGCGGGCAGGTCGGTGCGGGCCAGGTGCGGGAAGGCCATCGGGTCGCCCGCGATGGACACGTCGCTCAGGCCGTCGGTCCAGCGGGGCGCGGGGAGCGGGGCGAGCACGGAGGGGGGTGCGGAAAAGCGCTTGCGGTCGCGGTTGCGCTTGCGGAGGCGGGGCATTCGCACGGTGACGTCCTCGGGTTCGGCTGCGGATGGGATCAGCCGGGGCCGCGAGAACGTTCAGTGGAGGACTGTCGCGCGGTCGGCCTCTGTTCCGGGGCGGCGCGCGGTGGGACGCGAGCGCCTAGATACAGCGGAGACAGCGGCGACAACACGAGGAGTTCGCGGCAGCGCCGAGGAGCGCCTGACGGCGCCGGTCGGCGGAGGTGGCCGGGAACTCTGACATGCGGGCAAGCAGACCGCAACGGACCCTCCAGTGTCAAGGCGAGCTGACGGACATTCGGGTCACATCGGCTTTGAACCACCGGATGGGGTGATAAGCGCCCATTAAGGTTTCGAAGCTAAAAACCGCGGGAAGGGACGCCCTGAGATCGCCCCGGACCTTCCGGTCGGGAGCGGCAGTACGGCCTGATGGCTGGTCAGGGGCCAGGCTCGATGTCCGGGTTGTCCGGATATGTACACTATTCGTAGTGGCTTGGTTCCGGGGAGTGAATCCTTGGCCCAATACCAGAGCCCGGCTTGACTAGGCCAGAGTGACGCAACTGTAATTTCTCTCGTGTCGTTCCGCCGCACCGGCAACGGCAACACCACGGGGACGCCAAGAGGGGCAGAGGAGGCGCGCCAGTATGAGCGAGCTCTTTGAGCTGTTGATCGGTGAGGGCATCGAGGAAGACGAAGAGGAACTCGGCTGGCAGGAGCGCGCGTTGTGCGCCCAGACCGACCCCGAGTCCTTCTTCCCCGAGAAGGGCGGCTCCACCCGGGAGGCCAAGAAGGTCTGCCTGGCGTGCGAGGTCCGGGCCGAGTGCCTGGAGTACGCCCTCGCCAACGACGAGCGGTTCGGCATCTGGGGCGGCCTGTCCGAGCGCGAACGCCGCCGCCTCAAGAAGAGCGCGGTCTGAACCCCTCCGCCGCACCCGGACCCGTGCCGGCGCCCCACCACGAGCAGGTGGGGCGCTTTCGCATTCCCGGGCCCGGCGGGGGCCCGCGCCCGCCGGGCACCGGCCGGACGCGATACCCGCTGCACCGTCTCTTCACACCCGCCGGGGACGATCGGGCCACCCGGAGCCGTTAGTGTGGTGCGTCATCTGCCGTCAAACCCGAACCGGTGGTCCGCGCACCCGATGACTGTCTACAGCCACCAGAGCGGCTTCTCCGCTGCCAGGCCGCCCGCCTACCCGCGCCACTTGGTCACCGCGGTGATCGTCTCGCACGACGGCGCCCGCTGGCTGCCGCAGGCGCTTGCCGGACTGCTCGGCCAGGACCGGCAGGTCCAGCGGGTCCTCGCGGTGGACACCGGCTCCACCGACAACTCCCCGCAACTGCTCGCCGACACCCTCGGTGACTGGCTCCCCGACAGCGGCCCGCTGGTCCTCGGCCGCCGGGTCGGCTTCGGCCGCGCCGTCGGCGAAGCCGTCCTCAATAGCCCCCCGCTGCGCCCCGAGGACCTCTCCTACAGCCTCGACCCGTCCGGCTACGACCCGGTCACCGGCGGCTGGGACGACTTCGGCGACCCGCTCGCCGGCGAGGACGAACTCGGCCGCGGCGGACCGCGCGAGACCCAGCCGGTCGAGTGGCTCTGGCTGCTGCACGACGACTGCGAACCGCAGACCGACGCCCTGCGCCGACTGCTCCAGGTCGCCGACTCCACCCCGACCGCCGCCGTCGTCGGCCCCAAGCTCCGCTCCTGGTACGACCGCAGGCAGCTCCTCGAGGTCGGCGTGACGATCGCCCGCTCCGGTCGCCGCTGGACCGGCCTCGACCGCCGCGAGCAGGACCAGGGCCAGCACGACCAGGTCCGCCCGGTGCTCGCCGTCTCCACCGCCGGCATGCTGGTGCGCCGCGACGTGTTCGAGGAACTCGGCGGGTTCGACCGGGCGTTGCCGCTGATGCGGGACGACACCGACTTCTGCTGGCGGGTCAACGCGGCCGGCCACCGCGTCGTGGTCGCCCCGGACGCCGTGCTCCGGCACGCCGAGGCCGCCAGCCGCGAACGCCGCGCCATCGACTGCGCCAACGCCCACCCGCACCGGGTCGACAAGGCCGGCGCCGTCTACACCCTGCTCGCCAACTCCAAGGGCCTGCTCTTCCCGTACGTCCTGCTCCGGCTGATCCTCGGCACGGTCCTGCGGGTCATCGTCAACCTGGTCGGCAAGGACCCCCGGCAGGCCTACGACGAGATCGCCGGCCTCGGCCACGAACTGCTGCGCCTGCCACGGCTGATGGCCTCCCGGGCGCGCCGCCGCAGGACCCGCTCGGTCGACTCGCTGGACGACCGCACGCTCTTCCCGGCCCCCGGCGCCACCGTCCGGCTCGCCGTCGAGAACGTCGTCTCCTCGCTCGGCATCGGCGGCACCGACGACGCCGGCGCCGGCCGGCACGGCTCCGTCGAGTCCGGCCCCGGCGACGACGACGCCGACGACCTGGTGGTCGAACAGTTCGCCCTGCTCAAGAAGCTGGTGCGGCGCCCGGCCCCGGTGCTGTTCGCCGCACTGCTGCTGTTCGCGCTGGCCGCCTGCCGCGGCCTGATCGGCTCCGGCTACCTCCAGGGCGGCGCCCTGCTGCCCGCCGCCGACGGCGCGGCCGGCCTGTGGAACATGTACGCCGCGCCCTGGCACGCCATCGGCACCGGCTCCACCGCCGCCTCCCCGCCCTACCTCGCGGTGCTCGCCGTCCTGTCCTGGGCGCTGTTCGACCACGCCGACCTCGCGCTCACCCTGATCGTGGTGCTCTCGGTGCCGCTCGCCGCGGTCAGCGCCTACCTGGTCTCCCGGCCGCTGATCGCCTCCAAGGCCGTCCGCGCCTGGGCCAGTGCCACCTACGCGCTGCTGCCCGCCGCCACCGGCGCGCTCGCCCAGGGCCGGATCGGCACCGCCGTGCTCGCCGTGCTGCTGCCCCCGCTGGCCCGCGCCGCCGCGATCACCGCCGGCCTCGGCATCCGCAAGGAGACCGCCGCCAAGGGCGCCCGCCCCGGCTGGCGCTCCGCCTGGATGACCGTGCTGATGCTCACCGTCAGCACCGCCTTCGTCCCGCTCACCTGGGCCATCGCCGTCCCGCTCTGCCTGGCCGCGCTGGTCCACGCGGTGCTCCGCGGCGGCGCGTTCGGCTCCGGCGTCCAGGCCGTGCGGCTGCTCGGCCTACGCGTCGTGGTGATCCTCGGCCTGCCGGTCCTGGTGCTCGCCCCCTGGTCGCTGCAGGTGCTGGCGAACCCCTCCCGGCTGCTGCTGGAGGCCGGCGTCCCCGGCTTCAACGGCCCCGCCGCCGACCCGCTCGGCCTGGTCCTGGTCAACCCCGGCGGCGCCGGCACGCCCCCCGTCTGGCTGTCCGCCGGCGTGGTGCTCGCCGCGCTCGCCGCCCTGCTGCGCGCCGACCGCCGCCGCGCCGTGCTGGCCGCCTGGGGCGCCGCCGCCGCCGGGCTGGTCTTCTCCGTCGCGGTGGCCGGCACCGCCGTCACCCCCGCCTCCGGCGGCCCCGGGACCGCCGCCTGGGCCGGCCCCGCCACCCTGCTGGCCGGCGTCGCGCTGCTCGCCGCCGCCGCGATCGGCGCCGACGGCGCCAACACCCGCGTCTCCGGCATCGCCTTCGGCTGGCGCCAGCCGGTCGCCGCCCTGGTGCTCGCCGCCGCCGTGCTCGCCCCCGTCGGCACCGCCGTCTGGTGGGCGCTCACCGGCGCCGACGGCCCGCTGCGGCGCGGCACCGACGCCCAGGTCCCGGCGTTCATCGCCGAGTCCGGGAACACCACCGACCGCTCCCGCACCCTGACCGTCACCGGCAACGCCGAGGGCACCTCGGTGCGGTACGCGCTGGTGCGCGGCGCCGGCCTGACCACCGGCCAGGCCGAGGGCACCGTGGACGCCGCCGCCGACGGACAGCTGGCCCAGCTCACCGCCAAGCTGCTGGCCGGCTCCGGCGGCGACCTGGCCCGCACCCTCGCCGGGTACGGCGTCAGCTACGTCCAGGTGAAGGACCCGGTGATCGCCAAGGTCCGCGACGTGCTGGACACCACGCCCGGCATCGTCCGGCTCAGCCTCGACAACGGCACCGGCCTGTGGCAGATCACCAGCGTCCCCGGCACCCGGGCGCAGATCACCAGCCCCGGCGCCGCCCCGGTGGCCGTCCCCGCCGGGCAGCACGACATCTGGACCACCGTCCCGGCCGGACCGGCCGGCCGCCAGCTCCGGCTCGCCGAACAGGCCGACCCCGCCTGGCAGGCCACCCTGAACGGCAAGCCGCTGCAGGCCGTCACCGTGGACGGCTGGGCGCAGGGCTTCACCCTCCCCGCCGAGGGCGGCCGGCTCGACGTCACCCGCACCGACGGCGCCGCCCACACCGCGTGGGCCTGGGGCCGGCTCGCGCTCGGCGTGGTCGTGCTGGTCCTGGCCCTGCCCGGCCGCCGCAACACCAACGACGACGACATCCCCGAGGACGTCGTCGCCGCCCAGGCCCTGGCCGCCCAGGCCCAGGCCCAGGCGCCCGTCCCCGGCAGCCGCCGGGCCCGCCGCCTCGCCGAACGCGGCGAGGGCGAGGACCCGCAGGCCGAACCCGGCGTCTACACCCCCGGCATCCCGGCCCAGCCCGTCGGCGAACCCGCCCCCGAGCCCTACCGGCCCGAGCCCGAGACCTTCGCCGATCCGTACCAGGCCGATCCCTACCAGGCCGACCCGTACCAGCAGCAGACCTACCAGTCCGACGGCTACGGCTACGACTACACCCAGCAGCCCGTCGGCGCCCCCCAGCAGGGCGACGGCTACGACCAGTACGGCCAGCAGCAGTCCTACGGCTACGACACCCCGCCCGCCCAGGGCTGGACCGACCCGTACGCCGCCGGCTACCCGCAGCAGGACGGGCAGCAGCAGCCCTGGCTGCCCGAACAGCAGCAGCCCACCACCTACTACGACCCCAACGACCCCTACGGCGGCCACCCGCAGCAGCCCGGGACGGGGAGCGACCAGCGATGAAGAAGCCCACCCTGAAGGCGCCCAAGTTCAAGGCCCCCGACCTGGGCGCGGTGACCGGCGGCAGCCGCACCGGCCAGTCCCTGCTGGCCGGCGTGGCCGTGCTCGGCCTGGTGTTCGGCATCGCCGAACTGCGCTCCCCGGCGACCTCCGCCGCCGACGCGGGCGGCGCCCGCACCACCGCGCAGGTCGAACGCACCGCGCTGGTCTGCCCGCCGCCGATGCAGGGCGTCACCGGCTCCACCAACCTCACCCTGTTCAGCCCCGAGGGCGGCACCGGCAGCACCGGCAGCGGCCTGCTCGCCGAGGCCAACGCGGACAACGTGGTCGCCGCGCAGAGCCCCGCGCGTGCCGCCCCGACCAAGCCCTCCGGCGCCCCTTCCGGGTCCCCGTCCGAGCAGCCCTCCGGCAGCCCGTCGGCCGCGCCGAACGCCGGCGCGCCGGTCGTGGACGCCCGCGTCACGCTCGCCAAGCCCGGCGTCCCGGCGACCGGCCCCGCCGCCAACAACGACAACGCCCCCGGCAGCTTCGCGATCGCCACCGGCAACCTCGCCCCCGGCTTCACCGCGACCCAGGTCACCAGCTCCGAGAACGGCGGCACCAGCCTGGCCGGCGCCGACTGCGTGCCCTCCGGCACCAGCTTCTGGTTCGCCGGCGCGAGCACCGCGGGCAACCGGGTCGACTACGTCACGCTGGTCAACGCCGACAGCCTGCCCGCCGTCGTCGACCTGCGGATGTACGGCGACAAAGGCCTGATCGAGAACGAGCTCGCCAGCAGCATCTCGATCGCCCCCGGCCAGACCCAGACGCTGCTGCTCAGCAGCCTCACCAAGGGCCCCGTCGACGACCTCGCCCTGCACGTCGTCACCCGCAGCGGACGGGTCGGCGCCGGCGTCCACGCCATCGACACCGGCAAGGGCACCGACTGGCTCGAACCCTCCGCCGACCCCGGCCCCAGCGTCACCGTCCCCGGCATCCCCGACGACGTCACCACCGCCCACCTGGTGGTCGCCACCGACTCCGCCGACGACGCCGACCTGAAGGTCCAGCTCTCCGGCAAGAACGGCTGGTTCACCCCCGCCGGCAAGGAGAGCATCCACGTCAAGGCCGGCATGACCGCCACCCTCGACTTCCAGTTCTCCGCGGAGACCCGCGAGGGCGCGAGCGCGATCCGGCTCACCCCCTCCAGCGCGGGCCACCCCACCCCGGTCGTGGCCGGCCTGCGGGTCGACCGCGAGAACAAGGGCAAGACCGAGGCCACCTGGCTCTCCGGCGGCTCCCCGGTCGGCGACCGCGCCTCCGTCGCCGACAACCGGGCCGGCCAGACCAAGCTGATGCTCACCGCCGTCGACGCCGACGCCAAGGTGAAGGTCAGCAGCTCGGCCGGCGCGAGCGGCGGCACCCCCGTCACCAAGGACGTCGACGTCCCGGCCGGCACCACCGTCACCGTCGAGGGCATCGACCCCGAGGGCGCCAACGGCCCCTACGCCCTCACCCTGCGGACCCTCGGCGGCGGCCCCGTCCTCGCCACCCGCCAGCTCAGCGTCACCACCAAGGACGTCCCCGCCTTCACCACCCAGCGGTTCCGCGACGACCACGCCACCGTGGAGGTCCCCCGCGTCGCCGCCGACCCCGGGATCGTCCTCAGGTAAGCGCGTCCGGCCCCGCCGTCCCCGCTCCCCTACTCCTCGCCGTACCGGGGGTCGATCGCGTCCGGCGAGAGCCCCAGCAGTTCCGCGACCTGCTCGATCAGGATCTCGTGGACGAGCGCCGCCCGGTCCTCCTTGGACTTGGCGCGGATCTCCACCGGCCGCCGGTAGACCAGGATCCGGCTGCGCCGGCCCGTCGCGCCGGGGACGACCCGGCCGAGCGGGACGGTGTCGGGCTCGGGCTCGCCCTTGGCGGGCAGCGGGACCTCCAGGACGGCGAACTCCACGTCCTCCAGCTGGGGCCAGCGCCGCACCAGCCGCTCCATGGACTCCCGGACGTAGTCGTCGAAGAGCTCGGAGCGGGTCAGCGAGATGGGCACCTGCGGCGGGGCCAGCGGTCCGCGCAGGCCGCGGCCGTGCCGGTCGCGGTGCTTGCGGCGGCCGGGACCGGGCGGGGACGAGGGTGTCGAGCTGTCCATAGCAGTGTCGAGCGTAGTCCCTGGATGCCCGGAAGTGGACCACTCCAGCACGGCGCGTAACGGCGACGGGACACGCGAGCCGGGGCGGGTCTTCGCGGGCCGGTCCGACTTGCGGTACCGTCCACCCTCGTGAGCTCTGTACGTCGTTGTTCGCGGACCGCGTGCGGCCGACCGGCCGTGGCGACGCTGACGTACGTCTACGCGGACTCCACCGCGGTGCTCGGCCCGCTGGCGACGTACGCGGAGCCGCACTGCTACGACCTCTGCGCCGAGCACGCCGAGCGCCTCACCGCCCCGCGCGGCTGGGACGTGGTCCGCCTGGCGGGCGACACCGGCCCGCTGCGGCGCAGCAGCGACGACCTGGAAGCACTGGCGAACGCGGTGCGCGAGGCGGCCCGCCCGCAGGAGCGCACGCCCCGTCAGGGCCCGCCCCCCGAGGGCGAGTCCGGGCGGCGGGGGCACCTGCGGGTGCTGCGCTCCCCGGAGAGCTGACCCCCGGGGCCGGACGGCGGCGCCGGCCGTTCGCCGGGGCCGGGTACGCTGCCCCTCTGCGGCTCGGACGGATGCGTCCGGTACGCCCGCAGCACATCGCAGCACACACACGGGAGCATTCTGGTGCGGGACCTCAAGCAGCTTGTGAAGGCGTACGACGTCCGGGGCGTCGTGCCGGACCAGTGGGACGAGTCGCTGGCGCACGCCTTCGGTGCGGCCTTCGTCGAGGTGATCGGTGGCAGCGCGGTGGTCGTCGGCCACGACATGCGCCCGTCCTCGCCCTCGCTGTCCCGCGCCTTCGCCGAGGGCGCCGCCTCCCGCGGCGCCGACGTGGTGGAGATCGGGCTCTGCTCGACCGACCAGCTGTACTACGCCAGCGGCAGCCTGGACCTGCCCGGCGCGATGTTCACCGCCTCGCACAACCCGGCCCAGTACAACGGCATCAAGCTGTGCCGCGCGGGCGCCGCCCCGGTCGGCCAGGACACCGGCCTGTCCGAGATCCGCGAGCTGGTCGAGTCCTGGCTCGACGAGGACGGCAAGGTGCATGTCCCGGCCGCCGAAGCCGCCACCACCACCGGCACGCTCTCCGCCAAGGAGACCCTGGGCGGCTACGCCGAACACCTGCGCAAGCTGGTCGACCTGACCGCGATCCGCCCGCTCAAGGTCGCGGTGGACGCGGGCAACGGCATGGGCGGCCACACCGTCCCCACCGTCTTCGACGGCCTGCCGCTGGACGTCGTCCCGATGTACTTCGAGCTGGACGGCACCTTCCCCAACCACGAGGCCAACCCGCTGGACCCGGCCAACCTGGTCGACCTGCAGGCCAAGGTCCGCGAGGTCGGCGCCGACATCGGCCTGGCCTTCGACGGCGACGCCGACCGCTGCTTCGTGATCGACGAGAACGGCGACCCGGTCTCCCCGTCCGCGATCACCGCCCTGGTCGCCGAGCGCGAGATCGCCCGCGCCCAGGCGGGCGGCGAGGCCAACCCGACGATCATCCACAACCTGATCACCTCCTGGACGGTGCCCGAGGTGGTCCGCGACCTCGGCGGCGTCCCGGTCCGCACCCGGGTCGGCCACTCCTTCATCAAGCAGGAGATGGCGAACACCGACGCGGTCTTCGGCGGCGAGCACTCCGCGCACTACTACTTCCGCGACTTCTGGCGCGCCGACACCGGCATGCTGGCCGCGCTGCACGTGCTGGCCGCGCTCGGCGGGCAGGACGGCCCGCTGTCCGCGCTGACCGCCAAGTACGAGCGCTACGCCGCCTCCGGCGAGATCAACTCCACCGTCGCCGACCAGGCCGCCGCCACCGAGAAGGTGCGCGCCGCCTACGCCGGCCTGGAGGGCGTCACCACCGACGAGCTGGACGGCCTGACCGTGGCCGGCCCGGACTGGTGGTTCAACCTGCGCGCCTCCAACACCGAGCCGCTGCTGCGCCTGAACGCCGAGGCCAAGGACCCGGCGAAGATGGCCGAGCTGCGCGACGGCGTGCTGGCGATCGTCCGCGGCTGACCGCACTCCCGTCAGCCCGCCGCTGACTTTTCGCGTGCCCCGGCCGGTAGGGTTGCCACCGGCCGGGGTACTGCTGTGTCACCGGCTTCCCACACCGCCGCCCGAGCACCCGGAGTCGTCCGCCATGAGCCTGCCGTCCTTCCTGCTGGAGATCCTGGTCTGCCCGGAGTGCCGCTCCCCGCTGGCCGAGGAGACCGAGGGCGAGACGCACGAGCTGCGCTGCACCGGCGAGGGCTGCGGCCTGGTGTACCCGGTGCGCGACGGCATCCCGGTCCTGCTGGTGGACGAGGCCCGCCGCCCGTCCTGACCCTGCCCCGCCCAGTCGCTGGAGGCCAGCCGCCATGTTCGACGACACCCTGTTGGACGACCCGGCCGCGGTGCGGCGCGCCGACCGGCGGCGCGAGCTGCTGGCCCTGGCCGGAGCGGGCGCCCGGATCCGGATCGCGCTGCGCCGGGCCGACGCGGCCGGCGTCGGCGCGCTGAACCCGGACGGGCGGCCGCGCACGGTGCTGGTCGCCGGGCACGGCGGGGTGCTGACCGCGGCCGCCGTGCTGGCGGCGCTGGCGGTGCCCAGCAGCCAGGTGTGGCCGCTGCCGCCGTCCGACGCCCGCCCCGGCGGGTTCGCCTTCACCGACGGCGAGACCTGGCAACTGCCGGGCTGGGCCGGTTCGTTGGACCTGATCGTGGTGGCCAGCGAGAACGGCCGCGAGGGCGGTCTGATCAACCTGGCCGAGCAGGCGTACGCCCGGGGCTGCGCGATCGCGGTGATCGCCCCGGAGCGTTCGGAGCTGTTCGAGGCGGCGCTCCAGGTGCGCGCCCTGCCGCTACCGTTCGAGCCCAGCGCGGTGGAGCCGGAGGGCACCGACGCCGAACCCGACCTCCCGGCCGAGGACCCGGCCGCGCTGTGGGCCTTCCTGGCCCCGCTGCTGGCGCTGGCCGACCGGATCGGCGTCACCCAGCTCGGCCCCGGCGCGCTGGAGGCCGCCGCCGACCGCCTCGACGAGGTCGCGGTGCGCTGCCGCCCCGACGCCCAGGCGTACGACAACCCGGCGAAGGGCCTGGCCGCCCGGCTGGCCGAGACCGTCCCGCTGCTGTGGGCCGAGGGCGCCCCGGCCGCCGCCGCGGCGGAGCGGTTCGCCGCCGCGCTGGCCGACCGGGCCGGCCTGCCCGCGCTGGCCGCCCGGCTCCCGCAGGCGCTGACCGCGCACCGCGGCATGTTCACCGGCCGGCTCGGCACCGACCCGGACGACTTCTTCCGCGACCGGGTCGACGAGCCGGTGCCGCTCCAGCTCCAGGTGCTGCTGCTGCGGCACACCCCGGGCGCGGCCGAGCTGGAGCAGCCCGGCTGGCCGGTCGCCCGGGCCCGCCGGCTGGCCGCCGCGCACGAGGTCCGGGTCACCGAGCACACCTCCAGCCGGGAGGAGCCGCTGCAGGCGCTGGCCGAGCTGGTCGGCCTGACCGACTTCGCGGCGGTGTACCTGGGCCTGGCCACCCGGAGCTGACAAGGTATCGTCCCCTCGTCAACAAAGGCCCGGCAAAGACCGGGCCCGCGCGGAGGGACGTACGGGGTTGAGCACCGAAGGCGGTACCAAGGCACTGGTCGCGGCGCTGTCCGCGAACCTGGGCATCGCGGTCAGCAAGTTCGTGGCGTTCGCGTTCTCGGGTTCGTCCTCGATGCTCGCCGAGGGCGTGCACTCGATCGCGGACTCGGGTAACCAGGTCCTGCTGCTGGTCGGCGGCAAGCGCTCGCAGCGGGCCGCCACCGAGGAGCACCCGTTCGGTTACGGCCGCGAACGGTACGTGTACGGGTTCCTGGTCTCGATCGTGCTGTTCAGCGTCGGCGGCATGTTCGCGATCTACGAGGGCTACGAGAAGATCGCCCACCCGCACGAGCTGGAGAACTGGTACTGGCCGGTCGGCGTGCTGGTCTTCGCCATCCTGCTGGAGGGCTACTCCTTCTTCACCGCCTACCGGGAGGCGGCGAAGGACAAGGGCAAGCACGGCTGGGCCTCGTACATCCGCCGCGCCAAGGCCCCCGAGCTGCCGGTCGTGCTGCTGGAGGACACCGGCGCGCTGATCGGCCTGGCGCTGGCGCTGGGCGGCGTCGGCCTGACCGTCGCCACCGGCGACGCGGTCTGGGACGGCATCGGCACCCTGTGCATCGGCGTGCTGCTGGTGGTCATCGCGCTGGTGCTGGCACTGGAGACCAAGTCGCTGCTGATCGGCGAGTCCGCCGACGCCGAGGTGGTGGTGAAGATCCGCGAGGCGCTGGTCGACCACGACACCGTCACCTCGGTGATCCACATGCGCACCCTGCACGTCGGCCCCGAGGAACTGCTGGTCGCCGCCAAGATCGGGGTCAACGCGGAGGACAGCGCCGCCGTGATCGCCGAGGCGATCGACCAGGCCGAGGTGCGGGTCCGCAGGGCCGTGCCGATCGCCCGGGCGATCTACCTGGAGCCCGACATCTACTCCGAGGAGAAGGCGCTGGCGGGCCCCGACGAGGACGCGACTCCGGGCGGACCCGGCCGGAACGCCCACTGAGCCGAGCCCGATCGGTGTAGATTCGTCAGCAGTGCCAAACGTCGCTGCTGATGGCGGTCGATCGGAGCGGGGCTCCGGTCGAGGGAGAGAGGTCCTCCGACGGATTGTGCCGCAGCAGAGGGTCGCTCCCGTGCGCCCTCTGCCGCTCAGCACACCCGTAACCAGGCCCTTCCCACGAGGAGTTCGCATGTCGAACCAGCCCACCGGCGACTTCAAGGTCGCCGATCTCTCCCTGGCCCCGTTCGGTCGCAAGGAGATCCAGCTCGCCGAGCACGAGATGCCCGGCCTGATGTCGATCCGCGCCGAGTACGCGGCCTCGCAGCCGCTGGCGGGGGCCCGGATCACCGGCTCGCTGCACATGACGGTGCAGACCGCGGTGCTGATCGAGACCCTCACCGCGCTGGGCGCCGAGGTCCGCTGGTGCTCGTGCAACATCTTCTCCACCCAGGACCACGCGGCCGCCGCGATCGCGGTCGGTCCGGAGGGCACCCCGGAGAACCCGCAGGGCGTGCCGGTCTTCGCCTGGAAGGGCGAGACCCTGGAGGAGTACTGGTGGTGCACCGAGCAGGCGCTGACCTGGCCGGACGGCCAGACCCCGAACATGATCCTGGACGACGGCGGTGACGCCACCCTGCTGATCCACAAGGGCGTCGAGTTCGAGAAGGCCGGCGCCGCGCCGTCGCCCGACAGCGCGGACAACGACGAGTTCCGGATCATCCTGGAGCTGCTCAACCGCACCCTGGTCGAGACCCCGCAGAAGTGGACCGAGGTCGCCGCCACCATCAAGGGCGTCACCGAGGAGACCACCACCGGCGTCCACCGCCTGTACGAGATGCACCGGGACGGCAAGCTGCTGTTCCCGGCGATCAACGTCAACGACTCGGTGACCAAGTCGAAGTTCGACAACAAGTACGGCTGCCGCCACTCGCTGATCGACGGCATCAACCGGGCCACCGATGTCCTGATCGGCGGCAAGGTCGCCGTCGTCTGCGGCTACGGCGACGTCGGCAAGGGCTGCGCGGAGTCGCTGCGCGGCCAGGGCGCCCGGGTCATCGTCACCGAGATCGACCCGATCTGCGCGCTGCAGGCGGCGATGGACGGCTACCAGGTCACCACCCTGGAGGACGTCGTCGAGATCGCCGACATCTTCGTCACCACCACCGGCAACAAGGACATCATCCTGGCCTCCCACATGGCGCGGATGAAGCACCAGGCCATCGTCGGCAACATCGGTCACTTCGACAACGAGATCGACATGGCGGGCCTGGCCAAGCTCCCCGGCGTGGTCAAGACCGAGGTCAAGCCGCAGGTCCACGAGTGGCGCAAGGCCGACGGCAAGACGATCATCGTGCTGTCCGAGGGCCGCCTGCTCAACCTCGGCAACGCGACCGGCCACCCGTCGTTCGTGATGTCCAACTCCTTCGCGAACCAGACCATCGCGCAGATCGAGCTGTTCACGAAGACCGAGCAGTACCCGGTCGGCGTGTACGTGCTGCCGAAGCACCTGGACGAGAAGGTCGCCCGCCTCCACCTCGACGCCCTGGGCGTCAAGCTCACCACCCTCACCCAGGACCAGGCCGACTACATCGGCGTCCCGGTCGAGGGCCCGTACAAGGCCGAGCAGTACCGCTACTGATCACCGCTCCACCCGCCGGTGCCCGGCACCCCCGCCGCAGGGGGTGCCGGGCACCGGCGCGTTCCGGCCGCTATCGCCGCCGCGTGCGCCGGGTCGCTCGACGACAGCCGGTACGCCTCGCGGCCGTCCACCGGCGCAGCGTCCAGGCGCAGCCCGCCCGCCCCCGGGAAGGTCGCACGCCCGGTTACGTAGGCTTCCCCCATGCCGAACGGCCGCTACTCCCTCCACGACCCGCACGACGGAACCCCGCTCGGCGAGGAGCGCTTCCAGTGCGCCCCCGGCCCCGCCGGCTGGCGCTACGTCGCCAAGCGCTACCGCCCCGACGGCACCGTCCAGGGCACCACCGACCTCACGCTGGACGCCCGGCACCGCCCGATCCGGCTCGAACTCCGCTCCGGCGGCTGGCAGGTCCGCGGCGGCGCGCTCGACGGCGTCCACTGGGTCCGCGCCGGTGCCGCCGGCAGCGGGGAGGCCACCGAGGGGGAGGACCGGGCGCACGCCTTCACCGGCGACTCCCCGGCCTTCCTGGTGGCCACCGCCCGCCTGCTCGCCCTCGACCCCGGCGGCAGCGCCCGGATCCGCCTGGTCTCCTTCACCGGCGACTCCCTCGCCCCCCGCACCCTCGACCAGGGCTGGCAACTCCACTCCCTCCAGGAGCACCCCACCGACAGCGGCCCGCTCCCCGTCGAGCACTACCGGGTCACCGACCTCGACACCGGCGAGGTCCGCGACCTCCACCTCACCGGGGACGTCCTGCTCGGCGCCCCCGGCATCGAACTCGAAGAACTCGACTCCCCGCCCAACCCGCGCCGCGCCGCCTGACCCGGCTACGCGGGCGGTACGAACCCCCCGCCACCCGCGGCCGGCGCCGGCGCTTCGGCGGGCCCGGCAGGCTTGGCAGGCTTGGCGAGTGTCACCGCAGCGGGCTGGGGAGCCGACTGCGGGTACCCGGGCCGGTGCACCGGCGGCACCTGCTGGGCTTGTTGCGCCTGCTGGGCCTGCTGGGCCTGCTGCATCAGCTGGGCCTGCTGCGCCGCGTACATCGCGTACGCCGCCGCCGAGGCCCGCTCCCACTCCCGGCGCTGGCGCTCCATCACCACCGCGCCCAGGTACACCAGCGACGGCAGCCCCGCCGGCACCGGCCAACCCGTCCGCTGCGCCATGTCCGCGGCCATCCGGTCGCCCAGCGCGGCCGCCACCGGCTTGTCCAACTCGTGCATCCGGCCCAGCACCTGGCGCGCGGACAGCCACAGGCCGTCCGGCACCGCGGACAGGTCCAGCGCCACCAGGTCCGCACCCAGCGCGTTCATCACCTGCGGCGGTACCGGCGGCACCGCCCCCTGGTCCCGGGCGCCGTGCGGCAGCCGCTCCCGGATCACCATCGTCCCGCCGAAGACGTCGCCCAGCCGGCGCCCCTCCGCGGAGCACAGCGAGGCCACCACCGCCGGCATCGCGAACATGCCGAAGTCGATGATCCCGACCAGCCCCCGCACCAGCGCGTGCCGGAACCGGATCGGACCGCCGTCCGCCCGCACCACCCGCAGCCCCAGCGCGACCTTCCCCAGCGACCGCCCCTGCGAGAGGGTCTCCACCAGCGTGGGCAGCAGCACCGTGCAGAACACGAAGGTCGAGAGGGTGAGCGCCGCCGCGGCCGCGGTCTCCAGATCGGAGATCCCCAACGACAGGCCGAGGATCAGGACGACGAACGCCACCGTGTACACGGCCCAGTCCAGCAGCCTGGCCAGGGCCCGCGACGGCAGCCTCGCCGTCCGCAGCCCCAGGACGACCGCCTCACCGGTCACCAGCTCGCTCACGCCACCCACCCGCTCCGCTTCACGGCCCGCCGGCGACCCCGCGTCGCACGGCCCGACCCCCTCCAACAACAGCGGCAAACATAAGGCCGTACACCCCCGGCGGGTAACCCCGGGCCGCCCCCCGGTACAACGCTTCCGACAAGCCTGACGCGCCCGCCTCCCGCTCTGGCAAGCTAAGGCCCGCAAACAGCCCGGCCGCACACCAACCAGTGGCTGCCGTCCGCCCCACCGCGCCCCCGGAGAGAGCCGCCATGGACCTGGACGTCTTCGTCGCCGCCCACCAGGCGGAATGGCACCGTCTGGAGGTCCTCAGCAGGCGCCGCCGCCTCACCGGCGAGGAGTCCGACGAGCTGATCACCCTCTACCAGCGCGCCACCAGCCACCTCGCCCAGGTCCAGGCCGCCGCCCCGCACCCCGGAGTCGAGGGCCGCCTCACCACCCTGGTCGTCCGCGGCCGCAACGCCGTCGCCGGCGCCCGCGCCGCCTCCTGGCGCGACGCCACCCGCTACTTCACCACCAGCTTCCCCGCGCTCCTCTACCGCGCCCGCCGCTGGTGGCTCACCGTCGGCGCGGCCTCCTTCCTGCTCAGCGCGGTGATCGCCTGGTGGATAGGCACCCACCCCGAGATCATCAAGTCGCTCATGACCTCCGAGCAGTACGAGCAACTCACCAAGCCGGGCGGCGAGTTCGAGACCTACTACACCGAGCACCCGTCGGCGAACTTCGCCGCCCAGGTGTGGACCAACAACGCCTGGGTCGCCGCCCAGTGCCTGATCTCGGCCGTCCTGCTCGGCATCCCGGTCCTGTTCATCCTGCTGGAGAACGTCCTCAACCTCGGCGGCGGCATCGGCGCCATGGCCTCCGCCGACCACCTCCAGCTCTTCCTCGGCCTGCTCATCCCGCACGGCCTGCTCGAACTGACCGCCATCTTCGTCGCCGCCGGCCTCAGCCTCCGCCTCGGCTGGACCGTCGTCGACCCCGGCCCCCGTACCCGAGCCGTCGCCCTCGCCGAGGAGGGCCGCGCCGTCATCGGCTCCGTCATCGGCCTCACCGTCGTCCTGATGGTCACCGGCTTCATCGAAGGCTTCGTCACCGGCTCCGCCCTCCCCAGCTGGCTCCGCATCGGCATGGGCCTCGCCGTCGAAGCGCTCTTCCTCGTCTACGCCCTGGTCCTCGGCAAGCGGGCCGCCGCCGGCGGCGAGATCGGCGACGTCGAAGCCGCCGACCGCACCGAGCACCAGCCGATGGTCGGTTGACCCCGCTTGTCCGCCGTGTGGCGGCGAGGCGGCGGCGTGCGCGGTCACGGGAGCCCCGTGAAACCTGGTAGCCTGATGATCAACCCGGCGGGACCATTGACATGATTCCCATGGGCTAGTAGGTTTGAACGGTTGGGAGCGACTGGACACCCAGTTGGCCCAGGCGTAGTGTCTACGACACCGCCGAACCGAGGCAGCGCGTCCGCGAGGATGCTGGCCCGGTCAGGCAAAACCCGAAACCGAGCAGTGCAGAGCTTTTGATAAGGTCTGCAGCGAAGTCGAAGGAATTCCTACTCCAGCGGGAATGGAAATCGGAGCGAAAAACCTCTGATAAGCTGGGGACACGAAAGAACGAAGCGCCCGGAGGGTCCGCAGGGATGCGGCTCGAAGGAAGTGTCCGTTCCTTGAGAACTCAACAGCGTGCCAAAAGTCAACGCCAG
>NZ_JNWZ01000040.1 GCF_000716545.1 Kitasatospora phosalacinea
ACGGCATCGGCCTTGAACTCGTCTGAGTAGTCCTTCATCGCCATCGGCGGTGTTCTCGCTTCCTCCGGATCAAGCAGATCCAGTATCAGCGTGTCCACCCTTCAGGGCGAAGGCCCCTGGTCAGATCATCTGACCAGGCCCTCGACAACTGAGCCGCCTATGGGATTCGAACCCATGACCTACGCATTACGAGCCCGAGAGTGATCATGCTGGCTGCTGTCGGCATCGATCACTTGGTGATGAACCCCCAGGTCAGAACGTTGCGCCGTGATCCACGATCCCGCCCGAACCGGCACGTGCTGCCCCGTCCGCTCACGCATCGCTCACGCATCGATGTTCGGCAAGCAGACGGCCTCGCCAAGACCTCACCACGGGGCACCCCCTCTCTCCTAGGCTAGGACGAACGGCGGGGCCCATGCCCCGCCCACAGCTGCACCCGCAAGGCGCGGAGTCGGCATCGTTCTTCGGTGGGGTGAGTCAGTGGCATACCCGGTCCAGGTGCGCAATCTCAGGCGACAACTCAGTGAGCGGTTTCGACCGTTGATCGACATGTCGGACTGGGGAGGTCGACCCGACGAGGAACAATCGTTCCTGAGCCGAGCGGTGGCCGCGCTAGCCGTAAAGCTAGAGACTTCATCATCGGATGAAGAAGCCGCTCGGTCCGTGATCGATTGCGAGACTGATCGCGGCATCGATGCGGTTGCCATTGAGCAACGGGGGGAGCGGCACCATGTGACCTTGGTACAAGCGAAATGGAGCGAAAAGGGAGAAGCCGGGTTCGGTGAAGCAGACGTTTCTGCCGTCATTCGAGGCCTCGACTATCTTCTAGAGCTAGAGTTTCATCGCTTCGGTAGCAAAATCGACCGACATGCAGCGGCTATCGAGTCCGCCTTGAATAGCCCCTCCCCAAAAGTAACGCTGGTGCTAGCCCTGGTTACTGGCACCGATCTTCACCCCAACACCCGAGCGCTTCTCGAAGAAGAAATCGGGAAGCACAACCTGGATGACGATCTCGTGGACTACAAGATCGTAAATCTCCGCGACCTGCATCGCGAGATCCTTGGCGAACATGCCGAGCGGAAGGTTGATCTCGATATCCAGGTCCACGGCGTGGGGCGGGTCACAGATCCATTTCTCGCTTACTACGGCACCGTCTCAACTGAGGAGGTTTCCTCGTGGTATGGCCAGCACGGACGCCACCTTACCGCCCGGAATATTCGCGATGCCCTCGATATTAGCGATGTCAATGACAAGATCCGGACCACCCTGATCAAAGAACCGGAACACTTTTGGTATCTGAGCAACGGAATCACCCTGATTTGCGACAAGATCCGCAAGCACGGAAAGGGCTCCCCAACGGTTGGCGGGAGCGCCGGATTCCGTCTGGAGGGCGCAAGCGTAATCAATGGCGCACAGACGGTAAGCGCTGTCTATCGAGCGGTACAGCAGAAGCCAGGCAAGGCGGCTAGTGGTCGTGTACTGGTGCGGATCATATCCCTGGAAGATTCCCCCGAGGGATTCGGCGACCGAATCACTGTGGCAGCGAATACGCAAAACCCAACCGAAGAGCGCGACTTCCGCTCCCGTATGCCTGATCAGTTCGACCTGCGACATGAATTCGCTCTGTCACTTGGGCTTAGCTATGTGATCAAGCGCGGAGAGCCCGAACCGCCACCCGCGGACGGTTGCACGATGACAGAGGCTGCCCTTGCTTTGGCAGCTACACACCCCTCCCCAGAATTCGCGGCAAGAGCCAAGCGCGACGCCTCTACGCTCTGGGAGAATCGCTTCTACCGACCACTCTTCGGCAGCAGGCCAACTGCACACCGTGTGTGGCGATGTGTCCAACTCCTCCGATCAGTTCGACAAGCTCTCGCCGAGGAGCAGGAGAATCTGATAGGCCGCCTTGCTGGCGCTGCCGCTCATGGCGACCTTCTGCTTACTCATGTGCTCTTCCAAACGATGGATACGCAGGACATCGACTCTGAGAGCGCCGAGGCAAGGGAGGCTTGGAATTCTCGTCTCGCCGAGGTCAAGGAGCGAGTTAGGAAGGCACTGCCCTGGATGGTAGTTGTCATCGACGGTGCTTACGGCCGCAACAGCCAGCTGAGCACAACTGTACGCACTGTTGAACGCGCCGAGCTGGTAGCCAGGGGGCTATACCAGCGAGTCCTCAGACAAGAAGAGCCACCGAGCGACTCTGAGTCGAGGGTTGATCAGGAGTCAGTCGGTGCGGCCGGCCAGCTGACCCGCGCAGTATGGGCGATTGTCGACGCTGGCGCAATTCAAGATGGAACCGTTCTAGAGTTCCGTCCGGTCACCGCCCCCGAGCGCAGGCAGATGCCTCAGTGGATCGAAGAGCAGCCGTTGCGGGCCAAGGCTGTTTGGCAGAACAACAAGAGCAGGCCCCTAATCTGGAGCGCTGATGGCATGGCGTACGCGCCGTCAACACTCGTACGCTCAATGCGAAGAGAAGCGATGGGAAACGACCAGCAAGTACAAGGTACTCGGTACTGGTACATCGCTGGCAAGGGATCGCTCGTCGATATTGCCCGGGAAGTTAGAGAGGACCTAGGGTCAATCTCGCAGGAAGGTTGATCCGCCTCAAAATTCGAACCATTCTGGCTGTCAGCATCGCAATTTCACCCTGAACAGCGATCCCAACGGCCGCCATTAATTTTCATTGCCCAGCTTTAAATGATTCACTCCATTCCGACCTGGAGGCCAGCTTTTCGACTGGCCTCCAAGTCGGATCTCAATCACAGATACTGCCTAGTAATTCAAGCACTCGAGATTCCCGCAAGTCTCTGCTGAATAATCAGATGGCTTGAGTCAAAGCGACTATCTCCGATTCAAGCAAATTAATTGCACGACTTTCCGCCTTGCTTGCCTCCGCAAAGTCTTCCCAGCATTCGCTAGCGGAGCCACCAAACAGGTCGTCTACCGGGGGGAGAATAACTTCTCCGAGATCTGATGGATTCACCGCATCCACGACGGAGCCAGCGGAGCATGCCTTTACTTGCATCTGAATCTGAGGAGCAGCGAATGCAAGGTAAAGCCAACCAGAATTAATTCCAGGATTCGGCTGGACTCGCATCACATGGTTGTTCGCAAGCCAGCCAGATCTGTCCGATGCAATGAGGGCCGGCTGGGCGATCCGTTCTTCAGCACGCCCCTCCGCGCCGAATGCAATCATCCCCTCCGCCAATTCATAGCCAGAGAACTCGAACGACCGGCCAGCGATGTACCTGAGGTTGACTGGCAGCGATTGGAGTAGCTGGCGACCGGAAACGATCGGTCGTCCATGCTCGGCCTCAACATAGTATCGCCGGTACCGACCTGGGATGAATGACTCTGCAACGTCCCTGACGCGAACCCCGCCGATCTCCTTGAGTGCGGCTCGGATTTCGGCTACAGCCGGATCATGAAATGCGGCGTCGAGGCGTCCGTTCAGCCCTCCGGCCTTGAGCGTCCACCCCTCGGAGCGCTGCTTTCCGATCGCTGGATCTGGCAGTTTTGCCGAAAAGTCTTGCATGAGCCGGTCGAGCCGGATCCGTGCGCGCTCGCGCAGCTCAGTCGCGTACCGCATGAGATCGGATACCTCACGCTGCACCGACCGTACGAATGGAATCGAGATCCCTGCTACTTGGTCCACGGTGATGTGGTCAATGACCGACCCGCTCAGGTCACCTCGGAGCAAGTGCTGGCCGGTAGGGGTCCGCAGGAAAGCGAGCGTGTAGAAGCGATCGATCTGGTCGTCGATCGACACGCGAATCATGTCATGGGAAAGGGCAAACTTGGCGAGGTGAGCATCGGCGATAGCCAGCGGGCCAAGGTTCCGCCCGGAGCAACTCTGTAGTAGATCTCCTGCTCTGATCAGATAATTATCGAGATTTTCCGTGCGGCCGCGCGATAGTCTGTCCGCCTCGAACGGGAGGTAATCAAACACATCGTAGGGGCGCAGGTAGGAGACAAATTCTTCGCCGTCCGCAGCATAGGTCCGCTTGAATCGCCCTGGTGCGCGAACGTTGGCGTAATCACCCAGCGTCTTCAGCTCGACATCGGCAAGACCCGCAAGAGCGCCTCGGATCATCACGGCCGGCGCCGTGTGGTACCTGGCATCCAGCCTGCTGCTGTTGAGCAGTTCTCCAGCTCTGGTCGAAGTGACGATCATCGCTGCTCACTCAGCCAACGGAGGTAGGCGGTAGCGACCTCGGGCAACTCGTCATCGACCTGGCGCTCAGTCACCTTGATGTCGCGCAGAATCTCCGCACCAGTCGCCTGGTCAATCTCGACCACCGTCTCGGTGCGGCTGACCAATGCGTCCTGCCCGTCAGCCGTGCGTCGGTAGATTACGTTGCCTCGCTTGTCATGACCGACCTTGTCTGCGACGGCCATGAACAGCGGGTAGTCGAGACCGGTCGCTTCTGCTTCAGCGACCTCGTCCGCGCTCAGCCTGCGCATAAGGACCATCGACGTCTGGGTGTCGTTCTTGGGCTGGAACAGATCTCGGTGCATGTCAATCACTGCGAGGATCTGTGCGTGCCGCAGAAGCCAGTGGCGGACGTACGTCAGGCCGGGGTTATTAAGGATGCCGTTGGGGATGACCATCGCCATTCGGCCAGTTCCCGGCTTGAGGAGCTGGAGGGCTCGCTCGATGAACAGGATCTCCGGCGGCTGCGACTTCTGGAGCACTGCATTCCCAGAGCGGTCCCGCCGGATCGCCCAGTTGCCATCCCCATCCTGGTCCCACACTGCGGCGAGATCGTACTGCGCCAGAGTGTCCGCATCATCAACAGGGAGCTTGGTCCCGAACGGCGGGTTGGAGACGATAACATCGATGGACCCGAGCGGAATAGCCTGGCGGAGTTCAGGTCGCCATTTGTGCGGATTCTCCAGTGTATTCGCCTGCCACAGTCCGCCAGAGCCGTCATTATTCATGACCATGTTCATCTTCGCAGCCCGCACGAGTGCCGGATTAAGATCGATCCCAAACAGGCACTGCGAGAGGTATTCCTGACGGCGGCGGAACAACTCTTCCCGTTCGACATCGGTTCCATTGGAAGGGTCGAACCATTCCGCACGTTCGGCGCGCTCAATGTGCTCGAGGGCGTGGTTCATCGCGGTGATAAGAAATCCGCCGGTCCCGCACGAAGGGTCGAGAACCCTGTCGCCAGGCTGCGGATTGATCATTGCTACAGCCATGCGACAGGCATTCCGAGGCGTGAAAAACTCGCCACGGTCTCCGCGAAGGTTTGAGCCTACGATCTCCTCGTATGCGACGCCCTTGACATCAACTGGCGAGGCGAGGAGCGAATAGCCCTGCAGCTCTGTTACGACGTACGCGACAACGGATGGGCTGAGGTCGATGTCAAGGTCTCTAGCTTCGAAGATCGTCGGATACTTCTTGACGACCTTCTGGGTGAAGAGGTTCTGAATTCTTTTCTTCGCCGCTGTTGCGACGGATGCATTCTCCCGCTCGCTTGGCGTCGCATAGAAGTTGAGAGCCTGGGACCGCTCATCCTCGATCTTTGTGAAGATTAGCTTGAGCAGCTCCCAGAAAGCGTCGGTCTTCTGCTTTCCCTCATGGGCCGCAATGTAGTTGTGGCATCGCCGAAAAGCGAACAAGAGGTTATCGGCAGTTGCAACCTTCAGGTTGCGCCGCTTGGGTCGCTGAGCGTCTTCCTCGGTTTGCCCAAAAGCAGGGATATCGATGATCTCATCGAAGGTCCAGCCACCCTTGCCGTTCGAACGCTTGGCGTAGCAAAATCGGTCGTCGCCGTTCGTCCACATCCCGTATTTTACATTGAGACAAGAGGCCATGTAAGACTGAAGCTGACCAATGCCTTCAGTCTTATGGGTGGGCTTGACGTCTGCCTTCTTGGTCTCAACTACCAGGAAGGCGTTGGCCTGAGTGTGCTCCGATCCAGGCTCGAAGACCACGATGTCCACGCGCTTCCGCGCAGAACCTACCTTTATGGCGAACTCGGGTTCGCAGTCCTTCGCCGGATACTTGTACTGCCTGACGAGAGCTTTCTCGATGTTCTGCCGGACATACTCCTCAGGTGTGTCCCCAACCAACTTTCCGGTGAGGAAGTCCGTCACCTTCCCCTCCGGGACCGACCCGATGGGGACGACCGTTGGGCTAGTTGGAAGGGCAGGCGCAGGCATGCAGTGTCCTTGAGGGGTGAGATGTCATCCGTCCGGGGCAGCCTATGCGATCCTGCGGCCGGAGGTGGTGATGCTCGGGTGTTACCCAGGCTGAGACGTATGTCAGCGCCTCCGCGTCGCCTCTAGCTGCAGCGCCATCCCTGCCCACGACACGGAGCAAGCATCGGTCGAGCGCACCAGGAAAACGTTCAGCCGCCACACCGGACGTGAGTAATCTCTCCATACAAGCGTTCAGTCAGGTGATCAGCGGAGAGGACCTGTCGGATCCAGACCCACCTGCGTGGCCAGGCTCCACAAGATCCGCTTTGGCCCCGGGCCTTCCGAACCTGCTCAGACCCACCGCTCTTGCAGTCCGATCAGTACCCGCCCGATCAGCAGCGGATCGGTAGCCGCAACGGGCAGCCATCACGTTGGCCAGCGTCTGCTTGTTCGTGATCCATTCCGTGTCGCCGGCGGAGACCGAACGCTGAACAGCTTCGAAGACGGCTTCGTCGGCCGCAACGGGCTTGGCCAGGTGTGCCCGCATGTATTGCTTGAAGAGCGCGGAGAGCTGATCCGGCCGGGTGCCGGACTTGGACCTCAGGGAGAAGATCGGGAGGTACCACCCTTCGAAGCCGTCCTTGATCTCTTGGGTGGCTCGGTACGCCTCGTGCAACGGCTGCAGGCTTGCCGTGTGGTCGTAGGGAAGGTGGCCGTGTAGGGCGTACTGAAGCCGGGTGCCGTCGTGTTGGCGGAAGTGCTGGCCATGGGCGGCGATGTGGTTGGCCGCGTTCTCGGTGATAGTCATGACGGCCGTGTCCGCTTCGCGCCGCCGGGCTGCGGCAAGGACGGTGGCGTGGATGCCGACGCGCGGGTCGAGGATAAGGCCGTTGAGGCCGAGAGGTGAGAGGTCGATGCCGTGGTCGCGGGTTCGGGAGAGGATCAGGCGCTGGGCGACGTTGCCGGCGGTGTGCTGGAGGTGCTTGGGTTGCTGGCGGTGGCTGGCGTGGATGTCTGAGCGGTCAAGGACGGGGCGGTCCTTCGCGAGTTCGGCGACGAGGTAGAGACCCGTGCGGTCCTCGATGTCGGTGCTGGCACAGGCGTTGCAGGGGTGGCCGCCGGTGCCGGTCATGTGACCGCAGGCCCCGCAGGTGGGGACTGTCTCGCGGCTGATGGTGAGGGTGCCGGCACGGAGGTTGTTCTCGATCATCTCCAGCGCGAGGTCGGCGACCTCGGTGTCGGTGTCGGTCATGATGCCTCCCGCTGGGGACTGTCCGGGCGGGTACTTACCGGCTATCAGATCGGCCTCGAAGCGCTGGCGGGGGATCTTCGGGCCGTCGGCCTCGCGGTGACGGAGATCTCCGGCGAGGGTGACGGTGTTCCACAGGTGCGGTGCGGGCGGTAAGCCGAGGATGGCATTGAGGGCGGCGGCAAGGCGGATGCCGACGGCCTTGCCTGGGCGGGTGGCGAAGGTGAAGGGTCCGTTCTGGACGGGCCCGTTGAGGAACAGGTGTCGCACGAGCTCTCCTAGATCGGCGGGGTGGTGGTTCCCGTCCGGGTAAACCGGCCGTCGTGCAGCTCGTAATGGAGGATCGCGGCGTTGGGCATCTTGCCCTTCTGCTCCTCGGCGAGGATCTCGGGCAGGGTGCGGATCTCGAGCAGGGATCGGAGCGCCACCGCGGCGGTCTGGTGGGTGAAGGCGACGACGGTGCGGGCTCCCTGGATCTCGGCCTGGACAAGGGCTGCGAACTCGGCGCCTCGGTTGAGCACACCCTCGGCGAGCGACTCGCCGCCGCCCGGTGCGGTCCAGATGTGCTTCCGCAGGCGGCGGTCCTCGGCGAGTGCGGGGTAGCTGTTGTACAGCTCGCGCTTGGTCATGTAGGTGGCGTCGCCGTAGTGCTGCTCGTCCAGGAGCGCGGTCTGCTGGGGCCAGCCGTCGGGGAGGGCGGGCAAGGCGATCGCCGCGGTGTCGATCGCCCTGCGGTAGGTCGAGGTGTAGACGCGCGGCTCGGGGCCCACGAGCTGTAGGAGGACCTCGGCGAGCCACTGGGCCTGCCGGAAGCCTCGCGGGGTCAGGCCGACGATGGTGCGGGAGATGGCGTGCGCGGCGGTTCCGCTGTAGGGGCGGGGGTCCTGGTAGAAGCCGTTGTACTTGTCGACGTTCTCGACGGACTCGGCGTGTCGGATGACGAGCAGGGGCAAGACGAGGCTCCTATCCGGCGAGGTTGGCGACGTAGGAACCGCTGACGGTCCAGGGGGTGAGTTCGATGCCGAAGCCGCTGTGTTCGCCGTCCTGGGTGTGGACGAGCTTGCCGGACAGGTGCACGGTGTCGCCGGACCTGAAGGCGCCGGTGTAAGCACCGAGATACGAGCGCATGTGGGTGATCCGGCGGGCGAAGGAGTCGGCCTCGTCGATGGTCGAGCTGAGGATGGTCTTGACCTTGATCCCGTAAACGGCCGGGGTGGTGAGACCCTCGGTGTGGTCGGTGATCTTGGCGAGGAGTGAGATCTCGCCGATCTCCTTGGAGGAGATCCGGGCAAAGGTCTTGTCGCGGTCGGAGCGGATGGGTTCGCAGTTGATGTGCGCGCCAGCGTTGGCGGTGAGCCCTTGGAGCTTGCGGCGTTCCTGCTTGATGAGGGCGTCGAAGGAGCTTCCCTCCATGTACTTGGCACGGCGGATGTACAGCCGGGTGAGGTCGTCCCCGTCGTACGGACGGATCAGGTCGGTCTGTTGGAAGAGCTCCTGGGCAGCCTGGTAGCCCTCGGGTCCGTAGCAGACGAGGTCGATGTCGGAGCGCTCGTTGAAGCAGCCGACGAGGAAGGAGCCGGTGACGCCGATCAGGCCCTGGGCGTCGTTAGCGGTGATCCACTCGGTGATCGCCAGAAGGTCCTTGCCGGCCGGGTTGTCGGCGACCGCGCCGGGGTCCTCGTGGATGGCGGCGAGGGCCTGGCGGCAGGAGTAGTGGACGGCCACGTCCTCGCGCGGGATGCCGGTGATGACGCAGCCGAGGGTGTCGGAGTAGACGTAGCACTCCGGCCTGCCGGCGAGGATGCCGAAGGACTTCGACACGACGCTGTTCTGCCGGTAGGTCCGGTCGAAGAGCCGCCGGTCGCCTTTCTCATCGGGGTGGTACTTGACGTAGCCGAGGTAGTGGCTGCCGGGGTGGCTGTCGCCGATGACCTTGAAGACGACGCCGTGGTGGTCCATCAGGTAGTCACGGTCGCGAACGGTGGGAACCGGCCTACCGGTGTTCAGCGGTGAACCGTTCCAGAGTGGGGAAGGTGCCGGTGTCGATCGTGTTGGACGACTCATACTGATCAAGTCCCATCGTGAAGAGGGTGCGGCGGTACTGCCACTTGATGTGCTTGTCGTGCCGTGTGGGGTCGGTGGGCCGCATGAGGGCGAGGAAGAAGAAGCACTTGACGAGCAGGAAGTCGCCCAGGTGCTCGCTCACCCGCTGCCCGATCAGGGATGCGGTGGTCTCGTCGAGTGCGCCGGTGTAGGCGGCGCGCTGTTCCGGGGTGATCGTGTAGCCCTTGCCGCCGCCCTTGAAGGCCACTATGTCGAGCGCGGGGTAGACGTCGTAGCCGAGCGGGACCGGTCCGTGGTGCTGCCAGTCGATGACCCCGGCCTGGAGGACGTTGGGCAGGCCGTAGTCCAAGTTCCCGTGCACCATCGGGAGCTGGGCCAGCCGGTCGAGGGCGTGCTTGACCACCTCTCGGACGCGCGGGATGTCGAAGTCAGGGTTCTCCTCGAAGACCTCGGCCGCGAAGGCCGCCTTCTCGAACCACGGCGTGGCGGGGAGGGGGTGCCTCGCCTGGGCCTGCAGGAGCTTGGATGCGACGGCCGCCGCCTTGGTGATCACCTGGTAGCTGACCTGACCGTTCTGCCTAGCGTCGGCCAGCGCCTCCTCGTGCAGTGAGCTGTCACCGATGGCGCGCTCGACGGCGAAGTAGCGCCCGTCCTCCGAGCCACTGTCAACGATCTCCGGCACCGGGTAACCAAGGCCGGCAACCAGTTGCTGGAACTCGCCCTCCGCCCGCAGATCCTCGCCACCGGTCCGCTTGTAGAGCAGGCCATCGGTCGACCTCCACACCGCGCCTTCGGTGGCGGTCCTGTCCTTCACGAACTCCCAGTCACTCATCCATCCATCCTTTCGCAGAGCCGAGTTGACCTGGGGCAAGCACGACTGTGGGCGGGTTGCGCGGCATCGGGCCAGCCGTTCCTGAGGGGGCCACCAGTGCTGTCGCGGCCCGGTCGGTGTACCTGCATCGGCACGACCAAAATCAGACGGACAATGCTGCGCTCGACCTCTTGTACGCCCAGCCGTGCCCGGTCGCAGTAGTCGGGTCTTCGAGCGGGTGGACCTACTAGGGAAGGAACGATCAACCGCCACGACGGTGGCGCCCCAGTCGCCCGCCCAGAGGCTTGAAGCTCCGATCAGATTCAGGAAGCGACGCAAGCTGAGACGGCTCGTCGCTGAGCAGGATCGAGCGCCAGACCCGCTCCTGAAGTTCCCGGATGCACGGGCCGCAGGCGTACATAGGTGCCTGGGCTCCCGCCACGCTCACGGGACCGATCCACAGCACTCGGGTCCACTGCTGACCGCAGTAGAGCCAGCAGAAGCCGTCCACCCACTGGTTTCCATCGTCGGTGGCCGCTGGGGCAGGCCGACCGCCCCGGGCGAAGTCGGTGATTCCTGGGATCACTCGGTGTGGCACGACCAGTTCCGTCAGCACAGCTCAGCTCTCGGCCGCCGTGGGCACCGATCCGGTCTTGTCCGTGTCGGCGAACAGAAGGGTGGGCTCGGCGAGGATGTTGCGGCCGGCCTCGCTCTTGTAGATCTCGTCCACGCTGCCGAACCGGGCCTTGGAGTAGTCGAGGTCGAGCAGGGCCGCGGCCTGGCGGACCGACGCCTCGTCGGGTCCCTCGATCTCGACGAAGGTCGGCAGGTCGGGCCAGGTGTCGAAGTCGAAGACGACCTCGCCCAGGCGCCACTCCTCGCGGTAGTTCTCCTGGTAGCGGACCTCACGCAGGCCGACGCGGCGGAGGATCTCGGCCGTGGCGTGGAGGTCGGCGACCTCGGTGTCGATCTCCGTGGTGCCGTCGATCGTGGTCGCGTCGGTGACCTGCTTGAGCGTGAGGGTCGAGCGGGTGCCCTCGTCGCGCAGCCGGACCCACTGGTTGCTGTCGAAGGCGTCGTTCTCGAAGATCTTGCGGGTGAGGAGGGTGCGTGGGAACACCCGAACGGCACCCAGGGCCGCCAGCAGGAGGCCCATGCGGTGGGTGTGGTCCTGAAGCCGGCCGACGTGGGCCCGCTCGGTGAACTCGCCGGTCCTCAGCGTCAGCAGGATGGTCCAGGCGCTGGTGAAGTGGCGGCTGAGCCTCTCCGGGGAGGTGTAGTGCTCGATGAGGTGGTGGCGCTGGTCGACGGGCATCATGAACTCCGCACCGAACAGGCCGTTGGGACGTACGAGGAGCTGCATGCGGGCGATGAACTCGGCGAGCGGGCGATGGTGGTTGGCGCTGTAGTGCCACGAACAGCTCGTCCAGACCGCGTCGCAGAGGGTGCCGAGGGGCTCAGCGTCGAGGAAGTCCTGGTCGACCACTCGCACCCGGTCGTAGAGCTCTTCGAGCTTGAGGCGGTCGATCAGCCCCATCGCGTGAGCGTCGACCTCACCTGGAAGTCGGACCTCGCCGCCGTGAAGGGCCTGCGGGTCGCGTTCGAAGGCGACGACCCGGTAGCCGGCGGCGGCCAGCGGCAGGACCAGTCTGCCGTCGGCGGCCCCGATGACCGCGACCGTGCCCTCAGGTGCGACCCGTTCCTTGAGCGCGGCGAGGAACTGGGGGAAGAACGTGAGCGTGTGCTCCCACAGGCTCTGTGTCTGCACGGTTCTGGGCTCCTTGAGGGGCGGTGGCGAGAATGGCTCGGACGACCTGCTTGGGTTCGAGCCCGGTGGTGTCGACCTGGTGCATCGGGAACCGGGCGTAGGCGGCGGTGATTCGTTCGGCGATGTCCTCGCCGAGCGTGTCCCAGGGAGACACGGGCTTCTGCCGGCCGGCCAGGCGGCGTTGACGTTCGTTCTCGGTGCAGACCAACTGGTAGGTGACCGGCTGAGGCAGGTCGGGCGGCAGGGCGATGCCCAGACGGGAGCCGAATGCCTGGTGATTGGCCAGGCATCGGGCGAAGTAGCTCTCCACCACGACGAGGATGCCCGCGTCCAGGCAGCTCTGGATCTCGTCGATGGCCGTGAACAGTGCGGAGAGGTAGAAGCACAGCCGGGCCTCGGTGTTCTCCCGGCGGTCGATCTCCGGTCGGAGCTGCTGGTAGAGGAGCGGGACGGTGGGGACCAGAACGGCACCCTGGGCTGCGGCGAGCAGTGGTGCGATGGTCGACTTGCCGGTGCCGCGCAGCCCTTCGAGGCATTCGAAGAGGGGACCGTCAGGCACGGCCGTACACCACGTCGGGTACGGCGAGCGTGAGTTCGTCCGTGGTGGACGGCCGATGGTGGATGCGGTCCGTGAGCTTGTCGTACGAGAAGGCGTGGAAGTCCTTGCCGACCGCCTTGCAGGACATGGTGAGTGCTCCGCGCGGGTCGACCTCGATCCGCTCGATCTCACGCAGGCCGGCGGCGGGAGCGCCGGTCTCCGGGGCACCGTCGACGGACAGGTCCTCGTCGACGACGATCTCGATGGCCAGGTCGGCGGCCTGGAGCTGTTCGCGCAGGCGGGCGTAGGCCGTGGGGTCGGTGACGAGGAGCTCGGGGTGGTCAGCGGCATTGCCGACCGACCGCAGGCAGTGCAGCTTCAACTGCCGTGCGCCGAAGTCCTGGAGGGTGCGGGCCAGCGGCAGCACCTCGTGGATGTTGCGGGAGGTGACCGTCAGGGTGGCTCCGGTATGGACCCCGAGTTCCCGCGCCCGGCTGAGCGCGCTGAGCGCGCCCTGGTAACTGCCGGCCTTGCGGATCTGGTCGTTGGTCGCGCCGATCCCCTCCAGCGAAACCCGCAGGAAGTCGAGGTACGGAGCGATCTCGGTGAGGCGGCGCTCGATGCGGTAGCCGTTGGTGCAGATCTCGACCTGCAGGCCCAGTTGCTGCTTGGCGTAGCGGACCACCTGCGGCAGGTCCTTGTGAAGGAACGGCTCCCCACCGAGCAGGGTGACCGCCTCGGTGCCGTAGCGGTGGTGCATGAGGGTGAGGAGGTTGATCGCCTCCTGGAGACTGAACGCATCGGCGCGTTGCAGCCGCTCACCGTGGAAGCAGTGCAGGCAGGTGAAGTTGCAGCGGTACAGCAGTTGTAGGTACAGCATCCGGATCCTGCGGACGCCGGTGACTTCCTCGATCACGTGGACCCCCTCGGCCGATTGGCTGCTGGAGACCCGATGGTTGCGCAGTGCGCGAGGACCGCGTCACCGCGTACTTGGACGATTCAGGGACGTCCTGGGACGTTTTCCAGTAGTTCGAGGAGACCGGCCGTGTCCGACAGGTTCGGCAGCACCACCGGAGCGCCTGCCGCCTCCAGCTCGGCCCGGCTGTGGATGCCGGAGGCGACCGCGATGATCCCGGAGCCTGTGGTGAGGGCTGCCTCGACGTCCCGCGGCGTGTCGCCCACCAGGACGACCGGAACGTCACCGGGTAGCCCGCGGTAGCGCTGGACGCGCTGGCGGGCGACGGCGACCAGGTCGGGACGCTGTTCTGCGTCAGCGCCGTAGGCCCCGACAGCGAGATCCAGCAGCGGATCGAGGCCGAAAGCCGACAGCTTCACGCGCGCGTTCGCCGCGATGTTGCCGGTCAGCACCGAGGAGACCCATTCGGCCCGGGACGAAACGGCTTCTAGGGCATCGAGCGCACCCGGGAGCGCTGTCCCGCGCCGGCGCAGTTGACCCAGACGTTCCTCGCCGGATCGGGTGAGGGCGGCCTCGACGATCGACCAATCAGGCTCCGGGAGACCGTGTCGATAGAACATGTCGCGCATGATCAGACGGTCGGTACGGCCCTCCGTCGATGCTCCCACGGTTGGTGGGATGCCGGACAGCATGGTGAACGCGGCGGCGTAGATCTCCTTGCTCACCCCGGCGTTCTCGATGAGCGTGTGGTCGATGTCCCACAGGACGATGAGCTGCATGTCGCCAGCGTAAGCATTTTGTTGGACCGTCAGCTCCGACAGAGCGCCTCCCACGTCCTTGCACGACCGCGCTCCACTCAGCTTGTATGGCCTCCGTGAACGAGCGACTTCACTCCGTACTCGCCCAGCGAGGTGTCACACCCGAGGCGGTCGCCGAAGCTTGCGAAGTAGACCCCAAGACCGTCGGTCGCTGGCTCGGCGGGCGCGTGCCCCACCCGAGGCACCGCTTCCGCGTCGCTCGGTTCCTGCGGGTGGAGGAGACCTTCCTCTGGCCGGACCCGCAGCCCCGTACAGGCAGGCGGCCGGGCGGATCAGGCACTGAACTCGTCGGCACCTACCAGAACCGGGCCAGTGTGCCCCGCGAGACCTGGCTGACCCTGTTGCAGGAGGCTCGGCAGCAGATCGACGTACTCGTCTTCTCCGGGACGTTCTTCGCGCAGTCCAACCCACACGTCGCCAAGATGCTCGCCGAGCGAGCTGCCGACGGCGTTCGGGTTCGGCTGTGCTTCGGCAACCCGAGCGGGCACACCGCCGCCGTCCGGGGCCGGGAGGAAGGCATCGGCGACACCCTCGCCGCCAAGATCCGCGCCTCCCTGACCTACTACCGCTCCCTGCTCACGGAGGATGGGTGCGAGGTGAGGCTCCACGACACCACGCTGTACAACTCCCTCTTCCGCTACGACGACAACCTGCTGGTCAACCCCCACATCTACGGCCAGCCGGCCAGCGCCAACCCCCTGCTCCACCTCAAGCGGGTGGACACCACCGGCTGGTTCGACAACTACGTTCAGAGCTTCGAAGCAGTCTGGGCTCGAGCGCGGCCCTGGACGCCCGACCAGGAGGGGATCGCCACACATGGGTAGGACTGAGTACTACAACGACCCGAACGCACCCAAGGCCAACACCCTCATCCCGGCCAGCAACCTGCTCGTCGTCGACGACTCCGGCGCCGTCCTGTTGCAGCGCCGCCGCGACACGGGCCAGTGGGCACTGCCCGGCGGAGCCCAGGACATCGGGGAGACCGCCGCCCAGTGCGCGGTCCGCGAGTGCCTCGAGGAGACCGGCATCGTCGCCGAGATCACCGGCTTCCTCGGCGTCTACACCAACCCCCACCACATCGTCGCCTACACCGACGGCGAGATCCGCCAGCAGTACGAGAACACCTACATCGGCCGCCCCGTCGGCGGCGAACCAACGATCAACGACGAGGCCGACGGCGTCCGCTTCGTCCGGCCCGCCGACCTCGACCAGTACGACATCCACCCCAGCATGCGCCAGCAGATCAGCGACTACCTAGCGGGCACCTACCCCTACCTGGGCTGAACCGCCAACGCCGCCTCCACCCGCGCCACGGCCGCGAAGATCTCCGGCGACGCCCGGCGGATGAACCGCCCCACCACGCTCTCCGCCCCGTAGCGGCCGAGGATCTCCGCCACGCGCGCCTCGGCCGCGGTCGGGAGGCCGTCGGGCGTCGTCGTCATGTCGCACCACACCAGGGCGCCGACCAGGCGCTGGTCCTCCACCAACGGGAACTCGGCCTCCAGCACTTCCCGAAGGCCGCGTTCCTCGGCTTCGAGCAGCGCGAACGAGTGGTTCGCCACCAGCCGCGTGAGCTGATCGTCCGCCCCATGGGCGTCACGCAGGAACCGTGCGCCGTCGAGCGGGTGGAACCCCGTGTCCGCCAGCCTCGGCGCGTAGCCGACATCGTGCAGCAGAGCCGCGCGGACGAGGAGCCCGGCTTGCTGGCCGAGAACCTCTTGGAGGCGGCCGGCTCGCTCTGCCACGCCTTGCGTGTGCGCCCAGCGGCGGGGCAGCGGCTCAGCGAGCTCACTCCTCGCCACCGTCCTGGCCCAAGAAGTCGGTTCTTCGCTCATGCCTCGATGGCTTCCCCTGCCGACCACCGCTACGCATGGGACCGGACGATCTACGGCCAACCTTGAGGAGGTGCGGTGCGAGCTCCGTACGGCAAGCCGGGCCAGTGACAACGTCGTTGAGCACTTACAGACGATGGGGATCCTCCGAAACTCGGCGAGCCGCTTCACCCACGCCGCTACGATCCTCCTCACCCATCTGGCCACCTGAAGGAGCAGACGTGGCACAGCAGACTACGGAAGAACGCCCCGGCATTGCCGCCGCGATCGTGGTCCACGAAGGCCGCGTTCTGATGGTGAGACGGCGAGTGAGCGAGGGCCAGCTCTCCTGGCAGTTCCCGGCCGGTGAGATCGAGGCTGGGGAGTCGCCCGAGGAGGCGGCCGTGCGCGAGACCGCGGAGGAGACCGGGCTCGATGTGAGGGCGATCAAGCTGCTGGGTGAGCGCATGCATCCGAAGACCGGCCGCCTGATGTCGTACACGGCCTGCGAGGTCGTCAGCGGCACCGCTGACGTCGTGGATACAGACGAGCTGGACGCCCTCGCCTGGGTGACCCGCGCCCAGATCCCCGAGTACGTGCCGTACCGACTCTTCGAACCGGTGCAGGCGTACCTGACATCTTCCTCGATACCCGACCAAGGCTCTAGGCACGGTGTCCGAGATGCTCGGCCACTCCTCCATCAAGATCACATCAGACACCTGCGCCACGTCCTGCCCGACATCGCCAAGGGGCCGGCCGAGACCGATGCGGGGCCCTCAGCGGAAGGCTGCGGAGAGGATCGCGACCAAGGATTGATCCAAGATCAACAGCCACACTCACGCATCGCTCACGCAGGCGATCCCGTAGCGCCACGCCGACGCCTGCCCGCACGCCGGGGAACAACAAAAGGCCCAGGTCAGCGGCTATCTGACCTGGGCCTCCACTGAGCCGCCTATGGGATTCGAACCCATGACCTACGCATTACGAGTGCGTTGCTCTGGCCAACTGAGCTAAGGCGGCACCGCTGCCGGTGACCCGGCCCGCGAGGGCAAGGGTCGCATCGGCAACGCGCGCCAGTCTACACAGTTTCCGGGGGTGATCCGCACGCGGCCGCGGGTGGGCGGGGGTCAGGCGGAGGAGACGGCGAGCTTGGCGGCGAAGCCGGCGAAGAGGACGGCCACGGAGGAGGTGAGGCCGGCGGAGAGGCGCTTGCGGCGGCGGAAGGCGTTGGCGAGGGTGGTGCCGGTGAAGATCAGCAGGGAGAGGTAGAGGAAGGAGAAGACCTGCAGGACGCCGCCGAGGAGGGCGAAGGAGAGGACGGGGGCGCCGTAGGAGGGGTCGACGAACTGGGTGAAGAAGGAGAGCAGGAAGAGGATCGCCTTGGGGTTGAACAGGCTGATCACCAGCGCGCGGCGGAAGGGCCGTTCGCCGTCGGCGGCGGGGCCGTCCTCGGCGGGGGCCGCGGCCAGGGCGCGTTCGCGCCACATCCGGTGGGCGGCCCGGAGCATGCCGTAGCCGATCCACAGCAGGTAGGCGGCGCCGCCGAACTTGACCACCGCGAAGACCGCGGGGTTGGCCCGGAGCAGGGAGGCCGCGCCGAGGGAGGTGAGGCTGATCAGGGTGAGGTCGCCGAGGAAGACCCCGCAGGCCGCGCGGTAGCCGGTGCGGACGCCCTTGCGGGCGGCGACGGAGAGCACGTAGAGGGAGTTGGGTCCGGGCAGCAGGACGATGACCAGTGCGCCGAGGACGTAGGTGGCCAGGTCGTGGACTCCGAGCACTGCGGTTCTCCAGGAAGCGGGCAGACAGGACGCCGAAGGGGCTGCGCCATGGTAGCCGCCAGCCCCTTCGTTCGAGAACGCTCCTGTCACACCCGCCCTCCCGGGAGGGGCGACCCGGTTCAGTCCTTGCAGGTCTTCCCGTTCGCGGGGGCCTCCCCGCCGAGCAGGTAGTCGTTGATCGCGTTGTCGACGCACGCGTTCTGCCGCTGGTACGCGGTGTGCCCGTCGCCCTCGTAGGTGAGCAGCCGCCCGCTCTCCAACTGCCCGGCCAGCGACTTCGCCCAGGCGTACGGGGTGGCCGGGTCCCGGGTGGTGCCGACGACCACGATCGGGTCGGCCCCGGCGGCCCGGACGGTGTGCGGGGCGCCGGTGGCCTTGTCCGGCCAGTACGCGCAGCCGAGCGCCATCCAGGCCATGTCGCGGCCGAAGTGCGGGGCCGCCTTCTCGAACGCGGGGACGGCGGCGGCGACGGCGGCCGGGTCGGTGAACGGGGCTGGCAGGTCGAGGCAGTTGACCGCCATGTTGGCGAACATCAGGTTGTCGTAACCGCCGTCGCTGCCGCGTCCGTAGTAGCTGTCGGCGAGCTTGAGCAGCCCGCTGCCGTCGCCCGCCCGGGCGGTGGTCAGCGCCTCGCGCAGGTAGGGCCACAGCGACTCGGCGTACATCGCCTCGGCGACGGCGGTGAGCGCCTGGGCCTCGGTCAGCGGGCGGTTCTGCTCGGTCGGCAGCGACTTCGCGTCGAGCCCCGCGAACAGCGCGGTGAGCTTCTCCCCGGCCTCCGTCGCGCTGTGCCCGACGGGGCAGTCGTCCCGCTTGGCGCAGTCCTCGGCGAACGCCGTCCAGGCCGTCTCGAAGCCGCCGGCCTGGGTGAGGTTCCCGGTGACGGCGTCCAGCGAGGGGTCCATCGCACCGTCCAGGACGACCTTGCCGACCTTGCTCGGGAACAGGCCCGCGTACGTCGCGCCGAGGAAGGTGCCGTACGACTTGCCGACGTAGTTGAGCTTCCGGTCGCCGACCAGCTCCCGCAGCACGTCCATGTCGCGGGCCGCCTCCACGGTGGAGACGTGGCCCAGCAGTTCGCCCGCCTCGGACCGGCAGCCGGCCGCGAACTCCTTGTCGGCGGCCACCACCGCGTCGATCTCGCCCCGGTCGTCGGGGGTGAGGTCGGTGCCGGTGTACGTGTCCATCCGCGGGCCGCTCAGGCAGGTGATCGGCGCCGAGCGCCCGACCCCGCGCGGGTCGAAGCCCACCAGGTCGTAGCCGGAGCGCACGCCCGCGTCGTAGCGCGCCGCGACCCGCTCCGCGTAGTCGATCGCCGAACCGCCCGGGCCGCCCGGGTTGAGCAGCAGCGAGCCGATCCGGCGCGAGGCGTCGCCGGCCGGCTTGCGGACCGCGGACAGCTCCACGTCGTGCCCGTCCCCGGGGTGCGCGTAGTCCAGCGGCACCTTGAAGGTCGTGCACTCGAACCCGGAGTCGCACGCCTTCCAGCTCAACTTCTGCGCGTAGTACGGGGCCAGGCCGGCCGGCAGCCCGACCGGCAGCGGCTCCAGCGGGGTCGCCCCGGACGGGGCGGGGGCGCCCGGCACGCTGTCCGTCGACCGGCCCGGGCTGCCGGACGGCGTGCCGGACGAGGTCGGGTGCCCGGAGGTGCAGCCCGCCAGCAGCAGCGAAACGGCGGCGGCCAGCACGACGGCGGGCGCCGCCCGACGGCTCCGGACGACTCTCATGAGGCGGGTCCTCTCCCCTGGGGAACGGCGCGGCGGCCGGGAGCCCGAGCCTAGCGGGCGCGGCCGACGCCCCCGGCAACCCGCCCGGCCACCACCCCGGCCGGCCGATCATCACACCGCCGATCGCACCACACCCCGGCACCGAACGGCCCGCGCACCACACGGCCGCGCCGAACGACCCGCCCCGCCCCGCCCCGGCCCACCCCGGCCGGGTCCGCCGCTACCCGGCCAGCTGCTCCGCCAGGTACTGCACCGCGACCCGCACCAGCCGCAGCCGCTCCCGCTCCGGCGTGTAGTCCTGCACCACCTCCGAAGTGCGCACCTGTGCAAGCGACTTGGCGTCCCGCAGGGCGGCCTGCACCGCCCGCCCGGACGCCAGCGCGGCCGCGTCCCGCTTCGCCGCGGCCAGCAGCAGCCGCGGCGCCACCGCCCCGGGAGCCTCCGCCGCCGCCCCGGCCAGCGCCTTGGCGTCGTACCGGCCGGAGACCGCCGCGGCCGCCCCGTACAGGTCGGGCCGGGCCAGCCCGGCCGCGGCCGCGCAGGGGGCGCCGGCGTCCACGCCGAGCACGCTCCAACCGCCGGGGCCGGCCGGCAGGGTGCGGAAGGCCGCGCCGATCGCCGAGCGCAGCGCCGCGTCGTCCGCGACCGCCTGCGGGGCGGCCGCCACCAGGTCGCAGGGGTGGCCGGTACCGCCGGGCGCCTCGGGGGCGACCACCACGAACGGGCGGGCCTTGCCCTGCTGCACCGCCGACGCCACCCCGTCGAACACGTCCGGCAGGTCGGCGTCGGCGGTGCGCCCGGGCGTCCCGGAGTGCAGCACGATCACCGGGAACCGGTCCGCCGCGTTCTTCCCGTACTCGGCCGGCAGCCACACCCGCACCGTCCGCACCCGCCCGTCCGGCCCCGGCACCGCGCCCTGCATCAGCTCGCCGCCCGCCGCCCGGCCCACGTCGGCGAACGCCACCGCCGGGGGCGCCGCGGACGCCGCAGAAGGCGAGGACGAGGGCGACGGTGAGGGCGAGGCCGGCGCGGCCCCCACCGCCCGGTCCGCGCTGCCCGCCTCCGCCGCGACCGTCCGCACCTCCCCGCGACCGCCCCGCTCCCCCAGCAGCACCGCCACCCCCAGCGCGCTCACGCACGTCAGGCACAGCGCCGCCGCCCCCGCCCGCACCAGCACCGGCCGCGCCTCCGCCGCCAGCTCGTACGTCTGCGCGGACCGCAGGTCCCGCCAGCGCACCATCGCCGAACGGGCCAGCCAACTGCCCGCTACCGCGGCCACCAGCAACGACAGGACGAGGAGCGAACGGGGCATGGGACGCACCACCTCGGGGAAGGACCGGCCGCCGGACGCGGGCGCGTGGTCAGTGCACAGGGTGCAAGACCAGGTGCCCACTCGCCCGGGGGCGGTACGGGCGTCTCCGCACGTTCACTCGAACGAGCGACGGCCGGACGGCCCCGGGGCGCGGGCCGGTCAGCCCGCCCGCAGCGCCACCGTCATCGCCTCCACCGCCAGCAGCGGGTCCACGTTCCGGTCCAGCGCCCGGCGACAGGCCAGCACCGCCTCGATCCGGCGCAGCGTGTTCTCCGCCGTGCCCTGGCCCGCGACCCGCTGCAGCGCCGGCCGCTGGTCGTCGTTGGCCAGCGCCCCGTCCGAGCCGAACTGCAGGGCCAGCACGTCCCGGTAGAAGCCCAGCAGGTCGCCCAGTGCCACGTTCAGCGTCTCGCGCCGGGTGCGGGTGGCCCGGCTCTTCTGCCGCTTCTCCAGGTCCTTCACCGCACCGGCCATGCCGCGCGGCGCCCGGCTGCCCTCCGCCGCGCCGTACGCGGCCCGCAGGTCCTCGGTCTCCCGGGCGTCCTGGGTCTCGGCCAGCGCCTCGGCGTCCGCCTTCGCGGTGTCCACCAGCCGCTGGGCGGCCGCCAGGCAGCCGCCCAGGTCGGCCACCTCCAGCGGGATCCGCAGCACCTCGGCCCGCCGCGACCGGGCCTGCTCGTCCACCGCGAGCCGCCGCGAGCGGTCGATGTCGCCCTGCCCGGCCAGCGCCGCCAGCCGGGCCGCCTCCGGCTCCACGCCGTCCCGCCGCACCAGCATGTCGGCGACCGCCTCCGCGGCGGGCGTGCGCAGCACCAGCAGCCGGCAGCGCGAGCGGATGGTCGGCAGCACGTCCTGCACGGACGGCGCGCACAGCAGCCACACCGTCCGCGGCGAGGGCTCCTCGACGCCCTTGAGCAGCGCGTTCGCCGCCGCCTCGGTCAGCCGGTGCGCGGCGTCCACCAGGATCACCGACCAGCGGCCGCCGGTCGGGTAGCTCGCCGCCCGCAGCACCAGGTCGCGCATGTCGCCGACGCCGATCGACAGGCCGTCCGTGCGCACCTGCTTCACGTCCGCGTGGCTACCGGCCAGCACGGTGTGGCACCCGTCGCAGAACCCGCAGCCCGGCACCCCGCCCAGCTCCAAGTCCGGGCTGGTGCACTGCAGCGACGCGGCGAACGCCCGCGCCGCCGTCACCTGCCCGGCGCCCGGCGGGCCGGTGAACAGCCAGGCGTGCGTCATCAGCGAGGCGTTCCCCGCCGGGGCCTCCCCGCGCCCCGCCAGCACGCTCGCCCGGGCCGCCCGGGCCGCCGCCTGCAACTGCTCGACCACCCGGTCCTGGCCGACCAGGTCGTCCCACACACTCACGCCGCGCTCCTCCTCGCCGATCCCGCCGCCCCGCCGAGCCTAACCCCGCCCGACGACAGCGCCCCGCGCCCCGGCGTGCGACCAGGGGCGGGGAACCACGCGGCGGGCCCCACACACCGGCGAGGTCGCGACGGGGACGGTGACCCACCCTCCCCGTCGCGACCTCGCGACAGCTGCTCCCCGCCCTCCCGGACGGACCCGCTCTAGTCCTTGCGGCGGCGCCAGCCACCCTTCTTCGGCTGCGCGTCCGGCCCGTCCTCGGGCTCGTCCGACTCCCAGCGGGCCCACTCCTCGCGGGTGCCGAGCAGGCTGTCCGTCAGGCTGGGCAGGTCGTCGAGCGGCGTCTCCTCCGCCCACTCCGGCCGGGGCCGCAGCTCGCGGGTCTGCGCGGAGTCGTTCTCGTCCCGGAACAGCCCCCCGGGCACCCGCGCGGCCGGGCCGTCCGCCTTGGGCAGCACCGCCGTCTCCGCGACGTCCTCGACCACCGGCAGCACCGCGGTCTCCTCGACCACCGGCAGCACCGCGGTCTCGTCGACCGCCGGCTTCCCCTGCCCGGGCCGGGGCAGCTCGCGGGTGGTCTCCGCCTCCGCCCCGTCCTCGACCTTCGGCAGCACCGCGGTCTCATCGGCCGGAGCCGGAGCCGAAACCGGAGTCGGAGCAGGAGCCGGGGCCTGCGCCGCAGCCGACGCGGCCGCCTCCGCCTCCGCGGCCCGCCGCGCGGCCTCCGCCCGCTGCAGCGCCTCCTCGGCGCGCCGCCGCTGCTCCTCCCGCTGCAGCTCGCGCTGCCGGGCGAACTCGGCCCGGGCGGCCTCCTCCGCGGCAGCCTTGCGCGCGGCCTCCGCCGCCGCCTCGGCCCGGGCGGCCTCCTCGGCCCGCCGCTCGGCGTCCTCCTCGGCGCGCCGGGCGGCCGCCGCCTCGGCGGCGAGCCGGGCCTCCTCCGCGGCCTTGCGGGCGGCCTCGGCCTCGGCGCGGGCGGCCTCCTCGGCGGCGAGCCGGTCCTTCTCGGCCTGTTCGGCGCGCAGCTGCTCCAGCAGTTCGAGGCGCTTGCGCTCGGCCTCCTCGGCGGCCTTGCGGGCGGCTTCGGCCTCGGCGGCGCGCCGGGCGGCCTCCTCGCGGGCCTTGCGCTCCTGCTCGGCCTTGGCGGCCCTCTCCTGGCCGGAGAGCGGCAGCTCGCGGTCGAGCCGGTGCCGGATCGCGGTGGTGACGACGGCGGGCGCCTGGGCGCCGTCGACGACCAGGTAGCGGGCCGGGTCGGCGGCGGCCAGCGCCAGGAACCCGGAGCGGACCCGCTGGTGGAACTCGGTGGGCTCGGACTCCAGCCGGTCGAGCGCCTCGGTGAAGCGGTCCCGGGCGGCGGTCGGGTCGACGTCCAGGACGACGGTCAGGTCGGGGACCAGCCCGCCGGTGGCCCAGCGTGAGATCCGGGCGACCTCGGTGGCGGCCAGGTCGCGGCCGGCGCCCTGGTAGGCGATGGAGGAGTCCATGTAGCGGTCGGTGATGACGACCGCGCCGCGCTCCAGCGCCGGGCGGATCACGTTCTCGACGTGCTCGGCCCGGTCGGCGGCGTAGATCAGCGCCTCGGCCCGGTGCGACAGGCCGGTGTTGCCGACGTCCAGGACGAGGGCGCGCAGCCGCTGCCCGATCGGGGAGCCGCCGGGCTCGCGGGTGAGGACGACCTCGTGGCCCTTGGCCCGGATCCACTCGGCCAGCGCCTGCGCCTGGGTGGACTTGCCGGCGCCGTCGCCGCCCTCCAGGGCGATGAAGTAGCCCTTGCCGGCGGCCCGGTGCGGGGCGACCTCGGCCTGGCCGCGGACGGCCCGGACCAGCTCGCGGCCGAACGGGACGGCGCCGCGCTGGTCGTCGGTCTTGAGCAGCACCACGGCGGCCAGCGCCAGGGTCAGCAGCCCGGCGGTGGAGACGGCGAGCGCGGCGCCGTCGTGGATGAAGGTGAAGTGGCCGCGGCCGACCTCGCCGAGGGTGACCTGCCCGTACGCGGCGGCCAGCAGCGGCATGCCGACCAGCGCGGCGCCGACCACGGTCCGCAACACGGCGTACAGGTGCTCGGTGACCTTGTCGAGCCGGACCTCCTCGATCTCCTGGGCGAGCAGGCCGCGCCCGGTGGCGATGACCACGCCCGCGGCCAGCCCGGCCAGCACGGTGAACAGCAGCACCAGCACGAAGTCGAGGACCAGCCCGGCCAGGATCAGCGCCACCCCGGAGGTGACCAGGCCGAGCGCGAGCAGCCGGCGGCGGGACAGGCCGGGCAGGGTGGCCCGGCTGAGCCGGACGCCGACCGCGGGGGCGCCCGCGGCGGCCAGCACCAGCAGGCCGTAGCCGATCGGCCCGGCCAGGTGCTCGCCCGCGGTGAGCAGGCCGAGCGCGGCGACGCCGGCCATCGAGGCGTACGCGGCGGCGATCGAGAAGGTGAAGTACGGGGCGGAGCCGGTGCGGCCCTTCTTCAGGGACGAGCCGGCAGAGGGGCGACGCGAAGCGTCTCCGGCGAGCGTGGTGGTGGGCGACGGGTGGGCGTCGGTCGGGGCCCGCAGGCCCTGCAGCGGGGAGCGCGGTTCGGCGGTGGCCCCGGCCGGCAGTTCCTGGAGGTACAGCAGCGCGGCGTTGGTGGCGAACAGCGCGGCGGCGCCGAGCGCGGCGACGGTGAGCTGGTGGGTGCGCAGCCACTCCAGGCCGAGCGCGGCGAGCACGTTGTTGACCAGGGTGAAGCCGATCAGCCCGGCGGCGGCCAGCGGCAGCGCGGCCCAGCCGGTGCGCCCGTCCAGGGTGCGGACGGCGTCCAGCGCGGCGGCGGGCGGCGGGCCGGCCTGTTCGGGGACGGCCAGCAGTCCGGGGACGGCGGCGGCCTTGCCGATGGTCCAGACCCGTTCGGCGGCGCCGGCCAGGAAGGCGGTGCCGAGCAGCGTCCAGGTCGCCGAGCCGGGCGTCCAGACCGCCCACCAGGGGGCGAGTCCGATCAGCAGGGCGCGGACCAGGTCGGCGCCGAGCAGGCTCCACCGCCGGTCGAGCTTGCCGCCGACCAGGGCGTGCACGGGGCCGAGCAGGGCCGCGCCGACCAGCCCGGTGGCGAGCAGCCGGGCCGCGAACACCGCGGCGACGGCCAGCGCCAGCGCCCGGTAGCCGTGCCCGAACTGGCCGCCGAGCACGGCGGCCACCACGGTGAGCGGCACCAGCACCAGGACGGCCAGCCGGTCGGCGGCACCGCCGAGCAGCTGGGTGGTCCACAGTTTCCGGTAGGGCCGCAGCCTCAGCAGCGCACGGGCCCGTTCGCCGGGCGACCCGGCGGGGGCGACCTCCGGGAGGCCTGGGGCGGCGGTGCGTGCGGTGGGGGGCAGCTCCTCGCTCGTCATACGGTCAGCGTAGCGAGTGCGGGCGCCCGTCCTTAACGGGCCCGCCCGAATTCGAACAGGCCCGTTACGGAGTGACCGTCAGCTCTCCTCGGAACCGCCGCCGGCGGAGCCGCCCTCCTGGGCCGCGGCGGCCTTGGCGGCGGTCTTCTTCGCCGCCGCCCCGGTCGCCGTCTTCTTCACCGCGGTGGTCTTCTTCGCAACGGTCTTCTTGGCCGTGGTGGTCTTCTTGGCCGCCGTCTTGGTGGCCGCGGCCTTCTTCGCCGGGGCCTTCTTGGCGGTCTTCTTCACCGGCCCGCGGGCCCGCTTCTCGGCGAGCAGCTCGTACGCCCGCTCGGGGGTGATGGTCTCGACCTCGTCGTCCTTGCGGAGCGTCGCGTTGGTCTCCCCGTCGGTCACGTACGGGCCGAACCGGCCGTCCTTGACCACCACCGGCTTCTCGCTGACCGGGTCGTTGCCGAGCTCCTTGAGCGGCGGCGCGGCGGCGGCCCGCCCGCGCGCCTTGGGCTGGGCGTAGATGGCCAGCGCCTCGTCCAGGGTGATGGACAGCAGCTGGTCCTCGCTGGTGAGCGAGCGCGAGTCGGTGCCGCGCTTGAGGTACGGGCCGTAGCGGCCGTTCTGCGCGGTGATCTCGTTGCCCTCGGCGTCGGTGCCGACGACCCGCGGCAGCGAGAGCAGCTTCAGCGCGTCCTCGAGCGTGACGGTGTCCAGGTCCATCGTCTTGAACAGCGAGGCGGTGCGCGGCTTGACGGCGTTCTTGCCGGTCTTCGGGGTGCCCTCGGGCAGCACCTCGGTGACGTACGGGCCGTACCGGCCGGCCTTGGCGACCAGCGGGTTGCCGCTGACCGGATCGGTGCCGAGCTCGCGCTCGCCGCTGGGCTTGGCGAACAGCTCCTCGGCCAGCTCGACGGTCAGCTCGTCCGGCGGCAGGTCCTCGGGGACGTCGGCGCGCTGGCCGGTCTCGCCCTCGACGGCGGCGGGGCGCTCCACGTACGGGCCGAACCGGCCGACCCGGAGCACGATGCCGTCGCCGATCGGGAAGGAGCTGATCTCCCGGGCGTCGATCGCGCCGAGGTCGGTGACGAGCTCCTTGAGGCCGCCGAGGTGGTCGCCGTCGCCGTTGCCCGCGTCGGCGGCGACGCCGACCGCCGCGTCCGCCCCGCCCGCGCCGAAGTAGAAGCGCTTGAGCCACGGCACGGACTCGGCCTGGCCGGCCGCGATCCGGTCGAGGTCGTCCTCCATCTTGGCGGTGAAGTCGTAGTCGACCAGCCGGCCGAAGTGCTTCTCCAGCAGGTTGACCACCGCGAAGGACAGGAAGGACGGCACCAGGGCCGTGCCCTTCTTGAACACGTACTTGCGGTTGATGATCGTGTCGATGATCGAGGCGTAGGTGGAGGGGCGGCCGATCTCCCGGTCCTCCAGCTCCTTGACCAGCGAGGCCTCGGTGTAGCGGGCCGGCGGCTTGGTGGCGTGGCCCTCGGGGGTGAGCTTGTCGGCGGCCAGCGGGTCGCCCTCGGCGACCTGCGGCAGGCGGCGCTCGCGGTCGTCCAGCTCGGCGTTCGGGTCGTCGGCGCCCTCGACGTAGGCCTTCAGGAAGCCGTGGAAGGTGATGATCTTGCCGGAGGCGGAGAACTCGGCGTCCCGCCCGTCGGCGGACCGGCCGCCGACCTTCACGGTCACCGACTGGCCGACCGCGTCCTTCATCTGGGAGGCGACGGTGCGCATCCAGATCAGCTCGTACAGCCGGAAGTCGTCGCCGCCCAGACCCGTCTCGGCGGGCGTGCGGAAGCGGTCCCCGGACGGGCGGATCGCCTCGTGCGCCTCCTGCGCGTTCTTCACCTTGGAGGCGTAGGTGCGCGGCGCGGACGGCAGGTAGTCGGCCCCGTACAGCTGGGTGACCTGGGTGCGGGCCGCGGTGATCGCGGTCTCCGACAGCGTGGTCGAGTCGGTGCGCATGTAGGTGATGAAGCCGTTCTCGTACAGCTTCTGCGCCACCTGCATGGTCCGCTTCGCGCCGAAGCCCAGCTTGCGGCTGGCCTCCTGCTGCAGCGTGGTGGTGCGGAACGGCGCGTACGGGGAGCGGCGGTACGGCTTCGACTCGACGCTGCGGACGCTGAACGCGGTCTGCTGCAGGGCGGCGGCCAGCGTGCGGGCGGCCTGCTCGTCGAGGTGCAGGGTGGTCGCGGCGCTCTTCAGCCGGCCGTCGGAGCCGAAGTCGCGGCCGGTGGCGACCCGCTTGCCGTCGACCGAGACCAGCCGGGCCCCGAAGGTCTCCGGGTTCGCGGCGTCGGCGGCGGTGCGCCCGGTGCCGAAGGTGCCGACCAGGTCCCAGTACGAGGCCGAGGTGAAGGCGATCCGCTCGCGCTCGCGCTCGACCACCAGGCGGGTGGCCACCGACTGGACGCGGCCCGCCGAGAGCTTCGGCATGACCTTCTTCCACAGCACGGGGGAGACCTCGTAGCCGTAGAGGCGGTCCAGGATGCGGCGGGTCTCCTGGGCGTCGACCAGGCGCTTGTTCAGGTGCCGCGGGTTGCGCACGGCCTCCTGGATGGCGTCCTTGGTGATCTCGTGGAAGACCATCCGGTGCACCGGCACCTTGGGCTTGAGCACTTCCTGCAGGTGCCACGCGATGGCCTCGCCCTCGCGGTCCTCATCGGTGGCGAGGAAGAGCTCGTCGGACTCCTTCAGCAGCGACTTCAACTTGCTGACCTGGGACTTCTTGTCCGGGTTCACCACGTAGATCGGGGCGAAGTCGTGGTCCACGTCGACGCCGAGGCGGCGCACCTCGCCGGTGTACTCGTCCGGGACCTCGGCGGCCGTGCCGGGCAGGTCGCGGATGTGACCGACACTGGCCTCGACGATGTAGCCGGGCCCGAGGTAGCCCTTGATCGTCTTGGCCTTGGCCGGCGACTCGACGATGACGAGTCGCTTGCCGTGCGCGGTCTCGCTGCTCGGGGACACCTTCGCTCTTCTCTCCCGGTCGTTCACCAAAGCTCCTGGGCTGCCGCAGCAGCTCCCGGGCTGCCGCAGCGCGACTGCCCCACCAGCGGAGTGTGACCGTACCCTGGCCACCCTTGTCAAACGGACGGATCCTGCTTTTTCACCGGCAAGGCCGACCGACGCCACTCGAACGGTAACCCGATGACCGGGCCCGGGGCATGTCTTTCCCCGGCAACCACGCCCGTCACCGGGTGTCGCGGGGCCGTTCGCCGAAAGGCCGGAACCCGCCGCCGCGGCCGATCGGCACCCTTTGCGCCGGGATCCGGAGGAACGCGTTCCGTGACCGGCGGCGCGTTCCGCCGCCCCGGCCGGGGTGCCTCAGCGCAGCGCCACGGCCAGCAGCGTCAGCCCGCCGGCCAGCGCGGACGTGGCGAGCACCACCCAGAACAGGTCGGTCGGCAGCGAGGGCAGGTCCTCGTGCGCGGCCAGCACCACCCGGTCCGGCCGGCGCGGGTCGTAGGCGACCTGGACGGTCGCGCCGGGGGCCAGCCGGACCGGTCGGCGCAGCGGCGTGCTGCCCCGCGGCCGGGCCAGCACCAGGTGGTACGGCTCGCCCGGGTCGGCGGCCGGGTGCAGTTCGTGGACGATCCCGGCGCCGGCGGTGGCGGCCGCCTGGGCCTCGGGCAGCTCCACCGGGTAGGACAGCAGCGGGCTGCCGTCCAGCGCGCCGGCCCGGTCCGGATCGGCCACCACCTGCGCGGTGGCGGGCACGCCGCGCCGCCGCAGGTGGTGGCGAAGGCGCAGTTCCACGGCGCACCACAGCAGCAGCGCGCTCCCGAAGACCGTCAGGACCGCCCCGCCCACCAGCGTCGTCGGCGCCTCCACCCCGGTCCTCCCCCGCGTTTCCACAGCCTGTGGACAGCACCATGGCACCCGGTGGACAACCGGCGGCGGACGCCTGGAGTACGCCCGGCCACGCACGGGGAACGGGCGGGTGAACGCGCCCCGCCCGGAGTCGGCGGCCCGACCCGGCCCCCGGGTCCAGCGGGCCCGGAGCGCCCGGGCCACCGCACCCGGTTGGTGACCAACGTCACCGCCGCGCCGGGCCCGATCGCGCGGGGGGGGGAGTCAGCGCACCGGCTCGACGAAGCCCTGCTCGGTGAGCAGTCGCAGCGACTCCGGCACCCGCTCGCGCAGCCGCTCCGCGTCCTCGCCGAGCAGTTGGGCGATCGCGTCGACGATCTCCCCGGCGGCGAGGGTCCCGTCGCAGACGCCGACGAAGCCCGCGCCGACCGTGTCGACCTTGGTCGCCCGGCGCATGCCCCGGTTGTGCCGGAGGACCACGTGCTCCGGGTCCTCCGAGCCGGGATCGCCGATCTGCTCCTGGACCACCTCGTCGGCCAGCAGGTAGCGGGCGGCCAGCAGCCCGGCGTCGTCGTGGGCGCGCAGGAAGTCCTGCCGGGCGAACCACTCCTCGATGTGCGGGCCGAGCGGCTGCTCGACGGGGTGCGGCCACTCCTCGATCCGCACCACGGGCTCGGCCGCGCCGGAGGCCCGCAGGGTGATCCAGCCGAAGCCGATGCCCTCGACGCGGGCCGCCTCGAAGCCGTCCAGCCACTCCTCGTACCGGGCGGCGTACTCCTCGCCGCGGTGGTCGCCGCCGTCGCGCAGCCACAGCTCGGCGTACTGGGCGACGTCCTGCACCTCGCGCTGCACCACCCAGGCGTCCAGGCCGGTGCCGGCCACCCAGCCGGTCAGCCGCTCGCGCCAGTCCTCGCCCCTGACGTGCTGCCAGTTCGCCAGCAACTGGCAGTAGCCGCCGGGCGCCAGGTGGGCGGCCGCGCCGCGGACCACGCTGCGGCACAGCTCGTCGCCGGCCATCCCGCCGTCCCGGTAGGTGAACCGGCCGGCCGGGGAGATCACGAACGGCGGGTTGGAGACGATCAGGTCGAAGCGCCGGTCGCCGACCGGCTCGTACAGGCTGCCCTCGGCGGTCTCCACCTGGTCGAACCCGGAGATCGCGGCGGTCAGCCGGGTGAAGTGCAGGGCGCGCGGGTTGAGGTCGGTGGCGGTGACCCGCTGGGCGTGCCGGGCCGCGTGCAGGGCCTGCACGCCGGAGCCCGAGCCCAGGTCCAGCACCTCGCGCACCGGCCGGCGCACCGTCAGGTTGGCCAGCGTGGTGGACGCCCCGCCGACCCCGAGCACCAGGTCGCGCCGCTCGACCCCGGCGGCCGTCCGGCCCGAGCCGATCCCGCCCGCGCCGCCGACGGCGCAGCCCAGGTCGGACACCACCCAGGCGTCGGCGCTGGGCAGCCCGGCCACCTCGTCGGCGTACGGCCGCACGTCCACGGTGGCGCGCAGCCCGTCGCCGTCGGCCGTCAGCCAGCCGTCGGCCAGCAGCCCGTCCAGCAGGCCGCCGGTCGGCAGTGCGGCGGCGGCCGCGGCCCGGGACACGGGGCGCTGCAGCAGGAACAGCCGCACCAGGGTCTCCAGCGGTGAGCCGCCGCGGGTCGCCCGCAGCGCCGGGACGGCCTCGCTGCGGGCCAGCGCCGCGTACGCGGTCGGGCCGAGCAGGTCCAGCAGTCCGTCGGCGGTGAAGGAGGCGCTCAGCAGCGCCTCGCGGAACTCCGCCATCCGGCCGGAATCAAGAACGGGGCTGTTCGTCACCCCGCCATTCTCCCCCGTCCGGCACCCCGGCCGCCCCGCCGCCCGGTCGGGTGGCGAGGCGGTCGGGTGGCGGCAGCCCGGTCGCGTGGCGAGGCGGTCGGGTGGCGGCAGCCCGGTCGGGTGGCGGCAGCCCGGTCGGGTGGCGGCAGCCCGGTCGGGTGGCGGCAGCCCAGTCGGGTGGCGGGACGGTCGGGTGGCGGCAGCCCGGAAACAGCCGGGGCGGCTCCGTCCCGACCGGCTCCGGCCCGGCCCTGCCCGGCCTGGCCCGACGTGGTGGGCGTCGGCCGCGACCCGGCTCGGTGGGCTCAGCCCGCGCTGGACGAACGCGAAGGCGAAGGTGAAGGCGAGCCGGAGTGCGCGGCCTCCCCGGAAGGGCTGCCGGAGGCCGTCGGGGAGGCGCCGTCGGAGGGTGCTCCGCTCCCGGTAGCGCCGGTCGCGCCGGACGACGGCGCGGCGGAGGCGGCCCCCGCACCAGCGCCCGCGCCGGTGCCGCCGGCCTTGCAGCCGGGCTGCTTCTTCATCGCGTCGCCCAGGTCACCGCTCTGCAGGGCGGCCAGCGCGGAGGTGGACACCTGGGAGAGCTGCTGCACCTGGTCGCCGACGCTGCGCAGGCCGTCCGCGAACTTGGCCTGGTCCGAGCCGGCCAACGCGTCGAGCTTCTTCTGCGCGTCCAGGTAGCCCTGCGCGACCTGCTTCAGCTCGTTGACGGCGTCCTGCTGGACCTTCGCCCCGTCGTCGATCTTCGGCGCGCCGGCCTTCTGCACCGCGTCGGCCAGTTGCTGGTTGGTGGTGGCGAGCGAGGCGAAGTCGGCGGAGAGCCGCTTCTGCAGGTCGGCGGGGGACTCGCCCTCCTTGACGTCCGCAGTGTCCGCGAGGGCGGTCCTGGACTGCGCGATCGGATCCTTCGCGGCGTCGCAGACGCTCTTCGCCCAACCGTCGAGTTTCTCCGCCGAATCGTCGGCGGAGCAGCCGACCGCGGCGAGCGCGAGCAGCGCGCCGAGCGCGGAGACGGTCACCAGTCGCTTCTTCACCGGGGCCCTTTCGGTCACTGACGCCCGGCTCCGGGCATCGCCAGCGAACCTACACGCCTGCCCGTCCCGTCCCGCCGAGAAGGCCGCGGTCTGCGGAATCCGCGCAGCTCAAAGGCAGGACGGACGACGGAGACGGTCCGCGGCAGGACGGCGGGACGGCAGGGCGGGCACGACGGAACCACGGGATAGCCAGGAACCCCGGCCGGGGAGGGCCGGGGGTCGAACGGCTCAGACCGTGATGGAGACGGGGGAGAGCGGCCAGCTCATCCGGATCACGCCGCCGTCGGAGCCGTTGCCGACCTCGACGTCCTCGACCAGGCCGGTGATCACCGCGAGGCCGAGCGCGTCCTCGTCCTCCGAGTCCCCGCCCGTCGCGTCGGCACCGGCGGCGTGCGTCGGCCCGGCCTCGTCGGCGACCTCGATGAGGAACCGCTTCTCCTGCTCGGTCAGCGCCACCCGGACCGCGCCGTCCACGCCGTTGCGCTGGTGCAGCGCGACCGCGCGGGAGCACGCCTCGCCGACGGCGAGGCGAAGTTCGTCGAGCACCGACTCGTCCACCCCGGCCCGTCTGGCCACCGCGGCGGCTACCAGCCGGGCGGTGCGCACGTGCTCGGGAAGCGCGCTGAATCGAAGTTCGACGGTTGCCATGTCTCCCCTCCGGGGTTGCTCCCCACCGCCGGGCACACCGGCCCGCACGGCGGGGGCGGGGACACCGACCACGCCGGCCGGGCAGGGCGGAAGGCCCGGCCGACCGGCGGCGGTCGATCGAAGTGATTCGGTTGGAACGGCTGATCGACGGGGGTCGTCAGTCGGTCGCGGCGACGGCCTCGTCCACCGAGTTGTGGATCGGGAACACCTTGGTCAGACCGGTGATCCGGAAGATCTTGAGGATGCGCTCCTGGTTGCACACCAGGCGCAGCGAGCCCTCGTGCGCACGCACTCGCTTCAGGCCACCGACCAGCACGCCGAGACCGGTGGAGTCGAGGAAGTCGACGCCCTCCATGTCCACGACCAAGTGGTAGTTGCCGTCGTTGACGAGCTCGACAAGCTGCTCGCGCAACTTGGGGGCGGTGTACACATCGATCTCGCCGCCAACCTCGACGACCGTACGATCGCCGACAGTACGGGTCGACAGGGACAGGTCCACGGAACCTCCAGCACCTTGCCTTGCTACGTCATTGCGATCTTCAACCCGGCGGCTGCCACCGCAGGGTCGCAGGGCCAGGGCGCGGCAAACCGGCAGGTCGGAGCCTCGGTGTTGCGGCCCTCGGCCATGCGGCCGTCACGGGCTTCATTCAACCACCTGCGGCCACGGGCGCACGATGGTTAACAGCGATTCTCCGTCACGCCGGTGACACACTGGGTCTTCATGCCGCCCCGTCACCACCAGCCCGAGGCCCTGCTCGCAAGCCTTTCCACCGAGCGCGGCAGGTCGGACCGCCTCACCCATACGGAGCACCTGCCCGCCCGTGCGGCCCGGTATGCACCCTGGCCGGAAGGAATCCGCCAGGAGGTGGTCGCCGCGGCCTCCGGGCTCGGCGTGGTGCTGCCGTGGGCCCACCAGGCGGAGGCGATGGACCTGGCCGCCGCCGGGCGGACCACGGTGATCGCCACCGGCACCGCCTCGGGCAAGTCGCTGGGCTACCTGGCCCCGTTGCTGAGCGAACTGCTGAGCGGCGCCGAGGCCCGCAACGGCCGCGGCGCGACCGCGCTCTACCTGGCCCCGACCAAGGCACTGGCCGCCGACCAGCGCCGGCGCGCCGCCGAACTCGTCCCCGACCGCGTCCGGGTCGCGCTGTACGACGGCGACACCCCGCCGCAGGAGCGCGAGTGGGTCCGCCAGTACGCGTCCTACGTGCTGACCAACCCGGACATGCTGCACCGCGGCATACTCCCGGCCCACCCGCGCTGGTCCTCCTTCCTGAAGGCGCTGCGGTACGTCGTGGTCGACGAGTGCCACACCTACCGCGGCGTGTTCGGCTCGCACGTCGCCCAGGTGCTGCGCCGGCTGCGGCGGCTGTGCGCCCGCTACGGCTCCGAGCCGACCTTCCTGCTGGCCTCCGCCACCACCGCCGAACCCGCCGTCACCGCCGAACGGCTCACCGGCCTGCCCGCCACCGCCGTGACCGAGGACTGCTCGCCGCGCGGCCCGCTGGTGTTCGCGCTCTGGGAGCCGCCGCTGACCGAGAACACCGGCGAGCACGGCGCGCCCGTACGTCGCAGCGCCACCGCCGAGGCCGGGTACCTGCTCACCGACCTGGTGCACGGCGGCACCCGGACGGTGGCCTTCGTCCGCTCCCGGCGGGCCGCCGAACTGGTCGCGCTGCAGGCCCAGGAGCAGCTCGGCCAACCGCTCGCCGCCCGGGTCGCCGCTTACCGCGGCGGCTACCTGGCCGAGGAACGCCGCGCCCTGGAGCGCGACCTGCACACCGGCCGACTGCTCGGCCTGGCCTCCACCTCCGCCCTCGAACTCGGCGTGGACGTCTCCGGCCTGGACGCCGTCCTGCTGGCCGGCTACCCCGGCACCCGGGCCTCGCTGTGGCAGCAGGCCGGGCGCGCCGGACGGGAGGGCCAGGGCGCGCTGGCGGTGCTGATCGCCCGGGACGACCCGCTGGACACCTACCTCGTCCACCACCCCGAGGCGCTGTTCGACACCCCGGTGGAGGCCACCGTCCTCGACCCGGACAACCCGCACGTGCTCGCCCCGCACCTGTGTGCCGCCGCGGCCGAACTCCCGCTCACCGACGCCGACCTGGAGCTGTTCGGCCCGTCCACCGCGCCGCTGCTGCCGGTGCTGGAACGGCGCGGCCTGCTGCGGCGGCGCTCGGACGGCTCCTGGTACTGGACCCGCCGCGAACGCGCCGCCGACGGCGTCGACCTGCGCGGCAGCGGCGGCAGCCCCGTGCAGATCGTCGAGGCCGACACCGGGCGGCTGCTCGGCACCGTGGACGCCGAGGCCGCGCACACCACCGTGCACACCGGCGCCGTCCACCTGCACCGGGGGCGCACCTACCTGGTCCGCGAGTTCGACCTGGAGTCCTCGGTCGCCCTGGTCTCCCCCGCGAACCCGCCGTACACCACCTCCGCCCGGGACGTCACCTCCATCGCGGTCCTGTCCACCGACACCACCGAGGAGTGGGGCGAGGCCCGGCTCAGCTTCGGCTCGGTGGAGGTCACCAACCAGGTCGTCGGGTACCTCCGCAAGCGGATCTCCACCGGCGAGATCCTCGGGGAGAGCAAGCTCGACCTCCCGCCGCGCACGCTGCGCACCCGGGCCGTCTGGTGGTCCGTCACCGAGGACCAACTCCTCGACGCGCTCGTCCCGTTCGACCAGCTCCCGGGTGCGGCCCACGCCGCCGAGCACGCCTCCATCGGCCTCCTCCCGCTGTTCGCCACCTGCGACCGCTGGGACATCGGCGGCGTCTCCGTCCCGCTGCACCCCGACACCGGGCTGCCCACCGTCTTCGTGTACGACGGCCACTCCGGCGGCGCGGGCTTCGCCGAACGCGGCTTCCGGCGCGCCGTCGAGTGGCTGACCGCCACCCGGGACGCCATCGCCGCCTGCGAGTGCGAACGCGGCTGCCCGTCCTGCGTCCAGTCCCCGAAGTGCGGCAACGGCAACGAACCGCTCGACAAGGCCGCCGCGATCCGCCTCCTCACCACCCTCCTCGCCGGAGCCCCCGCTCCTGCCCCCGCTCCCGCTCCCGACCCCGGGGAGGGCCCGAGCGGGACGGACTGAACCGGCGCCCTCCCCACTGCTCCCGCTCGTGGACACGGCCTCGTCGCCATCACCATCGCCATCACCACCGCCGTCGCCCCAGGCCCAGAGCGGGCCCGCGCGGGCCCGGGCCAGAGCCGGGGCCAGGGCCAGTGGGGCGCCCCGGATCGGGGCCCGGACCACCACCTCCACCGCGTCCTGCCCCGGCAGCACCTGGCAGGAGACCAGTTCGACCCCCGCCTGGGCCCGCGTCAGCTCCGCGGCCCGCCCGCAGCCGCCGTCCTCGTCGAGCAACAAGCGGCCGGCGGCGGCCAGGGCCGCGAGGTCGGCCGCCGACTCGGCGCGGTGGCGGGCGGCCACCGCCGAACCCAGCGTCAGGCAGGCCGAGAACACCACCACCCCGAGCGACCCCAGGGCCACCAGCCACACCGTCGCCGAACCGCGGTCGTCCACCGCACCGGGCGACACTCCAGCGCTCCGCGTCCTCTGCACCCACCGCATCCGCACGGCACCACCTCCGCTCCTCCCGCTGGTCCTCGTCCGTTTCATCCGTCGCCGGTCAACACGTCCTCCCGGGCGCCCACCGCCGTGGCCGTGAGCCGGACCGACAGCAGGGCGGCCAGGCGCCCCGGGCCGGGGCAGGGGGCCTCGACGGTGGCCCGGGCGGTGGTGGCGTCCAGGTCGATGGCGACCTTCGCGCCGCGCGGAGCCGCGTCGGTGGCCCGGGCCAGCGCGTCGGCATCGCCCCGGGCGGCGGCCCTGGCCCCGACCCGCGCCGCGTCCACACAGCGGATCTGGGCACCCGCCGCCACCACGCCCCAGGTCAGCATCGCCGCCAGCAGCACCAGGGCGGGCAGCCCGACCGCGGTCTCCGCCGTGACCATTCCGCTGTCCGCCGGTCTCCGGTCAGACCGCATGGAGGGCCCGTTCGAGGATCTCCGCCAACGCCCCCGAGACCGTGCTGCTGGTCACCACCTTGTAGAGCACGGCAGCGAAGGCGCAGGCGGCGACGGTACCGATCGCGTACTCGGCCGTGCTCATCCCGGCGTCCGGCGGACCGGCCGCCAGCGTCCGGCAGCGGTGCCGGAACCAGCCGCCGAGCCTGCGTCCGGCCCGCGGCACCGCGAACAACACCACGGGCAGCAACGCGACCAGCAGGGTGGTCAGTCGAGCGGCCCGTACGGACTTCGTCATGGTTGGGTCCCTTCGTCGAAGACGGAAACGAACTCGGAGGAATCGGGGAGAGCCGGAGGAAGTCGGCCACGCCCCGGGCGGGTGGCCGGCCGACACCGCCTCACACCCGCTGGGAGAAGGCGGTGGTCAGCCCCGTGACCACCGGCACCACTCCGATCAGCACGAACGCGGGCAGGAAGCAGAGCCCGAGCGGTGCGGTGGCCAGCACGCCCGCCCGCCGGACCCGCGCGTGCGCGGCCCTGGCGGCGGCGGCCCGTTGGGACTGGGCCAGTCCGGCCAGCGCGGCGGCCGGCGGGGCGCCGCTGAGACTGGTGCGGGCCAGGCAGCGGGCGAGCGGGGCCAACGGCCGGCATTCGTCCGCCAGTTGCCCCCAGCAGCGCTCCGGCCCCGCACCGAGGGCGAGCCGGGTGGCGACTTGGGAGAGGCGGTCCCGCATCGGCGACGGCACGCTGTCCGCGACGGCGGCCGCCGCCTCGGCCGGGGAGCCGTTCGACCCGAGGCAGGCCGCCAACAACTCGGCGGTCAGCGGGAGCTGGCGGACCAGCCACTCGTGCTCCGCCGCCCCTCGGCGCTCGTCCGGGGACCGCACCCGGGGCAGCAGCCGCCAGGCCGCCCCGCCGGCCAGCAGACCGGCCGCCGGCCCCGCCCAGCCACCGACCAGCGCCCAGGCCGCCAGCCCCAGCAGCACCGCCAGTGGCCGGTCCCCCGTCGACCGCCCGAGCCACCGCCGCACGGTCGCCGCCGGTCCACGACGTCCGTCCGGCCCATGACGCCCGCCTCGTGCCGTGCCAGCCGACAACCCGGGGACGCACCGTCCGGCCCGCTGACGCACCATCCGCCACCACGCCGCCGCCAACGCCTCCCCGGCCAGCCCGACAAGCGCCGCCGGCACCAGGACCAGCACCGCCTTCACCACGACCCACCTCCCTCGACCGTCGACACCGACCCACCCGAACCACGCCCCGCCCGAACCACGCCCCGCACGAACCACGCCCCACACGGGGCGGCCGCCCCACCGCCGACCACGGCGGGGCACCGACCGGGGACCCACCGCAGGACGGGCCGAACCCCTGGATCGCCGCGCACCCGCGGCAGTCCGCGCCGCCCGGCCCCGGCCTCCGAGCGCGCTCACCCCCACCGGCCCGCCCGGCCCTCCACCGGCTGCGGCAGGACGTCGGCCCGGAGCTCACCGCGTGTCCGGGAGATGCCGCAGCCGCCGGCAGCGGGCCGGGGTGGGGCGTCTTCGGCGGCTCGGACGATCCGGGCCGTCCAGACGATGCCGGCCGTCTCCAGCACCGCCCCGGCCAGTAGGCCGAGCAGGCCGACCGGTGTGTGGAGCAGGACGTGGACGGGGTGCGCCCCGAGTGCCGTGCCCAGGCCCAGGCCGACGGCGGGGAGGGCGGCGAGTACCGCCACGGTGGTGCGCGGGCCCGCGAGTTCGCCGGAGATCTCCTCGGTGAGCGCCCGCTCGGCCCGTAGCGCGTCCGCGACCTGTTCCAGTCCGGTCGCCAGGCCGGTGCCGCTCTCGGTGCTGACCCGCCAGCAGGCCGCCATGGCCGCCGCGCCCTCCCCGCCCGGCAGTTCGGCCACCAGGCGGAGCGCCGCCGGCAGGTCCGCCCCGTAGCGGCCCGCCGCCAGCCGGGCGGCGGGTTCGGCACCGAGGCGGCGGCTCCAGTCGGGGGCGGCACGGGTGAGGACGGCGTGCATGGCCTGCTCGGGGGTGGCACCGCTGCGCAGTTCGGTGACCAGGCCGGTGCACAGGTCGATCACCGCCGCGGCCCGCCGCCGTGCCGCCCGGGCCTCGCTCCGCCCCGCTCGCCAGCGCCGGAGCGGGACCACCCCGCAGGCCGCCCCGACCAGCGGAAGCATCGAGGAGGTGCCGTGCCCCGCCGCCGCACCGAGCGGGAGCAGGAGCAGTTCGGGCACCAGCCAGCGCGGCCGCCGGCACCGCCACAGCGCCCGCACCCGGCCGAACCGGCCGTCCGCCCCGCTCCGGCCCCACCGGCCGTGCAGCACCCGTCGCGCCCGGCCGCCGCCGCGCGCCCGGCGGCGCGCCTCCAGCAGCCAGGCCGTCCCGAACAGTCCGCCGCCCAGCCCGGCGGCCACCCCGAGCAAGGTCGCCGAGCAGGCCGCGCCGTACGACCGGACGACCGGGAACGACCCGACCGCCACCACCAGCACCGTCATCACAGCCTCCTGACCGCGGAGCGCAGCAGGTGCCACGCCACCGCCCCGACCACGCACAGTCCGAGCACCCAGGCCAGCTCCAGCCAGCTCACCGTCATGTCGCCTCCCCGGCGGTCCGCGCGGCGGTCGTCCCCTCGGCCGGCCCGGTCTCCTCGACCGCGCCCGTCTCGTCCACCCCTGCGGCGTCCGGTCGCCCGGTGTCCACCCCCGCGGCGTCCGGTCGCGGGGGCAGGTCGACGCCGCGTTCGGCGCACAGCTCCCGCAGCCTGGCCCAGCCGGGGCCGGGGCGGGCCCGGCCGTCGCGGTCGAAGTGGACGGCGGCGGTGGTCGCGGTCAGGCCGTCCGGTCCGCCGGTCAGCAGGTGGATGCCGGTGACCCGGCGGCGGCCGTCGGCGCGGTCGCGGCCGAGGTGGACGACCGCGTCGAGGCCGGCCCGGAGCTGGCTGTGCAGGGAGTGCCGGTCGAGGCCGGCGAGCGAGCCGAGGGCCTCCAGCCGGGCGGGCACGTCGGCCGCGGTATTGGCGTGGACAGTCCCGCAGCCGCCCTCGTGGCCGGTGTTCAGGGCCGACAGCAGGTCGACCACCTCGGCGCCGCGGACCTCTCCGACCACCAGCCGGTCGGGCCGCATCCGCAGCGCCTGCCGGACCAGGTCGCGCAGGGTCAGTTCGCCCAGCGACTCCTGGTTGGGCGGGCGGGACTGCAGTCGGACCACGTGCGGGTGGTCCGGGCGCAGTTCGGCGGAGTCCTCGGCGAGCACGATGCGTTCGTCGCCGGGGACGAGGCCGAGCAGGGCGGCCAGCAGGGTGGTCTTGCCGGTGCCGGTGCCGCCGGAGATCAGCAGCGAGAGCCTGGCCCGCAGGACGGCGGCGAGCAGGTCGGCCCCGGACGGGGGCAGCGCCCCGGCGGCGACCAGTTCGGGGAGGGTGAAGGGCCGGTTGCGGCTGGTGCGCAGCGAGATGTGGGTGCAGTCGGCGGCGATCGGTGGCAGGACGGCGTGCAGCCGGGTGCCGTCGGGCAGCCTGGCGTCCACCCAGGGGCGGGCGTCGTCGAGGCGGCGGCCGGCGGCGGTGGCCAGCCGGTGGGCGAGCCGGCGGACGGCGTCGGCGTTCGGGAAGCGCACCTGGGGGGCGCGTTCCAACCCGTGGCCGCGGTCGACCCAGACCCGGTCGGGTCCGTTGACCAGGACGTCGGTGACGCCGTCCTCGGCCAGCAGCGGGTCGAGCGGGCCGGCGCCGACGATCTCGGCGCGCAGGCTGCGCACGGCCGTCAGCACGTCGGCCCCGCCGAGCGGGGGCCCGGCGGCGCGCAGGGCGGCGGCGACCGACCCGGCGGTGGGCTGTGCACCGGCTTCGGCGAGCCTGATCCGGACGGCGTCCACCAGGTCGGCGGCGCCGTCCGGGACCGCCCCGGCGGGGCCGGGCGACGGCCGGTCGTCCGCCGGGGCGGAGGGGGGCTGCCGACGCACCAGGTAGCGCACCGGAGGGGCCTGCCGGCGGTCCGGAGCGGGCGGACCGTCCCCGACCGGAGCGGCGTCCTCCGCGGGCCCCGGAGGGGCGCTGGAGAGACTCCTGGAGCGCGGTACGGCGATCCGGCGGTGGGTGCGGACGATCGGCCGCCGGGCGGGCCGCGGGTCGCCTTGGCGACCGTCGGCGGCCTCGGCGGGGCAAGCATCGGCGGGGCGGGCCCCGGTGCGGGTGTCGACGGCGTGCAGGCGGTTGGTCATGGTCGCTCCTCAGGCCGCCACGACGGGCGGCATCGCTTCGGTCAGGAATCGCCCGCAGAACCGGGCGAGCGGCCCGTGCTCCCGCAGGCCGGGCGGAACGCCGCGTTCGGCGTCCAGGGCGAGGCCGGGCTCGGGGGCGAGTTCGCCGGCGAGCCGCAGGCGCAGGCCGCGGGCGACGTCGGCGGCGGTGAGCCCGGACGGGCCGGGGGTGCGGACGACGACCCGCAGGTCGGTGAGCCGCATCCGGACGGCGGCGGCGACCCGGTCGGCGGCCGCCAGGGCCCGTAGCTCGGCGGGCACGACGAGCAGCCCGGTGTCGGCCTGTTCGAGGGCCTGGGCGGCAGCCGCGTCGAGCTGTCTGGGCAGGTCGAGGACGACCAGTCCGCCGCGTCTGCGGGCGGCCGCCAGGACGCTGCGCATCGCCTCGGCGGGGACGGCCAGGGTGTCGGACCTGTCCCAGGACAGGGCACTGAGCCGGTGCGGCTCGGGCAGCGCCCGGGCCAGCTCGGCGCCGCTGATCCGGCCGCGGGAGGCCGCCAGGTCCGGCCAGCGGAGCCCGCCGTCCTGTTCGGCGCCGAGCAGGACGTCGAGCCCGCCGCCGAGCGGGTCCCCGTCGATCAGCATGGTGCGGTGCCCGGCCCGGGCGGCGCGGACCGCCAGGGCGCAGGCCAGCGTGGAGGCGCCGGCGCCGCCGCGCCCGCCGAGCACGGCGACGGTGAGCGCCGGTGGCCCGACGCCCTCGGTGGCGTCGGCGATCCGGTCGAGCAGCCAGGGCTGCGCGTCGGGCAGGAAGAGCACGTGCTCGGCACCGAGCCGGACGGCGCGGACCCAGATCTCGCCGTCGTCGAGGTCGAGGCCGAGCAGCAGGACTCCTGGTCGGCGGGCCAGGCCGGCGCACTGCTCGGCGAGGTCGTCGCCGACCAGCACCAGCGGGGCGGCCTCCCACAGCCGGGCGGGCGGCGGGGCTCCGCCGAGCAGGAGCGGTTCGGCCCCAGCGGCGGCGCACAGGCGGGTGAGCTGTTCGGCGAGCGCGTCGTCGGCGGTGAGGATCAGCGGCCCGGGCGGGGGCTCGGGGGCGGTGGCGTGCGGGTCGGTGACGGAGGCGGACAAGGCGGTCCTCCCGTGGCGCGGGGACGGTCTGACGGCGCGTCGGCCGCGGGGGCCCGGACGGGCTCCGCGGGGCGGCGCGAACACCACGGTGAAGGACGGCGCGGAATGCGTCAGCCGACTTCCGATTGCCTGTGGATAACCCGCCCCTGTGGATAACCGGGGTCACTCGGACGGGGGCTAAAGCGGCTCGGAATTGACGCATCGGGTATACCGATATGACACTCACACAACTACGGAGAGTGACAAAAACTTGGGACGCGAAGCACCCTTGACAACGGCCGTCGAACCGCTGGAGCACCCCCCGCAACCACCGGCACCACCACTCCCTGGAGGCTCAACTGCCAAGGGAAATGGGCCCGGACATGCGACGACCCCCGCCGGGGGGGAGAGCGGGGGTCGTCTATCCACGGCCCGGCTCGGGGGGGAGGAGCCGGACCGGGTTAGCACGGTCGCGCGAACGATCCGTGACTTCCATGGTGTACCCGACCGGCCAGAAACACAAACCCGCACGCCTGCGGGTCCACCGAATGGCCCTCCCTTTTGGTCGCCCCTCTATCCTCGGTTCCCGTGGACACCACCGAGAACGCCGACGAGAACGCCGACTTCGCCGACCGCGGTGCCGGCACCGGGCCCGACGCGGGCGCCGGAACCGACCGCCGCCCGGACCGCACCGGCTACGGCGTGCCCCGCACCGCCGCCTTCTTCGACCTCGACAAGACGATCATCGCCAAGTCCAGCGCGCTCGCGTTCAGCCGGCCGTTCTACCAGGGCGGCCTGATCAACCGCCGCTCGGTGGTGAAGAGTGCATACGCCCAGTTCGTCTTCCTGGTCGGCGGCGCGGACCACGACCAGATGGAGAAGATGCGGGCCTACCTGTCCGCACTGACCCGCGGCTGGAACGTCCAGCAGGTCCGGGAGATCGTCGCGGAGACCCTGCACGGCATGATCGACCCGATCATCTACGACGAGGCGGCCTCGCTGATCGAGCAGCACCACGCGGCCGGACGCGACGTGGTGATCGTCAGCAGCTCCGGCTCCGAAGTGGTCGAGCCGATCGGCCAACTGCTGGGCGCGGACCACGTGATCGCCACCCGGCTGCACGTCGAGGAGGGCCGCTACACCGGCGAGATCGAGTACTACGCGTACGCCGAGAACAAGGCCGCGGCGATCCGCGAGCTGGCCGAGCGGGAGGGCTACGACCTCGCCAACTGCTACGCGTACAGCGACTCGTCGACCGACCTGCCGATGTTGGAGGCGGTCGGCCATCCGGCCGCGGTCAACCCGGACCGGGCGCTGCGCAAGGAGGCGGCGGCCCGCGAGTGGCCGGTGCTGGTGTTCAGCCGGCCGGTCGAACTGACCCGCAGGCTGCCGGAGTTCCACGCTCCGAGCCGCTCGGTGGTGGCCGCGGTGGCGGTCGGCGCGGCGGTGCTGACGGCCGGCGTGCTCTGGTACGGCGCGCGGCGGCGGCGCCCGGCGGCGGTCTGAACGGCGGCGCCCCGCCTCCCGGCGGGTCCGCCACGGACCGCGGCGGGCCGGTCGGCCGGTTCGCCAAATCGGACAAACCTCCGCGCAAACCGCCAAAAGAGCCGTTTTCGGGTTCCTCTTTCGGGCGATCTGAGGTAGAAATGGGTTACGGCCCGCGAGACCCGGTAAGGACCCCAAGAGGTCGAACCGACAACGCAGTTAAGGCCCCACGGACCGATGTACGGACAATCGGGCACCCACATGCAGCCGACCCGCTGACGGGCCGCCGCACCAGGCGAACGGGCACAGGACCCCGCCTGATGGGCACTGAACGGTGCATGCTCTGGTAACCCGGTCTCCGTGCCAGCGGCGACGCCCGGAAGTCTCGGGCGTCGCCGCAACCGCGTTCCGGCGCCGTCCGGGCACCCGGCGGTCTCAGACCATGCCGCGCTGCATCGCCTCGCACACCGCGGTGCTCTCGCGCACGCCCAGCCCGAGGGCGGCGGCGCAGTGCACCAGCCAGCGGGAGACGCCCTCGGGGGTGCTCTCCAGGTAGCCGAGCAGGGCCCGGCGGTAGGCGGCGGTGCCGAGTTCGGCGAGGCCGACCTCGGCGGGGCAGATCGCCTTCGGGTCGAGGCCCTCGGCGGTCAGCACGATCCGCTGGGCGGCCCGGGCGACCAGGCCGTTGTGGGTGCCGAACGGGCGCAGCGCGAGCAGTTCGCCGTGCACCACGGCGGCCACCACCAGGGCGGGCGCGCCGCCGGTGGGGCGCTCGGCGCGGGCGGCGAGCAGCCCGGCGAGCTGGTCGAGGCGGGCGGCTGCCTCGGCGGGCGGGGGCGGCGGCGGGAGCTCGCCGACCGGGCCGTCCGGGGCCTTCCCCTCGGTGGCGGCGAGCTCCAGCGGGAACAGCGGTTCGGCCCGCTCCCCGTCCCGGCGCGGGCGGCCGGCCGCGGGGTCGCCGTCGCCGGCGGCGAGCAGGTGCAGCCGGGCCAGCACCTGGAGCGGGGAGGTGCGCCAGACGCCGAGCAGTTGGCCGGCCTCGGCCGAGAGGCGCAGCGCGGCACCGACCGTGCGGGCCTCGGGGTCGGCGCCGAAGTCGGTGCGGCGGCGGACCTCCTCCAGCGGCCAGTCGGCGCCGTCCAGGGCGGCGGAGGCGCGGGCGCCGCGCAGGGCGGATTCGGAGGTCACCTCACCCGCCCGGCGCCGCATCACGCGGTGCCCGTAGAGGCGGTCGACGTTCTTGCGCACCTCGGCGACGGCCTCGGGGACCCCGGCGAGCAGGGCCAGCGGGGCGAGCGGGTCAGTTCCTGTGGTCACCTACCCGAGGGTAATGAGTCGCCGGGGCGGCCGGGAGGCAACCCCCGGGTCACCCTTTCGTGGCAATCCGCTCTTCCCTCATGTGCGGCACCCCAAACCACCGCTAGCATGACCACTAATCGGTGACGATAACGGTTTCCAAGAAGCGTCCGGCCCGGCGGGGACCGGCGGACGTCACAGCCAGAGAGCCGGAGGCTCAGAGATGAAGATCGCCTTCGTCGGCAAGGGCGGCAGCGGCAAGACCACCCTGTCCGCCCTGTTCATCCGCCACCTGGCCGCCGCCGGCCGCCCGGTGCTCGCCGTCGACGCCGACATCAACCAACACCTCGGCCCGGCGCTCGGCCTGACGGACGCCCAGGCCGCCGCGCTCCCCTCGCTCGGCGCGCACCTGCCGGTGATCAAGGAGTACCTGCGCGGCGACAACCCGCTGATCCGCTCCGCCGAGGAGATGATCAAGACCACCCCGCCCGGCCCCGGCTCCCGGCTGCTGCGGATCGTCGAGGAGAACCCGGTGTACGCGGCCTGCGCCCGCCCGGTCGCCCTGGACGAGGGCTCGGTCCGGCTGATGGCGACCGGCGCGTTCACCGAGGAGGACCTCGGGGTGGCCTGCTACCACTCCAAGGTCGGCGCGGTGGAACTGCTGCTGAACCACCTGGTGGACGGCCCGGACGAGTACCTGGTCACCGACATGACGGCCGGCTCCGACTCCTTCGCCTCCGGCCTGTTCACCCGTTTCGACCTGACCCTCCTGGTCGCCGAGCCGACCCGCAAGGGCGTCTCGGTGTACCGCCAGTACAAGGAGTACGCCCAGGACTTCGACGTCCACCTGCGGGTGGTCGGCAACAAGGTGCAGGGGCCGGACGACCTGGACTTCCTGCGCCGCGAGGTCGGCGAGGACCTGTACGCCTGCTTCGGACAGTCCGGCTGGGTGCGCCGGCTGGAGCGCGGGGACGAGCCGCCGCTGCGCGAGCTGGAGCCCCCGAACCGGGAGGTGCTGGCCCGGCTGCAGACCGCCGCCGACACCGCCCACGGGCTGCGCGACCCGCACCGGTACAGCGCCCAGGCGGCCCGCTTCCACCTGCGCAACGCGGAGAGCTGGGGCAACGCCAAGGTCGGCACCGACCTGGCCGGCCAGGTCGACCCGGACTACGTGCTGGGCGCCGAGCGGGCCGGCACCGCCGGGGTCTGATCCGGCACCCGCCCAGCCGCCCCCGAGGGGCCGGCCCGCCCGTCGCGGCGGGCCGGCCCCTCAGGCGTTCCCACCAGGAAATTCCCGCCCGGCCGAGGTGCCACACGATGTGGTGAACGCCCCTATTTGCACTGGCACTCGAACCACACGCTATGCAAAGGTTCCATTACTCTCGGTTTACCAACTCTTGAACGACCGCACGGGCCCCGGTCGCCGCAGGCCCTCGCCGCCGCGCACCCACCCACCGCGGCCGCCCCGCCGAACGGCCCGCCGCCCGCCGCCCGCCGCACCCGATGTGACCCGCCGCACCCGCCACACCCGCTGTGACCCACGACAGCCGATCCGACCAGCCACACCCGCCGGACCTGACTGCGTTCGCTCCCCCGGAAGAAGACGGGAAGACCCATGACACTCGACGTCTCCAGCGCACCCATCGCCTCCGACACCACCGACCACGCCCCGCCGCAGGCCGGGCCGGCCCCCGGCCGGGTCCGCGCCCTGCTGGCGCACGACCTGCCCGCCTCCCTCGCGGTGTTCCTCATCGCGGTGCCGTTCTCGCTCGGCATCGCCCTCGCCACCGGCGCCCCGCTGACGGCCGGTCTGGTCGCCGCCGCCGTCGGCGGCCTGGTGGCCGGCCTGCTCGGCGGCACGCACCTGCAGGTCAGCGGCCCCTCCGCAGCGCTGACGGTGGTCACCGCCGGAGTGATCGCCCAGTACGGCTGGCAGATCGCCTGCCTGATCACCGTCTCCGCCGGCCTGCTGCAACTGCTGCTCGGCTCGCTGCGGGTGGCCCGCGCCGCGCTCGCCGTCTCGCCCGCCGTGGTGCACGGCATGCTGGCCGGCGTCGGCGTGACCATCGCCATCGCCCAACTGCACGTCATCCTCGGCGGTACGCCGCACAGTTCGGCCCTGGCCGACCTGGTCTCGCTGCCCGGCGAGCTGGCCGGCCCGCACCTGCCCGCGCTGGTGGTCGGCCTGCTGGCGCTGGCGGTGCTGTACGGCTGGCCCCGGCTGGGCCTGCTGCCCGGCCCGGCCGGCCGGATCGGCGCCCGGCTGGCCCGGCTGCCCGCCGCGCTGGTCGCGGTGGCCGCCGCCACCACCCTGTCGCTGATCGCCGGGCTGCGGCTGGCCCGGGTCGAGCTGCCGGTCTGGGAGCACCACCAGTTCTTCTCGCCACCACCGCTCGGCCCGCTGTCCGGCCACTGGGCGGCGCTGCTCGGTCTGGTGCTGACCGTCACCGCGGTGGCCGGCGTGGAGTCGCTGCTGTCCTCCGTCGCGATCGACCGGATGACCCATCGCAGCGGCGACCTGGACCGCGAGCTGCGTGCCCAGGGCGCCTCCAACCTGGTCTCGGGGCTGCTCGGCGGCCTCCCGGTGGCCGGCGGCGCCGTGCGCTCCACCGCGAACGTGCAGGCCGGCGCGGCCACCCGGGCGTCCGCGGTGCTGCACGGCTGCTGGGTGCTGGTCGCCGCGCTGGCACTGACGGCCGGGCTGCGGCGGATCCCGCTGGCCGCCCTGGCCGCGCTGGTGCTGGTGGTGGGCGTGCAGATGGTGAGCTTCGCGCACATCCGGCGGGTGCACCGGCACCGCGAGTTCCCGGTGTACCTGGCCACCGTGCTCGGGGTGGTGCTGCTCGGCGTCCCGCTCGGAGTGGTGCTCGGCGGCTCGGTCGCCATGCTGTTCGCGCTCTACCGGCTGACCCGTGCCCACGTCGACGTGTTGGCCGAGGACGACGGCTCGTACACCGTCCGCACCCACGGCCCGCTGACGTTCGCCGCCGTGCCCAAGCTGAGCCGGGCGCTGGGCCGGATCCCGGCCGGGGCGCGGGCGACGGTCCACCACGACGGCTCGTTCCTGGACCACGCCGCGTACGAGGCGCTGCACGCCTGGCGCACGGGGCACCAGGCGAGCGGCGCCCAGGTCACGATGCTGACCGAGCGCCGCCCGCAGGACGTGCTGGACCCGGACGGCACCGTCCGGGTGGGCAGCTCCCCCGGGCCGCACCGATGCCGCGCCTGGACGCCGTGGGTCGGCCACCACTGCATCGAGCAGCGCGAGGTCGACCCGCACGTGCGGCTGCTCGACGGCGTCCGCGGCTTCCAGCAGCACACCGCCCCGCTGGTCCGCCAGGAGCTCGCCCGCCTCGCCCGGGACGGCCAGACGCCCTCGCAGCTCTTCCTCACCTGCGCGGACTCCCGGATGGTCACCAGCATGATCACCAGCTCCGGCCCGGGTGACCTCTTCACCGTCCGCAACGTCGGCAACCTGGTGCCCGCGCCCTACGAGCCGGGTGCCGCGGACGACTCGGTGGCCGCTGCCGTCCAGTACGCGGTGGAGGTGCTGGAGGTCGCCTCGATCACGGTCTGCGGGCACTCCGGCTGCGGGGCGATGAAGGCCCTGCTGGACGGCGTCACCGAGGCGGCCGGCCCGCCCACCGCGCTGGCCCGCTGGCTGCGCAACGGGCGCAGTTCGCTGGACCGGCTGCGGCGCGCCCCGGCCGAGTTCGAGGGCCGCCCCGCGGCGGACGTGGTGGAGCAGCTGTGCATCACCAACGTGGTGCAGCAGCTCGACCAGCTGCTGGCCAATCCGGCGGTGGGGCAGCGGGTCGCTGAGGGCTCGCTGAGACTGGTCGGGATGTACTTCGACTTCGCGACCGCGCAGGCGTACGTGATGGACGAGCGGACCGGTCGCTTCGCCCCGGTGCACGCCCGCGTCGAGCCGGAGCAGGACCTCGCGGCCTAGCGCCGGGCCGGCGCCGCAGCGGCAGCCCGCCACGGCGGCGGCCCGAGCCCGAGGCCCGAGACGGGCCCGAGACCGGCGGCCCGGGCCCAAGACCCGGGCTCGGGCCGCCGGCGTCACAGCAGCAGCCGGGCCAGGTCGGCCGGGGTCACGTAGCCGGGCCAGCGGTGGTCGGTGAAGAGGTGGACCCCGGCGTCCTGGTAGCACTGGTCGACGAGCTGGGAGCAGATCATGTGCTTGGTGCTGGCGACGAAGCGTCGCAGTGGGGGGCCCACCGGCAGGTGCAGGCGGGCGGCGGCGAGGGCGAGGTAGTCGGCGAAGCTGTAGGGGGTGCCGATGTAGGAGCGGGCGGCCGCGGTGATCGCGGCGCGCTGTTCGCCGGTGAGCGGGATCCGGCCGGTGGACCACAGCGCGGGGCTGTCGTCGTAGACGGAGAGCGGGCGGAGTTCCGCGCCGCCGGGCTGGGCCTCGACGAGTTCGCCGCCGCCGAGGTAGACGAAGGCGTGTTCGTAGTCGGCGAACCCGTCGCCGTTGAGGAACTGGCCGATCCGGATCAGCCGGCCGGCGCGGCCGCCCATCCGGACGACCGCGAAGTCGCCGGGGAGGGGCTCGGGGAGGAGTTCGGGGCGGGAAGGAGTGGCAGTCATGGCGGTACCCCCGCTTCGATCACACAAGGTGACTGGACGTGCACTCTCAGTGGAGTACCGGCGGGCGGGGCCGTCAAGGTGTCGCGCGGGATTGATCGGCCCGGGGGGCGGGAAGAGGTCGGGGAGGCCGGCGGCCGAGCCGGGGCGGCGCCCACCTGGGCAGGAGCTCCGAACCGGTCAAAGGTCTACACCAATTTCCCGGCACCTCTTGTCAACGGAGCCGTTGGCCTGGTGAGCTGTGCGCTGGGACACACGGGACAATCCCTCCGCACGGGGTTCCCCGGCATTTGAGACTCGATGAGGAGTGCGCGTTGAGCAACGAGAGCCTGGCCAATCTGCTCAAGGAGGAGCGGCGTTTCGCCCCGCCCGCGGAGCTCGCCGCCTCCGCCAACGTCACCGCCGACGCCTACGCGCAGGCCTCCGAGGACCGGCTGGCCTTCTGGGCCGAGCAGGCCCGCCGGCTGAGCTGGGCGGTCGAGCCCACCGAGACCCTGGACTGGTCGAACCCGCCGTTCGCCAAGTGGTTCGCCGACGGCAAGCTGAACGTGGCGTACAACTGCGTGGACCGCCACGTCGAGGCCGGCAACGGCGACCGCGTCGCCATCCACTTCGAGGGCGAGCCCGGCGACAGCCGCGCCATCACCTACGCGCAGCTCAAGGACGAGGTCTCCAAGGCCGCCAACGCGCTGCAGCAGCTCGGCGTGGCCAAGGGCGACCGGGTCGCCGTCTACCTGCCGATGATCCCCGAGGCGGTCGTCGCGATGCTCGCCTGCGCCCGGATCGGCGCGGCGCACTCGGTGGTCTTCGGCGGCTTCTCGGCCGACGCGGTGGCCTCCCGGATCAAGGACGCCGACGCCAAGCTCGTCATCACCGCCGACGGCGGCTACCGCCGCGGCAAGCCGTCCGCGCTCAAGCCGGCCATCGACGAGGCGTTGACCAAGGTCGACGGCGTGGAGAACGTCCTGGTCGTGCGCCGCACCGGCGAGGAGGTGGCCTGGACCGAGGGCCGCGACGTCTGGTGGCACGAGCTGGTCGACGGCCAGTCCGCCGAGCACGCCCCCGAGGCGCACGACGCCGAGCAGCCGCTGTTCATCCTGTACACCTCGGGCACCACCGGGAAGCCCAAGGGCATCCTGCACACCTCGGGCGGCTACCTCACCCAGGCCAGCTTCACCCACAACGCGGTCTTCGACCTCAAGCCGGAGACCGACGTCTACTGGTGCACCGCCGACATCGGCTGGGTCACCGGCCACTCGTACATCGTCTACGGCCCGCTCTCCAACGGCGCCACCCAGGTGATCTACGAGGGCACCCCGGACACCCCGCACCAGGGCCGGATGTTCGAGATCGTGCAGAAGTACGGCGTGACCGTCCTCTACACCGCGCCCACCCTGATCCGCACCTGGATGAAGTGGGGCGACAACATCCCGGCCCAGTTCGACCTGTCGAGCCTGCGGGTGCTGGGCTCGGTCGGCGAGCCGATCAACCCCGAGGCGTGGGTCTGGTACCGGGAGCACATCGGCGCGGGCAAGACCCCGATCGTCGACACCTGGTGGCAGACCGAGACCGGCGCGATCATGATCAGCCCGCTGCCGGGCGTCACCGAGACCAAGCCGGGCTCCGCCCAGCGCGCCCTGCCCGGCATCGTCGCCACCGTGGTGGACGACGAGGCCCGCGAGGTGCCCAACGGCTCCGGCGGCTACCTGGTGCTGACCGAGCCGTGGCCGTCCATGCTGCGCACCATCTGGGGCGACGACCAGCGCTACGTCGACACCTACTGGTCGCGCTTCGAGGGTCGCTACTTCGCCGGTGACGGTGCCAAGAAGGACGAGGACGGCGACATCTGGCTGCTCGGCCGGGTGGACGACGTGATGCTGGTCTCCGGCCACAACATCTCCACCACCGAGGTCGAGTCGGCGCTGGTCGGCCACCCGGCGGTGGCCGAGTCCGCGGTGGTCGGCGCGACCGACGCGACCACCGGCCAGGCGATCGTGGCCTTCGTGATCCTGCGCGGCACCGCCTCGGACAGCGCGGAGCTGATCGCCGAGCTGCGCAACCACGTCGGCAAGACGCTCGGCCCGATCGCCAAGCCGAAGCAGATCAAGGTGGTCTCCGAGCTGCCGAAGACCCGCTCCGGCAAGATCATGCGCCGTCTGCTGCGCGACATCGCCGAGGGCCGCGAGGTGGGCGACACCACCACGCTGGCCGACTCCTCGGTGATGAACCTGATCCAGTCCCAGCTGCCGGCCGCCGGCTCCGAGGACTGATCCGCCGACAGGCACCGGGCCGGGCCCGTTCCGCACGCAGCGGAACGGGCCCGGCCCGTCCGTCCCCACCCGCCGGCCGTCCGGCCGGCCGGCCGATCGCTCAGTCGACCGATCCCTCAACCGGTCAGCCGGTCAGTCGGCCAATGGATCGGCCCACCGGTCAGCCGGCCAGCGCCCGCAGCGTGTCGTACGCGCTCTGGGTGAACCTGCGCCGCCCGGTGGCCAGCGGCCCGGCCAGCGCGACCAGGCCGGTCTGCGCGGCCCGGTCGAAGCCCACGAAGGCGGTGCAGCGGCCGGTGGAGCCGCTGTGGAAGACCACCTCGCGGTCCGCGACCCCGGCGGCCGGGCGGGGTGGTGCCAGCTCAGGCCGATGCGCTGCCCGGAGCCGCGCCGGGCGACCCGGGGCAGGCACACCTCGCGCAGCGCGGTCCGCAGGCTGGCCGCCGCGCCGGTCCGCTCCGGGATCGGCACCGCGTCCACCGCCAGGTGGGCCTGCAGGTAGCGCAGCATGTCGTCGGCGGTGGAGCGCAGGGCGGCCGCGCCGGGCAGCGCCGGGATCTTGAACGAGGGGATCCAGCGGCCGCGCCGGTAGCCGGTGGTTTCGTCCCGGCCGGTGGCGCAGGAGGTGTCGATCAGGCCGAGCGGTTCGCAGACCCGTCCGGTGAGCAGTTCCTGGTAGCGCTGTCCGGCGGCCCGTTCCAGCACCAGGCCGAGCAGTCCGGCGCCGAGGCTGGAGTACCGCACCCGGGTGCCGGGGGTGCCGCGCACGGGGGTGCGGGGCAGCGCGCGCAGCAGGTGCGCGGCGCTGAACGTGGCGGACGGGCTGGTGAACCAGCGGGGCACCGCGGCGGGGGTCAGATCGACCGGCAGCCGGGGCAGCCCGGAGGTGTGGGTGGCCAGGTGCAGCAGGGTGATCGGGCGCTCGTGCGGGTAGCCGGGCAGGACCTCGGCAGGCAGGTAGCGGTCGATCGGGTCGTCGTAGTCGACCTCGCCGCGGGCGACCATGTCGGCGAGCAGCAGCGCGGTGAAGGTCTTGGTGACCGAGCCCAGTTCGAACCGGGTGTCGGCCCGCACCGGGCGCTCCCCGGCCCGGTCGGCGTAGCCGCGGCAGGCGACGGTGCGCTCGGTGCCGCGGACCACCGCGACGGCGATGCCGCCCTCGGGCGCGGCGGCGGCGAACAGCGGGCGCAGCAGGCGGTCGAGGTCGGTGTCGGGAGCGGCATCGGCATCGGCATCGGTGTCCGGGTCGGCTAACGGGGGCTGGGCGGTGTCGGCGCCCTCGACTCCTCCCTGGTGGGGACCCGCGGCCTGGACCGGTATGGGTTCGGTTTCCTGACTGGGCATCGATTCCTCCATGACGGGGCGGGCGGCCGGGGCGGCGCCCCGCTTCTGCGGCCGGCCCTGGGAACGCGGTGGATCGTCCGCATCCCGCCGAACCCATCCGGGTCAGCGCGCCGGAGCCGGCCCGGCGAACCCCCATACAGTGGGACGGACCGATTGACCGCTTGTCACGCGCCGTAGGATGCCGGGGAACCACCGAGAACCTGAGGCGCGCCGGGAAGTCTGGTCGGCACCGCACCACCCGTGTGTCCGCATGCCGCCCGCCCCAGGAGGTCCCCGCCGTGGCCAGCCCGTCCAATGACCGCCGCCAGTTCCTCGGCCTGCTGTCGCTGCCCGAGCGCCGCTACCTCACCGACGCGCTGCGCACCGAGACGGTCGGCGGCGTACTGCTGCTGGTGGCCGCGGCGGTCGCGCTGTTCTGGGCGAACCTGTGGCCGCACGCGTACGAGACGGTGCTGGACTACACGGTCGGGCCGAGCGGGCCGCTGCACCTGGACCTCTCGCTGGAGGCCTGGGCGCAGGACGGGCTGCTGACAATCTTCTTCTTCGTGGCGGGCATCGAGCTGAAGCGCGAGTTCGTGGCAGGGGAGCTGCGCACGCCGAGCGCGGCGCTGCTGCCGGTGGTGGCGGCGCTGTGCGGGGTGCTGCTGCCGGCGGTGCTGTTCACGGCGGTCAACGTGGCCGCGTCGAACGGGCACCCGGCGGGCTGGGCGATCCCGACCGCGACCGACATCGCCTTCGCGCTGGGCGTGCTGGCGGTGGTGGGCAGCCACCTGCCGTCCGCGCTGCGGGCGTTCCTGCTGACCCTGGCGGTGGTGGACGACCTGATCGCGATCCTGATCATCGCGGTCTTCTACTCGTCCGGGATCAGGTTCTGGGCGCTGGGGGCGGCGCTGGCGGGGCTGGTGCTGTTCTGGTTCCTGCACCGGCGCGGGGTGCACGGCTGGTGGCTGTACGTGCCGCTGGCGTTGGTGATCTGGGCGCTGATGCACGAGAGCGGGGTGCACGCCACGGTGGCGGGCGTGGCGATGGGCCTGCTGCTGCGCTGCCACCGCGAGGAGGGCGAGGAGCAGTCGCCCGGCGAGCACATCGAGCACCTGGTGCGGCCGCTGTCGGCGGGGCTGGCGGTGCCGGTGTTCGCGCTGTTCGCGGCGGGCGTGCCGGTGTCGGCGGAGATCCTGGGCGAGGTGTTCACCCAGCCGGCGCCGCTGGGCATCGTGATCGGCCTGCTGGTCGGCAAGTCGATGGGCATCTTCGGCGGCACCTGGCTGGCGGCCCGCTACACCCGGGCCACCTTGAACCCGCAGCTGACCTGGTCCGACCTGGTGGCGCTGGCCACCGTCGCGGGCATCGGCTTCACGGTGTCGCTGCTGATCAGCGACCTGGCCTTCCCGGACGACCACCACTTGGCCCAACTGTGCAAGGAAGCCGTGCTGGTCGGATCGCTGGCCTGCGCGGTGGTCGGCTCGCTGCTGCTGAAGCGGCGCAACCGGCACTACCGGGAGCTCTACGACGAGGAGAACCGGGACGAGGACGGCGACGGCGTCCCCGATGTGTACCAGCGGCAGGGATGACACGCCCCCGGGCGGGTACCCGGAGTGGTGCCCGACTCGCCGGTAGGGGCATGATGCTGAGCTGACAGTCACTTGCGTGACGCGCACTCAGCACGCCCCACCAGCCCGTTGAACGGAGACCTCCCGATGGCCGCAGGAGCCGCACCCCCGAACGGCCGCACCCCGCACGAGGGCGAGCGGACCATCGGCGAGCTGTTCGCCGACGCCACCGCCGAGCTGTCCAGCCTGGTGCACGACGAGATCGCGCTGGCCAAGGCCGAGATCAAGGCGGACGTGGTGCGCGGCGGCATCGGCACCGCGGCCGGCGTGGTGGCCGGCGTGGTGGCGCTGGCCTCGATCCCGATGTTCTCCTTCGCCTTCGCCTGGGGGCTGCAGGCGCTGGGCATCACCACCGGCTGGTCGTTCGCCATCGTCGGCGGGGCGTACGTGCTGATCGCCGCGCTGCTGGCGTTCCTGATGATCCGGTACTTCAAGAAGATCCGGAAGCCGGAGCGGACCATCGCCGGCGCCCAGGCCACCGCCCAGGTGTTGAAGCACGCCAGGCCGCGGCCGGCCACCAAGGAGGAGATCGACCGGGGGCTCGGCCGGATCCAGTGAGCGGCGGCCGGTAACGGTTGCGCGCGTGCACGAGCGCCGGGCGGGTACGAGGGGGGCGGATATGACAGGCTGCGGGTATGTCGTTGGACCAGAAGCCCGTGGATGAGACCGCTCCCGTCCCCGCCCCGACCGCGCCCGCGGAGCCGTGGAGCGTCCGCTCGGCCGGGCCGTGGACGCACCGGGACCTGGCGGCGAACGGCGCGCGCTTCCACATCGCCGAGCTCGGCGAGGGCCCGCTGGTGCTGTTGGTGCACGGCTGGCCCGAGTACTGGTGGGCGTGGCGGCACCAGCTGACGGCGCTGGCCGGGGCGGGCTTCCGGGCGGTGGCGCTGGACCTGCGCGGCATGGGCGGTTCGGACCGCACCCCGCGCGGCTACGACCCGGGCAACCTGGCGCTGGACGTCACCGGCGTGATCCGCTCGCTCGGCGAGCGGCGGGCGCACCTGGTCGGGCACGCCACCGGCGGCACGCTGGCCTGGGTGGCGGCGGTGATGCGCCCGTCGGTGATCCGCAGCCTGACGGTGGTGTCGGCGGCGCACCCGCGGCACCTGCGCCGGGCGCTGCTGACCGACCGCAAGCAGATCGCCGCGTTCGAGCACGTGCTGGGCTTCCAGCGGCCGTGGATCCCGGAGCGCCGGCTGGTCGCGGACGACGGGGCGCTGGTGGGCGAGTACCTGCGGGCCTGGACGGGGCCGGACATGCTGCCCGTCGAGGCGGTGGCGGCGTACCGGAAGGCGATCCAGGTGCCGAGCACCGCGCACTGCTCGATCGAGCCGTACCGCTGGCTGATGCGGTCGATGGCGCGGCCGGACGGCATCCAGTTCGCGCGCCGGATGAAGCGGGAGATCACCGCGCCGGTGCTGCACGTGCAGGGGGCCGCCGACCCGGTGCTGCTGCCGCGGACGGCGCTGGGGGCGGGCGAGTTCGTGTCGGCGCCGTACCGGTGGCGGCTGATGCCGGAGGTCGGGCACTTCCCGCACGAGGAGGCTCCGGAGGAGTTCAGCGCGGAGCTGATCGAGTGGGTCCGGCAGCACGGGGAGGACTGAGCGGGGCCGGGCGGGCGGCGGCCCAACGGCCCTCCGCTCCCCCACAGTTGGCGCCGTTCATATGACAAGCGCATAGGCCGGTAGGAGGGCCCGGCGGCGGTTACTCCGGGCGGGCCCGGGGAATCCCTCCGGTATGACCTGGATGCCCGAACGAGAAGCCCAGCCGCGCCGGAGCCGCCGTGGCAACAGCAGCTCGCAGCCGCACGTCCCGCAGCCGGAGTGGCCCTACGAGCCGACCGGGCGGACACCACGCGGCGCGGGGTACCGGCTCGGCATTCCGAAGATCATCGGACGGCGCGCCCGCTGGGTCGGCGCCCGGCTCCGCCGGGAGGGGTGAAGCCCGCCGACGGCACGCGCAACGGCCGGGGCCGGTACGGAGGAGTCCTCCGTACCGGCCCCGGCCCCGTCGGCGGGCGTTCAGCTCAGGACGGTCGGCGAGATCGCGGTGGACCACAGCAGCAGCGCGAACGTCGCCAGCGTCATGACCGGGACCAGGATCTTGGTCTCCACCTTGTTGCCGGTGCGCTTGATCAGCACGACCTCGTAGCGCTCCTTGTGCGGCCACAGCAGCGGCGAGCCCTGCTTGGTCAGGCAGTCACCGAGCAGGTGCGCCAGGGTGCCCAGGGCCACCGCGTACGGCAGCCAGCCCGGAGCGCTCGGCAGCCAGTGGAGCAGGCCGAAGGTGCCGAGCGCGGCCAGGCCCATCACGGTGATCCAGCCCTGCGGGCCGTCCCCCGGCGGGTGCAGGTGAAGCGCCTTGATCGCCATCGCGAGCAGGAAGAACGTCAGGCCGATGGTGAAGTTCCGGCCCAGGTAGGTGATCCCGGCCCAGCTGCCGCCGCCCATCAGGGCCACGAACAGCAGCGAGTGGGTGGCGTGCCGGTGGCCGCCGGAGACCCAGGCCACGAACTGGCACAGCACCTTGGAGATGGGACCGAGGAAGTTGGCGATGGTGCCGTCGTGGTGGTCCAGGTCCGGTAGGAGGGCCGCGCCCGCGCACAGCACGGTGCCCATCAGCACGTCGGCCGGCTGCAGGTGCATGCCCATCAGCGGCGGGACGAACGGCGCGGTGGCCGCGAACAGCAGAGCGCCGCTGACCGCGTGCGAGTGACCCATCATGACGTGTGTCCGACCTCCCGTGGGGCTCCTGGCCATGGCGGCCCGGTTGGGCCGTTCGGGTGAGCTCGGCCGACGCTACCAGGAGCGGTGGACGGTCCGTCAGGGCCTGCTCGGCGGGCGGACGGTCACAGCGCGCAACCCTCGGTGCTGACCTTGCCGGTGGCGGCGGCGCCCTGCGCCACGTCCTCCCTGACCTCGGCGGCGGTCAGCACGTAACCGGTGTCGGAGCTGTCCAGCGACTTGGCGAACACCACCCCGTACACCTGGCCGTCCGGGGTGAGCAGCGGGCCGCCGCTGTTGCCCTGGCGCACCAGCGAGCGCACCGAGTAGACGTCCCGGACGACCTGGCCGCGGTGGTAGATGTCCGGGCCGTTGGCCTGGATCCGGCCGCGGACGCGGGCGGGCTGGACGTTGAACGAGCCGTTCTCCGGGAAGCCCGCGACGATCGCCGAGTCGTTGGAGCGGGCCTCGCCGGCGAAGGCCAGCGGCGGGGCGTTCAGCTTCGGCACGTCCAGCACCGCGATGTCGCGCTGCCAGTCGTAGCGGACCACCGTCGCGTCGTACAGCTGGCCGGCGCCGGCGACCTGCACGGTCGGCTCGTCGACGCCGCCGACCACGTGGGCGTTGGTCATCACCCGGTGCGGGGCGAACACGAAGCCGGAGCCCTCCAGGGTCTTGCCGCAGGAGGCCGCGGTGCCGAGCACCTTCACCAGCGAGCCCTTGGCCCGCAGCACGCCGGGGCTGTTGGCCAGCGCGGGGTCGGGCGGCTCCACCTCGGTGATCGGCTCCTGCTCGAACGGGTTGAACACCTGAGGGAAGCCGTTGCGGGCCAGGTCCTGGCTGAGGTCGGAGAACCAGTTCGGGGCGTCGTCGGGCAGCGCCTCCTGCACCGTGCCCAGGATCGTCGAACTGCGGACCTGCTTGGAGACGGTGGGCAGCGAGGTGCCGGCCAGCGCCGAGCCGATCAGCCAGGCCACCAGCAGCATGGACAGCACGTTGACCAGCGAGCCGCCGACCGCGTCCAGGGTCTTCGCCCTGTTCCGGCCGATCCGGCCGCGCAGCTTCCACCCGAAGTGCGTGGTGACCGCCTGCCCGACCGCGGCCAGCACGATCACCACCACCACCGCCACCACCGAGGCGGTGGTGCCCGGCGAGAGGTGGCGCAGCAGCAGCGGCAGCAGTTGGACGGCGACCAGGCCACCGCCGAGGAAGCCCAGCACCGAGAGCGCGCCGACCACGAACCCCTGCCGATAGCCGGACACGGCGAAGCCGAGCGCGGCGGCGATCAGCAGCAGATCCAGGACATTCACCCGAACACCCTCCCACGTCCCGCCGGGCGGGGGACACCGGTCCCCGGCCGTCGCCCGATCGGGTCAACCCGGCGGGCAGCGGACCCGGGACGGTTGGGACGGTCTGACCATCCGACCTCACGAACAGCCGACCGGACGACGACCGGGGAACAGGGAGCCGAACCATGGAGCAACCCAGGTGGGACGTGCCGGTGGTGGACCGCACCGAGTTCCAACCGGCCCTGGACGTCCCGCCGCCGGGCCCGCAGAACCGGCTCACCGTGCTGCTGCGCCTGCTGCTGCTCGTCCCGCAGTACGTGGTGCTGTGGGTGCTGTCGATCATCGCCTTCGCGGTCGTGGTGATCGGCTGGTTCGGTGCGCTGTTCGCCGGCCGGCTGCCGCGGTTCGCCGCCGACTGGCTGAGCGGGTTCCTGGCGTACGACACCCGGGTCTACGCCTCGACGCTGCTGCTCACCGACCGCTACCCGCCGTTCCGGTTCGAGGCCCCGGACCACCCGGTGCGGATCGAACTGCGCGCGGGCGGGCCGCTGAACCGGCTGGCGGTGTTCTTCCGGCTGCTGCTGGCGGTCCCCGCCGCGATCGTCCAGGGGCTGCTGCAGACCGGCTGGTGGGCGCTGTCCTTCATCAGCTGGCTGGTGGTGCTGGTGCTCGGCCGGATGCCGCGGGCGCTGTTCGGGGCCACCGCGGCGGTGCTGCGCTACCGGATGCGGTTCCAGGCGTACCTGATGATGCTGACCCCGGCCTACCCCAAGGCCGTGTTCGGCGACCCGGCCGACTCCGAGCCGGTCCGCTCCGCGACCCGGCCGCTGGTGCTGACCGGGGCCGCGAAGGCGCTGCTGGTGGTCTACCTGGTGCTCGGGGTGATCGGGTCGGCGGCGAGCTCGGTGACCAACGACTGGAACGGGTACGGGGACGACGGGGACACCGTGTCGACCACGGCGCCGCTGCCGCGCTGAGGGGCGCTCAGCCGCTCCGCCGCGACAGTTCGACGGCCTCCGCGGAGAGCTCCACGGTGCGCCGGGTGTCCCAGGGCCGCTCCAGGCCGCTGAAGTGCAGCACCCGGTCGATCACCCCGGCGGTGAAGCCCCACACCAGGCGGCCGGCCACCTGGAAGGCGGGCCCGGTGAAACCGGACGGGTGGCGCAGCTTCGCCCGGTTCGCCGGGTCGGTCAGCTCGGCCAGCGGCACCCGGAACACCGCGCCGGTCTCCGCCGGGTCGACCACCTCCACCGGCGACTCCCGGCGCCACCAGCCCAGCACCGGCGTCACCACGAACCCGCTGACCGGGATGTACAGGGCCGGCAGCCGGGCGAACAGCTGCACCCCGGAGGCGTCCAGGCCGGTCTCCTCGACCGCCTCGCGCAGCGCCGCCGCGAGCGGGCCGCTGCCCGCCGGGTCGCCGTCCTCCGGGTCCAGCGCGCCGCCCGGGAAGGACGGCTGGCCCGCGTGCGAGCGCAGGCTGCGGGCCCGCTCGATCAGCAGCAGGTCCGGCCCGTCGGGGCCCTCGCCGAACAGCATCAGCACCGCCGACGGGCGGCCCCCCTCGGCGGGCGGCAGGAAGCGGCTCAGCTGCTCGGGCACCGCCCGCTCGGCGGCCTCCCGCACCGGCACCAACCACGCCGGCAGGCCGTCCCGGACCAGCACCGGGGGCGTCGTCGTCATGGGGTCTCCTCCGCCGTCTTCGCCGTCTTCGCCGTCTTCACCGTCTTCGGAGCCTTCACGGCCTTCACGGTCTTCGCGCCCTTCGCGCCCTTCCCGTCCGGCAGGGCCCGCGGGTCGGTGTCCGGCAGCGGGTGGCCGACGGCCAGTTCGGCGCGGGCCGCGGCCTCGCCCGGGAAGTCGGCCGGGGGGCGCAGGCGCTGGCCGGGCTGCCCGGCCAGCTCGTACTTGAGCAGCTTGCGGGCCAGTTCCGGGTCGGTCTCCCCGATGCCGTACGAGGGGCACAGCGGCGCGATCGGGCAGGCCCCGCAGGCGGGCTTGCGGGCGTGGCAGACCCGGCGGCCGTGGAAGACCACCCGGTGCGAGAGCATCGTCCACTCCGACTTCGGGAAGATCGCCATCACGTCGGCCTCGACCTTCTCCGGGTCCTCCTCGGCCGTCCAGCCGAAGCGGCGGGCGAGGCGCCCGAAGTGGGTGTCGACAGTGATGCCCGCCCCTCCGAAAGCGTTCCCGATCACCACGTTGGCGGTCTTGCGGCCCACGCCGGGCAGCGTGACCAGGTCCTCCAGCTCGTGCGGCACCTCGCCGCCGAAGCGGTCGCGCAGCGCGATCGACAGGCCGATCAGCGACTTCGCCTTGGCCCGGAAGAACCCGGTGGGCCGGATGACCTCCTCCAGCTCCTCGGGGACGGCCGCCGCGAGGTCCTCCGGCGCCGGGTACTTCGCGAACAGCGCCGGTGTGGTCTGGTTCACCCGCAGGTCGGTGGTCTGCGCCGACAGCACGGTCGCCACCAGCAGTTGGAACGGCCCGTCGAAGTCCAGCTCCGGGTGCGCGTACGGGTACAGCTCCGCCAGCTCACGGTTGATCCTCCGGGCCCGCCGCACCATCCCCAGGTGCGTTTCGGGCTTCTTCCGCCCGGCCTTCGCGACCTTGCTCTCTGCCATGCACGAAGGCTACGCCGAAGCGGCCGGGCCCCGGCCCGGAATCGGCCGCACCCGGCGGTCCGGGCGCACGGGCCCGTCCGGAGGCGCGGACCGGCCGGCGTGATGCGGACGGCGCGCTCGCCGCGGGAGGCCGGCACGAACCGCCGCGGGTCGGTGAGCTCACCGGCGCCGTTGGCGGCGGCGACGGCCGTCATCGCGGCCAGGCCGGACGGAGGTGACGGACGGGTGCGCCCGGCTCGGGCGCGGGTGCGGGGTCAGTGGTGGTGGGCCGCGGTGGGTTCGCCGGTGGGCGCGGGGGCCGGGGTGCCGGTGGCGGTGAGGGTGAAGGCGGCGGTGTGGACGGCGCCCTCGTGCTGGAAGTCGAGGAAGAGCCGGTAGTCGCCCGGGCCGGGGGCGGTCGCCGTGAAGTCGACCTCCGGGCCGGGTGCGGTGGCGCCGTCGCCGGGTTCGCCGTCCGGGTGGACGTGCAGGTAGCCGAGGTCGCCGGCGCGCAGGACGACCAGGTGGCCGTAGGCGGCGAGGTAGGGGTCGAGGTCGGTGACCGGGCGGCCGTCCCTGCTCACGGTGAAGGCGAGGCGACCGGGCCGCCCGGGGGTGAGGTCGCCGGCGAGGGTGAGGGTGTAGCCGTCGACGGTGACGGTGCGGCCGGTCCGCGGCAGGGCGGCCGGGCGGTAGTCGCCGGCAGCGTGCAGGTCGGCGCCGAGGGTGAGCGGGTCGGTCTCGGCGGCCGGGGTGAAGTCGGCGAAGACCCGGTAGTCGCCGGCCGCCGCGATGGTGGCCGGGGCGGTCCAGGTGCCGTCGGCGGCGCGGACGGGGTGCAGGTGCTGGAAGTCCGTCAGGTCCCGGTTGGCGACGATCAGGTGGAGCTCCTTCTCGTGCGCGGGCCGGTAGGCGGTGAGCGGCTTCCCGTCCGGGGCCAGGACGCGGAAGCTCAGCTCGGTCGGGCCGCCGGCCGGGACGACGGCGCGGTCCAGGCTGAGGGCGTAGCCGCGGTCGGCGATCTGCAGGCCGCCGACCGGGTGGTCGCCGTGGGCGGCGGCGGGCGTCGCGCCTTCGCCGTGGGCGGCGTGCGGCCGGGCGGGGGCCTGGGCGGGGCCGACCGCGTGGCCGATGCCGTACGCGGCGGTGAAGGCGGCGACGAGGCCGGTGGCGAAGGCGGTGACCTTGAGCGCGGTGTTCACGGCGGGCTCCTGGGGGTGTGCGGGCGGGGGCCGCTCCCGAGGTTCCGGGGCGTCCCGACGCATCGAGTAGATACCCCATGGGGGTATGTGTCAACCAGGGCCCGACGGCCCGTCCCGAGTGGAGATGCGGCGCCCGCACGGGGCCGCATGTGCCCAGGTCAGGAGGGTGTCGTCGAGGGCCGGAAAATCCACCCCCGGGAGAAACGGGGTGCGGCGACCCGGGGGCGACACTTGCGCGATATACCCCCCCTGGGTATAACTGGAGACATCGAGCCGATACCCCGCCCGGGTATCGGGAGACCACACCGGAGGCACCCGTGTCCTGCTGCTCCACCAACGGCACCTGCTCGACCACCGCGACCGGGACCGCCCCGGCCGCCGTCACCACCGTCTTCACCGTCGCCGGGATGACCTGCGGCCACTGCGAGCAGGCCGTCGGCAAGGCGGTCGGCGCGCTGGAGGGCGTGCGGGCCGTCCGGGTCGACGTCCGGGGCGGTCTGGTGAGCGTCGACTCGGCGGCCGAACTGGACGACGCGGCAGTGCGCGCCGCGGTCGACGAGGCCGGCTACGAGTTGACCGGCCGGGCCTGAGAGAGCCCCTCCCCCACTCCGCAGTGACCCGGCCCCGACCGGGAGAAGACCACCAGGAGCCCTGATGACCACCCAGGCAGCACCCGCCTCCACCGAGGTGGAACTCCGCATCGGCGGCATGACGTGCGCGTCCTGCGCCGCGCGGATCGAGAAGAAGCTCAACCGCATGGACGGCGTCCAGGCCAGCGTCAACTACGCCACCGAGAAGGCGAAGGTGGTCATCGACGGGCCGGTGGAGGTCGCCGACCTGATCGCGACCGTCGAGGCCACCGGCTACACCGCCGCCCTCCCCGAACCCCCGGCGGCGACCGCGGCGGGTGCCGGGCCGGCCGACGAGTCGGCGCCGCTGCGGCAGCGGCTGGTCACGGCCGTGGCACTGGCGGTGCCGGTGGTCGCGATGGCGATGGTCCCGGCCCTGCAGTTCGACAACTGGCAGTGGCTGTCGCTGACCCTGACCGCGCCGGTGGTGACGTACGCCGCCTGGCCGTTCCACAAGGCCGCCTGGACCAACGCCCGGCACGGCGCCGCGACCATGGACACCCTGGTCTCGCTCGGCACCGGCGCCGCGTTCCTGTGGTCGCTGTGGGCGCTGTTCTTCGGCGACGCGGGCATGACCGGGATGCGGCACGGCTTCGAGTTCACCATCGCCCGCTCGGACGGCTCGTCGAACATCTACCTGGAGGCGGCGGCCGGCGTCACCGCGTTCATCCTGGCCGGGCGCTACTTCGAGGCCCGCTCGAAGCGGACCGCGGGCGCCGCGCTGAAGGCGCTGCTGGAGCTGGGCGCCAAGGACGTCACCGTGCTGCGCGAGGGCCGCGAGGTCCGGGTGCCGGTCGCGCGGCTCGTGGTCGGCGACCGGTTCGTGGTGCGCCCCGGCGAGCCGGCTGGTGGTCGAAGCCACCCGGATCGGCGCCGACACCCAACTCGCCCGGATGGCCAAGCTGGTGGAGGACGCCCAGAACGGCAAGGCCGCCGCCCAGCGCCTGGCCGACCGGATCTCCGCCGTGTTCGTGCC
>NZ_JNWZ01000041.1 GCF_000716545.1 Kitasatospora phosalacinea
GAAGTTGCCGGGGAAGTTGCCGATCGGCATGCTCGCCCGGTAGATGCTGCCGTTGTCACCGGCGAAGAACAGGTACATGTTCTGGTCGTCGGCGATCAGGGTCTGGTCGATCGGGCCGGTGCCGGAGTTCGGGATGCTGCCGGTGAACAGCGGCTGCGGCGCGGACCAGCCGTTGGGGTTGGTCGGGTCGCTGGAGGTGCGGTAGATGAACGGCCAGGCGCCCCACTGGTAGGCGAGGATCCAGATGTTCTTGGGCGCGAAGTAGAACAGCGTCGGCGCCACCGCGGACTGGCTCATCCCGGTCTGGGCGGCGGAGGCCATGTCGGACCAGTTGGTGAACGGGGCGAACGCCATCGAGCCGTACGAGGAGCCGTTCACGTCCGAGGCGTACACCAGGTGCTTGCCGTTGTAGACGACGTTGGTGAAGTCCTTCACCGCGGCCCAGCCGTTGGCGGGCTGCGCCAGGGCGCCGGTGGAGCTCCACCGGTAGGTCGACGGCAGCGGGCAGGTGGTGCCGGACGGCGGGGGCGTGGTCGGGGTGCTCGCGCTCAGGCCGGTCCACTGCTGGTTGCTGCGGCCGTTGCAGGTCCACAGCTCCACGGCGGTGCCGTTGGCGGTGGCGCCGCCCGTGACGTCCAGGCAGAGCCCGGACTCGACGCCGGTGACCGTGCCGTCCGCGTTGACCTGCCACTGCTGGTTCGCGCCGCCGCTGCACGCCCAGATCTGCACCCGGGTGCCGGCGGTGGTGGCGTGGTTGGGGACGTCCAGGCACTTGTTGCCGAAGACGGTCAGCTGGTTGGTGGACGTCAGCGTCCACTGCTGGTTGGTGCCGTTCCAACAGTCGTAGACCTGCAGCAGCGCGCCGTCGGTCTGGCTGCCGCCCGCGACGTCGAGGCAGCGGCCGGACGAGACGCTCTTCAGGGCGCCGGTGGTGGCCGCCTGGGCGGGGCCCGCGACCAGCATCGCGGCCAGTGCGGCCACGGCCGCGACCACGGCGGTGAGCAGGGCGGGCAGCCGCGTGCGGCGGGAACTTCGTCTGCGCATGGGGGTTCTCTTACTCCTGGGGGAACGGGTGGGACTGCCGCCCGACGGCGATGTTAGCGCTAACAATCAGCGTCGTCGGGCGGCAGCGTCGGAGGGGGGTGGGGCGGTGGCCCCGGTGGGGTGGTGGCCCCGGAGCCCGTCCGCGGCGGAGCGGACTCCGGGGCGGATCGGGACCGGGGCCGCTCAGGACCCGGGCGGCTCAGCTCACTTGAAGTTCCAGTGCTGGTTGGCACCGCCGTTGGAGTCCCAGATCTGGACCGGGGAGCCGTTGGCGGTCTGGCCGCCGGGGATCTCCAGCGCCTTGCCGCTGGCGACGTTGGTCAGCGTGTAGGAGCCGTCGCCGTTGCGGGCCGCCCGCCAGTGCTGGTTGGCGCCGTTGTTGGCGTCCCAGACCTGCAACCGCGTCCCGTTGGCGGTCTGGCTGCCCGGCTCGTCCAGCACCTTGCCGCTGGCGATGTTGGTCAGCGTGTAGCTGCCGTCGCCGTTCTGGGTGGCCCGCCACTGCTGGTTGGCGGCGGTGCCGTTGGCGTCCCAGACCTGGAGCTGGGTGCCGTTGCCGTTCTGCCCGGCGGGCTCGTCCAGGACGCGCCCGGCCGCCACGTCGGTGAGCGTGTACACGGTGCCGGAGACGATGCCGTCGCTCGGGGTCCCGCTGCCGCCGCCGGCGTTGTTCAGCGTGTTGAGCACCGAGGTGTAGGCGGCCTTCTTGTTGCCGTTGTTGTCGAACAGCAGCGGGTTCTCGCCGGTGCGCCAGGAGTCGTTGTCGCGGATGCCCCAGACCGTGATCCCGGTGCAGCGGGCGACGTCCAGGCAGGCCTGGACGGCGCCGGCGTACGCGCTGGCCGACGCCTGGGCGATGTCCAGCTCGGTGAGCTGGACGTCGACGCCGAGCGCGGCGAAGTTGGACAGCGTGGTGCGGAAGCTGGCGGGCGCGCCGCCGCTGCCGAAGTGGCTCTGGAAGCCGACGCAGTCGATGGGCACGCCGCGGGACTTGAAGTCCTTGACCATGTTGTAGACGCCCTGGGTCTTGGCGTCCGACCAGTTCTCGATGTTGTAGTCGTTGTAGCAGAGCTTGGCCGCGGGGTCGACGTTCCGCGCGGTGCGGAACGCCTCCTCGATGAAGCCGTTGCCCAGCACGTTCTGGAACACCGAACTGCGGTGCTGGCCGCTGCCGTTGTCGGCGAACGCCTCGTTGACCACGTCCCAGGCGTAGATCTTGCCCTTGTAGTGGGACATCTCCTGGGTGATGTGGTTGTTCATCACGCTGCGCAGGGTGTTGGCGTCGTTGATCGAGCCGACCCAGCCGGGCAGCTGGTTGTGCCAGACCAGGGTGTGGCCGCGCATCCGCTGGCCGTGCGCGGTGGCGTGGTTGACGATCGCGTCGCCGGGTCCGAAGTTGAACGACCCCCGGGAGGGCTCGATGGTGTCCCACTTCATCTCGTTCTCCGGGGTGATCATGTTGAATTCCCGGTCGAGAATGCTGCTGTACGTCGAGTCGCCGAGCTTGCCCGCGGGGACCGCGGTGCCGAAGTAGTGGCCGCTGCCGGCCGCTGCTGCGCCGAGCGTGGTCTGCCCGGCGGCGGAGGCCGCGGGGATCGCGGCGACGCTGCCGACCGCGCCCGCGATCAGGCAGGCGGTCGCGGCCAGGGCCGTGCGGAGACGGACGGACTCGTGGAACCGTGGCATGACGGAATCTTCTCCTCGTGGGTGGGGGGAGGTGTTCGCGCACCGGTCGGGACCGGCGGCTCGCCCGGGCCGCCGACCTTTCCGTTAGCGCTAACAATTCACGGGGGGAGCAGGTGTCCTTCCTGGCGGTCCGGGAGAACCTCCAACGGGGATACGCGGTGGTCGACCTCCGGCGCGACCGGCTCCTGGTCTGCGGGGGGTGGCGGAGCCGGTGCGTGCCGCGACGGCCGCCGGTGCCGCCGACGGAACCGTCCCGGCGCCGGGGTCGCGTCGCCCGAGGGGGGACGGCGCCTTCGGGCCTGTCCGGCCGAGGCTCCGATCCCGGGCCGCTCGGACGGGTCGATGGCGACAGTGTTGGTCCGCGCCGGACGGGCTGTCAACGGTTTCGACATGAACGGTGAAACGATCGGAAACAATCGACCTCCCCCGATCCGGGCAAGTCGGCCGGTCAGGCGCCGGTCGGCAGCCCTCCGGCTGACGCGAGGTCAATAGGCTTGCCGCACCCCGGTGGACTTCGTCGCGGTCTCCCGCCATGCTGGTCGGCAATCCATGACCGGTGAAGCGAAAGGTTTCGGAACGGCGGCCCGGGCCACCCGGTGACCGACCCGCCCACCCCACCGGTTCCCCGCCGCACCCGTCCCCGGTGCCGGGCGCCGGACCGGATCGTGCAACTTTCACCGCGCGCGGCGGGAACACCGGCCGGCCGGAGGCGAACCCGCAGGTCGCGGAGGTGCCACCGGACCCGCCGTCACGAGGCCGCGGCAGGCCGTTGACGGCCGCGGCGGACCGCCCCGAGCATCGGAGGCGTCCTCTCGGCGGTGGCGACCGGAGCCTCCTTCACCCGCATGGCAACCCCGACGGAGAGGTCCCATGTTCCGATCACGCTCGCTCACGTCCCGCCTCCTCGGCATCGCCGCCGCGGTCGGCCTCGCGGTCGGCCTGAGCCTGCAGGCGGCCCCGCAGGCCGCCGCCGCCTCGCTGACCCAGGTCACCAACTTCGGCACCAACCCGACCGGCCTGGCCATGCACCTGTACGTGCCGGCCGCCGTCAAGCCCAACCCGCCCGTCCTGCTCGCCCTGCACGGCTGCCAGGGCACCGGCCCCTACCTGTACTCGAGCACCGACTTCGCCCAACTGGCCGACCAGTACGGCTTCCTGGTCATCTACCCCTCGACCAGCCCGAGCGGCAGCTGCTGGGACGTCTCCTCCGACCAGGCGCTCACCCGGGGCGGCGGCAGCGACCCGGTCGGGCTGATGTCGATGATCACCTACACCGAGCAGCACTACGGCGGCAACCCCAACGCCGTGTACGTCACCGGGGAGTCCTCCGGCGGCATGATGACCAACGTGATGCTCGCCGACTACCCCGACGTGTTCAAGGCGGGCGCGGCGTTCATGGGCGTGCCCCAGCACTGCTTCTACACCGCCTCGGTGCGCGGCTGGAACGCGCCCTGCGCGCAGGGCCAGGTCTCGATGACCCCGCAGCAGTGGGGCAACCTGGCGCGGGGCGCCTACCCCGGCTACACCGGCCCGCGCCCGCGCGTGCAGCTGTGGCACGGCACCGCCGACACCATCCTCAACTACAACAACCTCCGCGAGGAGATCAAGCAGTGGACCGACGTCCTCGGCGTGAGCCAGACGCCGTCGGCCACCGACACCCCCGCCTCCGGCTGGACCAGGACCCGCTACAACAACGGCGCCGGCACCACCCAGGTCGAGGCGTACAGCATCGCCGGCGCCGGGCACCAACTGCCGGTCCAGGGCGCCGGGATGGCCGCCAACGCGATCCACTTCATGGGCCTGGACGCGGCGGCCCCCGCCGGCGGCGGCACCGGCCAGCTGCGCGCGCTCGGCGCGGGCAAGTGCCTGACCGACCCGAGCACGGCGGCCGGCTCCCAGCAGCAGATCGCCGGATGCAACGGCGCCGCCAACCAGACCTGGACCCGCACCGCGTCGAACCAGCTGACCGTGACCGTCGGCGGCGCCACCCTCTGCCTGGACGCCGAGGCCAAGGGCACCGCCAACGGCACCAGGGCGATCGTCTGGACCTGCAACGGCCAGCCCAACCAGCAGTGGCAGGTCAACCAGAACGGCACCGTCACCGGCGTGCAGTCGGGCCTCTGCCTGGACGTGGCCGGGCTGGGCACCGCCGACGGCACGCCCGTCCAGCTGTGGAGCTGCAGCGGCGGCAGCAACCAGCAGTGGAAGCTGGGCTGACGCCGTGACGGCCCGGCCGCCGGTCCCCGGGGAGCCTCCCCGGGGACCGGCGGCCGGGCCCCGGTTCAGGCGCAGTCGGCGCCGTTCACGGTGAACCGGGCCGGCGTCGCGTTGCCGCCGGAGTACGTCGCCTGGAAGCCGAAGCTCGCGCTCGCACCGGGCGCCAGGGTGCCGTTCCACCCGGCGTCCCGCGCGGTCACGGTGCCGCCGGACTGGGACACCGCGGCGTTCCAGGCGTTGGTGATCCGCTGGTCACCGCCGAAGCTCCACCCCAGCGTCCAGCCGGAGACGGTCGAGGCGCCGGTGTTCTTCACCGTCACCGTCGCGGTGAACCCGTTGCCCCAGGAGCTGTCGACCCTGTACGCCACCGCGCAGGACGCCACCGGCGGCGCGCTGTCGTCGTCCGCCTCGGTCGCCGTGAAGGTCGCCGACTGGACGCCGGAGCCGCCGACCGTGAAGAGGGCGCTGCCCGCCGCCGTGTCCGCGTCCTGCGCCGCCGACAGCGGAACCTGCTGCGCGGTCGCCCAGTTGGCGGGGGTGAAGACCAGCGAGGAGACGGTCGCCGACAGGTCGGTGTCGCCCGAGGTGCGGACGACCGTCACCGTCACGTTCTGGGCGGGCGCGGCCGAGAGCTTCACCGCGACCGCCGCGGAGCCGCCCTCGGGGACGGTCACCGCCGCCGGGGTCACCTGCACGGCGGGCGTCGCCGGGGCCGCGCGCCGTTCGGCGGCGAACGCGGTCAGCCAGGCCAGCGAGGCGTTCCAGTTGATCGCCACCTCGTTGGTCGAGTACGAGCCGATGTCGTCGACGTAGCAGGCCGCCGGCGCGCAGCCGGCCAGCTGGGCCTCGGCGATCGGGTCCTGCAGGCCGGAGTTCGGGCCGCCCGCGAAGGAGCCGGCCGGCGGGTGCGGCAGCGAGGCGTCGTTCTGGTGCGCCCAGAAGCGGTGGTGCTCGTTCTCCGAGGCGCGCTCGCCGTAGCCGCTCACGTAGGAGCGGTCCAGGGCGTTGCGGCCCAGCAGGTAGTCCATCGTCTCCAGCGCGCCGGCGCGGTAGCGGGCGGTGCCGGTCAGTTCGTAGGCGACGGCCAGCACCATCGCGTTGTTGGCGACCGAGCTGTTGGAGCCCCACACGTAGCCGTCGGGGGCGAGCGGCACCGCGTAGCCCTGGCCGCCCATGGTGGACAGGTAGCCGTCGGCGGCGGTGGTCAGCAGGCCGCGCAGCCGGGTCACGTCGTCGGCGGGCAGCGCCACGCCGGGCACGGTGGCCAGGGTGATCCGGCCGAGCGTCGCGGTGCCGCCCCACCAGAAGGCGTCCACCGGCTTGGTGTGCAGCGGCGAGGAGGTCACCGCGTCCCGGTACTGCGACTCGCCGGTGGTGGCGAGGAGTTCGGCCGCCGCCCAGTAGAACTCGTCGGAGACGTCGGCGTCCTCGTAGGCGCCGCCGCCGGTGCTGTCGGTGGCCGGGGCGAGCACGTTCGGGTTGGCCTTGGCGGCCGTCCAGGCGCGGCGGGCCGCGTCCAGGCAGCGGGCGGCGAAGGCGCTGTCGTAGGGCGCGTAGACCCGGGCGCACTGGGCGGCGGTGGCGGCCAGGTTGAGCGTGGCGGCGGTCGACGGCTTGTGCAACTCGCGCTGCTGGTCGTCGAGTTCGGGACGGGTCGGCAGACCGGTCCACTGCGCGTCGTGGATCTTGTGGAAGGCCATGCCGGCCATCGGCTTGCCGTCCGGAACTTGCATCCGCAGCAGGAAGTCCAGCTCCCAGCGGGCCTCGTCCAGCACGTCCGGCACGCCGTTGCCGCGCTCGGGCACCCGCAGCGTGGAGTCGCCGAGGGCCGCGTCGCCGCCCGAACGGCGGGCCCGCTCGAAGGAGTTGACCAGCTCCCAGGTCGCGATGCCGCCGTTGACCACGTACTTGCCCTGGTCGCCGGCGTCGTACCAGCCGCCGCGGACGTCCAGCCGGTAGTCGCACACCCCGGCCTGGCACGGCACGCTGGTGTCGCCCTTGTTCGGCGCCACCCCCAGGTGCCCGGCGGGGCGGGCGTACGCGCTGCCGCCCGCGAGGCTCGCGTCGATCGCGATGCCGCTGCGCTGCTGGTAGAAGAAATTCAGGCTGTCGGCGCGCAGCCCGTCGTACAGCGACGCCGAGATGTCGAACGGGTGGCTGGCCTGGCCGCCGACGGCCAGGGTGAAGCCGGTGCCGGTGCCGGTGTACGCGCCGAAGTCCACCAGGTGGGTGGACTGGCCGGACGCCTGGTCGGCGCCGTGCACGGTGGTGGTGCCGGCCGCGACCTGCGCGCCGGAGGAGTCGCGCAGCTGCCAGGCGAGCGGGGCGGTCGCCGAGCTGACCACGGTGGCCCGCTTGGGGCCGTCCGGGAGGTAGCCGAGCTGGTTGACCCGGACGGGGAAGTCGGTGGCCGCGCCGGCGCCGGCCGCGCTGACGGTGGCGGCGCCGGCGGTGGCCGGGACGAGCGCGGTGGCGGTGACGCCGCCGGCGGCCAGCGTCAGGCCGGTGAGCAGGGCGGCCGCGCGCCGGGGCAGCCCGCGGCCTGAGGTGATCGGAGGCACGGGTGGGAGCCTTCCTGTGTGGGGGAGGGGGTGCGGGGTGGGAGCCCGAAGTGATGTGGGAGCGCTCCCATCCGCCCCAATGAAGCCAGCCGGGCGGTGGTCACGTCAAGAGGCGGTAAACAGCCAGGAATTGACGACCGTTCAGTAGCGGGCGGGCCCGCCGCCCCGGCGATCCGCGCCGGGCCGGGGGGATCCGCGCCGGTCGCGCCCGCCGGGACCACCGGCCCGGCGGCCCCGGAGCCACCCCTGTTCGAACGCCGTCCGATGCCCTACGGTCGCGCCCATGACCCTCCAGACACCGGCCACCAACGCCGCCGGGCGGCTGCTGTCCGTGCTGGCCGCCTTCGACCGGGCGGCCCCCGCCCTGACCCTCACCGAGATCAGCCGGCGCGCCGGCCTCTCCCTGCCCACCGCGCACCGGCTGCTGTCCGAGCTCACCGGCTGGGGCGCGCTGGAACGGGACGCCGACGGCGTCTACCACGTCGGACTGCGCCTGTTCGAACTCGGCACGCTCGCCCCGCGCGGACCGGTGCTGCGCGAGGCCGCCCTGCCGTTCCTGGAGGACCTGTACGAGGCGACCCGCGAGAACGTGCAACTGGCGGTCCGCGAGGACGGCGACGCGGTCTACGTGGAACGCCTGGCCGGCCGCTCCTCGGTCGGCGTGCGCACCCGGCTCGGCGCGCACTGGCCGCTGCACGCCACCGGCGTCGGCCTGGCCCTGCTCGCGCACGCCCCGGCCGGCTTCCAGGAGACCTACCTGGCGGCCGAACTCGCCGCCTTCACCCCCTGGACGGTGACCGACCCGGACCGGCTGCGCCGGATGCTGGCCCAGGTGCGCACCACCGGCCTGGCGGTGAGCGACCGCCAGGTCACCGAGGACGCGCTGTCGGTGGCGGCCCCGGTCCGCGGTCCGGACGGCGCGGTGGTCGCGGCGGTCTCCGTCGTGGTGCGCGCCCCGGGCAGCGCCGCCGCGCTCGGACCGGCCGTGCGGCTCGCGGCGCGCGGCATCTCCCGGGCGCTGGGGCCCGTCTGACGATTCCCGCCGCGCGCCGTGCGACGCGAATCGTCAGACGCGCCCCAGTGGCGGCCCGGGCGGAGCCTTTCGCCTGACGGAAGTCCCGTTGTCGGCCCGCGGGCGCGCTGGGAGCCTCGTCGCATCCCGCTGAACCCCACCCACCCCAGGGACGGCTCCCCATGACCCTGTTCGCCCGCAACCAGTGGTACGTCGCCGCGTACGCGACCGAAGTCGGCGAGGAACTGCTCGGCCGCACGATCCTCGGCGAGCCCGTGGTGCTCTACCGCTCCCGGCGGGACGGCCGGGCGATCGCCCTGGCGGACCGCTGCGTGCACCGCCGCTTCCCGCTCTCCGAGAGCCGCCGGGAGGGCGACGACATCACGTGCGGCTACCACGGCTTCACCTACGACCGCACCGGCGCGTGCGTGTCCGTCCCCGGGCAGACCCGGGTGCCGCGCACCGCGAGGGTGGCCGCCTACCCCGTGGTCGAGCGGGACTCGCTGGTGTGGATCTGGGTCGGCGACCCGGCCGCCGCCGACGAGGGCCGCGTCCCGCGCGCCCCGCACCTGGTCGACCCGGCGATGACGACGGTGCGCGGCATGGAGCCGATCGACGCCGACTACGGCCTGCTGGTGGACAACCTGCTCGACCTCTCGCACGAGACGTACCTGCACGGCGGGTACATCGGCACCCCCGAGGTGGCCGCCACCCCGATCACCACCGAGGTGGACGAGGAGGGCGGCGTCGTCCGGGTCTCGCGGCACATGCTCGACGCCGAGTGCCCGCCGTTCTACGCCCGCTCCACCGGCATCGAGGGCCGGATCAGCCGGCTCCAGGACATCGAGTACTTCGCGCCCTGCCTGTACCTGCTGCACAGCCGGATCACGCCGGTCGGGCAGCCCGCGCCGGTCTTCCGCACCGAGATCACCTACGCGATCACCCCGTCGGCGCCCGGCAGGGTCTACGACTTCTGGGCGGTCTCGCGGGACTTCGCGCTCGACGACGAGGAGGTCACCGCGTTCCTGCGGGACTTCAACCACACCGTGGTCATGCAGGACGTGGACGCCCTCAACCTGCTGCAGCGCGCCCTGGACGGCGAGCCCGGCCCCTACCAGGAGCTCAGCATCAACATCGACACCGGCGCGCTGGCCGCCCGCCGGATCCTCGCCGCCCTGGCCGCCGCGGGCACCGACCGGGCGGGCGCGTGAGCGGCGACCCGGAGCGCCCGGTGTACCGCGTCGACTGGCTGCCGGGCGGCGACGTGCTGGAGGCCCGCTGCTTCTGCGGCGCCCGCCGCGGCCTGCCGGACCCGGTCACCGCGTGGACCTGGCTGCTCGACCACCCCCGCCACGCCGCCCCGCCGCCGGAAGGAGGGCCGCGGTGACCGCGCCCGAACAGACCCTGGACCTGGTCGTCACCGGCCGCCGGGACGAGGCCGAGGGCGTCGTCTCGCTCACCCTGGCCCGCCCCGACCGCGCCCCGCTGCCCGCCTGGACGCCCGGCGCCCACCTCGACCTGCTGCTCGGCGACGGGCTGGAACGCCAGTACTCGCTGTGCGGCGACCCGGCCGAGCGCACCGCCTGGACCGTCGCCGTGCTGCGCGAACCCGGCGGGCGCGGCGGCTCCGCCCTCGTCCACGACACGCTCCGCGAGGGCGCGGGCGTCCGGGTGCGGGGCCCGCGCAACCACTTCGCGCTGCGGCCCGCCCCGCGGTACCTGTTCGTCGCGGGCGGCATCGGGATCACCCCGCTGGTGCCGATGCTCGCCGCTGCCGAGGAGGCCGGCGCCGACTGGACGCTGCTCTACGCCGGCCGCTCCCGCGCCTCGATGGCCTTCGCCGGGCAGCTCGCCGACCGCTACGGGCCGCGCGTCCTGCTCCGGCCCCGGGACGAGACGGGCCGGCCCGACCTGGCCGCCCACCTCGACGCCCTGGACCCGCGGGCCGAGGTCTACTGCTGCGGCCCCCGCCCGCTGCTGGAGGCCGTCGAGCGGCACTGCGAGCGGACCGGGCGGGCGCCCGCCCGGGTCGAGCGGTTCCAGCCGCGCGAGCCGGCCGGGGCCGGTCCGGACCGCGCCTTCACCCTGGTGCTGGCCCGTTCGGGGCTGACGCTGACCGTGCCGGCGGACGCCTCGGTGCTCGACACCGTCCGCCGGGCCGGGGTCGACGTCCTCTACTCCTGCGGGCAGGGCACCTGCGGGACGTGCGAGACCGACGTCCTGGAGGGGCGCCCGGAGCACCGGGACTCGCTGCTCACCGAGGCGGAGCGGGCGGAGTCCGCCAGCATGATGGTCTGCGTCTCGCGCTGCCTGGAGGAGCGGCTCGTGCTCGACCTGTGAGCGCTCACCCGGTGGCGAGCGTGTCCATCAGCCGGGCGGCCTCCTGGCCCGCGGCGGCGGCGACCCGCCGGGCGATGGTGCGGAACAGCTCCTCGGCCCGGATCGCCGGCCAGTCGGCCGGGAGGTGCTCGGCGGGCAGGTGGGGATCCCGTCGGACGAGCTCCAACCAGTCGGTGTGAAGCAGGAGTTGGCGGCTCATGGGGTCGTCGGGCCCGGTCGCGGGGCCGCTCCAGCGCTCCAGGAACGCGCGGTAGCCGGCGGCGATGGCCTCGGTGTCGAAGGCGGACTCCACCACCTGCGCGACCTCGGTCGGCGCCAGCACCGTGCCCCGGAAGACCCGCAGGTGGGCGTCGAGGTCGAGGTCGCCGAGCAGCGCGGCGACGTCCACCTCGCCCGGCGCCACCCACAGGCCGTTCTGCAGCGGTCCGAAGCCGCCCCAGGTCAGCCGGGAGCGCAGGTCGTGGCGCTGGCGGCGCCAGGCCTCCGGCAGCGAGAACCCGACCAGGGTCCACTGCCCCCGCCAGTGCCGGTTGACCGCCCCGGTGCTCCAGACCCGGTCGTGCCCGTCCTGCAGGACGGAGACGGCCCGCGGCGTGAGGCCGAAGTACATCTTGCGCCCCTGCCGGTGCCGGGCGAGCAGCCCCCGGTTGACCATCCGGGTCAGCGTGGAGCGCACCGCCTCCTCGGTGACGCCGACCCGCTCGAAGATCTCGATGACGCAGCCGGAGGACAGGGCGACGTCCCGCCCCAGGACGTGGACGCCGAAGAAGGTGAGCATCAGGGACTGGGGGCGCGGGGCGGGGTCGAGATCGATCACGGGCCCAGCCTAGGACCCGGGCCCGGGCCGGAGGAGCGGGGACCGCAATGTTTGGCAGTATCTTGACGGCAGACATCAAGCTGCCTAAGTTGGGGCCCGTTCCGCCCCTCGAAGGAGAAGCCCTCATGGATCTGAACGGCAAGGTCGCCGTGGTCACCGGCAGCGGTCGCGGCCTCGGACTCGCCTACGCCAAGGCGCTGGCCGCCGCCGGCGCGGCGGTCGTGGTCAACGACGTGGACGCGGAGGCCGCCGCCGCGGCCGTGAAGGAGATCGAGGCGGCCGGCGGCCGGGCGGTCGCCCAGGTCGGCGCGGTCGGCTCCGCGGAGACCGCCGACGCCCTGACGGCCCGCGCCGTGGAGGCGTACGGGCGGCTGGACGTGATGGTCACCAACGCCGGCGTGCTGCGCGACCGGGTGCTGTGGAAGATGACCGACGAGGACTTCGACACCGTCGTCCAGGTCCACCTGCGCGGCACCTTCACCTGCGTGCGCGCCGCCGTGGCGCGGATGCGCGAGCAGGGCGAGGGCGGGCGCGTCATCGTGGCCGGCTCCCCGGCGGGCCAGCGCGGCAACTTCGGCCAGACCAACTACGCCGCCGCCAAGGCCGGCATCGCCGCCATGGTCCGCACCTGGGCGATGGAGCTGGCCAGGGCGGGCATCACCGCCAACGCGGTGATCCCGGTCGCCGCCACCGCGATGACCAAGACCATCCCCGCCTTCGCCCCGCACGTCGAGGCGCTGGAGCAGCACGGCACGCCGCTGCCGGACAGCCTGCGCAAGGGCGAGGGCTTCGGCACCCCCGAGGACGTCGCCTCCCTGGTCGTCTACCTCGCCTCGGACGCCTCCGGGGCCGTCACCGGCCAGTGCATCGGCATCGGCGGCGACAAGCTCGCCCTCTGGTCGCACCCGCAGGAGGTCTCGGTGGCCTACGCGGACGGCGGCTGGAGCGCCGACGCGATCGCCGCGGCCTGGCCCGTCTCGGTCGGGCGGACGCCCGAGACCTACGGCATCCCCGCCCCGCGGATCTGAGCGGCGGCCCCCGATGACCCCCCGGCAGCCGCGCCTGCGGCTCGACGAACTCGTCGCCATCGACGTCCACACCCACGCCGAGGTCTCCGCGAACGGGCACGGCTCGCTCTCCGCCGAACTCGACGCCGCGGCCGGCGCCTACTTCCACGCCGACCACCGCCGGCCGACCCTGCCGGAGATCGCCGCCCACTACCGCGAGCGGAAGATGGCCTGCGTGGTCTTCACGGTGGACGCCGAGGCCGCCACCGGCACCCCGGCCGTCCCCAACGAGGAGGTCGCCGAGGCCGCCCGCGACAACCCCGACGTGATCATCCCGTTCGCCAGCATCGACCCGCACAAGGGCCGGGCCGGGGCGCGCCAGGTCCGCCGCCTGGTCGAGGAGTTCGGCGTCCGCGGCTTCAAGTTCCACCCCAACGTGCAGGCCTTCTTCCCGAACGACCGGCTCGCCTACCCGCTGTACGAGGCGATCGAGGAGGCCGGCGCCATCGCGGTCTTCCACACCGGCCAGACCGGCATCGGCGCCGGCGCGCCCGGCGGCGGCGGCATCCGGCTCAAGTACTCCGACCCGATGCTGGTGGACGACGTCGCCGCCGACTTCCCCGGCATGCCGATCGTGCTGGCCCACCCGTCCTTCCCCTGGCAGGACGAGGCGCTGGCGGTGGCGACCCACAAGCCGCAGGTCCACATCGACCTCTCCGGCTGGTCGCCCAAGTACTTCCCGCCGCAGCTCGTCCAGTACGCCAACAGCCTGCTCCAGGACAAGGTGCTGTTCGGCTCCGACTACCCGCTCATCAGCCCCGACCGCTGGCTCGCCGACTTCGCGAAGCTGCCGATCAAGGACGAGGTGCGGCCGAAGATCCTCAAGCAGAACGCCGCCCGCCTGCTCGGCCTCGACAAGCAGCAGTGACGCAGACGGAGGAGTCCCGCGTTGCACAACGACGGCATCGGTTCCTGGCCCGCCCGCCGGGCCCGTAAGACACCGCACCGCACCGCCCTGGTCCACGAGGGCCGGTCCACCAGCTACGCCGAACTGCACCGCCGGTCGAGCAGCCTGGCCCGGCTGCTGCACCTGCGGGGGGTGCGGCGCGGCGACCGGATCGCCTTCCTCGGCCCCAACCACCCCGCCTTCCTCGAAACCCTCTTCGCCGCGGGCCTGCTGGGCGCCGTCTTCGTCCCCCTCAACACCCGGCTGGCCCCGCCGGAGCTGCGCTACCAGCTCCGCGACTGCGGCAGCACCCTGCTGCTGGCGGTGCGCCAGGACGCCGCCCTGCTCGACGACCTGTCCCGGGACGCCGAGGTGTGGGAAGTCGAGGGGGAGGAGTTCGAGGCGCTGCTCGCCGGAGCCCCCGGCGAGGTGCCGGACCTGCCGGTGACCCACGACGACCTGTGCATGATCATGTACACCTCGGGGACCACCGGCCGGCCCAAGGGCACCCTGCTGACCCACGGCAACGTCGTGTGGAACAGCCTCAACGTGGTGGTCGACGTGGACCTCGCCGGCGACGAGGTCACCCTGGTCAGCGCCCCCCTGTTCCACACCGCCGCGCTCAACATGACCTGCCTGCCGACCCTCCTCAAGGGCGGCACCGCCGTCCTGGAGTCCGGCTTCGACGCCGAGCGGACCCTCGCGCTGATCGAACGGCTCGGGATCACCTGCCTGTTCGGCGTCCCGGCGATGTACGACGCGATGGCCCAGGCGCCCGGCTGGGCCGGGGCCGACCTGAGCAGCCTGCGCAACCTGATGTGCGGCGGCGCGCCGGTGCCCGCCCGCACCATGCGCAGCTACCTCGACCTCGGGCTGGCGTTCGTCCAGGGCTACGGCATGACCGAGACGGCCCCCGGCGTGCTGCTGCTCGACCGGGCGGACGCCCTGGAACACGCCGGCACCGCCGGCGTGCCGCACTTCTTCACCGACGTCCGGCTGCTCGACCCGGCCGGCGAGGAGGTCGGCACCGGCGAACCCGGCGAGGTGGTGGTCAGCGGCCCCAACGTCACCCCCGGCTACTGGGGGCTGCCGCGGGAGACCGCCGACGCCTACCACGACGGCCGGTGGTTCCGATCCGGCGACATCGCCGTCCAGGACCGGGACGGCTACGTCCGGCTGGTCGACCGCCTCAAGGACATGATCATCTCGGGCGGCGAGAACATCTACCCCGCCGAGGTGGAGGACGCCCTGCTCGAACACCCCGCCATCGCCGAGTGCGCCGTCTTCGGCGTCCCCGACGAGAGGTGGGGCGAGGTGGGCCGGGCCGTCGTGGTGCTCCAGCCCGGCGCCACCGCGAGCGCCGAGGAGATCCTCGCCCACCTCGACGGCCGGCTGGCCCGCTACAAGATCCCCAAGTCCGTGCGCTTCACCGAAGCACTGCCCCGCAGCGGCGCGGGCAAGCTCCTCAAGGGGCCGATCCGCACCGCCCACGGGCACGCCTGACCCCGCTCCCCGCGCGCCCGGCGCGCCCCAGGAAGGACCCCCACGTGCCCCGCACCGTCCACGGCCTCACCGACCTGCTCGCCCTCGGCGCCACCGACCTCGGCCACAGCCAGTGGCTGGAGATCGCCCAGGACCGGGTGAACACCTTCGCCGACGCCACCGGCGACCACCAGTGGATCCACACCGACCCCGAACGCGCCGCCCGGGGGCCGTTCGGCGCCCCGATCGCCCACGGCTACCTGACGCTCTCGCTGCTCATCCCGCTGTGGAGCGAACTGCTCCAGGTCGAGGACGTCGCGATGGCCGTCAACTACGGGCTCAACAAGGTCCGTTTCCCCTCGCCGGTCAAGGTCGGCGCCAAGATCCGCGCCCACGGCGCGATCGCCTCGGTCGCGGAGGTGAAGGGCGGCGCCGAGGTGACCGTGGACCTGACCATCGAGATCGACGGCGAGGCCAAGCCGGCGGTCGTGGCCCAGGCCGTCTACCGCTTCTACGCCTGAGCCCGGCGCGAGCCGCCCGAACGGCGCGAGCGGCCGCCCCGACCGGGGCGGCCGCTCGCGCCGTTCGGCGTCTGGGCTGGCGGTGCTGGCGGTGCTGGCGGTGCTGGCGGTGCGGGCGGAGCGCGGAGCGGGCGGCGGGCGGGTGGCGAGCGGCGGCCAATCTTGTGCAGATTATTGACGGCCGACAAAGAGTAGCCCTACATTCGCCGCACGGCCGGTACCCCGCCCCTTCGGCGCCCACTCGAACCGGCCCCCCCGTCCGGTGCCCCGCCGTTCCCCTCCGTGCGAACGCCGCCCCTCCGGCCCCCGGCCACCGCCTTCGCCCGGGCCCCACCGCATCCCCGCTCGCGCCCTCCCCAGGAGAAGCACCCATGTCCACCTCCACCCGCCCGACCGCGCGCACCGAGCAGGGCAGACCCGCCCTCCGGCGCGGCACCCTCGTCGCCGGACTGCTGGCCGTCTGCACGGCCCAGATCGGCCTGGCCATCCCGGCCACCCTCAACGGCCTCTTCCAGAGCCAACTGCACCCCGTCGGCTCGCAGTTGACGTGGATCTCGGACGCCTTCCTGCTGCCGGTCGCGGTGCTGGAACTGACCTTCGGCCTGCTCGGCGACCTGCTGGGCCGCAAGCGGCTGCTGGTCGGCGGGGCCGCGCTGCTGGCCGCCGGCGAGATCGTCAGCACCACGGCCTCCGGCATCCACCAGCTCTGGGTCGGCCAGGCCCTGGCCGGCCTCGGGGCCGCCGCGCTCTTCCCGACCTCGCTGGCGATCCTCGCCGCCGGCGCCGCCTCCACCGCTGAGCGGGCCCGGGTCGTCGCGCTGTGGGCCGCCCTGCTCTCCACCGGCGGCTTCGTCGCCCCGCTGATCGGCGGCATCACCGCCACCTACGGCTCCTGGCGGTGGGCCTTCGTGGTCGTCACCCTGGTCGGCGCGGCCAGCGCCGCGATCAGCGCGGCCTTCGCCACCGAATCGCGCGCCCCCGAGGGCCGCTCGCTCGACCCGGCCGGCCAGATCACCATCGGCGTCGGCCTGTTCGCCCTGCTCTACGCGATCATCCAGGGCCCCGAGGACGGCTGGACCTCCACCCCCGTGCTCGCCGCCTTCGTCCTCGCCCTGCTCGGCCTGGCCGGCTTCGTGGTCGCCGAACTCCGGGCCGCCTCACCGCTGCTGCGCCTGGACCTGTTCCGCAACCGCTCCTTCGCGGTCGCCTCCGTCATCGCCGTGGTCGGCATGTTCAGCTTCCTCGGCACCGCCTACTCGGTCAGCATCCGGCTCGGCCCCGTCCAGGAACTGCCCCCCATGCGGACCGCGATGGCCTTCCTGCTGCTCAACGGCATCGCCCTGGCCATGCTGCCGGTCACCCACCGGCTGCTGAACGCGGTCGCGCCGCGCCTGCTGCTCGGCTCCGGCCTGCTGCTGATCGCGGCCGGCAACTACTGGGCGGCGGCCCTGCCGGTCCACGACCACTCCTTCGCCCCGCTGATCGCGCCGCTCGCCCTGGTCGGCCTGGGCTTCGCCGTGACCGTCTCCTCCGTCACCGCCACCGCCGTCACCACCGTGCCCCCGCACCTGGCCGGCATGGCCAGCGCCACCACCAACCTGCTGCGCGACTTCGGCTTCACCCTGGGACCCGCCGTGATCGGCGCGATCGCCCTCAGCCGGGCCGGCGACCACTTCACCACCGCCCTCGGCGCCTCCGACCTGCCCGCCCCGCTCAAGGGCGCGGGCACCGCGATCCTGGAGGAGGGCGGCCCGCTGGCCGTCAACGGCGCGTCGAACGCGCCGAAGCTCTCCGCCCTGCACCCGCTCGCCGAGAACGCGCTCGGCGCCGGCTACTCGGTCGGCTTCGTGGTCTGCGGCTGCGCCGCGCTCTTCTCCGCCGTGCTCGCACTGCTGGCCCTGCGCGGCCGGGCGGCGGCCACGGAGCCGGCGCCCGCCCACTAGGCCCTGCGCCCCCACCCACCCCACCGTGATGGAGCCCTCCATGACCCGATCGCCCCGCCGGGCCCTGGCCGCGCTGTGCGCCGCCACCGCGCTCGCCCTCACCGCACCGCTCGCCGCCACCGCCCCGGCCGCCGCCGCCCCGGCCACCACCACGGCCACCCACTACAGCGGCACTCTGCCGGACGGCGCGACCTGGATCGCCGACAAGCCCGCCCGGTGGAACGGCGTCCTGCTGCTGTTCAGCCACGGCTTCGGCCCGCTCACCGCCGCCGACGCCCCGTCCGACGCCGCCAAGGCCGAACTCCTCGCCGAGGGCTACGCCCTGGCCGGCTCCTCCTACGACCCCAACGGGTCGGCCTGGGCCCTCAAGTCCGCCGAGCAGGACCAGTACGCCACCATCACCGCGTTCGGCAGCACCGCCGGCCGGCCCGCCCACGTCGTCACCGTCGGCGCCTCGATGGGCGGCCTGGTCAACGCCCGGATCGCCCGCGACGGCGCCGGGCGCGTCGACGGCGCGCTGAACCTGTGCGGACTCGTCGCCGGCGGCGTCGACCTGGAGGACTACCAGCTCGACGCCGAGTACACCCTGGCCTGGTTCTTCGACCGCGCCGACCTGCCGCTGCTGGTCGACCTGCCCAGCCAGGCCGCCGCCGCCGCGCTGGCCGACCGGCTCACCGCCGCCGTCAACGCCGCCCAGCAGACCCCGGCGGGCCGCGCCCGGATCGCCCTCGCCGCCGCCTACCTCAACCAGTCGGCCTGGGCGCCGAACCAGGCCCCGCCCGCCCCCGCCGACTACGCCGGCCAGCAGGCCCAGCAGTACCAGTGGCTGCAGCAGGGCGTGCTGAACTTCATCGTCCCCGGCCGCTACGCCGTCGAGCAGTCCGCCGGCGGCAACCCGTCCTCCACCCGGGGCGTCGACTACGCCGCGGTGCTGAACAAGTCCTGGCACGCCGACGAGGTCCGGGCCCTGTACGCCGCGGCGGGGCTCGACCTGAACGCCGACACCGCCGCCCTCACGGCCGGCGCCACCATCACCGGCTCCGCCACCGCCCGGGCGAACCTGACCGCCAGCTCCACCGTCAGCTCGCTCGGCGTCCCGATGCTGTCCCTCCACACCACCTCCGACCAGCTCGTCCCGGTCGAGCAGGAGAACGCCTACGCCGCGCGGATCCAGGCCGCAGGCAGGGGGGACCTGCTCCGGCAGGCGTACGTCGCCCGGCAGGGGCACTGCAACTTCACCACCGCCGAGATCGTGGCGGGCCTGCACGCCCTGGAACAGCGGCTCGTCACCGGATCCTGGGGCACCGCCACCACCCCCGGCGCCCTGCAGAGCCGAGCCGTCGCGCTCCACCTGGACGGCGCCGCCTTCACCGGCTGGACGCCCTCCCCGCTGACCGGAGTCCGCTGAGCCCCGGGCCCCGGGCGGCCGGACCACCGTCCGGCCGCCCGGGGCCGTTCCGCCCCGAGGGGCGGTTCCGTCAGAGGAAGCGCCAGAGGTGGTCGGACGTGCCGTTGTCGTCCCAGAGCACGACCTGCGCCCCCTGGGCGGTGGACGCCCCGGAGACGCCGAGCACGCGGCCGCTGACGGCGGACCGGATGCGGAAGGTGTCGCCGCCGCCGTGCGCCAGGCGCCAGCGGTGGTCGGCGGCCCCGTCGTCGGCCCACTGGACGACCCGGGAGCCGTTGGCCGTGGCGCCGCCCTCCACGGCGAGGACCTTGCCGCTGTTGGCGTTGCGCAGCCGCAGGTAGCCGCCGGAGTCGACCACCGCGGTCCACAGGTGGTCCGCGGTGCCGTTGTCCGCCCACTGGAGCACGAGGGCGCCGTCGGCGGTCGACATGTTCTGCACGCCCAGCAGCAGTCCGCTGCCGACGTTCTGGACGCGCCGGGTGCCGGTCGGGAGGAACCACCACCGGCTGGTCGGCGCACCGGTGTCCGGGACCTGCGCGGCGAAGGCGCCCTGGGCCGTCGAGCCGCCGGCGATGCCGAGCAGCTTGCCGCTGTTGGCGTTGCGCAGGCCGTGCGAGCCGTCGGCCGTCCCGACGACGGTCCAGCGGTGGTCGGCGGTGCCGTTGTCCGCCCACTGGAGCACGGGGGCGCCGTCGGCCGTGGACATGTTCTGCACGCCCAGCACCCTGCCGCTGTTGGCGTTGCGCAGCCGCAGCGCGGTGCCGTCGACCAGCAGCCCCCAGTCGTGGTCGGCGGTGCCGCTGTCGGCCCACTGCAGGGCGCGCCCGCCGTCCGCGGTGGACATGTCCTGCACGCCGAGCACGAGTCCGCTGCCCGCGTTGAGCAGCCGGAACCCGCTGCTCCTGGTGTTCCAGTAGACGGTGTAGTTGAAGCCCTGCGCGTCGTGGAACGGGCCCAGGGCGACGGGGGAGCCGTCGGCGGTCGCGGTGAAGGACAGGCCCGTGGTGCCGTTGCGGGTGATCGAGTCCGGGTTCAGGGCCGGGAGCGCGGCGAGGGCGGTGCTGCCGTAGTTGCCGCACAGCACGACCGGGCCGTAGGTGACGGCGGCGACGTCCGGGTTGTCGTTGGCGGGCGCGAGCGCGACGCGCATGGGCAGCTTGACGGTCACCGTGTCGCCGGAGGCCCAGGCGCGGGTGAGGACGGCGTAACCGCCGGGCGCGGCGGTGACGTTCTGCACGGCGCCGTTGACGCTCAGGGTGGCGCCGGACGTCCAGGCCGGGATGCGGACGCGCATCGACCAGGTGTCGCCGGTGCTGCCGGACAGCTTGATCGTGGTGGTGTCCTCGGCGGGGTACGCGGTGGTCTGGGTGACCGTGAGGCCGCGCTCGGCCCAGGTGAGGACGGTGGGCACGAACAGGTTCACGATCAGCGTGGTGCCGTCGTGGAAGTAGACCGAGTCCGCCAGCTTGGTGTTGGACTCCACGCCGGTGCCCTGGCAGCACCAGAAGGAGTCGTAGTCGGTGCTCCAGGTGCCGCCGCCCCAGGCCGGACCGACGCCCCGGCGGCCGCCGGGCTTCAGCGGGGTGAAGTAGGTGACGTGCCCGTGCGGGTCGGCGGGGTTCTGCGCGCCGACCACGTGGTTGAGCAGGGTGCGCTCGTAGAAGTCGAAGTACGCGGCCCGGCCCGGGTCCAACTGCCAAAGCTCGCGGGTGAGTTTGAGCATGTTGTACGAGTTGCACAGTTCGCAGTTGTCGTTGGTCAGCTGCGAGGCGATGGCGTTCGGGGCGCGGAAGTGCTCGGCCTGGCTGTTCCCGCCGATGGCGTAGCTGTGCGCGGTGGTGCAGATGTTCCAGGCGTTGGAGGCGATGTCGTGGTAGCGGGCCGTCCCGGTGGCCAGGTACTCGCGGACGGCGCCGATCCACTTGGGCACCTGGGTGTTGGCGTGCAGGCCGTTCAACTGGTCCTGGCCGGCCGCCAGCGGGTTGAACACGGCGGCGTGGTCGAAGCGTTGGGCGACGGTCAGCCAGCGGGCGTCCCCGGTCCGCAGGTGGAGGTCGGCCAGGACCTCGTTCATGCCGCCGAACTCGGTTCCCAGCTGCGCCTGCAGCTGGCCCTGCGACAGCGCGGCGGTGCGCCGGTCGACCCAGCCCGCCAGGGCCAGCAGGACGTCCCGGGCCTGGGCGCTGCCCATCAGGCGCCACACGTCGAGCAGACCGGCCATGGTCTTGTGGACGCAGTAGTAGGGCACGTTGCCGTTCTTGAGGGTGCCGGCCTCCAACTGGGCGAAGTCGCTCTCCGGGAAGCCGGAGAGGTATCCGGCGGAGAAGCCCGCCGCGGCGTTGTTGGCCTGGCACTTGGCCAGTTCGGCGACCGTGTACGCGGCCTTGTCCCGGCAGACGGTGTCGCCCGTCCCGGCGTAGGCCTGGGCCCACGCGCTGAGGAAGTGCCCCTGCACGTGGGTGCGGAACGGGAACGCCGGGGCGTCCCAACCGCCGTTCGCGGCAGCGGCGTTGGTGGACAGGCGGTGGTTCGCGCGGAAGTTGTACAGCAGGCGGTCGGCGTCGACGAACCGCAGGTACGCCAGCGTGCGGTCCTGGTTCTCGCGCAGCCGGCCGGCGGTGAGCCGGACCTGGCCGAGGTCGAACGGCTGCGTCGAGGAGCCGACGGCGGCCGCCGCCGTCGCTTCGGCCGCCGCCGCGGACGACGCCGTGGCCGTGGAGGCGAGAGCGGCGGTCGGTGCGAGGGCCAGCACGCCGGTGGCCTTGAGCAGGCTGCGGCGGTTGGGGGAGGGCGACATCGCGGATCTGGTCCTTCCGGGTGGGGGAGGAAACCGATGGGATGTTAGCGCTAACAAGGTTGTTATATCCCGGCGCCCGGAGCCCGTCCAGGGGTACGGCAGCACCGGACCGGAGCGGCCCACGACGGGCTCGCCCGGGGGCGGCGCGGAGCGGTCAGGGTCGACGCGCGGAGCGGTCAGGCGCGCCGCGCGGGCCCCGCGCTGCGGCGCAGGACCATCTCGGGGGCGATCCGGATCCGGCTGATCGGGTGGTCGCTGCCGCCGAGTTCGGCCACCAGCAGTTCCAGGGCGCGGCGGCCGAGCTCGCCGAAGTCCTGCCGGACGGTGGTGAGCGGCGGGATGAAGTAGGCGGCCTCGGGGATGTCGTCGAAGCCGACCACGCTGATGTCGCCCGGCACCGAGCGGCCGGCCTCGTGCAGGGCGCGCAGCAGCCCGAGGGCCATGTGGTCGTTGGCGCAGAAGACCGCGGTGACGTCGGTGAGCAGGGCGATCCGCTGCCCCGCCTCGTACCCGGATCGGGAGCTCCAGTCGCCGGCCGCCAGGGTCGGCACCCGGGCGTCGGCGGCCTTCAGGGCGCGGCGCCAGCCCTCCTGGCGGTCCTGGCTCTCCAACCAGCCGGCCGGGCCCGCCAGGTGGTGGACGGTGCGGTGGCCGAGGTCGAGCAGCTGCCGGGTGGCGGCCTCCGCGCCGGAGCGGTTGTCGACCGTGACCGTCGGGATGCTGGAGCGGGCGCCGGAGCCGACCGCCACCACCGGCACCGAGCTGGAGACCTTGGCGACGGCGCTGACGGCCGAGGTCTGCGGCGCGATCACCACGATCCCCTCGACGCCCTGGTCGCGGAGCCGGTCGACGGCCTCCTGGACGGAGCGGGTGTCCAGCGAGCGCAGGCTGGCGACGCTGACGAAGTACCCGGCGCTGCGGGCGGCGCGCTCGATGCCGTCCAGCATCGAGGCGGGCCCGTACAGGGTGGACTCGAAGCTGACCACGCCGAGGGTCTGCGAGCGGCGGGTGACCAGGGCCCGGGCCGCCGAGTTGGGACGGTAGTCGAGTTCCCGGATGGCGGCGAGCACCCGGTCCCGGGTGCCGGGGCGGACGTGCGGGGCGCCGTTGAGGACCCGTGACACCGTCTGGTGGGACACCCCCGCCAGTTTCGCGACGTCCGCCATCACGGGCTGCCGTGCCTCCGGGCCGGCCGTTTCGGTCCCCAACGTTCCACTCCCTCGCCGACCGCGGACGTGCGCCGGGCGGCCGGTCCGCCCCGTGCGGTGCGGGGAGAGCGGTGGTGACGTCACGCGCCGGTGCTTCAGAAGAGTACCCGTTCCGTTTGTTCGCGCTCACAACCGGGCCCGGCCGCGCTCGGCGACCGGGCCCGAGGGGCGCCGGACGGGGTTCAGCAGGTGCGGTTGGTCTGCGTCGGCAGGCCCGTGCGGTAGGGGAGTTGGAGGTGGTCGCCGGTGGCGGCCGGGTCCGGCCCCCGGTGGACGTACTGGAGGTTGCAGGGGTTGACGGCCAGCGTCTGGTCACTGCCCGCCCGGACCGTCTCGCCGTGGCTGGTGCCCTGGGCTCACGCGCCGCAGCCGGATGATCTCCGTTAGCGCTCACAACAGGAAGGGGAGCGGCTCGTGGGACGGAGAAAAGCACCGGCGGGGGAGAGGTGTCAAGGAAGGCGGCGCACGGCCGCCGACGGCCGTTCCGGGCGGTCGGGGCGGGGTGCGGGCGGGGGCGGTGGCGTGCACTCCCCGCGAACTGCGGAAAGGGGGTCCGCCGTCGGCTCCGGGCAGGCCGAGCCCCGGTCAAGATTGGGTAACAGGCGGTGACTTGGCTTGTCGACCACGAATGTGAGCGCTAACAATCTCCCTCAAGCGAAACGGCGCCGCCACACCGCGTTCACACGGACGAGATGGTGCGCCTTCCCCGGTCGCGCCCCGGCCCGGTCGTCTCGCCCCACCCCGTGAACGCCGGCCGGTGCTGCCGTCCGTGCGATCGACGATCCCGAGAGGAATTCCCCACATGTCCAAGAGAGCTGCGGCGGCCCTGGTCGCCGGCGCGATGGTCGCCGTCCTCACCGCGTGCGGTTCCGGCGGTGGTTCAGGCTCCGCCGACAAGGGTTCCGGCCACAAGCTCGTCGTGGGCTTCTCCCAGGTCGGCGCCGAGAGCGGTTGGCGCACCGCCAACACCAAGTCGATCCAGGAGTCGGCGAAGAAGGCCGGCGTCGAGCTGAAGTTCTCCGACGCGCAGCAGAAGCAGGAGAACCAGATCAAGGCGATCCGCTCGTTCATCCAGCAGAAGGTCGACGTGATCGCCTTCTCGCCGGTGGTCGAGTCGGGCTGGGACACCGTCCTGAAGGAGGCCAAGGACGCGCACATCCCGGTCATCCTGACCGACCGCGCGGTCGACTCCAAGGACGAGTCGCTGTACGTCTCCTTCCTCGGTTCCGACTTCGTCGAGGAGGGCAAGAAGGCCGGCGACTGGCTGGTCAAGGAGTACGCGGCCACCAGCGGCGACGTGAACATCGTCCAGCTGGAGGGCACCACCGGCTCCGCGCCCGCCAACGACCGCAAGTCCGGCTTCGCGGACGCCGTCAAGGGCGAGCCGAAGTTCAAGGTGGTCGCCTCGCAGACCGGCGACTTCACCCGCGCCAAGGGCAAGGAGGTCATGCAGGCCTTCCTGAAGTCCCAGCCGAAGATCGACGTGCTGTACGCGCACAACGACGACATGGCGCTCGGCGCGATCCAGGCGATCGAGGAGGCCGGCAAGAAGCCCGGCACCGACATCAAGATCGTCTCCGTCGACGGCGTCAAGGACGCCTTCACCGCGATGAGCCAGGGCAAGATCAACTACGACGTCGAGTGCAACCCGCTGCTCGGCGACCAGCTGATGGAACTGGTGAAGAAGGTCAAGGCGGGTGAGAGCGTGCCGCGCCGGATCAAGACCGAGGAGGGCACCTTCACCCCCGAGCAGGCCGCCGCAGCCCTCCCCAACCGCCAGTACTGACCCACCCCGCCGTGCGGGGCCGCCCCTGAGGTCCGGCCCCGCACGGCCGGGCCGGGCCGCCCGCGGGCGGCCCGGCCCGGGAGACACGAGAGGAGAACCGGGGTGCGGCAGCAACCGGTCCTGGAAGTCCGGGGGATCCGCAAGGAGTTCCCCGGGGTGGTGGCGCTGGACGGGGTCGACTTCCGGCTCTTCCCCGGCGAGGTGCACGCCCTGATGGGGGAGAACGGCGCCGGGAAGTCCACGCTGATCAAGGTGCTCACCGGCGTCTACCAGTCGGACGGCGGCGAGGTCGTGCTGGCCGGCGAGCGGGTGCGGATCGCCGGGCCGTTGCAGGCCCAGCAGGCCGGCATCAGCACGGTCTACCAGGAGGTGAACCTCTGCCCCAACCTGTCGGTGGCGGAGAACATCTTCATCGGCCGCGAACCCCGCCGGTTCGGCCTGGTCGACTGGGCGGCGATGCGCCGCCGGGCCGCCGAACTGGTCCGCGAACTGGACCTGGACGTCGACGTCAGCGCCCCGCTGAACAGCTACTCCATCGCCGTCCAGCAACTGGTGGCCATCGTCCGCGCGGTCGACGTCTCCGCCAAGGTCCTGATCCTGGACGAGCCGACCTCCAGCCTGGACCGCGACGAGGTGCGCCAGCTCTTCGCCGTCATGCGGCGGCTGCGCGACCAGGGCGTGGCGATCCTGTTCGTCTCGCACTTCCTCGACCAGATCTACGAGATCTGCGACCGGATGACCGTGCTGCGCAACGGCCGGCTGGAGGGCGAGTACCTGACCAGCGAACTGAACCAGGTCGAACTCGTCTCCCGGATGATCGGCGCCGAACTCGCCGGACTCCACCAGCTCGGCGGCGGCAAGCGGCGCGAACGCACCGCGCCGACCGGCAAGGCGTTCCTGCAGGCCGACCGGCTGACCAGGCGGGGCGCCGTCGAACCGTACGACCTGGACATCCGGCCCGGCGAAGTGATCGGCCTGGCCGGGCTGCTCGGCTCCGGACGCACCGAGGCCGCCCGGCTGCTGTTCGGCGCCGACCAGAGCGACGGCGGCACGCTGCGGATCGAGGGCGCCGTGACCGCGCTGCGCAGCCCGCGCGACGCGATCGCCCACGGCATCGCGTTCTGCTCGGAGAACCGCAAGACCGAGGGCCTGGTCGGCGAACTCACCGTCCGCGAGAACATCGTGCTGGCCCTGCAGGCCTCCCGCGGCTGGATGCGCCCGCTGCCGCGCGCGGCGCAGGACGCGTACGCGCTGCGCTGGATCCGCGCCCTGGACATCCGCCCCAACAACCCCGAGGCGCTGGTGCGCAACCTCAGCGGCGGCAACCAGCAGAAGGTGCTGCTCGCCCGCTGGCTGATCACCGACCCGAAGCTGCTGATCCTCGACGAACCCACCCGCGGCATCGACGTCGGCGCCAAGGCCGAGATCCAGAAGCTGGTGGCGAACCTCGCCGAGGACGGCATGGCGGTGCTGTTCATCTCCGCCGAACTGGAGGAGGTGCTGCGGCTCAGCCACCGGATCGGCGTGCTGCGCGACCACCGGATGGTCGCCCAGCTCGACAACGACGGCGAGCTCACCCCGGAGCGCGTCATGGCCACCATCGCGAGCGGAGCGGACCAATGAGCACGGCAACGGCGACGAGCCCGGTGAGGGCGGTGACCCGGTCGCGGCTGTTCTGGCCGGCCGTGGTGCTGGTCGTGCTGCTGCTCGCGAACCTCGCCTTCACCCCCGACTTCTTCGCCCTCCACCTCCGGGGCGGCCACCTCTACGGCTCCCTGATCGACATCCTGCACTTCGGCGCCCCGCTGATCCTGGTCTCCCTGGGCATGACCCTGGTGATCGCCACCGGCGGCATCGACCTCTCGGTCGGCTCCACCGTCGCGATCTCCGGCGCCCTGGCCTGCCTGCACATCAGCGAGTCCACCGACCCGGGCAGCCTCGCCACCGTGCTGACCGCCCTCGGCATCGCGCTGGGCACCGCCCTGGTGCTCGGCGCCGTCAACGGCCTGCTGGTGGCCAAGGCCGGCGTCCAGCCGATCATCGCCACCCTGATCCTGATGGTCGCCGGCCGCGGCGTGGCCCAGCTGATCACCGACGGCCAGATCATCACCGTCACCAGCGACCCGTACAAGATGATCGGCGGCGGCTACTGGCTGACCATGCCGTTCGCGATCCTGCTCAGCGCCCTGGTGGTGCTGGCCACCGTGCTGCTGACCCGCTCCACCGCCCTCGGCCTGCTGCTGGAGTCCGTCGGCGGCAACCCGGTGGCCAGCCGGCTGGTCGGCATCCGGGCGATGCGCCTGGTCGCCCTGGTCTACGTGTTCAGCGCGCTGTGCGCGGCGCTGGCCGGCCTGATGGTCTCCTCCAACGTCTCGGCCGCCGACGGCAACAACGCCGGGCTGTGGATCGAGCTCGACGCCATCCTCGCGGTCGTGCTCGGCGGGACCTCGCTCAACGGCGGCCGGTTCTCGATCGGCGGCACCGTCCTGGGCGCCCTCATCATCCAGACCCTCTCCACCACCGTCTACACCATCGGCATCCCGCCGGAGACCACCCTGGTGTTCAAGGCGTTCGTGGTGATCGTGGTCTGCCTGATCCAGTCGCCCGTCTTCCGCGCCAAGTTCGCCGCCCGCGGCGCCCGTACCCGGCGCACCACCCGGTCGCACACCGCGGCCCCCACCAACCGGGAGGTCGGCGCATGAACGCCCACGCCCTGCTGACCCGCCTGCGCGGGCAGATCCCGCTGCTGGTCACCGCGGTCCTGCTGGTGTCGATGTTCAGCGTCGGCTCGGTGCAGTACGAAGGCTTCTTCTCCGGCCAGGTCGTGCTCAACCTGCTGATCGACAACGCCTTCCTGCTGGTCGTCGCGGTCGGCATGACCTTCGTCGTGCTGACCGGCGGCATCGACCTGTCGGTCGGCGCGGTGGTGGCGCTGTCCACCATGGTCTCCGCCTGGCTGGTCGAACAGCACGGCTGGCCGCCGCTGCTGGTGATCCCGCTGGTCCTGCTGATGGGCACCGCCGGCGGCTGGCTGATGGGCTGGATCATCCACGTCTTCGAGATCCAGCCGTTCATCGTCACCCTGGCCGGCATGTTCCTGGCCCGCGGCCTGTGCTACACCATCAGCGTCGAGTCGATCTCCATCACCGACCCGCAGTACACCGCCATGGCGCAGACCCGCATCCCGCTCGGCAGCCTGTTCGTCTCGCCGAGCGCGCTGATCGCCCTGCTGGTGGTCGCCGTCGCGTTCGTGGTCCTGCACTACACCCGGCTGGGCCGCAACGTGTACGCGCTCGGCGGGAGCGAGCAGTCCGCGCTGCTGATGGGCCTGCCGGTGCAGCGCACCAAGACCACGGTCTACGCGATCAGCGGCTTCTGCTCGGCGCTCGGCGGCGTCCTGCTCACCTTCTACATGCTCTCCGGCTACGGCCTGCACGCGGTGGGCCTGGAACTCGACGCGATCGCCGCGGTCGTCATCGGCGGCACCCTGCTGACCGGCGGCTCCGGCTACCTGCTGGGCACCCTGCTCGGCGTGCTCGTGCTCGGCCTGATCCAGACCGTGATCAGCTTCCAGGGCACCCTCAGCTCCTGGTGGACCCGGATCGTCATCGGCGCCCTGCTGTTCGTCTTCATCGTCCTGCAGCGCCTGATCACCGCCCGCCGTCGCTGACGCCCCGCCCGGGCCCCGCACCCGCGCCGCGGGGCCCGGGCGGGCGCCGCCCGAAACCCCGCCGGACCGTCCGGCCCCCCGCTTCGCCGGGCGGCCCGCGCGGCTCCCGTCCGCCCTCCCAACAGGCGACGACGGGACCAGGCCGGCCGCCGGCCCGCAAGGACGCGGAACCGCCGGCGGCCGCCAACCCCACCGTCCACGCCCCCACCCCATGCCAAGGAAGAGACAGTGAGCTTGACTCCCCACCACGACCGGGCGAACGAGCCGGAGAGCTACGTCGTCGGCGTGGACTTCGGCACCCTGTCGGGGCGCGCGGTCGTGGTCCGCACCGGTGACGGTGAGGAACTCGGCACCGGCGTGCACGTCTACCCGCACGCCGTGATCGAGGACCGGCTGCCCGGGACGGGCCGCCGGTTGCCTCCGGACTGGGCGCTGCAGCATCCCGAGGACTGGCGCGAGGTGCTGCGGGTCGCGGTGCCGGCGGCGCTGGCGGCCGCCGGGGTCGACCCGTCCCGCGTGGTCGGCATCGCCACCGACTTCACCGCCTGCACGGTGCTGCCGGCCCTGGCCGACGGCACCCCGCTGGCCGAGGTGCCCGAGTGGGCCGGGCGTCCGCACGCCTGGCCGAAGTTGTGGAAGCACCACGCCGCGCAGGGCCAGGCGGACCGGATCAACGCGCTGGCGCACGCCCGTGGCGAGAAGTGGATCGGCCGTTACGGCGGGAAGATCTCCGCCGAGTGGCAGTACGCCAAGGCGTTGCAGGTGCTGGAGGAGGACCCGCAGGTCTACGCGGCGTGCGAGCGGTGGATCGAGGCGGCGGACTGGATCGTGTGGCAGCTGACCGGCGCCGAGTCCCGCAACACCTGCACCGCCGGCTACAAGGGGATCTTCCAGGACGGCGGTTACCCGTCCGAGGAGTACCTGGCCGCCCTGCACCCCGACTTCGCGGACTTCGCCCGCACCCGTCTGGAGCACCCGAAGGGTCTGGCGCCGCTGGGCTCGCGGGTCGGTTCGCTGACGGCCGAGGCGGCCGCCTGGACGGGCCTGCCGCAGGGCATCGCGGTCGCGGCGGGGAACGTGGACGCGCACGTGGCCGCGCCCGCCGCGCAGGCCGTGGACAACGGCAGGCTGCTGGCGATCATGGGCACCTCGACCTGCCACGTCGTCAACGGCCCGGTTCTGGCCGACGTCCCGGGCATCTGCGGGGTCGTCGACGGCGGCATCGCCGAGGGCGCCTGGGGCTACGAGGCCGGGCAGAGCGCGGTGGGCGACATCTTCGCCTGGTGGCTGCGCCAGGGCCTGCCCGCCGACTACCTCGCCGAGGCCGAGGCCAACGGCGAGGACGCCCACCAGCTGCTGACCCGCAAGGCCGCCGCGCAGCGGGTCGGCGCGCACGGCCTGGTGGCGCTGGACTGGATGAACGGCAACCGCTCCACCCTGGTCGACCACCACCTGTCCGGTGTGATCGCCGGGCTGACCCTGGCCACCACCCCCGAGGACGTCTACCGGGCGCTGCTGGAGGCGACCGCCTACGGCACCCGCACCATCGTCGAGGCCCTGGAGAGCGGCGGCGTCCCCGTGAGCGAGTTCGTCGTCACCGGCGGACTGAAGAAGAACGCCCTGCTGATGCAGATCTACGCGGACGTGCTGCGCCGCCCGGTCTCGCTGGCCGTCTCCGAGCAGGGCCCGGCGCTGGGCTCGGCGATCCACGCCGCCGTCGCCGCCGGCGCCTACCCGGACGTGCGGGCCGCCTCCGCCGCGATGGGCCGCCTCCAGCGCCACGCCTACCTGCCCGACGCGGAGCGCGCCGACGCCTACGACGCGCTCTACGCCGAGTACCGCCTGCTGCACGACCACTTCGGCACCGGAGGCGACCTGCTGCTGCACCGCCTGCGCCGCCTGCGCAACACCGCCCTCAGCCACGACAACGAGGACTGACACCCCTATGAGCGACACCATCGACCTGCTGCGCCGTCAGGTCTGCGACCTGCACCAGGAGCTGGTCCGCTACGGCCTGGTCGTGTGGACGGCGGGCAACGTCTCCGCCCGCGTGCCCGGTGAGGACCTGCTGGTCATCAAGCCCAGCGGCGTCTCCTACGACGAGCTGACGCCGCAGAACATGATCCTGTGCGACCTGGACGGCAACGTGGTGGAGGGTGAGCACGCGCCGTCCTCCGACACCGCCGCGCACGCCTACGTCTACCGCCACCGCGCGGACGTCGGGGGTGTGGTGCACACCCACTCCACCTACGCCAGTGCGTGGGCGGCGCGCGGTGAGGCGGTGCCGTGCGTGCTGACGGCGATGGCCGACGAGTTCGGCGCGGAGATCCCCGTCGGGCCGTTCGCGCTGATCGGCGACGACTCGATCGGCCGCGGCATCGTCGAGACCCTGGACGGGCACCGCTCGCCGGCGGTCTTGATGAAGAGCCACGGTGTGTTCACCATCGGCAAGGACGCCCGGGCCGCGGTCAAGGCCGCCGTGATGTGCGAGGACGTCGCCCGCACCGTCCACCTCTCGCGCCAGCTCGGTGAGCCGCTGCCCATCGCGCAGGCGGACATCGACCGCCTCAACTACCGCTACCAGAACGTCTACGGCCAGCGTCCCGCTGCCCAGTGAAGGAGTACCACCAGTGACCGAGGTTTTCACCGGACGCGAGATCTGGTTCCTCACCGGGAGCCAGGGCCTCTACGGCCCCGACACGCTGCAGCAGGTCGCCGAGCAGTCGCAGCAGGTCATCAACCAGCTCGCCCGCACCGGCCTGCCCGTGCGCCTGATCTGGAAGCCCGTCCTGACCGACGCCGACGCGATCCGCCGGGTGTGCCTGGAGGCCAACGCCGACGACGCCTGCGTGGGCCTGATCGCCTGGATGCACACCTTCTCCCCGGCGAAGATGTGGATCTCCGGCCTGGACGCGCTGCGCAAGCCGCTGCTGCACCTGCACACCCAGGCCAACCGCGACCTGCCCTGGGCCACCATCGACATGGACTTCATGAACCTGAACCAGGCCGCCCACGGCGACCGCGAGTTCGGCTACATCCAGTCCCGCCTCGGCGTCGCCCGCAAGACCGTCGCCGGCCACGTCAGCGACCCCGCCGTCGCCCACCGGATCGCCGCCTGGTCCCGCGCCGCCGCCGGCCGTGCCGACCTCGCCGGCCTCAAGCTCGCCCGCTTCGGCGACAACATGCGCGACGTCGCCGTCACCGAAGGCGACAAGGTCGAAGCCCAACTGCGCTTCGGCGTCTCCGTCAACACCTACGGCGTCAACGACCTGACCGCCGCCGTCGACAACACCGCCGACGCGGACGTCGACAAGCTCGTCACCGAGTACGAGGAGCTCTACCGCCTGGCCCCCGAACTGCGCACCGGCGGCGAGCGGCACGAATCCCTGCGCTACGCCGCCCGGATCGAACTCGGCCTGCGCCACTTCCTCACCGACGGCGGCTTCGGCGCCTTCACCACCAACTTCGAGGACCTCGGCGGCCTGCGCCAGCTCCCCGGCCTGGCCGTGCAGCGCCTGATGGCCGACGGCTACGGCTTCGGCGGCGAAGGCGACTGGAAGACCTCCGTCCTGCTGCGCACCCTCAAGACGGTCGCCACCGGTCTGGACGGCGGCACCTCCTTCATGGAGGACTACACCTACCACCTGGAGCCCGGACGGGAGTTGATCCTGGGCGCGCACATGCTGGAGGTCTGCCCGACCATCGCCTCCGCCACCCCGTCCTGCGAGATCCACCCGCTGTCCATCGGCGGCCGCGAGGACCCCGTCCGCCTGGTCTTCGACGCCGCCCCCGGACCGGCCGTCGTCGTCGGCCTGGCCGACCTCGGCGAGCGCTTCCGCCTGGTCGCCAACGAGATCGACGTCGTCGACCCCGCCGAACCGCTGCCCCACCTGCCCGTCGCCCGCGCCGTCTGGCAGCCCCGGCCGAACCTGCGCACCTCCACCGAGGCGTGGCTGACCGCCGGCGGCCCCCACCACACCGTCCTGTCCAGCGCCCTCACCACCGAACACCTCGACGACCTCGCCGAGATGCTCGCCACCGAACTCGTCGTCATCGACGCCGACACCACCATGCGCGCCTTCACCCGCGAACTGCGCTGGAACCAGGCCTACCACCGCCTCGCCCAACGCCTCTGACCGTCCGCCGGAACAACCGCCGGAACACCCGCCCGGGAGCGACCGCACCCGGAACGACGACGCCCGCCACCCGGCGGGCGTCGTCCCCTTTCCCCGCCCGGTCGGCCGTCCACCCGGCCGTCCGCGCTGCGATCCCCCTGATGCCCGCACACCGAACGGAGCCCCCCGTGTCCTCAGAAGCACCCGCCCGACTGAGGGTCACCCAGACCGAGACGGCGCCCCTCCCCGATGGCCGGCGGATCACCCGCTGGACGTTCGGCGCCCCCGGCGGCGTCACGGCGGAGGTCCTCGACCTCGGCGCCCGCCTCGAAGCCCTGCACGCCCCCGACCGGGACGGACACCGCGCCAACGTCGTCCTCGGCGCCGGACACGTCGCCGAACTGCTCGGCCCCGCCGCCTACTTCGGTGCCACCGTCGGCCGCTACGCCAACCGCGTGGCCCGCGGCCTGCTGCCCCTCGACGGCACCGTCCACCGCCTCGCCACCCAGGACACCGGCCACACCCTGCACGGCGGACCCGACGGCTACGCCACCCGGCTGTGGGACGGCGAACCCGTCCGGGAAGCGGACCGGGTCGGCGTCCGCCTGCGCCTGCACAGCCCCGACGGCGACCAGGGCTTCCCCGGCGCGCTCACCGCCGAAGTCGGCTACCTGCTCGACGCCCACGGCGAGCTGACCATCGAGTACCGGGCCACCACCGACGCGCCCACCGTCGTCAACCTCACCAACCACGCCTACTTCAACCTCGCCGGCGAGGGCAACGGCACCGTCCTCGACCACCTGCTGCGCGTGGACGCCTCCGGCTACCTCCCCGTCGACGACGAACTGATCCCGCTCGGCCCGGTCGAACCCGTCGCCGGCACCCCCTTCGACCTCCGCGAACCCCGCACGCTCGGCGACCGGTTCGCCCTGCCCCACCCGCAGCTCGGCCCGGCCGGCTCCGGCTACGACCACAACTGGGTCCTGGACGGCACCGGCCTGCGGACCGCCGCCGTCCTCACCGACCCGGCCAGCGGCCGCCGCCTGGAGTGCCGCACCACCGAGCCCGGCCTGCAGGTCTACAGCGGCAACCTCTTCGACGGCTCGGTCACCGGCCGCTCCGGCCGCCCCTACCGCGCGTACGCGGGCGTCGCCCTGGAGACCCAGCACTTCCCCGACTCCCCGAACCGGCCCGACTACCCCTCCACCGTCCTGCGCCCGGGGGAGGAGTACCGCTCCACCACGGTCTACCGGTTCACCACCGAGAGCTGACCGACCCCGAGGAGCGGCGCCGGGAATGCCGAAGAAGGCGGCGGCGTGCCCGCGCCGGACGTCCTTGCCGTGGTACCGCTCCGGGGCGGGTCGCGGACGGTGGTGGAGCGTGTGCGCACCACTCTCCGTTGCCACGGCCGCAGCCCTGGGCGGCCCGGGCCTCCCGCCGGGACGCCGGAATCCGGGCGAGCCCCGCGTGGCGAGATCCCGGTTCGCCGATTCCCTTTCTGCATATGGGAATCGGCGCGCCGATCGAGGCGGGGGAGCCCCGGCGTGCCCGGGTGGCGCGGAGGCCGCCCGCGCTCCGGCACGCCGCCCATTGGGGTGACATCGCGTAGTCGGTGACGGGTTGTGAGGCCCGCCGCTGATAGCCGTAGGGGTGGCCGCGGCGTGCTGTCGTCCAACCGGTCGTTCACGCACGACCGTCCGGGTGCGAGGGGAGCGCAGCGCAACGGGGCGGCCCGCCGACGGCTCGCGGCTCCCTTCCCGCCCACCCACGAAAGGACAGCGCGACCCATGACGGACGAGATCGCCTACGCCAAGATCCACCCCGCGATCGGGGTGGCCCGCGTCGGCAACAGCACCGCCGAGGACGGCTGGTTCTACGGCCCCGAGACGCCCGCGCCCGAACCGGCGCCGGTCGGCTTCTACAAGGACGCCGCCGGCGCGATCAAGCGCCAGGCCGCCCGGTTCCGGATCTACGGCTACGACGCCCAGCACCGCGTGGTGAAGGAGCTGAAGCCCTCCGAGGCCGGGGTCGAGGTCGAGTGGACCGTGCACGTGGCCAACCGCAAGGCCGCCTGGTACAACTTCGACCTCGCCCTCGACATCCCCGACATGCGGGGCAAGGCGTCGCTGCGCCGCAACGGCAAGACCGGCGACGCGGACCGCGCGCACCTGATCATCGACCCCGGCCGCAAGACCCTCGTCCCCGGCAGCAAGGAGGCGGTGGAGTTCACCGGCGGCAGCTGCTTCGGCGTCCCCGTCCCGCTGGGCCGGATGCAGGCCGACGAGGACGGGCGGCTGGTCGTCCTCGGCGGCAGCGGCACCTCCGCCTCGCCCGGCAACGACCCGCTGGTCTCCTTCGGCAACAACGACGGCTGGTACGACGACACCTCCGACGGCCCGGTCACCGCGACCCTGGAACTGAACGGCAGGCCCGTCGAGGTCAAGGGCGCCTGGGTGGTGGTCGGCCCGCCCAACTTCGCCCCCGACGTGAAGACCCCGCGCACCCTGTGGGACCTGCTGCACGACGTCTTCCGGCCCGAGCGGCCGGTCGGAGCGGGCGAGGAGGTGGTGTTCGAACGGGACATCAAGCCGATCCTGCAGCGCTTCTGCGAACTCCAGTGGGTCAACAAGGGCTACGCCACCCACCACGGCTTCGGCGGCCCCGAGGACTTCACGGCCCCCGCCCTGCTGGAGCGCCTGGCCGGCAAGGCCGAGCGCAACCGCGAGCTGCGCCGCCAGGTGTTCACCGCGATGCGCGACTACGAGCGCGACGGGCTCTCCCCGCAGCCCTGGCCGTGGTTCTACGGCGACGGCATGGCCAGCAGGCCCAAGTCGAAACTGCAGTACATGACGCTGTCCGACACCCAGATCGAGCAGCTGGAGAAGTGGGCGAACGGGGAGTTCAGCACCGCCGCGGTGCCAGACTTCCCGAGCCGGATCGAGGACGCACCCCTCGCCGAGCAGCCCGGCCTGCTGGACCGCGCCGCCCTGGACTTCTGCCTGGCCGACGCCTTCCACCCCGGCTGCGAGGTCACCTGGCCGATCCGGCATACCAGCATGTACCAGGAGCCCTTCCGCATCCTGCACCGCGCCGAGAACGACCCCGAGCCCGACTACGGCCCGCAGCTGAGCGCCGAGCGGGCCCTCGGCGCGGACGGCCCGCTGCACGCCCAGCCGCCCGGCGGGCTGACCCGCTGGATGGCGATCCCGTGGCAGACCGACACCGCCAGCTGCCGCTCCGGCTACGAGTCCAACGCCCTGCCCAAGGGCCGCTACGACCCGCACCTGCCGACCTTCTGGCCGGCCCGGGTGCCCAATCACGTGCTCACCGAGGAGGACTTCCGGATCGTCAACGAGGAAGGCGGCGGCGGTTCGGAGGACGAGCGGCTGGACGCGTTCGCCCGCCGGGCCTCCTGGCTGCGCGGCCTGCGCGGCGAGTACCGGGAGCAGCTCGCCCAGGCGGTCGAGGAGTGGCACCACTTCGGCATCGTGGAGACCCGCCGCTACACGGTCGGCGACGGGAAGTTCCCCGAGACCGTCCAGGTCGAGTCCGAGCCGGGCTTCCCGCTGGAGGGCGTCTCGCCGGACCGCAACCTGGTGACCGTGCACGTCCCGGAGGCCACCGCGCTGGACACCGCCGCCTACAGCGGCGTGCTCGGGGACGTCGTCGAACGGACCGGCTACAGCGCGGAGGAGGTCACGGTCGGCTACATCGACAAGCTCGACCCGTTCGGCGAGGAGTCCGCCAACGGCGGCGGCGCCCGTCCCGCGGACGGCGGCGCGTGAGCCCGGCCGCACCCGCCGGGGCCCGCGCCCCCCGCGTCGACGTGGTCGTGGCGGGCGGCGGTCCGGCGGGTGCGGCCGCCGCCCTCGCCCTGGTCCGGGCGGGCCGGACGGTGCTGCTGGCCGACGCCGGGCGCGGCCCGGCCCCGGTCGGCGAGGCGCTGCCCGCCGCCGCCCGCGTCCTGCTGCGCGACCTGGGCGCCGACGGCGTCCTGGCCGACGGCCACCTGCCGTGCCTGGCCAACCGCTCCGCGTGGGGAGGTCCGGCGCTGGGGTCGACGGACAGCATCCTCGATCCGCACGGCCACGGCTGGCACCTCGACCGGCAGTCGTTCGACCGTCAACTGCGCGCCCGGGCCCGGGAACAGGGTGCCGTGCTCGCCACCGGGTCGGCGGTCCGCCCGCTGGACCGCACGGCCGACGGCGGGTGGACGGTCGGGCTGGGCGGCCGGGAGACGGTCCGCTGCCGGTGGATCGTGGACGCCACCGGCCGCCGGGCCGCCGTCGCCACCGCCTGCGGGGCGCGCCGGCTGGTCCGCGACCGGCTGCTGGCCGTCCACCTCACCCTCGGCCCCGCCGCGCGCCCCGCCGACACCACCACCACGGTCGAGGCGGTCCGGGACGGCTGGTGGTACACCGCACCGCTGCCCGCGGGCCGCCGCCTGCTCGCCTGGTACACCGACGCCGACCTGCCCGCCGCCCGGACCGCCCTACCGGCCGGCCTGGCCGCCACCCGGCACATCGGACCCCTCGCGGACGCCCACCCGTGGCCCCCGGGCGCCGCGCCCCGGCGCGCGCCCGCCCACACCGCCCGCCTCGACACCGTCCACGGCGAGGGCTGGACCGCCGCCGGGGACGCCGCCCTCGCGTTCGACCCGCTGTCCTCGCAGGGCATCCTCACCGCCCTGTTCACCGGCCTGAGCGCCGGCCGGGCCGTGCACGCCCACCTGGACGGCGACCCGGCCGCCCTCGCGGGCCACGCGCGCGCCGTCGACCAGGTCCACGCCCTCTACCTGCGCAACCACCGGACCCACTACGCCGCCGAACAGCGCTGGCCCGACCGGCCGTTCTGGCAGCGCCGACACACCCGAACCCACCAGGAGGTCCCCGCATGAGCACCGAACCCCTCGCCGACACCGTCAGCGCCGACGCCGCCGACCGGCACGGCCACCGCTTCCTGCTGATCGGCAAGAAGACGATCTTCAGCTACCACCTGGGCCTGTACCACGTCCCGATCCACGCCTTCCAGCTGATCACCAGGTTCGGGCTGCCCGACACCCTGCGCGAGAGGTACCTGGCCGACCTGGCCGCGCACGAGAACCAGCAGGTCTACTACTCGCTGTTCACCGAGGGCCACTGGCCGCTGAGCGAGCTCGTCGAGGGCACCCGGACCTCGCTGGAGGTGGAACTGGAGCGGGTCACCGTCAACTCCGCGGGCGAGCGGACCTTCACCCCGATCCTCGACGCCGTCGACGTCACCAGCCGCAAGGAGGACGTCGCCCACTACCGGCCGCTCGAACCCGGCTCCGATTACCCCGACTTCGTGACCGAGCTCTCCTTCGGCCAGGACGACGAGGTCCACCTCGCCCACCAGTTGGCCGGCGCCCCGAACTGGGACGAGGTGATCACCACCGTCGACCCCCAGGGCCTCCGGCCCGGCTCCGCCACGGAGACGGTCGTCCTGGCGGTCAAGGACCCGCACGGCGCCGCCCCGAAGAGCCCGCTGACCCCCGGCACCCGCTACGAGGGGAGGACCGGCGACCGCGCGGTCTCCTTCACCGTCGGCCGACAGGGCTGGTGGAACAACACCTCCCTCAACAAGGAGTAACGCCGCGGCGTCGCCGGGGACCCGCGGGTCCCCGGCGGCACGGTGCTCCCCGTACGCACTGATCGGCGCTCCGGCCGACCGGCCGGGCCGGGGTCAGGCCCGGGTCAGGGTGCGGAACTCGGTGGGTGTCATGCCGGTGCGGTGGCGGAAGAAGGCGCTGAAGGCGGTCGGGTGGGTGAAGCCGACGCGTTTGCCGATGGTGCTCTGCGGGAGCGAGGTGTAGATCAGCAGGCGTTTCGCCTCCAGCAGGACGCGGTCGTCGATGTACTGCTTCGCCCCGCACCCCAGCGCCTGCCTGGTCGCACGGGTGAGGGTGCGCGGGCTGTAGCCGAGCCGGGCGGCGTAGCTCTCCAGCCGGTGGGTGCGGGTGAAGTCCTCCTCGACGGCGCGGCGGAACCTGTCGAACAGTTCGTCGGTGCCCGACCGGCCCTGCCCGCCCGGGCCGACGAGGTGGGCCAGCCGCATGACGATCACCGAGAGGAGGCTGCGCAGGGTCTCCACGTAGGACTCCAGGGCCAGGCCGGGCAGGTCCCCGTACTCCTCGACCAGGGCGTCGAGCAGCCGCAGCAGGGTCTCCTGGCGCGGTGCGCCGGGCGCGACGAGGCGGGACGGCGCGTGTTCGGCCTCGCGGATCGCGCGGTGGGCGACCTCGCCGAGGAAACCGGCGGGGAAGATCAGCGCCGTCCCGTCGCCGTCCGGGGCGACCTCCATCGAGTCCAGTACCTGGCCGGGCCGGATCCAGAGCCAGTCCCCGGGCCCGGCGGTGTACTCGGTGAAGTCGAGCGAGCACGACAGGGTGCCGGCGCGCACCGCGACGAGCAGGTGGAAGGCGGGGCGGGCGGGCAGGGCCGGCAGCGGCGGGGAGGGGCCGGACGGGGCGGCGAGCTCGCGCAGCCCGGCGACGTTCAGGCCGGGGGGCATGCCGGGCGAGGGACGGTACGGGACCGCCGGCGGGCCGTACTGCCGCGGCCCGGAAGCAGTGTGTCCGTTTTTCTTCATGGTGCGGCCGAGTGTATGCCGTCCGCCCCGCCCACCGGGCCTAGGTTGGGAGGCGCTCCGCGGGTCGCGAACCGCCCGAGCGGTCACCGGAAAGAAAGTGGTCACCGGCAAGAAGGGGTCATGATGACCATCCAGTTCTCCACCCGCCACCGCGAGCGCTCCCACATCCCGCCGGGAGCGGGAAAGCCGTACTTCATCGAGAAGGGCATGGGGGACCGCGCCCAGCTGTTCACGGACGTCTTCACCATCTACGCCGGGGGCGAGCAGACCGAGAACACCTTCAACTTCTTCACCTGCGAAGGGCCGAAGGGCGACGTGATCCCGGCGCACTCGCACGCGGACACCTACGAGGTCTTCTTCGTCACGGACGGCGCGGTCCGCCTGTTCGTGGAGGACGCCGAGGGCGAGCAGCGCGACCAGCTGCTCACCAGCGGGGACTTCGGGTTCGTACCGAAGAACTGCCCGCACGCCTACCGCATCGAGCGCCACCACAGCAGGATCGTCGGCGTGGCGGCCGGCCCCGGCGGCACCTTCGAGCGGTTCTTCGAGAACCTGGGGACGCCCACCGACGCGATCGGACTGCCGGCCGCCCCCTTCGTGCCCGAGCCGCACAAGTTCGGCACCGTGCCGCAGCAGTACGACGTGACCTTCCTGCCCGACCACCGGTGGCGCTCCCTCGGATGAGCGGCGCCGCGCGGCCGTTTTTCTTCATCCGCACCCGCCCGTCCGCGCCCGTCCGCGCCCGTCCGGCGCCACCCGCCTCTTCTCTCGTCCAGTGAACCCCGCCCAGCGAACAGGGAAGGACCGACCATGCCGGAGAGCCGCCCCGCGCCCTTTCCGTTCCACCTGCTGTCGCCGCCCGACCCGGCCGCGCTCCCGCTGCCCCGTCCGGTCCGGCCGGCGGAGGGCGTCCGGCTGCTGCGCGACGCGGTCTACCGGGTGCCGGAGGGCGGGCGCCCCCTGACGGTGGACCTGTGGCTGCCCGAGACCGCCGCCGCGCAGCCCGTCCCCGTCGTCGTGTTCGTGCACGGCGGGGGCTGGCGGGCGGGCCGCAAGGACGATCCGGGGCCGAGGTTCCGGGACTGGGAGCCGGGACCCTTCGCCCGGCTGGCGCAGCAGGGCTTCGGCGTGGCCTGCCCGCAGTACCGCCTCAGCGGCGAGGCCCGCTACCCCGCGCAGAGCGACGACCTCGCCGCGGCGCTCGCCTGGCTCCACGCCCGCGCCGGCGAACTGGGCCTGGACACCGCCAGGACCGTGCTGTGGGGCGAGTCCGCGGGAGGGCACCTCGCGGCCCTCGCCGCGCTGTCGTCGCCCGCGCCCGGGGCGAGCGCCACGATCACGGGCTGCGTGACCTGGTACGCCCCGACCGACCTGCCGAACCTCGGCGAGGACCTCCCCGGGGAGGGCCGCCACCACGCCGACGACCCCTGCTCGCGCGAGGCGCTCCTGCTCGGCGGCCCTCCCGGCCGCGAGCGGGAGGCCGCGCGCGCCGCCAGCCCGGTCTCGCACGCGGGCCCCGGCGCGCCGCCGTTCCTGCTGCTGCACGGAACGGACGACGCCCTGGTGCCCGCCCGCCAGTCCGTCCGCCTCGCGGAGGCCCTGCGGGAGCACGGACACCAGCCGGAGCTGCGCCTGATCGCGGGCGGCAACCACCTCTGGGTGGGCCTGGACGACGAGGAGGTCCGGGACTGCTACCTCCGCACGCTCGACTTCGCCCGCCGGTGCACCCGGGCCCGCGGCGACTGAACCGGCCGCCTGCCACCGGCACCCCGCGTGCGCGCGCCCGCACCTCCGGCGCCCCCGGCCCCACGGCCGGCCGGGGGCGTCAGGGAGCCCGCGCCGGGTGGTCGGGCGTCTCGTCGGGGAGGTAGTGGAACGCCGGGCGGGGGTGCATCAGGAACTCGTGGTGCGAGATGTTCCAGGCGTAGGCGCCGGCCATCGCGAACAGCAGGCGGTCGCCGGCGCGCAGGGCCGCCACGGGGGTGCGGGCGGCGAGGACGTCCTTGGGGGTGCAGAGTTGGCCGGAGACGGTGACGGGGACGTCGGTCACGCCGGGGCGCGGCCAGGGGTGCGGCCAGTGGTCCACGGGCAGGACGGTGAAGGGCTGCGAGTGCCCCCGGGTGGCGGGGGTGCGCAGGTGGTGGGTGCCGCCGCGGACGACCGCGAAGTCCTCGCCGTGGCTGTGCTTCACGTCCAGGACCTCGGTGGCGTACCAGCCGCAGTGGGCGGTCAGGGCGCGGCCCGGTTCGATGCGCAGCCTCAGGGACGGGTGGCGGGCGAGCAGGTCGGCCAGGCCCCGGCCGAAGGCGGGCCAGTCGAACCGGGCGTCGGGGTCGTCGTAGTCGACGGCCATGCCGCCGCCGACGTTCACCTCGTCGAGGGCCAGGCGGTGGCGGACGGCGAGGGCGGCCGACCAGGTGACGATCCGTTCGGCGACGCGCAGGTGCTCGACGGCGGACAGGCCGCTGGCCAGGTGGGCGTGGATGCCGCGCAGCCGCAGGTGGGCGAAGCCGGGGGAGGCGAGCAGGGACAGGCAGCGCTCGACCCGCTCGGGGTCCAGGCCGAACGGGGTGGGGCGGCCGCCCATCGCGAGGGCGACGCCGTCCAGGGCGCCGCCGCCGACCGGGAGGTTGACCCGCAGCAGCACGTCCACCGGGCGGGCGGCGGTCGCGGCGGCCGCGGCCAGCGCGTGCAGTTCGCGTTCGCTCTCCACGTGCCACCGGTGGACGGCGGGCAGCCGGAGCGCGGCGGCGATCTCCTCCGGGGACTTGCCCGGGCCGCCGAACGCCAGCGGCGCGTCCGGCACGGCGGCGTGCACGTGCGCCAACTCGCCGCCGGAGGAGACCTCGTAGCCGTCCACCAGGCCGTGCAACGCGGCCAGGACCGGGACTTCCGGGTTGGCCTTGGCGGCGTAGTACAGCTCGACCCGCCCGGGCAGCGCGGCCCGGACCCGCCGGACGTGCGCCCGCAGCGCCGCCAGGTCGTAGAGGTAGGCCGGAAGTTCGCTCAGCCCGGCGGCCGTCGTCTGGACGTTCACGGGCGCTCCTGCACGGAGGGGGAGGGGGCGGGGGAGACGGGGGCGCAGGCCGCGGCCGGGATCGACAGCGGCGAGGCCAGCGGGACGTAGCCCGCCTCGCGGTCCGGGCGGCGGCTCCACCGGGTGAGCAGGTTGGCCTTCGCGGGCAGCGGGACGCCGGCGAGCAGCGCGGCCAGCCGGGGCGGGCAGCCGTGCGCGGCGGCGTACTCCGCCAGCACGGCCCGGACGTCCGCCCACAGGGCGGCCTCCAGGTGGGGGTGCCGGTCGGCGAGGGCGGCGAGCAGCTCGGCGAGGTGGTTGACGACCAGGCAGTACACGACGCGGTCCCAGCCGCGCTGTGCGTCGTACGTCATCGGGCCGGCGGTTCCGGCGGGCAGCGCGGCGAGGGCGTCGGCGTGGTGCTCGGGCAGCAGCTTGGTGCCCTCCAGGTCGCGGAAGAGCACCTGGGCGGGCCGGCCCCGGCCGTCCACGCAGATCAGCACGTTCTGCAGGTGCGGTTCGAGGACGACCCCGTGGTCGAAGTACGCGGCGAGCACCGGCGGGACGACCAGCCGCAGGTAGGCGGCCCACCAGTCGCGGGCGGCCGCGGCGTCCAGCCCGGCGGGCAGCGCGCCGATCTGGGCCGAGCTGGTCGGGTACTCGTCGGCGACGGCCCCGGCCAGCAGCGGGGTCAGGCCGGGGCGGACGACTCCGTCCAGGCCCTCGCGCACGATCAGCCCGAACCCCTCGTACAGGGCGAGGTCCGGCGTGCCGTCCGGGCCGGGCAGCGCCAGCGTGCGGAACGCGGGCTCGCGCAGCACCGCGGTGCCGGGGAAGCGGCGGGCCAGGTCGGCGAGGGGCTCGGCGAGCAGCCGGGTGAGGGTGACGGCGCCGGTCAGCTCGTACGCGGAGTTCTTGCGCAGGCAGTTGGTGATCCGCACGTTCAGGCTGAACTTCAGGAACGCGCCCTCGCCGTAGAGGGTGCGCACCGAGGCGGTGGCCGCGTACGGGGCGCCGCCCTCGCCGAGGTCGAGCACGTCGCCGCGGGCCAGGGCGGCGGTGAACAGCGAGTGGTCGGCCAGCAGCCGGTACTGCCAGGGGTGGGCGGGCAGCAGGGTGTAGCCGTCCGGCACCGGGCGCAGCGCGTCCAGGCGGGCGAGCGCGGCCGGGTCGGCGGTGTCCTGCGCGACGTACCCGGTGCGCACGGCGAGGTGCCGCAGGCGGAACGCGGCGCGGGCCTCGGGGGCGTAGTCGGACCAGGAACCGCGTTGCGCGGAGCGGGACTTGGGCGCCGGGTGGAAGCGGTGGCCGAAGAGCAACGCCTGCTCCGACTCCAGGTACCGGTCGCCGCCGGGGGCCGGGCGCCCGGCGAGCGCGGCGGCCACCACCCGGTGGCTGGAGGCGACCTGGTCGAGGAACTCCTCGTTGGCGACACCGGTGCGCAGGGCCAGTTCGGCGCGGACGTGCTCGGCCAGCTCGCGCCAGCCCAACTCCCGCCAGCCGCCAGGGACCTGCTCGCCGACCGGGCCGGTGAAGCGGTGCGCGCCGAGCAGCGAGGTGCGGCGCAGCGCGACCCGCAGCAGCACCCCGCGACGCGGCAGGCGCAGCAGCAGGGTGCCGTCCGCGACGGCGGTCTGGTGCTCGGGCCCGGAGACCTCGCGCAGCAGGCAGTTGAGCAGGGTGTGGGCGACGGCGTCGTCGGCGGCGGGCAGGGCGTCCGGGCCCGCCGACGTCGGCCGGCGGTCGGTCTTCGTGGTCATCGGGGGCTCCAGCGGGTCAGGAGGACGAGGGCGGCGGCGAGGGCGGCCGCGGCGGTGCCGGCGAGCACGGGGGCGGTCGGGCCGAAGGCGCCGTTGACGACGGCGGCCACCGCGCCCGCGGCGACCGCGCCGCCCTTGGAGACCAGCTCCAGGGTGCCGAACATCCGCCCCGGGGCCCGCCCTTCGGCGGCGGCCGCGGCGAGCACGGACAGGCAGACCAGGCCGAGCGTCAGGCCGGCGCCCAGGACCGTCCGGGCGAGGACGAGGGCGGGCAGCGTGTGGGCGGCGCCGTGCCCGGCGAGGCCGAGGCCGACCAGCGCGAAGGAGGCGAACAGGCCGCTGCGCGGCCGCTGGTGGAACAGGTGGTGCACCCGGCCCGCGGTGAGCAGGTACACCAGGTGCGGCAGCGCGAACAGCACGCCCGCCACGGTGCCGGAGACGCCGGGCAGCCGCTGCTCGACCAGTGCGACCAGGTAGGGGAAGGAGACGATGGTGGCGAAGACGAACGCGAACTCGAAGGCGTAGAGCAGGCGCAGCAGCCGCGCCGGCGCCGGACCTGTCCGCTCGCCGGACGCTTCGGCGCGGGCCGGCTGCTCCGGCTCGGGCAGGAAGGCCAGCAGCACGGCCGCCGCCAGCGGCAGTACGGCCATCAGCAGGTACTGCCGGTGCGGCGGGAGCCACGGCGAGAGCGCGCCGACCAGGATCGGGGCGGCCACCAGCGAGGCACGGGCGCTGCCCTGCATCAGGGTGAGCGCCCGGGACAGGTCGGGACCGCGCAGCGCCGCCCCAAGGTAGCCGTTGGTGGCGGCGAACGTGCCGCCGAGGAAGCCCTGCAGGACGAGGGCGGCGGTGAAGGCGGGCAGCGAGTCGGCGGCGCCCGCCAGCAGGAAGGAGACGGTGAGCCCCAGTTGCGCGCGCAGCAGCAGCCGTTTGCGGCCGAACCGGTCCGCGAGCCGCCCCCACAGGGGCGCGCCGAGGGCACTGAACACGGTCGGCACGACGTACAGCAGGCCGGCCCAGTGCCCGTCGCGGTCGCCCAGGGCGGGCAGGATCTCGGTCAGGTACGGCGGCAGGCCGAGCGCCGCGAACGAGGCGACGAAGTAGCAGGCGGCCACGCCGTGGACCTGGCGGCGGTCCAGGCCGCCGCCGGGCCGCTCGACGGCGCGGGCGCCGCGTTCCAGTGCGCCGGTGCTCACGGCCGCCCCGCAGCGCGCAGGTAGTTGGGGCCGTCGGTGTAGTGCTTGTTGACGTCGGCGGCGCCCGAGCGCTCCTTGGTCAGCAGGGTGCCGGCGGTGACCATCGCCTTGACCGGCAGCCGCCGGGCCTCCAGCAGGTCGGCGCGCAGCGGGTCGCCGGCCGGCCCGAGCCGGTCGACGGCCGAGCCGAGCGTCTCGCGCAGCAGGCCGAGGGTCCGCTCCAGCGGGGCGCGGCCGTGCTCGGCCAGGCCGAAGGCGAGCGCGGCGGTGCACAGGTGGCCGGTGATGGTGGTGAACAGGTCGGTCAGCGGCCGGTCCCGGTCGCCGAAGATCCGCTCGTCGTCGAACAGCCTGCGGTAGGGGGCGAGTTCACCGAGCCGGGCGAGGTTGACCCGGGGGCCGTCGTTGTCCTTGTACAGCAGCCGCAGCCTGGTCCGGCCGCCCTCGTCGTCCAGCACCAGCGAGGTGTTCTGCTGGTGCGACTCCAGCGCGATGCCGTACCCGAACAGGGTGGTCTGCCAGTCGACCAGCAACCCGGTGAGCTCCCGGTACAGCTCCAGGGCCGAGCCCGCGTAGAAGCGGTCCGCGAGGTGGTCGACCACCAGGCGCCCGCCGGGTGCGACGGCCAGCAGCGCCGCCAGCGGGACGGTGACCGCGTCGTCGAGCCCGGCGGGCTGGCGCCGGACCAGGACGGCGAGCAGTTCCTCGCCGGCGGCCTGCGCGTGGCCCTGCTCGTCGGCGTGCAGGATCCGCCCGGCGAACCGGGGTTCGCGGTCCAGGACGGCCTGGAACAGCAGTTGCCCGGCGGCCCCGTCGGCGAGGGTGCCGGGTTTGATGGTGCGCCGGTTGCGCTGGCCCAGGGTGGCGGTGGCCAGCGGCAGTTTGAGGTGGACCGAAGGGTCCCGGGAGACCGCGACGGTGCGCATCGACAGGGTCGGCACCACCTCCAGGTACGGCTCCTCGGCCAGCACCGCGCCGGGCAGGTCCGGGAGCCGGTCGGCGGCCAGCGGGTGCACCGGGACGGTCAGGTAGGCGCCGTCCACGCCGAAGCGGCGGGCGCTCGGCCACCAGTGGGGGAGCGGCTCGGTTCCCCGCACGTCCAGTTCGCCGGCCGGCACGGCCAGCCAGCGCAGCTCGAACGACGGATGGAACTCCGGCGCATACGACCGGAGTTGATGCTCCATCAGGCCGGAGCGGCCGCGTGCGGTGGGGTACACCGGGTGGTCGAGGTAGGCGGCGAGGGTGTCGAAGGCGAGCGAGGCGGCCGGGCCGGTCCAGCGGGCCGGGTCCGGGCCGTGCGCCGCGGCGAGCCGGTCGTGCACCCCGTCGCGGACCGCCTCGTGCAGCTCCATGGTGGCCAGGGTCTGGCGGCACTCCTCGGCGAAGGCCAGGTGCCCCGGCCGGTCCGGCGGATCGGCCTCCTCGGCCAACCGGGCCAGGATCGCCGGGAGTCCGGTCAGCGGCGCGCCGTCCGCCTCCAGCAGCGGCAGCCGGGCGGCGTACTCGCACTGGAAGCCGTCGGGCGCCACCGGCAGGGCGAAGGCGCCGCTGCGCAGCCACGGCCCGTCGGCGCGCTGTTCGAGGGCCGCGCCGCCGCGCAGGCCGAGCACGTCCTCGCGCAGCAGCGCGCTCAGCACCCGCAGCGTCAACTGCTCCGCGGGGCTCACGGGGTGATCTCCCAGCGGTTGGCCGCGAGGAACTCGGCGACGGCGGCGTCCACCCGCTGCTGGCTCGGACCGACGGCCCAGACCACGCCCAGGTAGTCGCGGTTGGTGCGGTGCAGCGGGTGGTGCTCGCCGATCCGGCGCACCGGCCGGTAGGAGAGCTCCACGCCGTCGTGCTCGGCGTCGTACGGGCCGGGGGCGGCGGTGAGGGTGCCGGCCCGGTCGGCGAGGACCGCCTCGTTGCGGGCCCGCCGGTCGGCGCGCGGGCCGAGGTCGGCGGGCAGCCGCTCGCCGAGGTGGGCGCGCAGCACCAGTTCGAAGAACGGGACGCCGAGGATGCGTTCCAGCATCAGGTCGCACTGGTCGCCGATGGCGCGGTAGTTGACCTCGATGATCCGGGCCCGGCCGTCCGGCTGGACGACGAACTCGGTGTGGCAGGCGCCGAGCCCGACGCCGAGCGCGTCGAGCTGGGCGAGCACCTGCGCGGTGACGTCGGCCGGGTGGGCCGGGACGAAGGTCAGGACCTCCTCGACGAAGTCCGGCGGCGGGGAGAGCCGGGTGCGGAACCCGCCGAGGACGTGCCGGGCGTGCCCGTCGCCCAGGGTCTCCAGGGTGTGCAGCTCGCCCGCCAGGAACTCCTCGACGACCAGCACCGCCCCCGGCCGCCGCGCGCGGACCTCCGCGCAGCGGCGGGCGAGTTCGGCCGCGTCGGCGACCAGCGAGACGTCCTCGCTGGCCACGCCCTCGCGCGGCTTGACCACGCACGGGAAGGGCACGTCCAGTTCCGCCGGGTCGGCGCCGGGCGGCAGTTCGGCGGAGCGGACGGTGTCCAGGCCGGCCAGTGCCAGGTGGCGGCGCGACTGGCCCTTGTCCTTGGCGCGCAGCGCCGCCCGCCAGTCCTTGCCGGGCAGCCCGAAGTACTCGGCGGCCAGCGCGGTCTGGGTCTGCAGGTGGTCGCTGTTGCTGAACACCGCGTCCGGGGCGCCGAGTTGCGAGACGGTACTGATCACCGAGCGGAAGTCCCGGACGTCGCACTCGACCAGGCGCGGTCTGAACTCCCGTCGGGCGTAGGCCCGGCGGTGGTCCTCGACGCTGTCGGTGAGGATGGTGACGTCGAGTCCGAGCCGGGCCGCGGCGGGCAGGAAGCCGTCGGTCACCGAGTCGGTCGGGTTCAGGGCGAGCAGGTGGAGCCGCAAGGCGATCAGTCCCGTTCGAGTAGGGGGGCGGGTGGTTACTTGGGCGCGTCGACGCCGGCGGCCTCGGCGATGTCACCGAGCATCTGGTCGGCGGCCTGGACGCCGATGCCGGACATCCAGGTCTCGTCCGGCACGGTGAAGACCTTGCCGTTCTTCACGGCGTTCAGGCCCTGCCAGACGGCGGTCTGCTGGACCTCGGCCTGCTTGGTCTTGGACGGGTCGTCGGAGGTGGTGACGAACACCAGGTCGGCATCGGCCTGGTTGATCAGCTCCGGGCTGACCTCCAGCATCGACTTGTCGACGTCCGGCGCCTTGATCGCGCGGGCCAGGCCGACGTCCTTGAGCACCACGCCGCTGAACGAGGCGTTCTGGTACAGGCGGGTCGGGCCGGCCACGAAGCGGACCACCGAGACGGTCGGGGCGGTGCCGTCGTACTTGGCCTTGATCTCCTCGCCGAGCTTGGCGGCGCGGGCCTCGTAGTCGCTCAGCGCCTTCGCGGCCTCGGTCTCCTTGCCGAGGGCCTGCGCGTACAGCTTGAGGTTGGCCTTCCACGGCTCGCCGGTAGTCTCGGCCATCACGGTCGGGGCGATCGCGTTGAGCTTGTCGTACACCTTCTCGTGGCGGACCTTCGAGGTGAGGATCAGGTCCGGCTTGAGCGAGGCGATCAGTTCGAGGTTCGGCTCGTTCATCGGGCCGACGTCCTTGGTGCCGTCGATCTTGCCCTTGAGGTACGCGGGGAAGCCGCCCTCGGTCTTCAGGTGCGGGGCGACCGCGCCGACGGGGGTGATGCCGAGCAGCGTGACGTCGTCCAGTTCGCCCGAGTCCAGCACCACGACGCGCTTGGGCCGGGCCTTGATCTCGGCGGTGCCCATCGTGTGCTTGACGCTGCGCGGGAAGGCGGCGGCGCTGTCGCCGGCCGCGCTGCCCGCGGCGGCGGGCCCGGCGTCCGTGGAGCCCTCGCTGCCGCAGGCGGCCAGCAGGGTGGTGGACAGGACGGCGGCGAGCACGGTGGCGGAGATCTTGCGGTTGATCATGTTTCGGTCCTTGCGGGAGGTGTCGTGCGGGCAGGGTCCATCGCCGGTGGAGCGCGCGGGCGCCACCGGAAGCTCGGGGAGCGGGGAAGCGAGGAGGGAAGGGGGAGGGCGGGTCCGGTCAGCGGCGGGCCAGCGGCACGACCAGCGGGGTGCCGGTCTCGGGATCGGGGACGATCCGGCACGGCACCTGGAAGACCCGCTCGACCAGTTCGGCGGTCAGCACCTCGCCGGGCGGCCCGGCCGCGGCCAGCTCGCCGCCGTCGAGGACCACCAGGTGGTCGGCGTAGCGGGCGGCCTGGCCGAGGTCGTGCAGCACCATGACCACCGTCCGTCCGGCGTCCCGGTGCAGGTCGGTGACCAGGTCGAGGACGTCCAGCTGGTGGCGCAGGTCGAGGAAGGTGGTCGGCTCGTCCAGCAGCAGCAGGTCGGTGTCCTGGGCCAGGGCGAGCGCGATCCAGGCGCGCTGCCGCTGGCCGCCGGAGAGCTGGTCGACCGGGCGGTCGCGCAGCGCGTCGGTGCCGGTGCGGCGCAGCGCCTCCTCCACCGCGGCCTGGTCGGCCGCCGACCACGGGGTGAGCATCCGCTGGTGCGGGTAGCGGCCGAGCCGGACCAGCGCCTCCACGGTGACCGCCTCCGGGGTGACCGGCTGCTGCGGCAGCAGGCCCATCCGGCGGGCCAGCGCCCGGGCCGGCATCCGGTGGATGTCGGCGCCGTCCAGGGTGACGGTGCCGGCCGCCGGGTCCAGCAGCCGGACCAGGCCGCGCAGCAGGGTGGACTTGCCGCAGGCGTTCGGCCCGACGATCGCGGTGACGGCGCCGCCGGGCAGCTCCAGGTCCAGCTCCCGGACGACCGTGCGGTCGCCGTAGCGCAGTTGGAGGCCGTGCGCGGCCAGCCGATCGGTGGAGAGCGCGGTCTTGGTCATCGGGAGCTCCTCTGCGGCGGTCGGCCCTGGCGGATCATCAGCACCAGCAGCCACGGGGCGCCGAGCGTCGCGGTGACGGCGCCGACCGGCAGGCCGTGCACCGGCAGCACGTGCAGGACGAGGTGGTCGGCGGCGGTCAGCAGCAGCGCGCCGGTCAGCGCGGTCAGCGCCAGCGACGCCGGCGTCGGCGGGCCCGCCAGCAGCCGCACCAGGTGCGGCACGGCGAGGGCCACGAACCCGACCGGCCCGGCCAGCGCGGCGGCCAGCGAGGCCAGCACCACGGCGAGCAGCAGCAGCCCCAGCCGGGTGCGGTGCGGGTCGACGCCCAGGCCGCCGGCCGAGTCGTCGCCCAGGTCGAGCACCGCGACCCGGCGGTTCGTCAGGAACACCGCGGCCACCACGGCGGCGATCGCCCCGCCGGCGCCCCACAGTTCGGGCCAGGTGCGGCCGTACAGCGAACCGGTGGTCCACTGCAGCGCCTGCCCGGCCAGTTCGGCGGGGAAGCGGACGATCATCAGGTTGACGGCCGCGGCCAGGCCCGCCTGCACGGCCAGGCCCACCAGCACCAGCCGGGTCACCGCCATCCGCGAACGCCAGGCGAACGCGCCGAGCAGCGCGGCCGCCAGCAGCCCGCCGCCGAGCGCCGCCAGCGGCGTCAGCGCCTGCGAGGCGCCGGTGGCCAGCAGCAGCACCGCGCCGAACGAGGCGCCGCCGGTCACCCCGATCACGTCCGGCGACGCCAGCGGGTTGCGGAACAGCCGCTGCAGCAGCGACCCCGCCACCGCGAGACCGGCACCCGCGACCAGCGCCGACAGCACCCGGGGCGCCCGGAACTCCCGCACCACCAGGACATCGCCCTCCGCGCCGAACCCGAACAGCGCGCGCAGCGCGTCCGGCAGCGCGATCGCCACCTGACCGGTCGACAGCGCCACCCCGGTCATCAGCACCAGCAGGACGGCGGCCGCCGCGATCAGCACCAGGGTCCGCCGCCGGGCCCGGCCCAGCGCACCGGGCTCCGCCCCGGCCGCGGCGGTGCCGGGACGGGCGGGGGCCAGGGTGTCCGGGCTCATCGCGCCGCCGCCTTCCGGGCCAGCACCGCGAGCAGCGGCGCGCCGAGGAACGCGGTGACGATCCCGACCTCGATCTCGGACGGCCGCACCACCAGCCGGCCCAGCACGTCGGCCAGCAGCAGCAGGACCGGTCCGGCGACCAGGCAGCCGGGCACCAGCAGCCGGTGGTCGTTGCCCAGCAGCGGGCGCACCAGGTGCGGCGCCGCCAGGCCGATGAACGCCACCGGTCCGGCCACCGCGACCGAACCGGCCGCCAGCAGCACCACCGCCAGGCCGCCCGCCACCCGGATCCGCGCCACCGGCACGCCGAGCGCCTGCGCGGTCTCGTCGCCGAGCGCCAGCGCGTTCAGCGCGGGGGCGATCAGCAGGGCCAGCACGGCGCCGACCGCGAGCAGCGGCAGCACCTGGTACAGCCCGTCCAGGCTCCGCCCGCCGATCGAACCGGCCAGCCAGAACCGGGCCTCGTCCAGCGTCCGCCGGCTCGCCAGCATCAGCGCCGACGTCCAGGACGCCAGCACCGCCGACAGGACGGTGCCGCCGAGGGCGAGGCGCACCGGGTCCAGGTCGCCCGAGCGCCGGGCCATGCCGTACACCAGCAGGGCGGCGCCGGCCGCGCCGGCGACGGCGAACCAGACGAACTGCAACGGGTGCGACAGGCCCAGTGCGAAGATCGCGGTCACCACGGCGAAGCCCGCTCCGGCGTTGATGCCCAGGGTGGTCGGCGAGGCCAGCGGATTGCGCGTCACGCCCTGGGCGACCGCCCCGGCCGCGCCGAGCGCCGCGCCGACGGCGATCCCGATGACGGTCCGCGGCACCCGCAGGCCGACCACCACGTCCGCATCGGCGCCGTGCTCCGTGCCCGACAGGGCGTCAATCACCGTGGGGAGCGGGATCGATCGCGATCCGAGGGCGAGGCTGAGGGCCGCGCACAGCGCGAGCGCCCCGAGGCCGGCGGCGAGCAGCAGGGCGTGCCGCGCCGCCGCGGGCCGGGGCGCCGGAGGTGCGGCGGACACGGATGGTCGGGTTCTGAGCACGGAACGAGATTTTGGTTAGGCTAACCTAAATAAGTCAAGTCCTGGTGGGAGGCGCGGACAGCGCCGACCGCCGCGCGTCCGGAGGAAACACCCGTGCTCGACCTGCCCGCCCCGCCCGCGCCGACGGTCGACCGGCTCGTCCTGACCTACCGTCAACTCATGGGCGAGTGCCCGGGATTGACGGTCCGGCTGGTCGACGGCGCACCGGCGGACGGCGGGAGGTGGGTGCCCGTCGACCGGCTCGCTCCCGCCGTCGGGGAACTCGTCGAGAACGAGGCCGCCCGCATCCGGGACCGCCACGGCCGCGCACCCCGCCCGCACGTCGCCGCCTCCCGGCTGCTGCACCACTACCTGTGGACCAGCTCCCTGCTGATCAGCGGCGTCTGGTACCTGGAGCGGCGGGTCCCGGCCCTTCCCGCCGACCGCCTCTGGATCGACGCCGCGACCGGGGAGTTCGGGCTCCGGCCCGGCGACTGGGCCCCCGGCGACGAAGCCGTCCTGCGCGACGCCGTCGCCGCCCACGTCGGCCCCGTCCTCGCCGCCTTCCAGCCCTTCGTCCGCCGCGGCCCCCGCGCCCTGTGGGGCATGGCCACCGACGACCTGCTCTCCGGCATCTGGTACCTCGGCCGCATGCTCGGCGAGGAGGACCGCGCCGTCGCCACCGCCGCCGCGCTCCTGCCCGCCGACGCCCGGCCGTGGACCGGGCCCGCGAACTTCCGCCGCGAACACGGCGGTTGGACCCGCACCCGGCAGGGCTGCTGCCTCTACTACGCCGTCGACCCGGCCAACCCCTGCGCCACCTGCCCGCGCCGGGCCTGAAGCACCCGCCCTCGACCAGTCCTCCTGCCGGGCCGGGCCTTCCGCCGGGCCGGGCCTCCCGCCGGGCCGGGCCTCCCGCGGGCCGGCCGGGATGCTCCGGCGGGGCCATGCGCGGAGTAGGGTCGGAGGTGTCCAGGGCATTTCGCATCCCGGTACCGTTCCGGCTTCGTCCTGGGTGGACCGGACGGCCCGCAGGGCGTGTCCGGGGACGGGAACGGTGGATGCCGTGACCCCGAACTCTCCGCGACCGGCGGGCCCCCGCCTCACGGTCGCCGATGCCATGGATGCCTGCGACTACCAGATCGCCGACGACCGCACCGCCGAACAGGCCGACGACGTGCTGCGCGGCGCCCACGTCGACTACCTGCCGGTGCGCGGCCACGACGGCCGCTGCGAGGGGCTGGTCACCCGGGCCGGCCTGCGCCCCTTCCTCCGGCTCTCCGGTTCCGCCGAGCGGGCCGTCAGCGACACCGCCCACCAGCGGGGCCCGTTCGCCTGGCCGGCCCTGGGCCTGGTGCTGGCCATCCGGGTCATGGGCATCATGCGTTGGACCGTCTGGCCCGTCACCGACGACGACGGCTACCTCGTCGGCGTCCTCACCGCGAACCGCGCCGCCGGCGTCGCCGCCACGCCCGCCTGATCCCGGGAGTCCGGGCCGCACCCCCCGACCCGTCCGGACGAAAAACGGATAGTCCATCCGAATGTGCTAGCGTCCAGCATCAAGCGGATGACCTATCCGGATTTCGGGTGGAGGAACACATGGGGAAGACAGCAGTGGTCACGGCCGGGACGGCCGGCATCGGACTGGAGACGGCGGTGGGGCTGGCGGCCGCCGGGTACGCGGTCACCGTGGTCGGCCGCGACCCCGACCGGGGCGCGCGAGCCGTCGAGCGGATCGGTGCGGCGAACCCGGCGCACCCCGGCCGGTTCCTCGCCGCCGACCTCGGCTCGCTCGACGAAGTGCGCGCGCTGGCCCGCCGGATCGCCTCCGAGCACGACGCCTCCGGAGAGCCGCTGGCTGTGCTGGTCAACAACGTCGGGGCGATGTTCCCCCGGCGCGCGGACCTGGACGGCATCGAGGCGTCGTTCGTCGTCAACCACCTCTCGCCGTACCTGCTGACGGAGTTGCTGCTGCCCACGCTGACCGCCGGCGCCCCGAGCCGGATCGTGAACGTCACCTCGGGCGCAGTCGGAGTCGCCAAGCGCACGTTCGACGCCGTCGAGCCGCGCGGCGGCTACTACGGCTTCCACTGGTACGGCCGCGCCAAGCTCGCCAACCTCGCCTACACGCTCGACCTGGCCGCGCGCCTGGACGGCACCGGCGTCTCGGTCTTCGCGGCCGACCCCGGAGGCGCCGCGACCGACATGACGAAGGGCACCATGACCGACCCGAAGATCGTCTCGCCGGGCCTGCGGCTGCTGTGGCCGCTGGTGCGCCGCAAGTTCGAACGCTCGACCTCCGGCCCGGCGGCCACCGCCGCCAAGCCCTCGATCACCGCCGCCACCGACGAGACCCTGACCGGCCGGACCGGCGTCCTCATCGGCGCCGACGCCCGCCCCGCGGCGCCGCCGCGCGCGGCGGCCGACCCCCGCCTCGTCGAAGCCGTGCGCCGGCTCAGCGAACGGCACGCGCCCCTGTCGGCGGCCTGACCGCCCGACCGCCTGACAGGCCGGACGGCGCGGACGGTGCGGACGGCGTGAACAGCGCGGACGGCGCGGACCATCCGGATGGGCCATCCGGTTAGCATGTCCGCATGACGACGCCCCTGCGCAAGGACGCGGCCCGCAACTGGGACCGGATCGTCTCCGTCGCCCGCACCCTGGTCGACCGGGGCGATCCCCTCCAGCTCAACGACGTCGCCCGCCGCGCCGGCGTGGGGGTCGGCACCGTCTACCGGCACTTCGCCACCCCCGAAGCCCTGTTGGAGACGGTCGCCGCCCCCTGCCTGGAGGGCCTGGCCGCGCACGGCGAACGGGCACTGGCCGACCCCGACCCCCGGCGCGCGCTCGAAGGCTTCCTGCTCCGCACCGTCGAGGCGCAGGTCACCGACGCCTCCCTGGCCCCCGTCACCGCCGCGGCCACCGACGCACTGCCGCGCACCACCGAACTCAAGCACTCCCTCCGGTCGACCGGCACCCGGCTCCTCGACCGGGCCCGCGACGCCGGAGCCGTCCAACCCGACCTCGACGCCGCCGACCTCGTCCCGCTCATGTGCGGCATCGCCCACGCCGTCGACGTCCACGGCGGCACCCCCACCGACCGCGTCGACACCGCCCGCCGCTACCTCGCCACCTTCCTGACCGGCCTGTGCACCGCCCCGCCGCCCGCCTAGGTGTGTTGTTCGGGCAGGTGGGGGCGGATGGCGCGGGAGGAGTAGGCGTTGTCGGCGAGGACGGCGTCCGGCGTCGTCCGTGGGCGGCCGATCGGACGGGGCGCTCGGATCCGTGCCATGACCCGCTCGAACGCGGGCGCGTCACCGGCCTGGCCGGGCGTGAGGACGAACGCCAGCGGCCTGCAGTGCCCGTCGGAAGGCAGATGGATCTCGGTGGTCAGTCCGCCGCGGGAGCGTCCGAGGGCGGGGTCGTGCGGCTCGCCGGCCGGGGCCCCTTTTGACGGGCCCGGCGGCGTGCCGATGCGCGCGAACGATCGTGGAGTCGACCGCGACAACCCGGTCGAGGTCGCCGGCGGCGTCGGCCCGGGCCGGCAATGCGGTGAAGCCCCTCTCCCACGTGCCGTCGGCGGCCCGCATCCGCAAGCGGTCGTGGGCGCCCTTCCACGATCCGAAGTCGGACCGGCACGACCGCGCGGGCGGTCGGGGAGAGTCCGACCGCCCGCGGCGTGGTGGGGTCAGGCGTGGTGGCCGTCGCGGTGTTCCGCGCACGCCTCCTGCTGGAGGACGACGGCGATCTGGTCGACGTCGTCGTTGACGTCGAAGAACCCCTGGATGTCGGGGGCCGCCGCGCCGTTGACGCCGACGAAGAAGGTGAAGAGGTGGCCGTCCTCCGCCTCCAGGTAGCCCGCGTAGGTCTGCGCGTTCACGGCGAGCTGCTGGTTCAGCTCGTCGAAGCCGATGATGGTGCCGGGCTTCGCGAAGACCTTGCCCTTGGCCGGGCAGTCGTCACTGGTGCAGTAGAGCGCGCCGGTGCCGGAGACGCCCAGGATCGGCAGCGAGGTGCGGAAGGCGTCCGCGTCGGGGGTGCGCAGCCAGTACGCGAGCAGCTGGTTGAGCCCGGCGGGGGTGACGCGGTCGACGGGCACGTCGCCGCGGCCGTCCGCCATCTGGAACTGCGTCGGGTCGAGCTGCGCCGTGTTGGCGAGGAAGTCGCGGATGACGGGGAAGCCGTCGAAGCAGTTCGTGCTGCCGTGCAGGGTGGCGATGTTGCACAGGGCCAGGTTGGCGCCGAGGTTGTGACTGACGTTCAGGATCAGCTTGGCGTAGTCGCGGTACGGCGGTGAGACGTAGGCGGCCACCTGCGGGTCGCCGTCGTAGTCGGCGGGCAGCGCGCCGTCCGGGTTGGGCCCGGTCGGCGGGGCGGTGACGGTGACCCCGGCGCGGCCGAGGGCCTCGATCAGGGCGGTGCGCCCGAACGCGTTGGGGTCCTTCACCTGGGAGATCTTCAGGGCGGGCGCGGAGTCCGCGGCGATCGTCCCGGTGAGCGAGATACCGGTGCCGTCGGGGGACGTGGAGACCTGGATGTCGGTGGTGCCGCCGGCCTCCACCGTCCGGACGTCGGAGGTGACCTGGTACGGCGCGACCTGCGGGCGCCAGGTCAGCTGGGCGGCCTGGCCGGGGGAGGTCGGGGTGCTCAGCAGGTCGATGACGTTGTCGTTGACGATCAGGGGCGTCGGCTGGGGGCTGATCGGCGGGGGCGTGAACAGACGGGCGTCGATGACGACGTCGCCGTCGACCCTGGTGATGCCCGCGTCCCGGACCTGGCGGGCGATCTGGTCCAGGCCGGCGAGCGGGTCCTCCGGGGTGAGGGTCGCGCCCGGGATGTCGTTGGCGTAGGTGTGGTCGATGGGGGTGAAGTCGACCGACCCGTCCGGCTCGGTCCGGCCGCCCATGGTGAGGTCGCCCTGCGCGACGAGCGCCAGGTTCCCGGTGAGGGTCGAGCCGTCGAGCCGGCCGATCGCGTGCACCGGCGTGGTGAAGCGGCGGTCCGGGCCGAGGGCGTGCCAGGCGCCGGAGATGGTGATCACCTTGACGGTCGACCCCGGCATGAAGAACTGGTCGGGGTACTGGGAGTGGACGACCCGCCCGTTCGCGGGGTCGACCTCCAGCAGGCCCCACTGCGCGTTCCGGTACGCGGGCTTGCTCATGATCGCGGTGATCTCGGGCGGGAGGCCGCCGTCGGCGTTCCTCGGAGGCGCGGCGGCAGCCGTACCGGCCACGACCGCGAGTGCGGCGCCGACGGTGGCCCAGGTCCGCAGCCGACCACGGATTCTTGATCGCATATACCCAGCCGTTTCTGGAATCGGGAAGACCCGCTGTGCGGGCACTCACGGCGCATCCTGGTGCACCGGGTCCGACAACGGCGGCTGCTGAGCGGTGTGCTGACGGCGTGGGAGGCAAAAACCATTCACTCGGTCGAAGGCGGGGCGCCGCGGGGCCTGGCCCGCCGTCCGAACCGCCGTCGGCGCCCCGCCCCGACCGGCCGCGCTCCGGGCCGCGCTCCGGGCCCGCGCGGGGCCCCGGGCATGCGGGCCGGTGGAGCGGGCAGAAGGCCGCCGGGTGTGCCGGCCGCTGTGCCGTGGCGCTCCGGGCCGGCCCGCACGGGCGGAGACGAACGGGAAGGATGAGCGTCAGTGAAGGGTTTCCGTGGCTTCGTCCTACGGGGCAACGTGGTCGACCTGGCGGTGGGCGTGGTGATCGGAGCGGCGTTCTCGGGCGTCGTCACCGCCCTGGTCCGCGCCTTCCTCACCCCGATGGTCGGCCTCGCCACCGGCGCGGTGGGCGACTTCAGCCGCCGGACCGTCACCGTCCACCACGTGGAGTTCCCGTACGGCGGGTTCATCGACGCCGCGATCACCCTCGTCCTCACCGCGCTGGTGCTCTACTTCCTGGTCGTGCTGCCGTTCAACAAGCTGCACGAGCGCTTCGCCCCGCACCAGGACGTCCAGGCCCCCAAGCGGGACTGCCCCGAGTGCCTGTCCGCGATCCCCGCCCGGGCGAGCCGGTGCGCGTTCTGCACCGCCGAACTCGTCCGGACACCCGACCTCCCGTGAGCGCTCCCGGCGTGACGGCCGCGTGGCGGACGAAGGCGGCGGACGGGTGGCGGGCCGTCGGACAGGCGCTGCGCCACCCGGTGCGCACGGCCCGCTCGCACCGCGAGGGGGTCGTGCAGACGGCCAGGGTCGCGGTGGCCTGCGCGCTGGCCTGGGAGGCCGCGGTCCTGCTGCTGGGCGAGGACGAACAGCCCGTGCTGGCGCCCCTGGCGGCGCTGCTGACCGTCCAGCTCACGGTGTTCCGGACGCTGGCGCAGGGACTGCGGCAGCTCGGCGGCGTCATGCTCGGGGCGCTGGCCGCCCTCGGCCTGCTGCGCCTGGCCGGGGCGAACTTCGCCAGCATCGGCCTCGCCGTCGGCGTCTGCCTGGGCCTGGGGAAGCTGCTGCGGCTGGGTCCGCAGGCCACCGAGGTGCCCGTCACCGTCCTGCTCGTGCTCAGCACCGGCGCGCCGTACGCCCCTGTCCGCATCTGGGACACCCTGGTCGGCGTCGCCTCCGGCGTCCTGGTCAACCTGCTCGCGGCGCCCCCCACTTACGTCGGCCACGCCGCGTACCAGTCCGCGAAGGTCGCCCGCCGCCTCGCCGACCTCGCCCGCGACACCGCCGCCGGGCTGCGCGACGGCTGGGACGAGCACACCTCCGACGGCTGGCTGCGCCGGGTCGAGGCGGTCGCCCGCGAACTCGACCGGGCGCGGGCGACGGCCGGCCAAGCCGAGGAGGGGATCCGCCTCAACCCCCGGCGGCTGCGGCAGGAGACCGATCCGGCGGTCGCGCTGGGGCCGCTGGACGAAGGGCTCACCTGCCTCGGCCACATCTGCGACCAGCTCGGCTCGGTGCTCCGGGGCCTCGACGACCTGGCCCGCGGCGAGCGCCAGTTCCCCCGCGAGGCCGGGGCCCGCACCGACGCCTGCGGGCGGGTGCGGCCGCTCGGCGACGTCCTGGAGGCCATCGGCGACGCGCTCGACGTCTTCGCCCGCATCCAGCGCGACCACGTCCGCGAGCCCGAGCACACCGACGACCTGACGGCCGCCCTGGAGCGCGGCCGCGACCACCACGCCGCGGCCGCCGAGACGCTCTGCCGCGCCGACCACGGCCCCGCCGTCTGGTCCCTGCACGGTTCGGTCATGGACGAGACCCGGCAGATCCTCCACGAACTCGACCCCCGCCACGGCCCCCACCCCGCTGCCCTGCACCCCGAACCGCTCCGGCTCGCGGCCCCGCGCCGGAGCCTGCCCGGCGGCTGACCCCGCAGGAGGCCGGGGGCCCCTCCCGGTGCGCCGGGAGGGGCCCCGTGGGTCCGGCGGATCGTCAGGAGGCGGGCAGCAGGACGGTGTCGACGATGTGGACGGTGGCGTTGGCGGTCTGGACGTTGCCGCACAGGACCTTGGAGTTGCCGTTGACGGTGAAGTCGGGCTGGGCGCCGGTGACGGTGAGGTCGCCGCCCTCCAGGGTCTTGTGGGTGCCGGCCAGGGCGTCGGGGGCGAGGCGCTCCGGGGTGACGTGGTAGGTGAGGACCTTGGTGAGCTTGGCCTTGTCGGCGAGCAGCGCGTCCAGGTCGGCCTTGGGGATCTTGGCGAAGGCGTCGTTGGTCGGCGCGAACACCGTGATGTCCTGGGCGGAGTTGAGGGTGTCGACCAGTCCGGCCTGCTTGACGGCGGCCACCAGGGTGGACAGCAGCGGGTTGTTGGAGGCGGCGGTGGCGACCGGGTCCGTGGCCATGCCGGTGAACGACCCGGCGCCGTCCTTGGGCACGGCGGCACAGGCGGCGCCGAAGGGCTGGCCGGCCGTCGCCGCGGTGGGGGCGGCGCCGCCGGACATCGCGGCGGAGGCGGTGGAGGCCGAGGCGGAGCCGGCGGCGGAGGCGGAGGAGGAACTGGAACCGCCGCTGCTGCTGCACGCGCCCAGGGTCAGGGCCAGGGCGCCGGCGGCGAGCAGGGCGGTGAAGGTGCGGCGGTCGCGGGTGGTGACGGACATGGTGGATCGCTCCTCTGAGGAAGGGTGAAGTGGTGCGGTGGAACGGGTGGTCGACGAAAGGTCAGGTGACGGTGACGACGGTGCTGTGCCAGCCCGTCGCCCCGGCGGGGAAGGGCGCGGCGCGCCGCTCGGGCTGCACGGCGCCGGTGGCGTCGGTGGCGCGCACCTCGATCCGGTGGGTGCCGGGCGGCGCGCCGGACCAGCGGTAGGACCACTGGCGCCACAGGTCGGGCCCGGCGTCGGCGGCCAACTCGGCCTGCAGCCAAGGGCCTTCGTCGATCCGCAACTCGACGGCGGCGACGCCCCGGTGGGTGGCCCAGGCCGTCCCGGCGACGTCCACGTCCCCCGCCGGGACTCTGGCGAACGGCGCGGGCACCTCGATCCGGGAGGCGGTGCGGACGGCGCCGGTGCGGTCCCAGCCGCGCCGCACCCAGTACGGGTCGAAGGCGGCGAAGGCGGTGACCTCCAACTCCACCAGCCACTTGGTGGCGGAGGTGTAGCCGTAGAAGCCGGGAACGACGGTGCGGCACGGGAAACCGTGCGCGAGCGGCAGCGCCTCGCCGTCCATGCCCACCGCGAGCAGCGCCCGGCGCCCGTCCAGCACGGACTCCAGCGGCGTGCCGATGGTCATGCCGTCCTTCGAGCGCCCCACCAGCTGGTCGGCCCCGGCGCGGACCCCGGCGCGGCGCAGCAGCGCGGGCAGCGCCGCGCCGAGCCAGCGGGTGGTGCCGACGTACGGGCCGCCGACCTCGTTGGAGACGCAGGACAGGGTGTGGTCCAACTCCTCCAACGGCTCGCGCAGCAGCTCGTCGAAGGTGATCGACTGCGGGCGGTCGACCAGGCCGTGGATGCGCAGCGTCCAGTCGCGCGGGTCGACCCGGGGGATCGTCAGCGCGGTGTCGACCCGGTAGAAGTCGGCGTTCGGCGTGGTGAACGGCGACAGGCCGGGGACGTTCGGGTGCGCGGCGGCGGGTAGCGGCGGCGGCGGGGCGGCGGGCGCGGGGAGGCGGACGGCGTCGCGGGCGGCGGTGACGTCGTAGCGGCGGTCCGTCAGGGCGCGCCCGCCCACCCCGGCGAGCGTGCCCGCCGCGAAGGTCGCGACGGTGGCGGCCAGCACGGTCCGACGGTTCGCCGACCCGGCTCGCTGCGGAGGGACTTCGGGCAGACCGCGCTCGGGGCCGTCCGCCGCCGGCCGGGGCGCGGCGGGCGTGCTCCCCGCCCGGCGCCACAGCCGGGCCAGGAGCAGGACGGCCGCGGCACCGACCAGGCCCGCGAGGAGCGACGGCGCGCAGTCGGCGGCGGCCGCGCCGGGACGGGACAGCGCCGCCCGGGCACCGAGGGCGCCGAAGGCCCCGAACACCGCCGCGCCGACGGCCGGACGGCGCACCGCGAGCAGACCGGCCAGCGCGGCGAGCAGGGCCGTCGTCAGGTGGATGCCGCCCAGCAGCACGGCCTTGTCGTGGGTGCCGAAGGTGCGGACGGCGTACTCCTTGAGCGGCGTCGGCGTCAGGTCCACCGCCGCCGACCCGACCGCGACCACCGGCGCGGTCGGCACCCCCGTCGCGTACGCGGCGAGCTCGCCCGCGCCCAGCGCCGCCACCGCGGACGCCAGGCCGATCGCGGCCGCACCGGCGGCGCGCAGGACGCGGGCGCGGCGGCCGGACGGCGCGGCGGGGGGAGTCGGTTCGTGGGTCACATCTGCGGTTCGGGGCACCGGCGGGGCCGGATTGGTCGAAGCCGCGGCCTCCTCCGATCGGGTGAAACCGGCGACGGGGCCCGCCCAGTGCGGAGCCCCTGCTCGCTCCGATAGGAACCGAGGTGCCAGAGCTCGATGCTGTCGAGCCGGGCGGAGCCGCCCTCGGCGAACAGTTGGACGCCCTGGCTGCCGGGATCGGTCAAGACCTGATCGGGGGTGCCCCGGACCGGTCCGGGGCCGGACGCGGTGCCGGTGGGGACGCGCGCATGCGAGCTCCTTCGCAGAGCTTGGGCGGGGTGGGGGGCGCTCGCGGGCACGGCCGGGTGCGGCGGCTTCGGGGCATGGCTGTGCCGGGGCGGGGCGGCGCGGCGGCGGGTGCCGGGGGTGAGCGGGTCGTTGGTGGTGCGCGGTGGTGGTGTGCGGTGCGGTGGTGGTGTGGAACTAGCGGGTGGTGGGTGGGAGTTCGCCGGAGCCGCGGGGGATGAGGCGGGTGGGGATGGTGACGGTGCGG
>NZ_JNWZ01000042.1 GCF_000716545.1 Kitasatospora phosalacinea
CCTTCGTGCACGCCCTCCTGATGGAAGCGGCCACCCGCCTCGCCCCGGCCCTGTGAACCCCGCCCCCCGCCCCCTGCCCCCCCGCTCCCCCGCCACTTCCAAGGTACCGCGCACCGGGGGCCTTGCCGCAAGGCCAGGTGGGTGGCCCAGAATGTCCGGCTGGTAGGGGGAAAGCGGAGAGAAGTCCGCAAGCTGACGGAAAATCACTTGTCGGGCGATTTCGGAGGGTTGATGATCGACGTGCTGGTGGTCGGCGGCGGGCCGACCGGGCTGATGCTGGCGTGCGAGTTGCGGCTGCACGGGGTGGAGGTGGTGGTCCTCGAGCGTCTGACGGCGCCGACCGGGGAGTCCCGGGGGCAGGGGCTGCACGCGCGCAGCGTGGAGGTGATGGATCAGCGCGGGCTGCTGGAGCGGTTCCGGGCGGTGAGCGAGGAGTTCAGGGTCGGCGGGCTGTTCGCGGGCGAGGCGCGGCAGTGGCCGGAGGGGATGGACACGGCGCACCCGTACGGGCTGGCGACGCCGCAGCCGGTGACGGAGCGGCTGCTGTGGGAGCGGGCCGAGGAGTTGGGCGCGGAGCTGCGGCGCGGCCGCGAGGTGGTGGGGCTGGTCCAGGACGAGGAGGGGGTGGAGGCCGAGCTGGCGGACGGCTCGCGGTTGCGGGCGCGCTGGCTGGTGGGGTGCGACGGCGGGCGCAGTACGGTGCGCCGGTTGGCGGGCGTGGCGTTCCCGGGCGAGCCGGCGACGGTGCAGACGCTGCTGGGGCAGATGGAGGCGACGGAGTCCCCGGAGCGGATCGCCGAGGTGGTGACCGAGGTCCGGCGCACCGAGCTGCGGTTCGGGCTGCACCACGAGGGCGGCGGGGTGTACCGGGCGATCGTTCCGGCGGAGGGGGTCTCGGAGGACCGGGCGGCCCCGACGCTGGAGGAGTTCCGGGAGCGGCTGCGCGCGGTGGCGGGCACGGACTTCGGGGTGCACTCGCCGCGCTGGCTGTCCCGGTTCGGGGACGCGACGCGGCAGGCGGAGCGGTACCGGACGGGCCGGGTCCTGCTGGCGGGGGACGCGGCGCACGTCCATCCGCCGACGGGCGGCCAGGGGCTGAACCTGGGCGTGCAGGACGCGTTCAACCTGGGCTGGAAGCTGGCCGCCGAGGTCGCCGGCTGGGCTCCGCCGGGCCTGCTGGACACGTACCACGCGGAGCGCCACCCGGTGGGCGCGGCGGTGATCGCGCACACCCGGGCGCAGATGGCGCTGCTGGGCACCTCGCCGGGCGCGGTGGCGCTGCGCGGGGTGTTCGCCCGGCTGATGGACTTCCCGGACGTCAACCGGTACATCACGGGCGTGATCTCCGGGGTGGACGTCCGGTACGACTTCGGCCCCGGCCCGGCCCTGCTGGGCCGCCGGCTGCGGAGCGTGCGGCTGGTCGACGGCCCGGCGGCGGGGCGGCTGTACGAGCGGATGCACGCGGGTCGGGGGCTGCTGCTGGACCGGACGGGGCTGCTGTCCGCGGCCGGCTGGGAGAACCGGGTGGACGTGCTGGTGGACGGCTGCCCGGAGCTGGAGGCCCCGGCGGTGCTGCTGCGCCCGGACGGGCACGTGGCCTGGGTCGGCGAGGAGCCGGAGGTCCGGGAGGGGCTGTCGGAGGCGCTGGCGCGCTGGTTCGGTCCGGCGGGGTAGGTCGCCGGTCGGCGCTGTTCAGCCGGGCGCCCGAACCGAAGCTCCTGTCCCTTTTATCCGTTTTCGCCGATCCGACCTGGCACAGTGGGATGGTCCTTCCTCCCGCCGAGAAGATCGAGGTTCCCGATGGCCGCGACCCCCACGGCCTCCCCCTCCCCCGCGCCGGTGCCCGTGGGCACCCCGTCCGTACTGGGTCGGGTGGGGGTGGGGCGGTCGGTGGGGGTGCTGCTGGCGGCGGCCGCGGTCTTCTACGTGGTGTCGCCGGTGCTGCAGGGCGCGGCGCTGCCGGCGGTGCGGGCCCGCTTCGGGCTGGGCTCGCAGCAGGTGGTGGCGATGAAGGTGGGCGGCGGCGCGCTGATGGTGCTGTCGCTGTTCGCGGCGGGCCGGGCGGGGGACGCCTGGGGGCGGCGCCGGGCGCTGGCGTGGTCGCTGGGCGTGCTGGCGGCGGGGCTGCTGGTGGAGACGGCGGCGTTCTCGGACTGGTCGTACCTGCTGGGCCGGACGGTGGTGATCGTCGGGGTGTCGGCGTCCTTCGCGGGGTGCCTGGCCTCGGTGGCGGCGCTGAACCCGCCGGGCCGGATGCCGCAGGTGCTGGGCGGCTGGCTGGCGGTGATGTCGGCGGCGTTCTTCGCGGCGGCGAACCTGATCCCGCGCGCCCCGTCGATGCCGGGCCTGCGGGTGAGCGCGGGCCTGGGGGCGCTGGTCGCGGTGGGCCTGCTGGTGCTGGCGCTGCGGCGGCTGCCGGAGGCGGGCGATCCGCCGGTGCCGCTGGACCGGCTGTTCCTGGGCGCGCTGGCGGCGCTGCTGGCCGTGTCGGTGGCGACGCTGCAGGTCGGCCCGGTGTGGGGCTGGACCGATCCGCGGACGCTGGCGCTGCTGGCGCTGCTGCCGGTCGCGGCGGCAGTGGCGGGCCGGCGCCGGCGGCGGCACTGGTTCACGGTGCCGCCGCGGATCACCTCGATGGCGCTGGCGACGGGCGTGGCGGTGGGGTTCACCCAGATCGCGCTGCTGCTGGCGCTGCCGGTGCTGGCGACGGCCTCCGGCATCGGGGTGACGCCGACGGCGCTGATGGTCTCGGCGTACGGGGCGGGCGGGGTGGCGGGCTGCCTGCTGGTGCGGGAGCGGCGGATCTCGCCGGTGACGGGCTGCTCGCTGGGCCTGCCGCTGGCGGTGATCGGGCTGGCGCTGTGCCACGTGCTGCCGGCGGGCGCGGCGACGGGCCTGCCGCTGGGCCTGCTGGCGGCGCTGCTGACGGGGGTGGGCGTGATGATGGCGCAGGTGCCGCAGATGGCGTGGTTCCTGTCGGCGCTGCCGCGCGGCCGGCTGGGGACGGCGGCGGCGTTCCACCCGGTGTCGGTGCTGCTGGGGACGGCGGCGGCGCAGGCGCTGCCGTACACCTCGGCGGTGAGCGCGGGGGCGACGGGGCGACAGGCGGAGAACCTGCTGTGGGTGGCGGCGGCAGTGGCGGCGGTGGGCGCGCTGATCGCGGGGCTGCCGGCGGTGGTGCTGGGGGTGGTGGGGGCGGCGGCCGGCGAGTGGCTGCTGGTGCGGGCGCTGGCGGGTCCGGAGCTGGCGCAGCGGCCGCTGGCGCAGGCGGCGGCGCTGGCGGTGGGGGTGCTGACGGGGCTGGCGGTGTGGGGGCGGCGGCAGCAGAGCGAGCGGCTGGCGGCGAGCCGGGCCAGTGCGGCGGCGCTGCAGGAGGCGGTGCTGCACCCGATCCCGGAGCGCCTGGGCGGCCTGCGGCTGGCGTCCCACTACCAGCCGGCCCGGGCGGGAACGGGCATCGGCGGGGACTTCCTGGAGGCGGTGCGGACGCCGCACGGGACGCGGGTGCTGATCGGGGACGTCCGGGGCAAGGGCCTGCAGGCGGTGCAGACGGTGACGGACCTGCTGGGGTGCTTCCGCTCGCAGGCGCACGAGACGGCGGACCTGGGCGAGCTGGCGGCCCGGCTGGACCGCCACACGGCGCGCAGCGCGGCGGCGCGCGGCGACCAGGAGCTGTTCGCGACGGCGCTGCTGCTGCAGCACCGGGCGTCGGACGGGTACGTGGAGGTGGTGAACTGCGGGCACCTGGCGCCGCTGGCGCTGGACCGGTCGGGGGTGCGGGAGGTGTCGGCGCCGGCGCTGCTGCCGCTGGGTTTCGGCGCGCTGGGCGAGGACGTGCCGGCGCCCCGGCGGCTGCCGCTGCCCGCCGGGGAGGTGCTGCTGCTGTACACGGACGGGCTGACCGAGGCGCGCAACGCCTCCCGGGAGTTCTATCCGGCGTCCGAGCGGCTGTCCGCGGCGTTCGGCCCGGACGGTGCCGACGACCCGGACGGCGCCGCCGGCCCGGCGGAGGTGCTGGCGTTCCTGGAGCGGGACGTGCGGGACTGGAGCCACCACCTGGCCGACGACATCGCGCTGATCGCGCTCACCCCGGAGTGACGTCCGCCGCCCGGCCCCGGCCCCGCTCCCGCCCCGGCCACCGGTCATCACCCCATGGAGTTAATCGATCACCGAACGTGGCGCAACCGGGTAAGCGTGCCGGCCCGGCCGACTCCTCCCGTGCGAACCCGCCGGAGAACCGGCCCGACCGCACCCGAAGGAGACCCGGTCCCATGACCGTCGTTCCGCTCGACCCCGCCTCGCCCGCCTCGCACGCCGTCGGCATCGACTTCGACCAGACGCTGGTCGCCCACGACGACGGCTGGCAGGACGGCCGGATCTACGGCAAGCCGATCCCGGGGGCGATCGAGTCGCTGCGCGCGCTGAAGCAGGTCCGCTCGGTGTTCGTCATGACCGCCCGCCCGCGCCGCTTCCACCCCGCCGTGGCGGGCTGGCTGCGCGAGCACTCCGGCCTGGAGGCGCTCGTCGACGAGGATCCGGAACGCGCCTACTGGCAGGGCGACTGCCTGCTGGTCACCAACAAGAAGCTCGGCGCCGCCGTGTACATCGACGACCGCGCCGTCCGCTTCACCGGCGACTGGGACGCCGCGCTCGCCCAGGTCCGCCACGCCATCGGCCTCCCGGCGGCACCCGTCCCGCACCGCTGCTGACGGCCGCAGGCGGCTGCCGGCGGCCACGCCCGGAAGTGCCGGACCCGCCGTCCCCCCGGCGGGTCCGGCACACTGCTGACCAGTCGTCGGCAGCCGTGCGGGAGGAGCGACGTGAGCACACCGAAGGCCGTCGGGGCGGGCACCGGGGACGGTGATCCGCTGGCGCTGGCGCTGTTCGGGCTGACGGTGGTCAGCGGGCTGATCGACGCCGTCAGCTACCTCGGGCTCGGGCACGTCTTCGCCGCCAACATGACGGGCAACGTCGTCGTCATCGGCTTCGCCCTGGCCGGCGCGCCCGGCTTCTCCGTCCTGGGGTCGGTCACCTCGCTGGCGGCGTTCCTGCTCGGCGCGAACCTCGCCGGACGGTCGACCGCCGGGCGGCTGCGGCCGGCGCTGGCCGCCGAGACGGCGCTGCACCTCGCGGCGGCGGTGGTGGTATTCGCGGCCGGCACCGGCGGAGCCGTCCAGTACCCGGTGATCGCGCTGCTCGCCCTGGCCATGGGCCTGCGCAACGCGACGGTCCGCGCGCTGGGCGTCCCCGACCTGACCACCACGGTGCTGACCATGACGCTCACCGGCCTCGCCGCCGAACCCGGCTCGCCCCGCCGACGGCGCCGCGTCCTGGCGGCGCTCACCATGCTGGCGGGGGTCGTCCCGGGCTCCGTGCTCGTCCTGCACGGGATGGCCGGCTGGGCGCTGGTGGCCTCGGCCGCGATCACGGCCGCCACCGGGGCGCTCTACCGGGAGTGAGCGGGCGGGCGGGGCCGGGTCCCGGCACCGGCCCCGCCTCGGCGACCATGTCGGCGTCCGCGTCGACGCCGACCGGCGCCGACCGGCACCGGCCGGCACCGGCCGTCCGGGACGGATGCGATTATCGCCCTCGCGGTACCGGTATCCGGACGGTTTCGGCCGCTATCCACCATTTGATCATGGGTTGCTCCCCGGGCCGGGTAGTCCGGAAGGTGACCCGGGCGCGACCTGCGGCCCGCCGGGGACGTAGTCTGCGGGACATGACTGACGTCGCGCACCTCACTCCCCAGGCCGCCTTCGAGATGCTGCTGGCGGGCAACGACAGGTTCGTCGCCGGTACTCCGCAACACCCGAACCAGGACGCCGCCCGCCGCGCCCAGACCGCCCCCTCCCAGGCCCCGTTCGCAGTGCTGTTCGGCTGCTCCGACTCCCGCCTGGCCGCCGAGATCATCTTCGACCGGGGCCTCGGCGACCTGTTCGTGGTCCGCACCGCCGGCCACGTGCTCGGCCCCGAGGTGCTCGGCAGCATCGAGTACGGCGTGAGCGTGCTCGGCGCCCCGCTGGTGGTCGTCCTGGGCCACGACTCCTGCGGCGCCGTCGGCGCCACCCGCGAGGCGGTGGCGGCCGGTTCCAGCGGCGACGGTTTCGTCCGTGACGTCATCGAGCGGGTCACCCCCAGCGTGCTGGCCGCCAACGCGGCCGGTTACACCGACAACGCCGACTTCATCGACGAGCACATACGGCACACCGCCGCCCTGCTGCTCGACCGCTCGCACACCCTCGCCGCCGCGGTCGCCGCGGGCACCACCGCCGTCGTCGGCCTCTCCTACCGGCTCGTCGACGGCACCGCCCGCCTGGTCACCACCCGCGGCCTCGACCTCCCCGCCGCCGCCTGAACCCGTCGTCCGACCCGCTGCCACCGTCCCGCGGCCCCGCTCCGGTACCGACCGGAGCGGGGCCGCGGGCGTTCACCGCCGGGCCGGGGCCCGGGGCTCAGTCGGCGCGGTGGCTCTCGGGCGGACCCAGCAGGCTGGGGCGCAGGCCGCCGGTGTCGATCACCAGGCGCTGGAGCACCACGGTCGGGTCGACCATCCAGAAGGTGAGGCGGTGCACGCCGGGTTCGGTGACGGTGTGCACGGTGGCGCTGCGGCGGACGTTGTCCGAAGTGCCCAGGGCCCACTGGACGTTCATGGTGCCGGAGTCGGCGCCGCTCTGCGCCTCGGTCCGGACGGTCTGCGGCGGCTGGCCGTCGAAGGAGACGGCGTAGGCCGGTCCGCCGGTGGCGAGAGTGTCGTTGCGCGGGGAGAGGTACGCCCAGACGGTGACGCGTCCGGTGGTGAACAGGGTCACCTGGTACTCCAGTCGCGGGCCGGTCCCGCCGGGAGTCCGCGGGGACGCGGTGACGGGGACGGGGGTCAGTCCGGCGGTGGTGCGGCCGATGCCGGGGATCAGCCGCCAGGAGACGCCGTCCGCCGCGACGGCCCGGGTGTGGTGCTCGGCGTCGATGGCGACGTAGCCGTTGGCCTCGACGTGCCCGGCCGGCCTGTTCCTCGAAAGTTCCGGACGGTTCACCACCGCCCTGACGACGACGCTCGCGCCGCCCGGCCCGCTGACGGTGACGGGCACCTCGGTGGTGCCGTACGGGGCCCGCGCCCAGTCGACGGTGAGGACGACCCGCTGCTGCTTGTCGACCCGTCCGGCGGGCCGGTCGGCGGTGAGCCAGGGCGCGCCGGTGTCGACGCGGTAGTCGAAGGGGCGCCTGCCGCGGTTGAACACCTCGACGTACTGGGCGGGTTGGCTCTGGTAGGGGCTGAACTCGGGCAGGACGGCGGGGGTCCGCTCGTGGGGCCACCAGGCGGCGGAGCCGTCGACCGCGACGCCCATCTCGGCGGTGTCGGGCAGCTCGATCCGGGCGACGGCGGGGAACAGCACGTCGGGGAGGGCGACGTTGTCGCGTTCCGGCTGCTGCCAGGGCGCGTTGGGGCCGTACCGGTCGACGTCGCCGTAGTCGATGTGCGGCTGGGTCTGGAACCCCTGCCACTTGCCGCCCGCGACCCGGGTGTTGAAGCGTTCGGCGAGCTCGAAGTCGTCGGCGAGCCTGGCCTCGGCGGTGGCGGCGAGGTCGTTGGTCAGGGCCCTGCCCTGCGGCGCGTAGTGCAGGTTGGTGAACTGCGCGGCGCGCAGCGCGTACAGGTTGGCGGTGGCGGCGACCTCGTAGCCGACGAGTTCGTACCAGGCGTCCTGGACGGCGGCGGGCAGGCGGCGCCCGATCCGTTCGGCGTCCTCGGCGAGCGCCTGCCAGCGGGCGGTGACGGTCTCCAGTTCGCGGTAGTCGGTGAGCGAGAAGGGGGTGGCCCGGTCGTCGTAGACGATGGCGGACGGGTCGGTGGCCGGGTCCTTCGCCGGATCGACGGTGATCCGCCGGTTGAGCAGTTCGGGCTTGCGGATCGACTGCAACTGCCCGTACGCGGAGAGCACTTCGGCGATCTTCCGGGCCTGGGCCTCGCCGAAGTGCTGCCGGGCGTAGCCGGTCTCCCACTCGGTCAGCCGCTCCAGCGGCCAGCGTTCGGGCCGCCAGGCGTAGTCGAGGAAGAACTGGGTGGGCAGTTCGTTGCCCTTGAGGTCGCCGACGTTGGCGACCCAGAGCGTGCGGTTGCCGTGCGCGTAGGACTGGTCGAGCTGCTCCCACATGTTGGGCAGGCACGTGGTGTCGACCCACTTGTAGTTGCGGCCGACGCCGACGTAGTCGAAGTGGTAGTAGAGGCCGTAGCCGCCGGCCCGGGCGCCCTCGGCGGGGTCGGGGAGCTTGCGGACGTTGCCCCAGTTGTCGTCGGTGAGCACGACGGTGACGTCGTCCGGCACCCGCAGGCCGCGGTCCCAGTACCGCTGGACCTCCTTGTAGAGCGTCCAGACCTGCGGGATCGCGGCCGGGTCGCGGCCGGTGACCTCGGCGAGGATCTCCCGCTGGGCGGCGATGATCTCCGTCATCAGCTCGATGCCGTCGCCGTCGGGCAGGCTGACGTCGCCGTTGCCGCGCATGCCCAGGGTGACCACGCCCTCGATCCCCTGCTCGACCATCCGCCGCACGCCGTCGGTCCAGTACGCCTTCACCGCCTCGGCGTTGCGGCGGAACGACCACTCGCCGGTGCCGCCGTACGGATCGTGGCCGGGGGTGGTGACGTTGCCCGCCGAGTCGCGGACGGCGGGGGTGGCGTGCCGGTTCCACTCCTCGATGCCGCGCATCATCGGGGCCTCGTGCGAGGTGCCCATGACGATGCCGTACGCGGTGGCGGTGGCGTGGTTGAGCGGGTCGTCCTCGGCGAAGGCGCGGCCCCAGACGGCGGGCCACAGGTAGTTGGCGCGCAGCCGCAGCAGCGCCTCGAAGACCTTGGCGTAGAAGTCGGCGTTGAAGCCGCCGGGGAAGCCGGGCGCCTTGCCGGGGCCGAAGAACGCGGGCGCCCAGGTGCCGAGCGCCGGGTTCTCGTCGTTGATGAAGACGCCGCGGTACTTCACGGCGGGGGTGCCCTGGGTGTGCCGGCCGGGCCGCGCGTACACCGCGTCGCGGCGCTGCGGGGGGACGTCGTCCCACCAGTACCAGGGCGAGACGCCCATGCCCCGGGAGGCGTCGTACACGCCGTAGATCGTGCCGCGCTGGTCGCTGCCGGCGATCACCAGGGCGCGGTCGACGCCGGGCAGCGGGTGCTCCACGACGGCCTGCAGGGAGGTCTCCCAGCGGCCCGCGATGCCGCTCACGTCGAGCCGTCCGGCGGCCACCAGCTGGTCGACCAGCGGGCTGCGGCCGACGGTGCCGACGATCACCGCCGTGCGGCCGCGCGGGACGCTGTCGCGCACGACCCCGGGCCGGACGCCGGTGACGCGCTCCAGGTCGGCCGCCAGGTCGCCGGCGACCCGGACCACGCCCGGGTGGTCCGCCCCGCTGACCACGATCGGGGCGGCCCGGCCGTCCTCGACCAGCGGGAGGGAGCCGGCGCTCGGGGTGAAGGCGATCCAGTTGCCCGGATCGGTCGGCCGGGCGCCGCCGCCTCCGTTGCCGTTGCCGTTCCCGTCTCCCGGCCCGCTGTCGCCGCCCGCGGCGGCCCAGGCGTCGGCGCTCAGGCCGAGGACCTGGCCGAGCGGGGTGGCGGCGAGGCCCAGCCCCAGGCCCAGCCCGAGGGCGGCCCGGCGTCCGGTGGTGGACTGCGGTGCTGGTCGATCCATGGCAGCTCTCCCGGCGGCAAAGGGTTTCGAAAATTTCGAAACAAGATCTTTATATTTCGGAGCCACCTTTGGGTACGACTCGGCCGGGGGTCAACCCCCCTGCACCGGGAATCTGCGGAAGGGGACCACGCCCGAAGGCCCGCACGTCACCACCCCAAGGACATCTTCCGGGCCCGCCAACAAGATTGACGCATCATCAGGCAAGGCCGAACGCGGTACGGACGCTCGGCCGACGTCCAGACACCCTCGCCCCCGATTTCGAAACGTGAATAACGGCTTCGCAACTCCCCCATCGTTCCTCCACGCCCCCTGCAAGTGTGTCCGGGCCACCACACCCGCAAGGAGCAGCACATGAGTCGGCAGCACTTCACCACCCCCCAACCGCCCGAGTGGGGCGGCCCGAAGCCGTCGAAGCGGTCGTTCGTCGACCGGGTGAAGCAGCATCCGAAGCTGTCCGCAGCAGCTGCCGGCGTCGCGGTGCTGATCGTCGCCGCCGTCCTCACCGGTGGAACCGACCAGCGTCCCGGTGCCGGCCCGGCCGGGGCCCCCGGGCCGGCACCGACCGCATCCGCGGCAGAACCGCCCGCGGCGTCGTCCCCGGCAACGCCGCCCGCGGCCCTGCCTCCGGCAGAAGCAGCGCCGACGCCCGCACCGGTGAAGGCGGGCACCGCAGACCTGCCGGACTTCGTCGGCATGGGCCTGCAGTCCGCGCAGGACAGGGCGCAGGCCGCCGGCTTCTACCTACTGACCAGCCACGACGCACTCGGCCGGTCCCGCACGCAGATCGACGACCGGAACTGGAAGGTCTGCGCCCAGAACCCGGCCGCCGGCCCGCAGGAGACCGGCACGAAGATCGACATGGGTGCGGTCAAGCTCGACGAGGCCTGCCCCGCCGCCGATCAGGGCTCCGCGACCCCGAAGGCCGGTCCGACGATGCCCGACTTCAAGGGCAGGGCCGCCGCCTCGGTCCGGGACGCCCTGAGCCGGTCGACGAGCCTCTCCACGAAGGACCTGCTGCGGGGCCGTGCGGTGATCGTCGAGTCGAACTGGCAGGTGTGCACCCAGGATCCGGCACCGGGCACCGCGTTGGACGGCCGGCCGGTGGCACTGGGCGTCGTCAAGTTCGAGGAGAAGTGCCCGTAGCCGCAGACGACTTCGCCCCGCTGCCGCGTGCGCGACAGGACGGCTCGCGGCGGGCGAGACAGCGGCGCCCCCTGGACAGCGAAGGTCTCGGACGGCAGCCGACGGATCGGTAACGATTCCCGACATGACCGACTTACCGTCAAGTACCTCTGTAGACCTGCCACCTGCACACGATCACTCCACAGAGGACACCCATGAGCACCCAGGACCGGCAATCCACTGCGCCCGACCCCGCGTGGGCCCCGCCCCGCCCGACCGCGGCGCCCGACACCCAGCAGTCCGACCCGCAGCGGTCCGGCTCCGGCGAGCGGGGTGTCCCGAAGGCCGTGAAGATCGCGCTCGGCGTCCTGGGCGGTCTGCTCCTGGTGGGCTTCGGCGCCGCGGTCGGCAGGGGAAGGGACGACACCGACCGGACCGGCGCGAGTGCCGGGCCCACCGTGACCGCGACCGTGACCGCGAGCCCCGTCCAGGCCCCGGCCACCGTGACCGCCACCGTGACCGCCGTGGTCACCGAGACCGCGACGGTCACGGCCGAGCCGCCGGCGGCTCCGGCTGCGGAACCCGGTGGCACCGTTCCCGGCAGCGGGACCTTCCTGGTCGGCGACGACGTCGAACCCGGCACGTACAAGACGGCCGGGCCCGGTTCCCTCGGGATGTGCTACTGGGAGCGGGCCAAGGACAGCAGCGGGGACTTCGAGTCGATCATCACCAACGAGACCCTGACCGGCCAGGGCGTGGTCACCATCAAGAAGACCGACAAGGTGTTCAAGACCCAGGGCTGCCAGGAATGGGTGAAGACCGGCTGAGCCCCGCGCGGCGGCCGTGGTGTGCCTGGTGGAGGCGCTGCCGGTGCGGGCCCTGGTCCGGACGGCCCCGGACGTGACGGCGCGGAGGCGCGGGACGCGGGGGCGCTCGGCGGAGGCGTGACCGCTCGGCCGGCGGGGTGACCCTCCGTCACCAGGGCCGCGCGGCGCGGCGGTGTCCCGCCGACGGGGGCCGACGATGGAACGGGAGTCGACGGTGGGGAGCCGGCGATGGACCTCCGGGAACCCCTGAGAACGGAATTCGCCGTATGGACAAGTCAACTCTCCTGCAGCTCGCCGCCGACGAGCTGGAGACGCGGGAGCTCCGAACGAGCCGCATCGAGATCATCGACTACGCGCCCAGCGACCGAGGTCTGCGCGTCCTGACCCCGCCGGGGTCGGTCGTGGTGTTCCTGGACCACGCCGGCGAGCCGATGCTCGACCGCATCCGGGAGACCGTCCTGAGCGGCAGCGGTGAGGACGTCCGGCTCGCGCAGGAGATCCAGGAGCTGTTCCGGGCCCGTACGAGGGTGAGCGAGTACCGCGCCTACCGCCTGCTGTGCGAGGCGGAGAGCTTCGCCACGATCCGCTACGGCGCCCGCACGCTCGCCACGCACGTCTTCCCGCCGCCCGGGCCCGGTCTGGTGGCGATCGAGAACCCCTACAACGGGGGCCGCCTGGCACCCGACGAGCTGACGCTGGTGGAGCACCTGGTCCCGGGCACCGACGCCGGGCTGGCCGCCGTCGCGGTCCGCCACATGCCTTCCCTCACCGAGGCGGAGCGGGCCGCCGTCGAGCAGGTTCCCGAGGACCAGTTGGAGATGAACCTCACCCTCCGGGCCGACTGCTGCGACAACTGGACGCACGTCGCGGAGGTGATCTGCCAGATCACGTACGCGAACTACCTGGCGATGGAGGCTCCCGTCCAGGACGCGGTCTCCCTCTCGCCCGAGCAGATCGCCCGGCTGGGGCCGGCCGCGTCCGCGCGCAAACTGCTCGACCTGCGGCGCGAGCTGCTCGGCCACGACCACCGCTGAGGTGCCGGGGTGCGCGAGCTCGCCGAATTCGCCTTCGCGGCGGTGTGCTGCCTGTGGATCGTGCTGACGGTGGTGTGCCAGGTCCCGTCGCGGGCGGCGGGCAGGATCCGCGGGCGCGACGTCTTCGCCCTGGTCCCGCAGTGGTCCTTCTTCGCTCCGACGCCCGGCATGCAGGACATCGTCGTGGTCCACCGGTACCGCACGGTGGACGGCGGTCTTTCGCGGTGGCGCGAAGTGGCGGCCGGCGCTCCCAGCGGACAGCCGCTGTGCGCGGTGTGGAACCCGCACCGCCGGCACGCCAAGGCCGTGCTCGACGCGACCAAGAACCTCATGCAACTGGCCGCCGAGGGACGCCGGCCGGAGGAGATCCAGCTGTCCGTGCCCTACCTGGCGCTGCTCACGTACGTCTCGGCGCAGCTCTGCCCGCAGGAGCGGCGTGCCACCCAGTTCGCCCTCGTGGTGCAGCGGAGTTCGGCGTTCCAGGACCCCCCGTCGGTGGCCTTCGTCTCGGCCCTGCACGCGATCGACTGAGCGGCCGGCAGCACCGGCGGCACCGGTAGCCGTGCCCCGTTCGCAACGGGGCACGGCCGGAAAGGACTTGGAGCGGACCTCGTGGATGCCGACCTGGCCGTGCGCCTCACCGTTTCGATCGCCGGTGTCGGCGTCGCCGTCTCCGCCTGGGAGTACCTGACGCGCCCCGCCCTGCTGGCCGACCGCTCGCTCGCCAGTTGGCCGGTGGGCCGCTCCAGCCGGCCCTGGCGGCTTCCCCGGCCGGTGGACCGGGCCGTCGATCTGCTGTTCCGGTACCCGAACGTCCTCGTGCTGGTGCTGCTGAGGTTCGTCGCGGCGGTGGCGACCGTGATCGGCGACCTGGCCCCGGCCGTCCTCTGCCTGGGCGTGATCGCCGCGACCTCCGTCCTCCTCGGTCTGCGCTCCCCGTACGGGACCGACGGGGCGGACCAGCTCTCGACGATCATCTTCGTCGTCGCCTTCTTCGCCACGGCGGTCGGCACCGAGGGGGCGCGGCACGTCTTCCTCTGGTTCGTGGCGGCGCAGGCGTGCTGCGCGTACTTCACCGCGGGCTTCGCCAAACTGGTCTCGCCGGTGTGGCGCAGCGGCCGGGCCCTCGGCGGCATCCTCGGAACGGCCTCCTACGGGTACCGCGGGCTGGGCCCCGTCGTCGCGTCGCACGCCCGGTCGGCGCGGCTCGCCGGGTGGTGGGTGATCGCGCTCGAATGCGCCTTCCCCCTCGTCCTCGTGGGCGTGCCCCGGGTGACCTACCTGCTGCTGGCCCTCGCGTTCTCGCTGCACCTCGGCGCCCTGGTGTTCATGCGGCTGAACACCTTCCTGTGGGCGTTCTCCGCCACCTATCCGAGCATCCTCTTCTGCACCCTCCAGTAGGGCGGAGCCCGTGCGGACGGGCCGGAGCGCCGGCCGGCGACCGGGGTGTCCGGGCGTTCGCGGCTTTCCTGACGGGCGTCAAGTCGCCTGCCGGTCAACGGGGTCGGGTGGTTCCCGTCCGGGAGATCGTTCGCCGTCCGGCGGGTCCGGGCCGCCCGCTCTGCGAGGATGGAACCGTCGGTGACGGCACGGGCACGACAGGGGAGCGGCTCATGGCTCGGATCGTGGTGGTGGGCGGCGGGATCGCCGGAACGGCGGCCGCGCTGGCCCTGCACAAGGCCGGCCACGAGCCGACCGTCCACGAGGCGCACCCCGGAACCGACGAGGACATCGGCGCGTTCATGACCCTGGCCAGCAACGGCATGCGCGCCCTGGCCGGGTTCGACGCCGCCCGGGCTGTGGCCGGTGTCGGCTTCGACGTCACCCGGATGAACGCCCTCGACGCGGCCGGGACCGAACTGGCGTCGATGCCGCTCGGCGAGCACGACCGGCCGCTCGCCCGTTACCGCTGTCTGCGCCGGGCCGAACTCGCCGCCGTGCTCCGGGCCGAGGCCCGCCGACGCGGGATCGGTCTGCGGCACGCCGCCCGGCTCACCGGGGTCACGGAGACCGACGGCGACGTCACCGCCCGCTTCGCCGACGGCACCCACGCCACCGGAGACCTGCTGGTCGGCGCCGACGGCCTGCGCTCCGCGGTACGGGCCTGGCTCGACCCGCACGGCCCCGGCCCCGCCTACGCCGGGCAACGCGTCTTCTACGGCTACAGCGACACCGCACCGCGACCCGCCGCCGAGCCCGGCCTGATCACCATGGTCCGCGGCAGCGCGGCCGCCTTCGGTTACCTGGTCCCGCCCGCCGGCCGGACCCACTGGTTCGCCCGCGTCCCGGGCCCGCCCCTCGACGCGGAGGAACGCGCCCGCACCGCCCCCGCCCAGTGGCGCGCCCGGCTGGAAGCGCTGCTGCGCCCCGACCGCACCCCCTGCGCCGACATCGTGGCGGGCACCGGCGACGACCTCATGGTCACCGACGCCCTCCACCTGCCGCCCGGGGGCCGCTGGCGCGGCCGCCGCGCGGTACTGATCGGCGACGCCGCGCACGCCGCCTCCCCGGCCACCGGGCAGGGCGCCTCGATGGCGCTGGAGGACGCCCTCGTCCTCGCCAAGGCCCTCCGGGACACCCCCTCCCTCGAAGCCGCGCTCGCCCGCTACGAACACCACCGCCGCCCCCGGGCCGAGCAGAACACCGCGGCCAGCGCCCGTCTCACCGCCGCCCGCCCGTCCGAGGACACCCGGCGCGGCGCGGACACCCGGCGCGCCGCGGACGGCGGGGCGGACGAGGCGCTGCTGCGCCTGCTCGACTGGGACACCCCGCTCTGAGCCCCGGCCCTTCCGGGGACTGGACTCCGGTGACGGTGCCGTCGGAGTCGACGTTCCACTGCTGGTTGGTACCGCCGTGGCAGTCCCACGACTGGGCCTGGGTTGTGAACAGGGGACTGCGTTTCACGGGCTCTTCCTTCACTGTGGGTGGACAGGAGCTCAGGGCGCCGGCCGGCGGAACCTCGGTGCCGTGCGCGGGTGGGAGCCGCCTGGTGCGCGCGAAGGCGGGCCGGGGACGGGGTTGGGGGCCACCGTCGTGTTAGCGCTAACAATCGCGGGCGGACTTCCTCCTCCGAAGTGGAGGTGTTTTGAAGGCGACGTCCGCAGCGCGCATCACTCCGTACACGCAGTCAACCCTTTTCGCACCGGCCCGGCACCGGCTGTCTTCCCTGTGGCGCCCGGGGCGGGTGTGGTGAGTGTGATGGGTGTGACGGTTGTGATGCGGGGTGATGACTGGTCTGTTTTCGGGGGCGGTTTTTTGTGGTGTTCCGGTTCAATTCTCGTTTTAACGGGCGGGGGGAGTAATCGCTTTACTCTATCGGCGGGTGGGGCGGCGATCCATGCTGACGGAGTGGAACGCGTGGGGACGGCGGTTCGCCGGCGGTCGTGGTTCCCGGGGGTCCGCGTGTGGCCGGTACGTGCCGGTTGCCGGAACCGTTCGGGGGTCGGGACGGTGTCCGGGCGGGCGGCTGCTCGCACGTGCTCTTCGGCCTGCCCGATGCCGGCCGTGCCCGTCCTTCGTACCCGCCGTGCCGGTTCGGCACGCGGTTCGGCGGACGTGCGGGCGTGCGGGTGGTGGGTGTCGTCGCGTCGTTCGCATACCCGGAGGAACCCCATGGACGATTCTCCCCAGTCGTACACCGTCGTGTTCAACGACGAGGAGCAGTACTCGATCTGGCCCGCCGACCGGGAGCTGCCCGCCGGTTGGCAGCCCGCCGGTGTCACCGGCACGAAGACCGACTGTCTGACCCACATCGGCACCGTGTGGACGGACATGCGCCCCCTGAGCCTGCGTCGGATCTCGGAGTAATCCCCGTTCCAGCCACCCACTTATCCCGGCAGTGAAGGATGACGCGCGACATGGTCCTCAAAGAATTCCACGCCCGAGTGATCGAAGCACCCGACACCATCGCCGTACAGGACGGTGAGCTGGAACTGACCTACCGGGCGCTGGCCGCGCACGCCTACGCCTTGGCGGCCGACCTCACCGAACGGGGCGTGGGCCCCGACAGCGTCGTGGCCGTGTACGCCGACCGGTCGGCGCACCTGGTGGTCGCGGAAGTGGCGGTCCTGCTCGCGGGCGGGGCGTACCTGCCGCTGGACCCGGCCCATCCGGCGGCGCGGGTGCGTCAACTCCTGGACGCCTCCGGCGCGGTGGCGGTGCTGACCACCGCCGCCCTGGCCGCCACCGAGGCGCCGCTCGGCGAGGACGTCATCCTGGTGGACCTGGAACGCGAGGTTCCCGACAGCTCCACGCCCGCGTCGCCGCCCGCGGTCGAGGGCGCCTCGCTGGCCTACGTGATCTACACCTCCGGTTCCACCGGCCGGCCCAAGGGCGTGGCCGTCAGCCACGCGAGCCTGGCGAACTTGATGCACTGGCACCACGCGACGTACGGCACCCGCGCCGACGACCGCATCACGCTGCTGGCCAGCCCCGGTTTCGACGTGTCGGTCCAGGACATCTGGTTCACCCTGACCGCGGGCGCGACGCTGGTCGTGCCGCCCGCGCGGGTGCGGACCTCCCCGCCGGAGCTGACCGCGTGGTTGGCCGAGGAGCGCATCACCGTCACGTTCCTGCCCACGCCGCTGGCCGAGGCCGTCCTGGAGGAGTCCTGGCCCGCCCACACCGTGTTGCGGACCCTGCACACCGGCGGGTCGGCGATGCAGCGCGGCGTGCCCGAGGGCCTGCCGTTCGCGGTGGTGAACCTGTACGGGCCCACCGAGGCGACGGTGAAGGTGACGGCGGGCGAGGTGCTGCCCGGCGGGCCGGTGCCCCCGCCGATCGGCGTGCCGGTGGACGGGGTGCGCTGCTACGTCCTGGACGGCCTGGACCCCGTCCCCGACGGCGAGGCCGGCGAGTTGTGCCTGGCGGGCGCGTGCGTGGCCCGCGGCTACCTGCACGAGCCGGCGGCCACCGCCGCGGCGTTCGTTCCGGACATCGCCGTGCCCGGCGAGCGCATGTACCGCACCGGTGACAAGGTCCGCCGCCGCGCGGACGGCGTGTTCGAGTACATCGGCCGCTACGACGACCAGGCCAAGATCCGCGGGTTTCGCATCGAGCCCGGCGAGGTGGCGACCGTCCTCAAGCAGCACCCCGGCGTCCGGGACGCCTTCGTGGCGGTCGAGCACTCGGGGCAGCCGAACGCGCGCCTGGTGGGATACGTGGTCAGCGCCGTTCCCACCGCCGAGCTGGTCGAGTTCGTGGCCTCCCGGCTGCCGGCCTACATGGTGCCGGGGGCCGTGGTCGCGCTGTCCGCACTGCCGCTGACGCCCAACGGGAAGGTCGACCGGGCCGCGCTGCCCGCGCCGGACCGCTCGGCGTCGGGGCTGGCCGCCGACGCGGCGGCGCCGGGCACGGCGACCGAGGCGGCCCTGGCGCGCATCGTCTCCGGGCTGCTGGGCGGCGCCGAGGTCGGAGTGCACGACGACTTCTTCGCCCTGGGCGGCAACTCGCTGCTGGTGGCGGGCCTGGCGGCCAGGATCACCGCGGAGCTGCACGTGGTGGTGACCGTGCCGGAGCTGTTCGGCGCGCCGACCATCGCCACGCTCGGGGAGATCGTCGACCGCCGCCGCGCCGACGGCACCGGCGCGGGCCCGGGTGCGGCCGGGGCCCTGGCCCCCACCCCGCCGCCGCTGCGCCGCGCCGCGCGCAACCGCCCCGTCCCGCTGTCCCTGCCCCAGGAACGGGTCTGGTTCTTCGAACAGCTCTCCCCGGGCAACCTCGCCTACAACTTCCAGGCGACCGTGTCCCTGCGGGGCGAGGTCGACGTCGAGGCCCTGCACGCCGCCCTCGACGAGATCGTCCGCCGCCACGAGGTCCTGCGCACCGCGTTCGTCTCCGTCGACGGCGTGGGCTACCAGCGCCCCCTGGCCGAGGCCAAGGCCTCGCTGCTGGTCCTGGACGTCCCCGCGGAGCAGGCCGACGAGGTCGTGGCCGCACAGCTGCGCGAGCCCTTCGACCTGACCGAACCCCCGCTGGCCCGCTGGGCGCTGCTGCGCCACGGCAACGGCGACAACACCTTCCTGCACGTGGAGCACCACTTCGTCCACGACGGCTGGTCGCTGTCGATGTTCCTGTCCGAACTGCGCGCCCTCTACCCGGCCTTCGCCGCCCACCAGCCCTCCCCGCTGCCCGAACTGCCCGTCCAGTACGCCGACTACGCCATCTGGCAGCGCGACTGGATGAGCGGCGAGGTGCTGCGCGCGCACGTCGACCACTGGACCGCCCGCCTGGCCGGCGCCCCCGACACCCTGGAGCTGCCCGCCGACCGGCCGCGCCCCCCGGTGATGACCTTCCGCGGCCGCGCGCCCCGCATCCTCGTCCCCGCCCCCCTGGCCCGCCGCCTGCGCGCCTTCAGCCGCGAGAACCGCATCTCGCTGTTCACCACCATGTACGCGGGCTTCGCCGCGCTGCTGTACCGCTACACCGGGCAGCAGGACATGCTGGTGGGCACCGGCGCCGCCAACCGCAACCTCCCGGAGCTGGAACCGCTGCTGGGCATGCTCGTCAACACGCTGGTCCTGCGGACGGAGGTCTCGGGCGACCAGCCCTTCAACGACCTGCTCGCGCAGGTGCGCCAGAGCGTGGCCGAGACGCTGGCCTGGTCGGACACCCCGGTGGACGCGGTCATCGACGCGATCGACCCGGCCCGTGACCCCTCGCGCACCCCGCTGTTCCAGGTCATGTTCAGCTTCCACGACTCCGCGGTGCCCGACATCGACTTCGGCGGGCTGACCGGCAAGGTCACCGAGCGCTCGAACAACTCCGCCAAGGCCGACCTCAACGTGATCGTGATCCCGCGCGCCGAGCAGCGCATGGGCCGGGCCCCGCGTCCCGAGGACGACGACCTGGCGATGATCTGGGAGCACTCCTCGGACCTGTTCGACGCGGCCACGATGGATCGCATGATCGCGCACTACCTGACCCTGCTCTCCGACGCGATGGAGCGTCCGGACAGCACGGTGGGCAGCTTGCGCCTGCTCTCGGACGCCGAGTCGGACCAGCTCCGGAACTGGACCCACGGCCCCGCCCAGGACGCCCCGGACACCCGGGCCGCCGAGACCGCCGTGCCGGTGACCGAACTGATCGCCCGCCAGGTCGAGCGGCGCCCGCACGCCGACGCGGTGCGCTGGAGCGGCGGACAGCTCAGCTACGCGCAGCTGTGGCAGCGCGCCGGCGCCCTGGCCGCCGAGCTGCGCGCCGCGGACCTGGCCGCCGAGGAACCGGTGGCGGTGTACGCCGAGCGCTCGGCGGAGCTGGTGGTCGGCGAGCTCGCGGTCCTGATGGCCGGCGGCTGCTACCTGCCCGTGGACCCGAGCTACCCCGCCGAGCGGGTGGCCTTCATCCTGCAGGACGCCGGCGCGCGCACGGTCCTCGCCACCGCCCGCACCCGCCCGCAGTTGCCGCGGACCGAGCGGGACCTGCGCGTCCTGGTCCTCGACGCGGACGCCCCCGCCGACGGGACCGGCACGGCGGACACGGAGGCCGCCGGGGCGGTGCGCGCCGACGCGCTCGCTCCCGACCGCCTGGCCTACCTCATCTACACCTCCGGCTCCACCGGCCGCCCCAAGGGCGTCGCCCTCGAGCACCGCGGCCTGAGCAACCTCGTCGCCTGGCACACCGCCCAGTACGCGCTCGACCCCGCCCACCGCACCACCCTGTTCGCCAGCCCCGGCTTCGACGCCTCCACGTGGGAGATCTGGCCCACCCTGGCCGCCGGCGCCACCTTGAACGTCGTCCCCGACGACCTGCGCGCCGACCCGGCGTCCCTGGTCCGCTGGCTCGCCCAGGAGGAGATCACCACCTCGTTCCTGCCGACCCCCGTCGCCGCGGCCGTCCTGAACGAGACCTGGCCCGCCGACACCGCCCTGCGCAGCCTGCTCACCGGCGGCGACGTGCTGCCCGCCGCGCCCCCCCAGGGTCTGCCCTTCGACCTGTACAACCACTACGGGCCCACCGAGACCACCGTCGTCGCCACCGCCGCCCTGGTGCCCCCGCACACCCACGCCCCGCGGCCGCCCATCGGCCGCCCCATCGCCGGCACCACCGCCCACGTCCTGGACGCCCACGGCCGGCCCGTGCCCACCGGCGTGCGCGGCGCCCTGCACATCGGCGGCGCCGGCGTGGCCCGCGGCTACGTCAACCGTCCCGACCTGACCGAGCAGAGCTTCGTCCCCGACCCGTTCTCCCGCACGCCCGGCGCCCGCCTCTACCGCACCGGCGACCTGGTCCGCTGGCTGCCCGACGGCCAGCTGGAGTTCCTGGGCCGCGCGGACGAGCAGGTCAAGATCCGCGGCTTCCGCATCGAACCCGGCGAAGTGGCCGCCACCTTGCGGGAGCACCCCGACGTCAAGGACGCCGCCGTCCTGGCCCGCACCCCGGCCCCCGGCGCCGATCCCACCCTGGTGGCCTACGCCTGCACCCACGGCCGCGGCGAGAACACCTCCGAGGACAAGCTCACCACCTTCCTCCAGGACCGCCTGCCCGTCTACATGGTCCCCGAGCGCGTGCTGCTGCTGGAGAAGCTGCCGCTGACCGGGCACGGCAAGGTCGACCACGACGCCCTGGCCGCCCTCGTGCCCACCGCCCCGGCCCCCGCCCGGGAGCAGCAGGCACCGCAGGGCCCCACCGAGGAGCGCATCGCCCAGATCGCCTCCGCGCTGCTGCGCGGGCAGCCGCTGGGACGCACCGACGACTTCTTCCGCGCCGGCGGCCACTCCCTGCTCGCCGCCCGCCTCATCGCCCAGGTCAACGACGCCTTCGCCACCGCGGTCCCCATCTCGGTGTTCCTGCGGCGGCCCAGCGTCGCCGACCTCGCCGAAGCCGTCGGCGCCGCCGCGGCCGGTGGCTCCGGCCCCATCCTCCCGCGCGCCCGCCGCACCGCCGCGCCGAAGGAAGACGGGGGGCAGCAGTGAGCACCCCCCTGGAAACCGGCACCGGTGAGGACGACCGCGCCCCCCTGTCCTACGCCCAGCAGCGCCTGTGGTTCCTCGACCAGCTCCAGCCCGGCAGTTCGGTCTACAACGTCCCCCTGGGCTACGACATCACCGGCCCCCTGGACACCGACGCCCTCCAGCAGGCGCTGACCGAGACCGCGCGCCGCCATGAGATCCTGCGCACCGCCTTCCGCTCCGCCGGCGGCACCCCCCACCAGGTGGTCCTGCCGCCCGCCCCCCTGGCCGTCCCCGTCACCGACCTCACCGGTCCCGGCCGCAGCCCGGAGCAGGTCGCGGCCCGGGCCGCGGCCCTGGCCGACGAGGAAGCCGCCGTCCCCTTCGACCTGGTCGCCGGGCGCGTCATCCGCGCCCGCCTGCTGCGCCTGGGCCCCGAGCACCACCGCCTGCTGCTGACCGTCCACCACCTGGCCTGCGACGCCCCCGCGATCGGCACCCTCGGCAAGGAGATCGAGACCCACTACCGCGCCGCCCTCGGCGCGGGAGGCCCGCGGCCCGACGAACTGCCCATGCAGTACGCCGACTTCGCGTACTGGCAGCAGGAGACCCTGGCGGGACCCGAGCTCGGCCGCCTGCTGGACCACTGGAAGCGGCACCTGGAGGGCATGCCCGCCCAGAACCTGCCCACCGACCACCCCCGTCCGCCCGTGCAGAGCTACCGCGGTGCCGCGCTCACCTTCCCCCTGCCCCCCGAGGCCGTCCAGCGCCTCGAGGAGCTGGGCCGCGGCGAAGGCGCGACCCTCTACAGCGTCCTGCTCGCCGCGTTCGCGGTCCTGCTGCGCGCCCACGTGGGCCAGGACGAAGTCGTCGTCGGCACCCCCGTCTCGGGGCGCGAGCGCCCCGAACTGGCCCCCCTGATCGGCTTCTTCACCAACACCCTGGTCCTGCGCTGCGACCTCGCCGCCCGTCCCACCTTCCGCAGGCTCGTCCAGCGCGTGTGGGAGGAGGTCAAGGGCGCCCTCGCCCACCAGGACCTGCCCTTCGAGAAACTCGTCGAAGAGCTCCACCCCGACCGCGACCTCGCCCAGAACCCGCTCTTCCAGGTCCTGTTCAGCTACCGCCACGAGGACGAGGGCAGCGGGCTGCGCCTGCAGGGCTGCCAGGTGAGCCCGGTCATGGGCGACGCCGGCGCCGCCCGCTTCGACCTCACCCTGAGCCTCACCCGCACCCCCGACGGCGTCACCGGCCGGCTCGAGTACAGCACCGACCTGTTCGAAGCCGCCACCGCCGAGCGCCTGGCCGAGCGTTACGCCCAGGTCGTGGCCGCCGCCGCACAGGACCCCGACCGGGCGGTGGACGAACTGGCCGTCCTGCCGCCCGGCGAACTGGACACCCTCGCCCGGTGGCACGCCGGCCCCCGGGCGAGCACCTCCCAGGCCCTGGTGCACCGGCTCCTGGCCCAGCGCGTGGCCGCCACCCCCGACGCCACCGCGCTGATCGCCTCCGACGCCACCCTGACCTACCGCGAACTCGACGCCCGCGCCGAGCACTTCGCCGCCCGGCTGCGCCGCCTGGGCGTGGCGGCGGACGAGCCGGTGGGCGTCCACCTGCACCGCACCTCCCTGCTGATGGTGGCCCTGCTGGGCATCCTCAAGGCCGGTGCGGCCTACCTCCCGCTGGACCCCGACTACCCCGCCGGCCGCCTGGCGTTCATGGTCGCCGACGCGGGCGTGCGCCTGGTGGTCGCCGACCCGGCCAACGCCGCCTCCGCCGGACGCCTGGGCGCCGCCCGCGTCGTGGTCCCCGGCGAGCACACCGACGACGAGCACACCGACGACCGGACCGGCGAGCACACCGGCGGCCGGGGAAGCGGCTCCACCGCCGCCCCGGAGGTGACACCCGACAACCTCGCCTACGTGATCTACACCTCCGGCTCCACCGGCCGGCCCAAGGGGGTCATGGTCACCCACCGCAACGTCGCCAACCTCTTCGCCGGCATGAGCGAGGCCTTCGGCGAGGACGAACCCAGCACCTGGCTCGCCCTCACCAGCGTCTCCTTCGACATCTCCGTCGTCGAACTGCTGTGGGCCCTCACCCACGGCCACCGCATCGTGCTGCGCCGCGAACCGCCCCTGCGCGCCGCCCCCGCCGACGGCCAGGGCCCCGACGCCCAGGCCCGCTCCCGTCCCATCGACTTCAGCCTCCTCTACTTCGGCAGCGACAGCGAAGCCAGCCCCGAGGACCGCTACCGCCTGCTCCTGGAAGGCGCGAAGTTCGCCGACCGCAACAACTTCACCGCCGTGTGGACCCCCGAGCGCCACTTCCACCGGTTCGGCGGCCTCTACCCCAACCCCTCCCTGATGGCCGCCGCCGTCGCCGCCGTCACCGAGCGCGTCCACGTCCGCGCGGGCAGCGTCGTCATGCCCCTGCACGACCCCCTGCGCGTGGCCGAGGAGTGGTCGGCCGTCGACAACCTCTCCGGCGGCCGCGTCGGCATCTCCCTCGCCTCCGGCTGGCACGCCAACGACTTCGTCCTCGCCCCCGACAACTACGCCGCCCGCAAGCAGCTGATGATGGACGGCCTCGCCGAGGTCCGCAGCCTGTGGAGCGGACACGGGACCACCCGCCGCAACGGCGTGGGCGCCCAGGTCGACGTCGGCATCTACCCCAAGCCCGTCCAGAGCCGGCTGCCGGTGTGGCTCACCAGTGCCAAGCACCCCGAGACCTTCCGCATGGCCGGCGAAGCCGGCACCGGCGTCCTGACCCACCTCCTGGGGCACAGCCTCGACGAACTCGCCGAGAAGATCGCCCTCTACCGCAAGACCTGGCGCGAACACGGCCACGGACCCGGCGACGGCCACGTGGCGGTCATGGTCCACACCTTCGTCGGCACCGACCTCGAAGAGGTCCGTGAACTGGTGCGCGAGCCCATGAGCCGCTACCTGGAGACCTCCTTCGACCTCATCGCCTCCCTGGGTGCCACCACCGGCAGCGCCGAGGACTTCAAGGCCCTGCCGCCCGGGGAACTGCGCGCACTCGTCGACCGGGCCTTCGAGCGGTTCTTCGCCACCGCCAGCCTCCTGGGCACCCCCCAGGTCTGCGCCGACATGGTCGACCGCATGAAGGCCGCCGGGGCCGACGAAGTCGCCTGCCTCATCGACTTCGGCGTCGAGGACAAAGCCGCCCTCGACGCCCTGGCGCACCTCGTCACCGTCCGCGACATCAGCGAGGAACGCCGGAACGCCGCCCTGGCCGAAACCGAGGAACCCCTCGCCGAGCAGCTGCGCGCCCACCGGGTCACCCACCTGCAGTGCACCCCCTCCCTGGCCCGCGCCCTGCTCGCCGACCAGGACGCCCGCGCCGAGCTGCCCCGGCTCACCCGTCTGCTGGTCGGCGGCGAAGCACTGCCCACCGACCTCGCCCACGCCCTCGCCGACACCGTCGCGGGCACCGTCCACAACATGTACGGGCCCACCGAGGCCGCCGTGTGGGCCACCACCGCCCACATCCCCTCCCACGGCCCCGCCACCATCGGACGGCCCCTGGCCGGCGTCCGCGCCTACATCGCCGACCAGGACCTGCGCCTGTGCCCCGTCGGCGTCCCCGGGGAACTGCTCCTGGCCGGCGACGGCATCGTCCGCGGCTACCTCGGCCGCAACAGCACCACCGCCGAACGCTTCCAGCCCGACCCCTTCACCGGCACACCCGGCGCCCGCCTCTACCGCACCGGCGACCTGGCCCGCTGGACCCCCCAGGGCACCCTCGAGTTCCTCGGCCGCCTCGACGACCAGGTCAAGTTCCACGGCCACCGCATCGAACTCGGCGAGATCGAAGCCGCCCTGGCCCAGCACCCCGCCGTGCGCTCCGCCGTCGCCGTCATCCGCGGCACCGGCGCCGAAGGACGCCTGATCGCCTACTACGTGCCCGCTCCCGGGCGCACCGCCACCGGCACCGAGCTGCGCGCCCACCTCGCCACCCGGCTGCCCGGCTACATGCTGCCCGGCGCCGTCCACGCCATCGACGCCGTCCCGCTGACCCCGAACAAGAAGGTCGACCGCAACGCCCTGCCCGACCTGACCGAGAGCCGCTCCGAGGGCACCACCGCCTACGCCGCGCCCACCAGCGACACCGAGCGCCTGGTCACCGAAGTGTGGCGGGACGTCCTGGGCGTCGAACGCGTCGGGCTGGACGACAACTTCTTCGCCCTGGGCGGCAACTCCCTGCTCGTCGTCGTCGCCCGCGCCCGTCTGCTCGAACAGCGCGACAGCGCCCTGTCCCTGGTCGACATGTTCCGCTACCCCTCCGCCCGCGCGCTGGCCCAGGCCATCGACCGCGCACCCGGATCCGACGACGACGACGACCCGGCCGCCGGCGCCGCCGCCGCCAGCCGCGCCGCCGCCCGGCGCGGCGCCAAGCACTCCGCCGCACGCCGCGCGGGCAGGACAGGAGCGTGAGCGTGCCCACCACCACACCGACACGGCAACGATCACAAGGGGGCCTCGGGTGAGTACCGAGACGGAAGACAGCATGGAACCGATCGCGGTCGTCGGGCTCACCGCGCGGCTGCCCGGCGCCCCCACCATCGACGCGTTCTGGCGCAACCAGCGCGACGGAGTGGAATCCATCTCCCGCTTCAGCGCCGAGCAACTGACCGACGTCGGCTGGCCCAAGGAGATGATCACCCACCCCGACTACGTCCCCGCCGCCGGCGTCATCGAGGACGCCGACCGCTTCGACGCCGACTTCTTCGGCTACACCCGTGAACAGGCCGAGATCAGCGACCCCCAGCAGCGGATCTTCGCCGAATCCGTCTGGCACGCCCTCGAGGACACCGGCCACGACCCCGCCCGCTTCGACGGCTCCATCGGCGTCTACGCGGGCTGCTTCGCCAACAAGTACCTCCCCCTCAACCTCCTGGCCAACGCCCGCTTCCGCGGCTCCCTGGCGGCCTTCTCCGCCCGCCCGTACAACGACAAGGACTTCCTCGCCACCAGGGCCGCCTACCTGTGCGACCTGCGCGGCCCCGCGATGACCGTCCAGTCCGCGTGCTCCACCTCCCTGGTCGCCATCCACCTGGCCTGCCAGGCCCTGCTGGGCCACGAGTGCGACATGGCCCTGGCCGGAGGAGTGGCCCTGCCCATCCCCCTGATCGGCGGCTACCCCGTCGTCGCCGGCGGCATCTTCGCCCGCGACGGCCACTGCCGCCCCTTCGACGCCTCCTCCAGCGGAACCGTTCCCGGGTACGGCGTCGCCGTCGTGGCGCTGCGCCGTCTCAGCGACGCGCTCGCCGACAACGACAACATCCGCGCCCTGATCCTCGGCAGCGCCCTCAACAACGACGGCTCCTCGAAGTTCGGCTTCAACGCCCCGAGCATGCAGGCCCAGGCCGAGGTCATCGCCACCGCCCAGGCCGTCGCCGGGGTCAGCGCCGAAAGCATCGGCTACGTCGAAGCCCACGGCACCGGCACCCCCCTGGGCGACCCCATCGAACTCGCCGGCCTCACCCAGGCCTTCGGCACCAAGGAACGCGGGTACTGCGCCATCGGCTCCGCCAAGGCGAACATCGGCCACCTGGACGCCGCCGCCGGAGCCGCCGGCTTCGCCCGCGCCGTCCTGGCCCTCCAGCACGCCGAGATCCCGCCCAGCATCAACTACGACGCGCCCAACCCCGCCCTGCTGCTGGAGCGCACCCCCTTCTACGTCCCCACCACCGCCCGTCCCTGGCCCCGCGGCGCCACCCCGCGCCGCGCCGGCGTCAGCGCCTTCGCCGTCGGCGGCACCAACGCCCACATCGTCCTGGAGGAAGCGCCCGCGCCCGGCCCCGCCGCGCCCGGCCCGCGCGAGCACCACCTGCTCCTGCTGTCCGCCCGCACCCCCCAGGCCCTGGACGACGCCGCCGCCGCCCTCGCCCGGCGGCTGGAGAGCGACGACGACCTGCACCTCGCCGACGTCGCCCACACCCTCCAGGTCGGCCGCCGCGCCTTCGCGCACCGCCGCCACCTGGTGTGCCGCGACCGCGCCGAAGCCGTCGCCGCCCTGCGCGCCCCGGCCGCCCCCGGCGCCGCCGGGCCCCGTCGCAGCGTCTTCGTCTTCCCCGGCGCCTCCGCCCACCGCCCCGGGGCCGCCGAGGAGGTCTACCGCAGCGAGGCCGCCTTCGCGCGCGAGGTCGACCACTGCGCCGACCTGGCGCGCCCCCTGCTCGGCGACGACCTGCGCGCCCTGCTCCTCCCGACCACCTGGAACGGCTCCCGCACCGCGCCGGGCCGCGGCGACGGCTCGACCGGCACCGACCCGCGCGCCACCGCCCTCGCCGCCTTCACCCTCCAGTGGGCCCTGGCCCGCCTGTGGCAGTCCTGGGGCGTCCAACCCGCCGCCGTGGTCGGCGACGGCGACGGCGAGTACGTGGCGAAGTGCCTGGCCGGCGTCCTCGACCTCCCCGACGCCCTCGCCGCCCTCGCGCGCGCCCGCACCTCCGCCGACCCCTCCCCCGCCGGCACCGGGGCCGGCGCCTTCGCCGACGTCCTGCGCGAAGCGGCCGCCCGGCCCGACCACGTCCTGCTGGTCATGGGACCCGCCGACCGCCTCGCCCGGGCCCTCACCCGCCAGGAGGACACCCGGCACCTCACGGCGCTGCCCTCGCTCGGCTCCGCCGACACCGACCGAGCCGACCTCGCCACCCTGCTCGACACCCTCGGCACCCTGTGGCAGGTCGGCACCGACATCGACTGGGACGCCGTCCGCGGCACCGCACGACCGCGGCGCGTGTCCCTCCCGGGCTACCCCTTCCAGCGCTCCCGCTACTGGATCGGCCCCGACACCGGAAGCTACGAACCCCTGGGTCTGGAGGAAGCGTCATGGACGAGCCGCTGATCGCCATCGTGGGCGCGGGCGTCATGGGCACCGGAATCTCGACGCTCGTCGTCGGACACGGGCTGCCCGTCGTACTGGTGGACATCGACCGCGGCGTCCTCGACCGCGCCACCACCGCGATCCAGCACGGCCTGCGCCACGCCCAGCTCACCGGCGCGCTGCCCCCCGGCACCGCCCCGGGCCGCCTGCGCACCACCCTGCACCTGCAGGACGCCGCCGAGGCCGCCGTGGTCATCGAGGCCGTCACCGAGGCGCCCGACCGCAAAGCCGAGGTCCTCGCCGCCGTCTCGGCGCTCGTCGGCCCCGCGACCCCCCTCGTCTCCAACACCTCCGGCATCCCCATCGACGAGATGGCCGCCTGGGTGAAGGACCCCGGCACCCTCATCGGCACCCACTTCATGAACCCCGCCTACCTCATCCCCATGGTCGAGGTCATCCGCGGCCCGCGGACCACCGACCGGACCGTCCAGCAGGTCCTGTCCACCCTCACCCGCATCGGCCGCCGCCCCGTCGTCGTGCGCGACGCGCCCGGCTTCGTCACCAGCCGGCTCCTGCACCCCATGATCAACGACGCCGCCCGCATCGTCAGCGAGGGCACCGCCACCGCCGAAGACGTCGACACCCTCATGCAGGGCTGCCTCGGCCACCCCACGGGCCCGCTGCGCACCGCGGACCTGATCGGCATCGACAACCTGGTCGACGCCCTGGAAGAACTCCACGCCCGGACCGGCGACGAGCGGTGCCGCCCCAGCGAGCTGCTCCTCGAGAAGGTCCGGCGGGGCGAGCTCGGCCGAAAGAGCGGCCGCGGCTTCTACTCCTACAGTGAGGCACAGTCATGACCCACGAGCAGCACACCTCCCAGGCGCCCCTCGACACCGACGCCGTCATCGACCGGATCACCCGCTTCGTAGCCGAGGAGACCCGCACCACCCCCGACAGCGACCAGGACCTGTTCACCACCGGCCTGGCCAACTCCATGTTCGCCATGCAGCTGGTCGTCTTCCTCGAACAGACCTACGACGTCACCGTCGCCGGCCCCGACCTGCAGCTGTCCAACTTCCGCACCATCAAGAGCATGGCCGCCCTCGTCGACCGGCTCCGGGCGCAGTCCGCCACCGGCACCGATGTCTGACGCGTCGGCCCCGGGACGGCAGGACACCTGGGACCTCGTACGGCGGGACGCCGGCGCCTGGGACACCGCCGGCGAGATCCCCCGCACCGTCCTGAGCGAGCTGGGAGCCGCCGGCCTGCTGTGCGCCGAGGTGCACAAGCAGTACGGCGGCCTCGGCCTCACCAGCCGCGACAGCGGCGAGCTCACCGCCCACGCCGGGAGCCTGTGCAGCTCCCTGCGCAGCGTCATGACCTCCCAGGGCATGGCCGCCTGGACCATCCAGCGCCTGGGCACCGCCGAGCAGCGCGCCGCCTTCCTGCCCCGGCTGACCGGCGGCCGCCTCGCCGCCGTCGCCTTCAGCGAACCCGACGCCGGCAGCGACCTGGGCGCCATGAGCACCCGGGTGCGCCACGACGGCGACGGCGTGGTCCTCGACGGCAGCAAGACGTGGATCACCGCCGCCGCCTACGCCGACCTGATCGTCGTCGTCGCCAGGAGCGGGGACGGTGCCGCCGCCGTCGTCGTCCCCGCCGACACCCCGGGCGTCCGGATCGAGAAGGTCGCCCACCCGATGGGCTGTCGCGCGGCGGGCCACGCCCAGGTCCACCTGGAGGGCGTGCGCCTGCCCGCCGCCAACGTCCTGGGCGGCGGCGCGCTCGCCCTGCCCTTCCTGATCACCACCGCCCTCGCCTACGGCCGCATGTCCGTGGCCTGGGGCTGCGTCGGCATCCTGCGCGGCTGCCTGGCCGCCGTCACCGAACACGCGGCCACCCGGCACCAGTTCGGCAGGCCGATCGGCGAGCACCAGCTCGTCGCCCGCCGCATCGCCGAACTCTACGCCGCCGAACGCGTCGCCACCGGCGTGTGCCGCGAGGCCGCCGAGCACTGGGAGGCCGGCTCACCGAGCCTGGTCATCTCCACCGTCCTGGCCAAGCACGTCAGCGCGACCCAGGCCGTCCAGGGCAGCGCCTCGGCCCTGCAGGCCATGGCCTCCGCCGCCGCCGTCGACGGCCACGTCGTCGCCCGCGCCTACCGCGACGCGAAACTGATGGAGATCATCGAAGGCAGTAGCGAGATCTGCCAACTCGAACTCGCCAGGCACGCCCTGGCCACCAGGAGAACCACCGCGCGAAAGGAGTCGGCGCAGTGAGCGGACCGCAGTCACCCGACCAGCCGCCCCCCACCGTCAAGTGCGTCGTCTGGGACCTCGACAACACCCTGTGGAAGGGCACCCTCCTCGAAGGCGACGACGTCGCCGTCGACACCCGCGTCCGCGAGACCGTCCTCGGCCTCGACGCCCGCGGCATCCTGCAGGCCGTCGCCAGCAAGAACGACCACCGGCCGGCCTGGCAGCGCCTGGAGGACCTCGGCCTCGCCGAGTACTTCGTCCACGCCAGGATCGGCTGGGGCCCCAAGTCGGCATCCGTCCAGGAGATCGCCGACGAGCTGAAGTTCGCCCCCCACACGATCGCCTTCATCGACGACCAGCCCGCCGAGCGCGCCGAAGTGGCCTTCCACCTCCCGCAGGTGCGCTGCTACCCGGCCGAGGCCGTGCCCGGGCTGCTGGACCTGCCCGAGTTCACCCCGGCCACGGTCACCGTCGACTCGCGCCGCCGCCGCCAGATGTACCAGGCCAACGCGCGCCGCCAGGCCGAGCAGGAGTCCTTCGAGGGACCCTCGCAGGAGTTCCTGCGCTCCCTGGACCTCGTCATGGAGATCCGCCGGGCCACCCACGAGGACCTCTCCCGCCTGGAGGAACTCACGCTGCGCACCAGCCAGATGAACGCCACCGGCGTCCACTACTCCGACGCCGACCTGCGCGCGCTCCTGGGCGACGCCCACCACGAGGTCCTCGCCGTCACGATGAGCGACCGCTTCGGCTCGCACGGCGCCGTCGGCGTCACCCTGGTCGAACGCGGTCCCTCGGTCTGGCACCTCAAACTCCTGGCCACCTCCTGCCGCGTCGTCTCCTTCGGCGCCGGCGCCACCGTCCTGAACTGGCTCATCGGCGAAGCGGCCGCGGCCGGTGCCCACCTGATCGCCGACTTCCGCCCCACCCCGCGCAACCGGGTCATGGAAGTCGCCTACCGCTTCGCCGGGTTCACCGACGAAGCCTGCGCCTGCGTGGCCGGGCTGGCCCCGCCCGAGGACGGGCGGACGCGGCGGCTGCACATCACACCGGCCTCCAGGCCGGCACCCGAGACCCTGCGCCTGACCGCTGTCGCCCTGGCCGCCGCGCCCTGACCCGCCGCTCCCCCTCCGGCGCGCCTTGCGGGCGCGCACCGGGCGGCGGCGCCCGCGCCCGTCCGTCCCCCGCCGACCCGCGGGGGCGGGCGGGCGCAGGCGCGTGCGGGGCCGCGCGGGCGGGGCCCCGACCCCGGCACACCGCCTCCCGCACCCCGCCTGCGGCCACCCGCCCGTCCTCGCCGGGGCCGCGGCACGCGGAGGAGTCCCCCGACAGGCTGTCGGGGGACTCCCTGGTCGCCGGGCCCGTCTCCGGGCCCGCGGTGTCAGCGCTTGCGGGCCAGCGTGATGCCGTCGGCCATGGTGAGCATGGAGACGTCCACGCGGGGATCGTCCCGCAGCGCCGTGTTGAGGGCCCGGACCGCGACGGTGTCCGGGTCGTGGCTGTCGGGGTCGACGACCCGGCCGAAGAAGAGCGTGTTGTCGATGACGACCAGCCCCTGCGGACGGGTGAGGCCGAGCGCGGCCTCGTAGTAGGTGCCGTAGTTCGCCTTGTCGGCGTCGATGAACACGAGGTCGAAGCTCTCCTTGCCCCGCTCGTCCAGGAGGGCGGCCAGGGTCTGCGCCGCGTCGCCGATGCGGACGTCGATGCGGTCGGCGACGCCGGCCCGCCGCCAGTAGTCCGCGCCGATGGCCGGCCACCGCCCGTTGAGGTCGAGGGTGACGAGCGTGCCCCCCGGCGGCAGCGCGCGGGCCATACACAGCGTGCTGTAGCCGGTGAAGGTACCGATCTCCAGGACCGACCGGGCGCCGGCCAGGCCCACCAGGAGCGCCAGCAGTTGGCCCTCCTCGGCCATCACCTGCATGGCCTGGCCGCCGGGCAGCCCGGCGGTCTGCTCCCGCAGTTCGGCCAGCAGGGGGTCATCGCGCAGGGAGACGGCGCGGACGTACTCGCGGATTTGCGGGGTGGCCACGATCTGCTCTGCCATCGCGCGGTTCACCGCCGCCTGGCGGTGCAGGAGAAGGACAGCGGGATCGGGTCGCCGGGGATGCGCCAGTTGTGCTCGCCGTCGGGCACCATCAGCGGGAGCCGCTGGCGGGCGTCGTAGGGGACCTCCCGGACGCGCTCGATGGTCAGACCGGCGTTGATGAGGGCGTTGAGGACCTCCTCCACGCTCCAGCGCCAGCCGTAGATGCTGTGGGTCTCGACCTCCACCTCGTCGGCGATCTTGTCGGCGTAGCTGGAGGACATCTCGTGGTGCACGTGCCGGGACTGGAACAGCGAGCGGGCGAGCCGCAGTTCGCCGTCGACGTCGCTGAAGAGGGTGAGCATGGGGTGGATCTCGACGACGGTGAGGGTGCCGCCCGGCTTGACGTACTGTGCCGCGGTCTTGGCCCAGCCGTCGATGTCGGGCAGGAAGGACAGGGTGCCGTACCCGGTGAAGACCATGTCGAACTGGGCGTCGAGGACGTCGGGCAGGTCGTAGAGGTTGGCCTGGACGAAGGTGGCGTCGAGGTCGAGTTCGGCGGCGAGTCCGCGGGCGATGTCGATGGCCTCGTCGGAGATGTCGGTGCCGGTGACCTTCGCGCCCAGGCGGGCGAGCGAGAGCGAGTTGACGCCGATGTGGCACTGGAGTTCGAGCAGGGACTTGCCGCTGACGTCGCCGAGCTCCTCCTGCTCCAGCTTGCGCAGCATGTTGTGGCCCTGCTTGAACCTCTCCACGTTGTAGTAGGAGGACTGCATGTGCGCCCGTGCTCGCAGGTTGAAGCCTTCCCGGTTGGCCGATATCTTCTCGAGGTCACTCATGGAGGTCATCGCTGTTTCCCTTCGGCGTGGATGGGCGGTTGGGTGCGGTCGCCGACGACCAGCGGGCCCAGCTCGCGGCGGTTGGCCACCCCGAGCTTCTGGTAGGCGCGGCCCAGGTAGTTGTCGACGGTGCGGGCGGACAGTGCCAGCCGGTGTCCGATGACGGGGCTGGTGAAGCCGCCGGCGGCCAGGAGCACGACGTCCCGTTCGCGGCTGGTGAGGTCGACCAGTGGCGCGGTCAGTTGCAGCAGCGGGGTCGTCGCGGTGGGACAGGCGAGGGTTCTGGGGGGTGCGCAGGTGCGGCGCAGGGCGGCCGCGGCGGTGACCGCCTCCGCGGCGAGCAGGTCCATGCCCAGCTCGGTGAACTTCTCGGCGACGAGGTCCAGGGCCGCGGGGTCGGAGCGGGCCAGTGCGGCCGCCGCGGCGGCCAGGGTCGGCACGACCGGTCCGGGGACCAGGTCGGCGAGCGCGGCCAGGCGGTGGCGGACGGCGTGGGGGTTGCCCAGGCGGGCCGCGTCGTAGCTCGCGGTCGCTTCGACGGCGTACTGGCCCAGGGCCATGGCGGTGTCGGCGGCGGCCAGGGCCTGGCGGGCGGCCAGGGTGGTGTTCCCGCCGGCCGCGGTGGCCCAGGCCCGGCTGAGGGTCGACCAGGGCAGGAAGAGGCGGTTCTCGTGCCGCCGGTCCTGGTCGGCGCCCCGGTCCCCGAAGACGGCGAGTGCGGCGGGGCGCGGTGCCAGCATGAGGCGGGGAGCGGGGCCCTCGAACGGGTGCGGGGCGCCGACCGTGTCGGCGACCCTGCCGCGCATCGCCAGCCAGCCGTCGGCCAACGCGGTGTTCCCGGCGGCCAGTTCGTGGCGGTAGCCGTTCTCGGCGATGCGGCACGCGTGGCGCACCTGACCCGCCATCAGCAGCGCGAAGCAGTGCACGTAGCCGATCTCGGCGAACCAGGGCCGGCCCGGCCCGGGCGGGTCGGCGGGCACCGGGTCGAACCAGTGGGGCGCCCGGGCCGCGACGACCAGGGTGGTGACCGCCGACCGGATCGCCGGGTCGAGCACGTGCCGCTCGGCCGGGGACGGTTCGGGGACGGCGCCCTCGGCGGCGCAGCGGTCCAGGAGCAGCAGGTCGGCCCAGTGGTCCCGGGCCGGGTGGCCCCCGGCGTCGTCCTCCGCTCCCGGGCGGGCGGCCGCGCCGACGCCCGTCGCCTCCCAGGAGGAGACGGCGGCCGCGGTCACCGCCCAGTGGGTGCAGCCGACCGGGGCGTCCGGCGGACAGTGGGGCGGCGGCTCGGCCACCGCGGGGGAGACTAATCGGTGCGCGGCGGATTCGTTCGCCAATGCCGCTTTCGCGATGCCGTTGCTGGTGATCACGCTGCCGACCCGATGCGTCGGCCTTGCTTCGGCAATTGACTGCACGGCAAACAACCCCCCGGTGCGCTGAAAGGAGACATTTCATGTGGCAATCCGCGTCCGGAAAGGGACCGGACGGGAAGCGAGCGGTATTCCGCCGTCCGCTTTTCCGGCAGGGCGCGGTGCGTCGCCGTTCGCGCGGCGTTCCGCACCGCTCCCACCGGGGCCTGCGGCCGGCCCGTGGTTCCCGGACCGCGCCGGCGGGCATTCGCGGATTCCCGGTGCCGGTGCCCGCGCCGGGAATCCGCTCCGGGCCGTGCCGCGCCGCCCCGGCGCCCCGGCGCGGGGGGTGGCGCGGACGCGGTCCGCGGAGTACGGCCTAGGCGTCGACCGCCTTCTCGATGGGGGTCGACCCGCCGACCACCACGTAGATGCGGCCGGCGGTCCCGGGCCGGTCGACGAGCGCCTCCAGGACGCCGGCGACGTCCTCCCGGGCGACCTGGTCGAACCTGGCGTGCCGGGGCGCGACCTTGGCGCCGACGGTGAGTTCGACGGTGCCCTCGCCACCGCCGTCGGTGAGCACGCCGGGCCTCAGGACCGTCCAGTCCAGCTCGGTGCGGGCGAAGATGTGCTGCTCGGCGGCGTGCTTGGCCCGCAGGTAGACGGCGTAGCCCTCGCCGATGCCGCGCTCTTCGGCGCAGCCGACGTTGATGGAGCTGACGTGCAGGAACCGGCGCACGCCGGCCTTCTCGGCCGCGTCCATGACGAGCACGACGGCGGCGCGGTCCATCTTGTCGCGGCGTGCGGCGGTGGCGCTGTTGCCCGAGCCGGCGGAGAAGACGACGGCGTCCGCCCCGGCCACGACCGCGGCCACCTCGTCCACCGTCGCGCGCTCGAGGTCGAGCAGGGCGGCGTCCCCGCCGATCTTCCTGATGTCCTCGACGTGACGGGGGTTGCGCACGATGCCCACGACGGAGTCGCCCCGTCGCGCGAGCCGCCGGGTCAACCGCATGGCGATCTTCCCGTGGCCACCGGCAATGACAATCTTCATTCGTTAACCTTTTCCGGATTCAGTGCTTCGGGTCTCCCCGGATTCAGTACCGAGGGTGTGCGGAACCACCACGCCGAGCCCGTGCCGCGCCAACGGCCCGCACCGGCGGGTTGCCCGGCCCGGACGCCGACTTGCACGTTCGAAAAAGCGGAACCGTGCCGTCGCCCCTCCGGTCGCCGTGGCGGCTCCGGGCGTTCCGCTCGAATAATGAATGAGTCAAGCATTGGTCACGGCGATCGGTCAATCGTGTCTGTCCCGTTGTTTTCACGGGGGTCGGGGTCCAACGGCGGGCGGGCGACCAACGACCACAGGTAGCTCAGCGGCTCGCCGTCGGCCTCGTCGGCGTACTCGGCGATCAGCGCCTCGATCCGGCGGTGCAGCGCGTCCACCGACTCGGGGCGCAGCCGCAGCACCCCGCGCTTGGCGCCGCGTCCGGAGTCCTTGCCCGCGGCTATCAACTCGGTGCGGTGGGCGCCCAGTACGGCGAGATCGACCTGCTGGGCCAGGCCGGAGTCGTCGGGCGGGATGATCAGACCCCGGGTGCGCGCGGTGGCCCGGTAGGGCCGCTGCAGCGCGCCGTGCTCGCCGGTGCACACCGGTTCCGCCACCAGGAAGTCGGTCTTCACCAGGGCGCGGACGTGGCGCAGGGTGGTGGCGGGAGCGAGGTCGAGCTCGACCGACAGCTCCTTGTTGGTGAAGGCGCGGTCCAGGCACAGCCGGAGGATGCGCCAGCGTACCGGGTGTCCGAGCGCTTTGAGGTCTTCGATGGTCGCTTCCACACCTGGACTCTACCTTGCCAACACGCCGTCAGTTTGCTTGACTGCGTATCGATTTCATTCTGTGCAATCGGTTGGAGGGTCTGTGATCAAGCAGCTCCAGGAGTGGGTCGAGGCCCGCGATCTGGACGGTGAGCTGGCGGACTGGATCTCCCGGCCGAGCATCAGCCGCACCGGTGAGGGCATGGTCGAAGCCGCCGCCCACGGTCTTCGCCTCTTACGGGCCTCGGGCCTGCGGGCCCGCGAGGTCGACACGGGCGGCTGGCCCGCGCTCGTGGGCACCGCCGACGGCCCCGGACCGCACGTCCTGATCTACGGGCACTACGACGTCCAGCCCGCCGGACCGCTGGAACTGTGGACCTCTCCCCCCTTCGTCCCCTCCATCCGCGACGGCCGCATGTACGGCCGCGGCACCGGGGACAACAAGGGACAGCACCTCGCACAACTCCTGGGACTGCGCGCCCTGCGGGAACTGACCGGCGGGTTCCCCTGCCGCGTCACGGTCCTGCTCGACGGCGAGGAGGAGATCGGCAGCCCCAACCTCGCCGCGGCCGTGCGCCAGGTCGGCCGGCCCGATCTGGTGATCTGGAGCGACGGCCCCGTCCACGACTCCGGCAGGGCCAGCGTGGTCCTCGGCGTCCGCGGCATCCTGATGTTCGAACTGCGCGCCCGGGGCGCCAACCGGCCCCTGCACTCGGGCAACTGGGGCGGAATCGCCCCCAACCCGGCCTGGACCCTGGTGCAGTTGCTGGCCACCATGCGCACGGCCGACGGAACCGTCACCGTCCCCGGCTTCGCCGACCACGTCGCCCCGCTGACCGGCGGACAACTCGCCGCCCTGGCCGACCTCCCCGTCGACGTCGCCACGACGCTCCGGGCGATCGGCGCGACCGGCATGGAACCGCCCACCGCCATGGGGTTCCACGAACGCCTGACCCGGCCCACCCTGACCGTCAACTCCCTCAGCTGCGAGGACTCCGGCGACCACCGCGCGGTGATCCCCGACGTCGCCATCGCCCGCTGCGAGGCCCGCCTGGTCGGCGGCCAGAACCCCGACCAGGTCGCCGACGCCATCCGGCGCCACGTCGCCGAGCACGCCCCCGGCGTCGAATTCGTCCCCGGCGCCGCCATGGCGCCCTCCACCACGCTGCCCGAGACCCCCTACACCGCCACCATCCTCCAGGCGGTCGAGGACGTCCTGGGCCAACGGCCCCTGCTGGTGCCCTCACTCGGCGGGAGCCTGCCCATGGCCGTCCTCAGCGACGAACTCGCCTGCCCCTGCTACGGCGTGCCGCTGGCCAACGCCGACGAAGCCAACCACGCGCCCGACGAGAACTTCGACCTCGACCGGTTCCGCCGCGGGATCGTCGCCGCCGCCAGCATCCAACTCGCCCTGGCGGCGAGCTCGTGACGCTCTGGGGAGCCTGGCCCGCCAAGGACGGCTTCGCGTACGTCGGGGACGACTCCGGGCGCCCGCAGCCGTGGTTCCAGACCTGGGCCGGCGAACGGCGCGTCCTCCCGGTCGACGGCGCGGTCACCCGCCTGGCGTGGCGGCCCGACGAGAGCCGCCTGCTCGCCGTGGTCGACGTCACCGGCGGCCAGGACTACCGTCTGGCCGAGATCGACCCCGCCACCGGCGACGTGGAGTGGATAGCCCGGGAGCCCGGCGTCCGACGCGAGATAGGCGTGCCGTACTCCACCGCGAGCACCCCCTACAGCCCCGACGGCCGCCTGCTCGCCTACGCCACCAGCGCACGCGACGCCACCTGTCTCGACGTGTACGTGCGCGACCTGGCCACCGGCGTCTGCACGATGGTCCTGCAGGGCGACGACCGCTACGTGCCCGTCTGCTTCTCCCCCGACTCCCGCCGGCTGCTCGTCCTGAAGTTCCACCAGAACACCGACCAGGACCTGTACGAGTGCGACCTCGCCACCGGCCGCACCCGGCACCTCACCCCGCACGAAGGCCCCGCCAAGTACCAGCCCGGCGGCTGGAACGAGGACGGCATCCACCTGTGCACCACCGAGGGCCGCGACCACCTCGGCGTCGCCCTGCTCGTACCCGGCCACCCCCTGCGGTGGATCGCCACACCGGACGCCGACATCGAGAACGTCATCGTCGGCCCCGACCGGGTCCTGTGGGCCGTGCCCGAGGACCAGCGCACCGTCCTGTGCGCCCCCGGCACCCGCATCGAGCTGCCGGGATTCGCCTCCCAGCCCTTCGGCTACGACGGCTTCGTCCCCCGCTTCAGCGCCGCGGGAGACCTCCTCGCCCAGGTCGGCGCCCCCGACCGGGCCACCCAGTTCTTCTCCGTCGACCCGGACACCGGCCGCACGCACCAGCTCACCCACTTCGGCGAGGACCTGCCCGACGGCCTCGTCGCCCCGCGGACGGTCCACTTCACCTCGGCCGACGGGCTGGAGATATCCGGCCTGCTCTACCGCCCGCCCACCGCGACCGGCCCCGTCCCCGCGGTACTGACCATCCACGGCGGCCCCGAATGGGCGGCGCTGCCCGTCCACGACCCCCTGATCCAGCGCCTGGTCCGCGCCGGCATCGCCGTCCTGGCGCCCAACGTGCGCGGATCCACCGGCCGGGGACTGGCCTACCAACGCCTGATCTACCGCGACTGGGGCGGCGGCGACCTCGCCGACTTCGACGCCGCCGCGCAGTACCTGCGCAGCCTGCCCTGGGTGGACGGCGACCGCCTCGGCGTCCACGGCATGTCCTACGGAGGCTTCGCCGCACTCAGCTGCCTGGCCCGACTGCCCCACCACTGGCGCGCCGGCATCGCCATCTGCGGACCCGCCGACCTCGAAACCGACATCCGCGCCCTGCCGCCCACCTGGAGCCGCCGCGTCACCGAATGGATCGGCGACGTCGACGACCCGCAGGACCTGGCCAGGCTCAGACAGGCCAGCCCCCTCACCCACGCGGCCGCCATCCGGGCCCCCCTGCTGCTCGCCCACGCCGAAGGCGACACCACCGTCGCCATCAACGCCACCGAGCAACTCCACAGGAAGCTCGTCGACTTGGGCAAGACCGTGCGCTTCATCCGCCTCTCGCGCGGCCACCTCCCCGACGACCGGGACGAACGCGACGAACTCGACGCCGCCTTCACGCAGTGGTTCCAGGACCACCTCGAGCCGTGACGGGACAGGCACGACCACGGCCGGCGGACACCGCCGCCCGCCCGGGGGGCCACGCGCCCCCACCGCACACGACCGAAAGCACACCCATGAGACGCACCGCGCACACCGCACCGGCCGCCCCCCGACCCGGCCCGACCGGCCGGGACGCCCTCGCGGCCCCTGCGACCGGCACCGGCCCGTCGCACCCCCCGCACCACTGACCAGCATCCGAAAAACCCGGAAGGGACAGGCACACCCATGCCTTCTGCAGTCGCCGGCGCCGAAGCGCCACCTCGCCGACGCCTCGGCTTGATCCTGGCACTGCTGGCTTTCGCCCAGTGCATCTACGCTGTTGACTACAGCATCGTCTTCGTCGCGCTGCCCGAGATCCGCACCGGTGTCGGCTTCTCCGCACAGACCCTCCAGTGGGTCGTCAGCGCCTACGCCGTCGCCTTCGGCGGCTTCCTGCTGCTCGGCGGCCGCGCCGCCGACCTCTTCGGCCGCCGCCGGATGTTCACCTTCGGCCTGTTCCTCTACGCGGCCTCCTCGCTCGCCGGAGCACTCGCCGGCGACCCCACCACCCTGATCGTGGCCCGCGCGGTCCAGGGCATCGGCGGCGCCTTCCTCGCCCCCGCGACCCTCTCGCTGGTCACCACCACGTTCGCCGAAGGCCCCGAGCGCAACCGCGCCCTGGCCATCTGGGGCGGGGCCGGCGGCAGCGGCATGATCCTCGGCTCCCTCCTCGGCGGCGTCCTGACCGGAGCCTTCGGCTGGGCGTCGATCTTCTTCGCCAACGTCCCCCTGGCCGGCGGCGCCATGCTGCTCGCCTTCGCCATCATCCCCAAGGACGCCCCCCGCCAGAGCACCGACGCACGCAAGTTCGACCTCCCCGGTGCCCTCACCGCCACCGTCGGATCGACCCTGCTGGTCTTCACCCTCGTCCAGGGCCCCGAATCCGGCTGGACCTCCCCGACCATCCTGGTCACCGCCGCCGTCGCCGTGCTCATCCTCGCGGTCTTCTTCACCATCGAGGGCCGCGGCCCCGACCCGCTGCTGCCGCTGCGGCTGTTCCGCAACCGCAACCTGAGCACCGGCACCGTGGTCACCTTCATCTTCATGGGGACCTTCGGCGCACTGCCCTACTTCTTCACCCTCTACTTCCAGAGCGTGCACGGCTACTCGGCCACCAAGAGCGGCATCGCCTTCCTCCTTCCCTGCGTCGGGGTGCTCATCGGCAACCTGTCCGGCGGGAAACTGGCCACCCGCTTCGGCGTGCGCGCCACCCTGACCGGCGCCCTGCTGCTGGGCCTGGTCGGCACCATCGCCTTCGCCTTCTCCGTCTCGCCCAACGGCACCTACCTGCAACTGGTGCCGGGCGTCCTCGTCCTCAGCCTCGGCCAGGGCACCATCTTCACCGCCATGTACGCCGCGGCGACCACGGGCGTCGCGGCCGAGGACCAGGGCATCGCCTCGGGCGTCGCCTCCACCGGCCAGCAGGTCGGCGCCGCGGTCGGCCTCGCCGTCCTGGTGGCGATCGCCAACTCCGGCCACGAGGGACTGACCGGCGAGGCGCTGCGCGTGGCCACCTCCGACGGGGTGCGCACCGCCATGTGGGCCACCGTCGTCGGCATCGTGCTGATCATGCTCGTCGTCCTGAACTTCAGGCGCACCCCCGCGGCCCCGGCCGTCGAGGAGCCCGAGCACCAGGACGGCGTGGCCTCCGCCGTGTGACCCGAACGAGCGGACGGTGGTCCCACTCCGTGCTCACCGAGCGCGGGTGGGATCACCGTCTGCTTCCGCCCGACGCCCCGCCCCGACACCCCGCCCACCCCACTACCGCAACCCGCACCGCGAACACCCCAGATCCCCGAAAGAGAAGGAGGCGCAACCAGTGCACCGGATCGTGAACGTGGTCGGTGTCGGCGGTTCGAGCCGGCCCGGATCCACCGCCGAACAGGCCCTTCGGATCGTCCTGGACGCGGCAGAGAGACGCGGCGCGTCGGTGCAGCTGATCGCGGGCCCCGCGCTGGCCATGCCGCTGTACGACCCCCGGCAGCGCACCACCACCCCGCAGGCCGCCCGACTCCTGGCCGCCATCTCCGGCGCGGACGGCCTCGTCCTGGCCAGCCCCGCCTACCACGGCGGCATCTCCGGCCTGGTCAAGAACGCCCTCGACCACGTCGAGGAACTGCGCGAGGGCGCCCGGCCCTACTTCAGCGAACGGGCCGTCGGATGCGTGGCCGTCGCCCACGGCTGGCAGGGCGCGGTCTCCACCCTGGCCGCCCTGCGCGACGTCACCCACGCCTTGCGCGGCTGGCCCACGCCCCTGGGCGCCGCCATCAACACCTCGACGGCGCGCTTCTCACCCGCCGGCGAGTGCAAGGACGACCACGTCCAAGCACAACTGGAGGAGATCGCCGCCCAGGTCGTCGAGTTCGCCACCCTGCGCGCCCTCGCCGAGACCCCGACCGAAAGCCTCCGCTGAGCACCGGCCACCGGCACCGCCCCCTCGCCGCGACGGGCCCGCCGCGGTCGGGGACGGGCCGCCCCGGAGACTCACCGCTCCCCGGGGCCGCCCGTCCCCGGCCGCCCGCGCCGGGCCGCCGTGCGCCCTCGCGCACCCGGCCGGGTCAGCCGATCGGCGCCGCGAGGTACTCCAGCGCGTAACCACCGCCGGCCGGACTCACCCGGGCGATGCCCGGGGAGTCCAGGTGCGCCCCGGCCACGAAGTGGTCCGGCCGCGCGAGCCGTTCGAGCAGGGCCGCCCGCGCGGCCCGGGCCCGGGGCTGGTCTCCGTCGAGCTCCCAGGACACCTCCGGCCGGTCGAACTGCAGCGTCGGGACGTGGACGGTGTCGCCCCACACCAGCAGGTGCCCGCCACCGCTGCTGATGTCGTAGACGGTGTGCCCGGGCGTGTGGCCGGGCGCGGGGAGCGCGGTCGCCCAGCCGTTGATCGCGACCTCCTCCGTCACGGGCACGACCCGGTCGCGGATCGGCTCCAGCCGCCCCGTGAACACGGACGCGTCGGCCGCACCGATCCACACCCGCTCGAGCTTGCCGAACGCTTCCGAACCGTCCGGCGCGATCAGACCGCTCACGTGGTCCTCGTGCCGGTGGGTGATGGCCACGTCGGTGATGTACCCCCGGTCGACCTCCGCCTCCTCGAGGGCCTCGTAGATCAGCCCCATCGTCGGGTCGTGCCAGACGTTCGACGCACCGGTGTCGATCAGGAGCGACGACGTGCCGTCGGTGACGAAGAAGGCGTTCACCGACAGGCGCAGGTTCTCGCCCGCCAGCGGAACGGCGGCCGGCAGCACGTCGAGCGCGCGCCCGTCCTCCCCGCGCAGCCGTGTCGGCGGCATGTCGATGTACCCGTCCCGCAGCGACACCACCTGCAGATCACCGAACTCGAACGTGGCGTGGAGCCGGCCACCAGAGACCAAACGCATGGAACCTCCATCGTGCTGAGCGTCTTCTACACACGGACCACCCCCGCCCTCCGCCCCCGCGGTCGCGCCCGAACAGCCCGACCACCGCCGTCCGGCACCCGTGCCGGAGCCGGCGTCCTCCCCGGGGAACACTCCCGATGCTGGCCCACCACCCACCCCGGCACCGGCCGAACCCCCCGACATCACCCGTTCGTGGCCCACCACTCCCGACCGCCCCCGCCCCGCCCACGCAGGCGCAGACGGGACCGCCTGGATCCTCGACAACGCCGACCGCGAAGAACTCGGCACCCCCGTCCGCCGCGCCCGCCGCTTCGCACGCCGGCGCCCGCGCCCCCACCGGCCGCGACACGCCCACCGCACCCCGTGCACCGACGGCCCCACCGAGCAGTGCCCGTGTGGCCCGGCGACCACCATGCGGCCACCAGCCGACGCGGCAACAGGGAGATCCGGCACCCGGTCTCCCGAGCACCGGCTCCCACAACCGACTCCACAGCCGGGACGACAGGATTCGAACCTGCGATCCCCCGCCCCCAGCGGGGGTCTTCCTCCCGAAGTCGCAGCAGGTGCGACCCGCGGTGCCCGTCGCTGGCCGCGGCTCCGGAGCCCTGCGGCATCGGGCCGGTCCGGGTGCCCGCGGTCTGCTCCCGGGCGTGGTCGGGCCCTTGGCCGGGGCCCCGCGCTGCTGGGCGGACTCGTCGCGGTAGCCCGCGGCCGTCGCCGCGTCGTCGGGGGCGGCGACCAGGAGGAGGCGTCCGCGAAGGATGATCACGGCGCGCTTCCAGCGGGTCTACGCCGCATGCCTACGGTCCACGCCGGGGCTACACTGGCGCCTACACCGTAGGACTACGAACTTTGCGTCCCCGGTGCTCACCTCCAGCACGACCCCGGCACGACGGAGGAGGCGTCGACATGGCCGCCACCCCCGTTCACACGACCGACCGGGGCGCCGGACCGCCACCCGCGGAACGGCTCGGCCTGGAGCGCACGCCGGCCTGTGCACTGGAGACCGTCGACCGCGAAGGCGTCGAGAAGCCGTCCACGCGGCGTCCGGCCCGCGCCTCGGGCCACGACCCGATGAGTCCGTACCGCCTCCCGCTCCGCGAGTTCCCCCTCCCGCGCGGCCTCGCCGCCGAACTCGCCTCCCACGACGGGGCCGCCGAACTCGAACGCGGCCTCGACATCACCCCTCACCCTCGGAACCCCCTGGCCCGCCGCGAGCACCGGCCCCGGCCCGGTCTCCGGCCACCACAGCAGCGACACCACCGGAAGGAGCAGCACCGACTCCGTCCCGCGGAGCACCGCACCACCCGGGGGGAACAGCAACGAAGGTCATCATGATCATTCTCGGAGTCATCCTCCTCGTCATCGGCTTCCTCGCCGGCATCCCGGTCCTGTGGACCATCGGCATCATCCTCGCCGTCGTGGGCCTCGCCCTGGTGCTTGCGGGCGCCCTCGGCCACGAGGTCGCCGGACGCCGCCACTACTGGTGACACGGCACCAACTCGCCTGCACCGACGGGGCGCCCGACCCGCTGCGGCCGGGCGCCCCGCACCCGAACGGCCCGCACCCACGAGGTCTGCGCCGCACCCCACCGGACGCGCTCCGTCTCCACCGGCACCGGGCACCGGCCACGGGGAAGATCACCGGGGAGAGGTCTGCGGCCCCCGCGCGGTCGCGGCCGGTCCGCACGGCGCCACCGGTGGACGACGAGCCGCGTCCGCCCCGGCGGCGCTCACCGTCCGAACACGCGTGCCGCTCCAGCCTCTTGGGGGAAGCCGGAGCGGTCGACGGCCCCGGGCGGTCGCACCGAGCCGTCCGCCGACGGGTCGCCCGCCGACTACTGGGGCGCGGGCCAGGAGGCGGCCCGGCTCCTGGCGGCGCCCGCCCGCCGGTCGGCCGCGTCGGCGCCGCCGGGAGGCGCGACGGACGACGGCAGGAAGCCGGAACCGGGTGCCGGCCGCGCCCCGCCGCCCGCGGCGTCCGCGGCGTCCGCAGCGAGCAACTCGCTCGCGGTCCTGGTGTTCGCCGGGTCGGCGGCCTCGGCCATCAGCCGCGCGGCGTCGGCGCTGTCCGTCCGCGGCGGGACGACCAGCAGCTCCAGCCGGCGCGGGGCGTACGAGCACACCATGATCATGTGCTCGTCCTGCTCGGTGGTGTACCAGCCCGCGTGGACGGTGTGCCCGGTGACCGGGATGCGCCGGGGGATGACGGGCCACTGGGCGGGGTTGACGGTGATCCGGGTGATCCGGCCCCACCGCCCGTCGATCTCGGCGGCCAGGGAGGGGAGTTCGAGGAGGAGATCGCGCGAGCGGGGCCACCAGGCTCCGTCCAGGGCTCCGCCACGTCGGGGCACTGGGCGGCGCCGTCACCGATCGGCCGGTCTCCCTCCGCACGACGGCGGTGCTGCGCATCGGGTACGGCTTCCTCTACCTCGTCTTCCTGTTGCGGGAGTTCCCGCACCGCGACGAGATCTGGGGCCCCGGTTCGCCGTGGACGCCCGCCCTGGCGAGACAGCTCTTCGACCAGACCGGCTGGTTCAGCCTCCTCACCCTGTCCGACAGCCGGGTGTACTTCGAGCTCTGCTACGCGACGGCCCTCGTCGTGTCCGCGCTGTTCATGATCGGCTGGCGGACCAGGGTGGTGTCGATCCTGTTCGCCGTCCTGGTGGCCTCGTTCCACGCGCGGGCCATCTTCATGACGGACGGAGGGGACAACCTCATCCTCCTCATGGCCCTGTACCTCTGCTTCACGGCGTGCGGCCGACGCTGGTCGCTCGACGCGCGCAGAACCCGGCCGCGGCCCTCCCCGGTGCGGACCGGCAGCCCGCCGCCCCGCACCGGACCGTCCGGGCTCTGGCAGCAACTCCTGGCGGCCCAAAGGGTCTTGAGTACGGTGCTGCACAACTGCGCCGTGGTCGTCATCGCCGTCCAGGTCTGCATCGTCTACGGCTCCGCAGGCCTGTACAAGGTGCAGGGCGGCTCCTGGGAGAACGGGACCGCCCTCCACTACGTCGTGAACCTCGATCTCTTCCGGCCGTGGCCCGCGCTGTCGCTCCTGGTGGACAGCCACCCCCTGCTGATCGCCGTTGCCACGTACATGACCGTGCTGCTGCAAGTGGCCTTCCCGTTCGTCCTGTTCAGCAGGCTGAAGTACGTCGTCCTGGTGATGCTGCTCGGCATGCACCTGGGCATCGCGATCCTCATGGGGCTTCCGCTCTTCTCCGGAGCCATGATCGTCGCGGACGCCGTGTTCCTTCCCGACCGCTTCTACGCGTTCCTGGGAGAGCTGTGGCGCCGCACGTTCCGGCCCGCGGTCGCCGGGGACACAGAGGACCCGCACCGCGCCGGGAGTTCGGCCGTACCCCCGCAGCCGGGCTCGCCGACCGATGCCACAGCGCATCAGGAGCTCTCTCGACAGCGGGCGGAGGAGCGATGAGCGGCGCCCCCGACACCTCCGAACCGCTGCTGGCGTACGACGGGGACTGCGCCTTCTGCCAGGCCGCGATCGACCGGATCCGCCGGAAGGCGGCGCCACGGATCGACGCCGTGCCGTGGCAGGCCCTGCCGGAACGGCTCACCGCCCCGCACCTGTCGCGGCTGGACCGGGAGGTGCTCCTCTTCCACAACGAGGCGGTCCACGCGAGCGGAGCCGACGCGCTGGCCCGCTTCGTCGGCTCCTCGCCGGCCCGCGGGTACCGACTGGCCGCTGCCGCGCTGAGCCTGCCCGGCATGCGGACCTGCGCCCGTCGGGTCTACGCCCTGGTGGCGAGGAACAGGCAACACCTGCCCGGCGGAGCGGCCTCCTGCGCCCTGCCCGGTTGCACTGACCGCGGAGGTTGGTGATGGGGGCCGCGGACGGGTGATCTTGAAATGAGCTGCGCTGACCTTCGTGGAGTCCTCGAAGCCTGGATCGCGACCCAGGCTTCGAGGAGAACCAGGAGCTGTGCCACCACCACGCAAGCACCCACCCCGATGAACTCCGCGACCAGGAACTGGTTCCGCTGGTCACAGCCGCGTGGGAGGACTCCGGCCGCACCTGCGGTACCCGGGGCGGCTCAGACGATTTCGGCATGACGCCGAGACTGGCGCCGTGTTCGACGACGGCGTTCTTGTAGGCCGTGCCGGCCCGGGAGGCGCCGGGGCCCTCCCGCCGCCGCGCCCCGGGGACCCGGTGCGTTCGCAGGCCGAAAGGGTGCGCTGCCGGACAACGCGCGAAGGAACGGAAGTCCTAACGTCGTTCCCCGGCGGTCGGCGGGACCGGGGCGGGTGGACCGCCACCCGGCCGTCGCACGCCCTCCCTGTTCCGTGCCGGACGGCATGTCAGCTTCGCCGTTCGGAATCACCGTTTGGAGTCCTCCCAGGTGCCTACGATGCCAGTCGGCGGAATGGTGCCCCGCGCCGCCGCCGACGACGCCGCGGACGTGATCGTCCGCAACGCCCGGATCCACACCGGCGACCACCGCCACCCCCACGCGACAGCGCTGGCCATCCGCGACGGCCGGGTGCGGGCGGTGGGTGACGACGCCGAGGTGGTCCCCCTGGTCGGCCCCGGCACGACGGTGGTCGACGCGCTCGGCCGACGTGTCGTGCCGGGCCTCAACGACTCGCACCTGCACGTGATCCGCGGGGGCCTGAACTACGTCCTGGAACTGCGGTGGGACGGTGTCACCTCGCTGCGCCAGGGCCTGTCCATGCTGCGGGAGCAGGCGGCCCGGACCCCCAGGGGGCAGTGGGTGCGCGTGGTGGGCGGCTGGTCGGCCGAGCAGTTCGCCGAGCGGCGGCTGCCCACTCCGGCCGAGCTGAACGCCGCCGCGCCGGACACTCCGGTGTTCGTCCTGCACCTGTACCAGGCGGCGATCATGAACAAGGCGGCGCTGAAGGCCGTCGGGTACACCAGGGACACCCCCGACCCCCGGGGCGGGCACATCGTCCGGGGCCGCAACGGCGAGCCCAACGGCATGCTGCTGGCCGCCCCCGGCGCGCTGGTCCTCTACTCCACGCTCGCCAAGGCCCCGGTGCTGGAGGGCGAGGACCGGAAGACCTCCACCCTGCACTTCCTGCGCGAGCTGAACCGCTTCGGACTGACCTCCGCGATCGACGCCGCCGGAGGCTTCCAGAACTTCCCGGACAACTACGGCACGGTGGCCGAGCTGGCCGAGGAGGGGCGGCTGTCACTGCGGATCGCCTACCACCTGTTCCCGCAGACCGCGGGCCAGGAACTCGACGACCTGACCCGCTGGGTCGGGTCGGTCCGCCCCGAGGACGGCGACGAGTGGCTGCGACTCAACGGCGCCGGCGAGAACCTGACCTGGGCCGCCGCCGACTTCGAGAACTTCGCCGAACCCCGCCCGGAGCTGGCGGGCGACTACGAGGGCGAGTTCGAGAGGGCGGTGCGCCTGCTGCTGGAGAACGGCTGGGGCTTCCGGCTGCACGCCACCTACGACGAGACCATCCGGCGCGACCTGGCGGTGTTCGAGAAGCTCGCCGCGGAAGGGCTCTTCCCGGGCGGCAACCGGTGGCTGTTCGATCACGCGGAGACCGTCTCCCCCGACAGCCTGGACCGGATAGCGGCCCTGGGCGGCGCGATGTCCGTACAGAACCGGATGTCGTTCCAGGGCGAGGCCTTCGCCCGGCGGTACGGCCCGGGCACGGCCGCCGACGCCCCGCCGGTGCGGGCCATGCTGGAGCGCGGCCTGACCGTCGGCGCCGGTACGGACGCCACCCGGGTGTCCAGCTACAACCCCTGGGTCGCCCTGCACTGGCTGGTCTCCGGCCGAACGGCGGGCGGCCTGTCCCTGCGTCCGCCGCAGAACCGCGTCGACCGGGAGACCGCACTCGCCATGTTCACCCGCGCCGGCGCCGAGCTGACCGGCGAGGAGGACGTCAAGGGCATCCTGGCCCCCGGTTTCTACGGCGACCTGGCGGTGCTGTCCGACGACTTCTTCACCGTGCCGGAGGAGGAGATCCCGCACATCGAGTCCGTGCTGACCGTGGTCGGTGGACGGATCGTGCACGCGGAGGCCGAGTACGAGGGGATGGCCGAGGAGCTTCCGCCGGTCAGCCCCGGGTGGAGCCCGGTCAACCGCTTCGGCGGGTACCAGGCCGCCGGAAGGCGCCGGGGCTCCGGTGTCCGGCAGGCGGAGCTGCTGGGACAGGCCGCCGCCGAGTCGGAGGAGCACCGGCAGTGGCGCGCCCGGCGCCGCCCGGGCCCGGAGGCCGGCACCGAACTGTTCGATCCCTGCTTCATGTGACCGACCCCGGAGCCCGCGCGCGGCACAGCCCGGTGCCCCCGGCGAACTACTCGTTCGCCGGGGGCACCGGGCTGTGCCCGGACACCGGGCTGTGCCCGGACACCGGGCTGTGCCCGGACACCGGGACGCAACGACGCCGGGGCTCCCACGGCGGACGGTGACTCGTTCGAGTCGTCCGCCGCAGGAGCCCCGGCGCGGTGGCGAGGGTGGCCCGGCGGCCGGTCAGCGGACGGCGCGGACGGCCTCCTCGATCAGGTCGGCGACGCGTTCGGGGTGGGAGAGCATCACCAGGTGCGAGGAGTCGACCTCGACGGTGGTCATGCCGGCCCGGCGGTAGCCGTGGCGTTCCACTTCGGGGTTGATCGTGCGGTCCGCCGCGGCGACCAGGCCCCAGGACGGCTTGGTCCGCCAGGCCGCGGCCGGGGCCTTCTCGCCGAAGGCCTGGGCGGCCAGCGGACGCTGGGACACAGCGAGGACGGCAGTGAGGGCGGGGTCGACGTCCGCGGCGAAGACCCCGTGGAACTCGTCGACCCGGACCGAGACGTCCGTGCCCTCCGCCGGCGAACCCTCCAGCGGGAAGGGGGTGTAGACCAGCGCCCGGGCCAGGTCGGAGTCGGGGAACCCGCCCTGCAGCTCGCCCAGGCTCTCGCCCTCCTCCAGGGCGTAGCCCGCCAGGTAGACCAGCGCCTTGACGTTCTCCTCCGTCCCGGCGACGGTGATCACCGCGCCACCGTAGGAGTGGCCGACCAGGACGACCGGTCCGGGGATCTGGCGGACGACGGAGGCGAGGTAGGCGGAGTCGCCCAGCAGGCTGCGATTGGGCACGGCCGGGGCCACCACCTTCAGGCCGCGGTCGAGCAGTTCGGGGACGACGCGGGCGAAGCTGGACGCGTCGGCGAACGCGCCGTGGACCAGGACGACGGTCGGGCTGTCGGTACGTGACATGGCGGAACATCCTTTCGGGGAAGGGCGGGAAGGGCGGAGGGGCCTGCGGACCGGCGGGCCGCCTCCGGCGGCGTCATCGGCCGGGGGCGATCCGGGCGGCGAGGACGTCGGGGTCGTGGTCGGTGAAGTAGGCGGCGCTCGCGATGTACGCCGTGTCACCGCGTACGGCCACGGAGGTCGGACCCTCCAGTCCGTCGGCGGCCGTCAGCACGACGAGGTGGGTGCCGTCCGGCTGGACCAGCGCGACCTCGTTGTCCGCGTTGATCGCGGCCAGCAGGGTGTCGCCGGGGCCGGTGAAGTCGAAGTCGTCGATGTTCACCAGGCCGGTGGCCCGGATCCGGACGGGGCCGGCGGCGCCCCCGGGGCCGATCGGGACGCGGAGCACGGTCCCCCGGTCCAGGTTGGTCACCCAGACCGCGCCGTTGTGGACCTTGACGCCGTTGGCCCCCAGGAACCCGGCGGGCTCCAGCTCCGGCCCGGTGGCCCACGGGACGGGCGCGCCTCCGGTGGTGGGAACGCGCCAGACGACGCCGAGGACCGAGTCGGCCGCGTACAGCGCGTCGCCGCGCGGGTCGAGGGCCAGGCCGTTGGGCAGGCCGTCGGCCGGGAGCGCGGCGACGCGCTCCGGCGTGCCCCCGGGGCTCAGGCGCCACAGCCCGGTCAGGTCGCCGGTGCCGGTGGCGTACAGGAAGTACAGCGTTCCGTCCTGGGCTCGGACGATGCCGCCGAGGAAGGGCGCGGTCAGGGCCGGGGTGACGGCGTCGGCGGGGGGAGCCGGCAGGGTCGCGAGGACGTCCACCCGGCCGTCGCGGGTGATGCGGGCGACCTGACGGCCGTAGGCGAAGGTGACGTCGGCACTCCCGTCCGGCTCCAGGGCGATGTTCTCCGGGCGCTGTCCGGCGGCGAGGTCGAGGTGCGCCACGAAACGCACCCGCGCCGCCGGAGCGCCGGTCGCGGGGGCGGCGGCCGTCATGGCGAGGGCGGCCACCGCCAGTGCGGCGGCCGCGCCCAGGACGCCGGTGGGCGTCGCCGTCTTGGTCTTCATCATCGGTTCCTTCTGTCGGTTGGTCGGTCCCCCGTCGGACCGCGCCGGCGCTCGGTCGGCGGCCGCACCTCGTCGGCGCGGTCGGTGGACTCCGCCCGCCGGCGGGGAAGTCGGGCGGGGACGGGCCCGGAGAAGGACGCTAGGTGCGGTCCGGAGCGCCGCCTTGTCCGCGGGTGCCCCGCCGCTGGCCTGCCCGTGCCCGGCCCCGGCCCGGCGGTGACGCCTGGGCGGCCTGCGCTCCGGGCCGACGGCGGCCGGACCCTCACGGGCAAGGGGCGGTGCGCGCAGAGCACAGGGGGGTTCCGGCGCCCGGCCTAGCGTGGGCAGCCGTGCCACCGGGCACGTACCGACGAAGGAGCAGACACCCATGCCGTACATCACCGTGGGCCAGGAGAACACCACCCCCATCGACCTCTACTACGAGGACCACGGAGCCGGCCAGCCGGTCGTGCTCATCCACGGGTACCCGCTCGACGGCAGCTCCTGGGAGCGGCAGAGCGCCGCGCTGCTCGACGCGGGCTACCGCGTGGTCACGTACGACCGCCGGGGCTTCGGCCGCTCCAGCCAGCCGACCACCGGCTACGACTACGACACCTTCGCGGCCGACCTCCACGTGGTGCTGGAGACCCTCGACCTGCGGGACGCCGTGCTCGTCGGATTCTCGATGGGCACCGGCGAGGTCGCCCGTTACGCGTCCGCCCACGGCACCGCCCGGGTGGCCAAGGCCGTCTTCCTGGCCTCGCTGGAGCCCTACCTGCTCCAGACCGACGACCACCCGGAGGGGGCCGCCCCGCAGGCGTTCTTCGACGGCATCGTCGCCGCCGTGAAGGCGGACCGCTACGCCTTCTACACCGCCTTCCTGACGGACTTCTACAACCTCGACGAGAACCTCGGCACCAGGATCAGCGAGGAAGCCGTCCGCAAGAGCTGGAACGTCGCCGCGAGCGGCGGCTTCTTCGCCGCCGCCGCCGCGCCGTCGACCTGGTACACCGACTTCCGGTCCGACATCCCAGCCGTCGACGTACCGACCCTGATCGTGCACGGCACGGCCGACCGGACGCTGCCCATCGACCAGACCGGGCGGCTGTTCCACGAGGCGCTCCCGTCCGCCGACTACGTGGAGATCGAGGGCGCCCCGCACGGCCTGCTGTGGACCCACGCCGAGGAGGTCAACGCGGCCCTCCTCGCCTTCCTGGCGAAGTGACCCCCGCCCGGCGGTGCGCCCCCGGCCGGTTCCGGCGGGCGCACCGCCGGGGATGCCCTCGCGGGCAACGCCCCGTGCGTCCCCCGGCAAACCCCGTCCGGACGCGGCCCTAGGGTCGTTCGCAGAGGCTGTCGCCTCCTCCACGAACTTGCCGAACGGGTTTACGACATGACTCAGCAGTTTTCCGGCGCAGCCGCCATCTCGGTCACCCACGAGGTGGTGGCGCGCGTCGTCGTCGCGGACGAACCGCCGTTGTCCATGCCCGTCTCGTTGCGCTACGACAGGTCGGACCCGTACGCGGTGTGCCTCTCCGTCGGGGCGGCCCCCCGCGCGGTCGACTGGGTCTTCGCGCGCAGCCTCCTCGCCGCGGGACTGCTCCGGCCGACGGGGCTCGGCAACGTCCTGGTGACGCCCCGGTGCCACGGCGAGCGGGACTCGGTCGGGATCGTCTTCAGGTCCCCGGACGGGGAGGCGGTGCTGAGCATCGCGGCCCCGGCGGTCGCCGCCTTCCTCGGGCAGACCCGCTCGGTCGTTCCGCCGGGCACGGAGGGGCGCTACGTCGACCTCGACCGGGTGGTGGCCGAACTCCTGGCGGGCGGTGAGTGACCGGCCGGGGCGCGGGCGCCCCGGCGGCCGGTCTCACCGGGCGGGGAGCGAGTCCAGCAGGCGTTGCGCGATCGTCAGGTCGTTGCCGTCCACCGCGTCCCCGAAGGCGAGGAGGCGGCGGAAGCAGGAACGGGCCTCCTCGGTCTCCCCCAGTTCGATCAGGGCCCTGCCCAGCTCGATCAGCGTCTCGGCCTCCATCCCGGGGACCCCGATCCGTTGCAGTCCGAGCAGTCCGCTGCGCAGGTGGTCGGCGGCCTCCCGCCACCGCCCCAGAGCGGCGTAGTCGCGGCCGAGTCCGCCGATCGCCCGGGCGCGGTGGATGTCGGCGACGTACCCCGCCACCCGGCAGCCGGGCGCGTCCAGGAACGCCACGATGCGCTCGTGCAGGGCCATGGACTCCTCGGCCCGTCCGAGTTCGCGCAGGCACGACCGGTAGCCCATCGTGGCCTCGACCCAGCCGTCGTGGTCGCCGGCGGCCTCGTAGAGGTCGGCGGCGGCACGGAGCCGGTCGATGCGCTCCTGCGTCTCGCCGAGCCGGCCGTGCGGCCAGGACGCGTGGTACAGCGCCCGGGCCTGCTGGGCGACGTCCTGGGCGCGGCGGGCGCACTCCAGCGCCGCGTCGGCCTGGTCGACGGCCTCCCGGTACCGGTGGGCGAAGGACAGCGCCCAGGAGTACTGGTTGAGGTGGAACGCCTGCAGACGGGGGTCGTCGAGCGCGGCGGCGGCCAGGCTGGACAGGCGGTAGACCTCCGCCCAGTGCCCCCAGAAGGCGGACAGGTCGGCGAAACGCCTCAGGGCCTCCACGGTCCCCACGACCCGGGTGTGCTCGCCGCGGGCGGCGGCTCCGCGCAGGGCGGCGAACCAGGCGGGGGCCTCGGCTTCGAGCCAGCTGCGGGCCTGCTCGGGGCCGTCCGGCTGGGCCTGGGCCCGGTCCCGGAGGTGCGGCGGCGCGCCGGTGCCGGGTTCGAACCAGCGGCCGGCGCCCGTGGCGGTGTCGAGCAGCCAGGTGCACAGCCGGTCCTCGGCGGCGGCGCGCTCGTCGGGCGGGTCCTCGTCGGTCATCCGGTTGCGGGCGAAGAGCCGTATCAGGTCGTGGAGTTGGTAGCGGCCGGTGAAGGCGGCCTGGAGCAGTCCGGCTTCGACGAGTTCCTCCAGGACGTCCTCGGCGTCGAAGAGGCCGGTGGCGATGAGGGCGGCGCCGTAGGCCGCGGTGAAGTCGGGTGCCGGGACGAGGCTGAGCAGGCGCAGCACGCGGGCGGCCTGCGGGGTGAGCTGACGGTAGGAGAGTTCGAAGGCGGCTTCGACGCGGACGTCGCCGGCGGTGAGCGCGCCCAGGCGGCGTTCCTCGTCGGCGAGGCGGCGGGCGAGGTGGTCGACGCTCCAACCGGTGCGGACGGTAAGCCAGTTGGCGGCGACGCGCAGGGCGAGGGGGAGGTACCCGCAGAGTTCGGCGACGCGGGCGACGGCTTCGGGTTCGGTGTCGGCGCGCTCGGGGCCGAGGATCCGGCGCAGCAGGTGGACCGCGTCGTCGCGGGTCATCTCGATGAGCGCGAGCCGGTCCACGTCCTCCAGGCCGGTCAGCGGGCGGCGGCTGGTGACCAGGACCAGGCCGGCGCCGCCCGTGGGCAGCAGCGGACGGACCTGTCCCTCGTCGCGGGCGTTGTCCAGGACCACCAGGCAGCGGCGCTCGCCGAGCAGGGCGCGCAGCAGTCCGGCCTGGCCCTGCGGATCCTCCTGGGCCAGGCGGCGCTCCGACACGCCCAGCGCCTTCAGCAGCTTCAGCACCGCCTCACCGGCGTCGACGGGGCCGTCCACTCCGTGGAGGTCGACCATGAAGCGGCCGTCGGGGAACTCCCCGGCCAGGTCCGCCGCCGCCTTGACCGCCAGCGTGGTCTTCCCGCACCCCGGGGGGCCCGAGACGACCACCACCGACGTCCCGGCACCGGCGCGCGCCTTCCCGGCGGCCTCGCGCAGCCGGGCCAGTTCCGTCCCGCGTCCGGTGAAGTCCCCGACCGAGCGCGGCGGCACGGCCGTTCCGGTCACCGCGGTCGCACGGGTGGGGCGTGCGGCCCGCACGGTCGCCAGCAGCGACTCCCGTTCCGCGGCCGTCAGCCCCAGCCCTTCGGCCAGCGCCGCCACCGTGCGCCGCTGCGGAACGCGGCTGCGGCCGCGCTCCATGTCGCCGATCGCCCGGACGCTCACCCCGGACGCCTCGGCCAACTCCTCGATCGTCAGACGGCACCGCTGCCGCAGACCGCGCAGCACCGCGCCGAACGGCTCTTCCTCGGACACAAGTTCTCCCTGCTCTCCCCGACGGGGCGCGTGACGCGGTCCCCGCGCGGGCGAAGGGTGCGTCCCGCCGCCCGTCCGCTCTCCGCCCGACGTTTCCCGTGCCGCTCCGGACGGCCGCAGCACCATCGGTTCGCGTGCAAACCGAAAGGCCGGTCGACGATCCCGGAGAAGAGCGAACTCGCCCGAGGACCGTGCGGCGGCCGTGGGCTACAGCGTAGACGGTGATCGGCGGACGGCATCCACCCAGCTCACGGGCCGGACCGCGGGCCACCGCCCGGGGCCGTCGCACCCGGCGCGGGACGGAACCGTCGCACCCGGCGCGGGACGGGGCCCGGTCGCGGCGGCGGGCGCGCCCGGCCCGACGGCCCGTCAGCCGCCGCCCGCAGGAGGTCCGGTGCGCCGCGCCCGTCGGCTCAGCCCCGGTGCCGGTGCAGGGCGACGTGCACCGTGTCGAGGACCTGGACGAGGGCCGCGCGGGCGGCGTCCGTGCCGCGCAGCGGGTCGAGCAGCATGAAGTCGTGGATCGTCCCGTGGTAGCGCACCGAGACCACCGCCACGCCGGCCGCCCGGAGCTTCGCGGCGTACGCCTCGCCCTCGTCGCGCACCACGTCGGCCTCGCTGGTGACCACCAGCGCCGGCGGGAGTCCGGCGAGTTGCTCCAGGGAGGCCCGCAGCGGCGCCGCGGTGGCCTCGCCGCGCTGCCGCACGTCGGGCAGGTACTGGTCCCAGAACCAGCGCATGGCGTCCCGGTCGAGGAAGTAGCCCTGGGCGAACTCCCGGTACGAGGGGGTGTCGAAGTCCGCGTCGGTGACCGGACAGAGCAGTACCTGGTGCACGAACCGCACCCCGCCGCGCTCCTTGGCGAGCAGGGTCAGCGCCGCCACCAGGGTGCCGCCCGCCGAGTCGCCCACGGCGGCCACCCGGCTCCCGTCCAGGCCGATCTCGCCGCCGCGTTCGCAGATCCACTTCGCGACCGCGTAACACTGCTCGACGGCGACCGGGTACTGCGCTTCGGGCGCCCGCTCGTACTCGACGAAGACCACGGCCGCGTCGGTGCCGAGGGCGAACTCGCGCACCACCCGCTCGTGGGTGCCGGCGTCGCCCAGGACCCAGCCCAGCCCGTGCAGGAACAGCACCACCGGGACCTCGCCGGCGCTGTCGACGGGCTTGACCACCTGGACCCGGACGTGGCCGGTCGGTCCGCCCGGCACCGCGTACCACTCCGTGGAGGTGGCGTTCCGGTCGAGGGGGTCGACCTCCCCGTCCTGCAGGCGGGCCAGGTCGAGCCGGGCCTGTTCCGGATCCGGGTCGTGCATCGGCGGAGGGCAGGAGTGCCGGGCCACGAACGCTCGGCTGAGGCGATCCAGTGCCGGGTGCCGAACGGGCGGGGGAACGAAGTCGGACACACGGTCTCCTGCCGAGAGGACTGAGCGGGGGTGGCGTGAAAGGGGCGGCGCCGGTGTGCCGGGCGTCGGAACACGGACTCCGTCCCCTCCCGGGCCGGGGCGGGCTTCCGTGGGCGCGGGGCGTCCCGTACGGCTTCGAGCGGACCCTACCCGTTGAAGGGCGGGAGGTCAGCCTCCCGCCCGCCCGGCGCCGGGGAAGGAGCGCGCCCGGGCCCGGGTGCGTGCGCCGGGGGCCGCCCGGCGGACTCCTGCGCGGTGCGCAGATCGCGCCACTCGCGGGGGGAGAGGCCGAAGGCGGCCCGGAACGCCCGGCTGAAGTGGGCCGGGCTGACGAACCCCCAGCGCTGGGCGACGGCGGACACGGTCGGGGCCGACCTGCCGCGGCGGGCCAGTTCACGGCCGCACTCCTCCAGGCGGCGCTGTTGGACGAGTCTGCCCACGGTGATGCCCTCGCCCTCGAACAGCCGGTGCAGGTACCGGACGGAGATCAGGTGCGCCCGGGCGATGCTCTCCGGTGACAGTCCGGGGTCGCCCAGGTTCCGGTTGATGTGGTCGCGGATCCGCAGCAGCAGGTGGCTGCGGGCGGTGTCCCCGTCCGTGCCGTCCGGGCGGGCCTGTTCGGTGATCAGGGTGGCGAACAGGTCGACGACGTTGCCGGCCAGCCGGTCCGTGACGGTCGGGGAACAGCCGTCCGCGGCGGAGGCCAGGGCGCCCAGGAACGGCAGCAGCACCGCGCCGAAGCCCGCTCCGGTGCCGATGGCACTGCCCGTCACCCGGCGGAGGTCGTCGTCCGGCACCCCCAGCATGCGGCGGGGCAGTTGGAAGACGCGGGTGGCGAACCGCTCGGGGTAGTCGAAGGAGTACGGCCGGGACGTGTCGTACACCACGAGGTCGCCCTCGTCGACCTCGGCCCGCCGGCCGTCCTGGATGAAGGTGGCCGTGCCGGACAATTGGACACCGACCCCCATCAGCGCCTCGCCGGAACGGGCGATCAGCGCCGGAGTGCGACTGACCCGGTTCGCGTCGGCCTCCAGGGTGGAGACCTGGAGGTAGCCGAGCCGGTCGGTGGCGATCCGGCCGTCGAACGGCCCGTCCTCCCGGGGGGAGACGGTCATCGGCACCAGGGTCCTGCTCACCGCGTCGTTCCAGTACGCGACCTTGTCCCGGTCCGGCACCGAGGCGGTCGTCAACACCAGGCTCAAGTTGCTCTCCGCTCATGGGAAGTGACTCCGGGGGCTGCACGCGGTCGGGAACCGGACGGGCCGCCGCTCGCCCGGGACGGCGACGGCCGGCGCCGGGCGGGGGACCCGGTCCGCCCGGCGGACAGCGGTCCCGTGGGGCGTCGGCGGGCCGCTCCGGCTCCGGCGCGGCCCGGGCTCCCGCCCGCACGGAACAGCCAAACAGCCGCCCGCCCCGGACTCCAGGCAGGAAAACAGGCAGAACTCGCAGCGGCGGATCCGCCGGTCCGATGCCGTGCAGCGGCGGAACAGCACCGGGCGCGGTGAGGAAAGAACCCAACGGACGTGCGCACTACGTTCGTTGGCGTGGCGCCAGGTCGCCGGACCCGCCCCGGGCGATATGCAGGGGCGGTCCGGCCTCCCCGGCCGAACGGCCCGGGCGCCACTTCCACCCGCACGTCCCGCGGGTGCGTCCGCCCCGTCCGAGAGGAACCCCGATGATCGACTTCGCCCAGGTGAAGGCCGCCCCCGGCCCTGACCTGCTCACCCCGGAGAACGCGGTCGTGCTCTTCGTCGACCACCAGCCGCAGATGTTCTTCGGCACCGGCAGCGGCGACCGCACCTCCATCATCAACAGCACCGTCGGCCTGGCGAAGGCCGCCCGGGCGTTCGACGTCCCGGTGGTGCTCAGCACCGTCGCCGCCGAGTCCTTCTCCGGTCCGATCCTGCCGCAGCTGGTCGACGTCTTCCCCGAGCAGGAGGTGATCGACCGCAGCACCATGAACGCCTGGGAGGACCCGGCCTTCGTCGCGGCCGTCAAGGCCACCGGCCGCGGGAAGATCATCCTGGCCGGCCTGTGGACCGAGGTCTGCCTGGTGCTGCCGGCGCTCTCGGCGCTCGGCCAGGGCTACGAGGTCTACGTCGTCGCCGACGCCTCCGGCGGCGTCAGCCCCGCCGCCCACGAGCACGCCCTCCAGCGCATGGTGGCCGCGGGCGCCGTCCCGGTGACCTGGGTGCAGGTCCTGCTGGAACTCCAGCGCGACTGGGCCCGCCAGGAGACCTACGGCGCGGTCATGGAGATCGTCAAGGAACACGGCGGTGCCTACGGGCTCGGCGTCGTCTACGCCCAGGCCGTCATCGGCGCGCACGCGGCGGGCTGACGATGTCCGACAACGCGTACCGCACCGCACGGCGGAGCGGCCGGTGAACCTCGGCCTGCTCGTCCTGCGGCTGGTGTGCGGACTGCTGATCGCCGGGCACGGCGTCCAGAAGGTCAGTCACCACCTGGGCGGCGCCGGGCTGGAGGGCGGCACCCGCGAGTTCCGCGAGGACGGATTCCGCGGCGGCTCGCTCACCGCCCTGGCCGCCGGTGCCGGACAGATCGGCTCCGGCCTGCTGCTGGCCGCCGGTCTGCTGACCCCGCTCGCCGCCACCGGTGCCATCGGCGTCATGACGGTGGCGCTCACCGTCAAGTGGCACCACGGCCTGTGGGTGCAGAACGACGGGTACGAGTACCCGCTGTTCCTCATCACCACGGCCGCGGCGCTCGCCGCCACCGGCCCGGGTCGGTGGTCCGCCGACCGGCTGCTCGGCCTGCCGCCGCAGCCGGCCTGGTGGCTCGCCGTCGCCCTCGTGGTCGGGGCGGGCGCGGGTCTGCTCACCAGGCTCCTGCTCCACCGCGCAACGCCCGCGGCCGAATAGCCGGCCCGCCCCGTACCCACCCGCGCGACGCGTACGGCCCGCACCGGCCCGCCGGTCGCCCCGCACGCCCGCCACCCGGGCGGACAACCACCCGCCCGCACCCCGGCAGGCCGGGCCGCGATCCGGCCCGGCCTGCCGGCTTCCCCGTCACCACCACCGGAAAGCACCGCCATGGACACGACCGCCACCCCGCCGCCGAGCAGCCAGCCGATGACCCAGCAGAACGGCCCCGAAGCGCAGAGCTTCGGCACCGTCAAGCTGTATCCGCTGGGCCTCACCCACGACGCCCGCGCGTACTCCTGCCAGCGCCTCAACCGGCTGCTCGCGGACAGCCAGATCCTGTACTCCCTCTACAAGAAGAGCCACTGGACGGTGCGCGGCGCCACCTTCTTCCAACTGCACCAGCTCTTCGACCGGCACGCCGAGGAGCAGCTGGCCCTGGTGGACGCGCTCGCCGAGCGCGTCCAGAGCCTGGGCGGGGTCGCCGTGGGGGACCCGCGGCACGTCGCCGAACTCACCTCGATCCCCCGTCCCCCGGACGGCGCCGAGCAGGTACCGGTGATGCTCTCGCGCCTGCTGCGCGCCCACGAGTCGATCCTGGTCGACAGTCGGGACGCCGCGGCGCGCACCGCCGAGCTGGGCGACGACGGCACCAATGACCTGCTGGTCTCGCAGGTGGTCCGCACCGGTGAGGCCCACGTCTGGTTCCTCGCCGAGCACCTGGTCGACACCCCGCTCACCCGCGTCTGAACCGGACGGCCGAACCCCCTCCCGTCCCGTGCCGCCCCGCCCCGTCCGGCGGGGCGGCACCGATGCCTCCGGACCCGCCCGCACCGTGCGGACGGGTCCGGAGGCCCTTGCGGCCGGTCCTGCCCGGACGGCCTGTCGCACCGCTCGGGCAGGACCGGCACCGCGGTTCAGCGGCGGTCGCGGTAGCCGAGCGCGACGGCGGCGACCAGGGCCGTGCTGATCAGCATCGGCCAACCCAGCCCGTGACTGTTGACCAGGGCCGCTCCGGCGGCAGCGCCGGCGAGCATCGCCACGACCGCCAGCGACCGGCGGCCGACCCGCGGGTTGGTACCGCCGGCCAGCGAGGACTCCGAGGCCAGACCGGTCAGGGTCAAGGTCAGTACGGTGGTGGTGAGATCGGGTACGGCGAGTTTGCGCACGGTGCCGTTGCGCAGGCCCATGGCGACGGCGATCAGGGCGATCATCAGGTCGGTGGGGGCGGAGGCGAAGGCGGCCGCGGTCGCCGCGGCGAGCAACAGGGCCTCGGTGGCCAGCACCGTCCGCACCCAGACGCGGTGCGGACGTTCACGGTGGAACCGCTCGACCCGTCCGGCGCAGACCGAACCGGCCAGGAAGGCAGCCAGCGAGACCAGCGAACCGGTGACCGAGAAGCCCGGGGTGCCGACGGCGGCGAAGCCGATGATCACGACGTTGCCGGTCATGTTGGCGGTGAAGACGTGTCCCAGGCCGAGATAGCTGACGGCGTCCAGGAAACCGCTGACGACGGTCAGGACGGCCAGGGCTCCGGGCAGGGCCGGATGCGCCGGCTTCGCGGCGGGGGCGGTGTCGGTCAGGGCCACGGTGTGCTCCCTCGGTGAGCGGCGCTTCATCGGCCGGAAGGTGTTTCGTGCGCCCGTGCCCGGCGTCACCGGGCAGCGCCCGTCTGCTGACGGGCCGCCAGGCGGGCGGCGTGGGTGGGCCCGTCGGGGACGTCCGCCGGGCGGTTCTTGGCGAACTCGGCGCGCAGCACGGGGACGACCTCCTCGCCGAGCAGGTCGAGCTGTTCCAGGACGGTCTTGAGCGGGAGCCCGG